>NZ_AOIO01000049.1 GCF_000337555.1 Natrialba asiatica DSM 12278 | reverse complement strand
TCTCGTCCGATTTTCGCACCGGATTTGGAGTCACCAGCTCGTGAATTTCCTAGTTTCATTTGTAGGTTTATAAGCATGCGAAGAATGTGGTACTCGGTGACGGTTCTCGTATCCGCACGTTTGTCGATAATCCCGTCCAGCGGAATATAGCCGAGAATGCGGGCGAGGACGGCACATTCCTCCAGATACCCGTAACACCGCTGAGTGTTGTCGTAGGTGTCCCACGAGCAGTCAGTCGGTGGTTCCACGTCCATATCGGACATGTAGACAGTGTAGTGGACACCGCGAACGTGGATACGGTCGCTCTCGCGCTGCTTGACAGCTTGCTGCCAGAGTTGGGCGAACCACTCGGCTTTCGCGTGATCGGCGTCTGTCCCCTTGTACATCGGGTCACGTCGACGGCTCTGGATAAGGAGGTCGTCAACGTCGACGCCATACTGCTCGGCGAGTGCATCGATCTGCTCGCGCGGTGACTGGTGCTGCGGCTCGCGATCGTGATTTGATGGCATAACTGAACTCGAGTTTAAATCCTCAGCTCTATTCGTCCGGTGTCCTTCTAACAACCGCTGCCCCCTGGACGCCGTGGTGTCTGTTCGACAAAACCATTGTTCTAGTTCAGATGGACTCTAGTGTGTATGGCGTACCTGTCGCGAACGCGGTGCACACGTGCACAATAACTTCTTAAACGGTATAAACAGGAACATAGTCGGCCAGAGGCCGTATTTTCCGTGTTCATCGACCAACCGATTACCACGAACATTGGAACACATATGCCAGGTAGGAAGAACTCAAATATCGAATAGTTTTGTCCCTTCATTTCCAATCTTATTCTCGTCAATCAACGCGTTGATCTGGTCATCAATCTCTTCGCGACGAACACCATGTGCATCGACGACCGCGTCAACAACTTCGGCTCGTGGAACGGCCCAGTTGTCAGTCACTTCGATTCGATCAGTGAGCGTTTCCATGATGAACTCTTGAATCTCACTTGCGCCGTAGGTGTCGATCTCGATCCGTTCTTCGATATCGAGGTCGAGTACTTCAATATACGTTGAGAGCGTTGACTCACTTTGGCCAGCAAACGTCTCGTAGATCCCGTTGATGGTCACGAAGTCACCGGGGCCGACCATGTCGACGAGATCGTTTTTTAGAAACGCGATCGTCGCCGGCGGTTCGTCGAGATTGCTATCCGGTGGGATAATGACGATCTTTTGGAGATCGACGAGTTCAGACTGTTCTCGTTTGAATATGAACCCGGGCTTTGAGTGCTCACAACCCATGCATTCGTTCGGTTTCATGAGGTCGCCGTAGCTCTGTGGCATTCTCGAGAGGGTTCCACAGAGCGGGCATTCAAACGCCGCTTCCTCCGCATACGGTTTCACACCCTCCATATCGACAACCTTTCCGCGAACGGAGAGTAGCTGGCCGAGTTGCCGCGTTCGGTACTTCCCGACGCGAACGGTTTGTCGATCGGGAAGATTGTAGACGCGGACATTGACGCCGAGTAGTGAGGCGTCGTCGAGACGGTTCAGTGCGTTCGTTGCAAATTGCCGCATGCGAGCAGGCTTCCGGAGGACCTCGTCGGCGACCGATCCGTCCCACGATTCAAGAACGTCCCAGTCAATTCGAAGCGATTGCTCATCAGGATATACCTCGTTGAGTCTCTGCACCTCAGAACGGTATGGACCGACGAAGAACTCCGTGAACGCCTCCATCGGGTCGTCGTGTTGTCCCATACTCGAAACCCTCTACTTCAGTTCCTCCATCACAACATCCCACCTGATCTCAGCCGCTCGCTTGCCGATCGGCGTGAGTTCGTAGTATTTCCCGTTTTGCGTGATACACTTCTCGAGACTGTCGCTTTTTCCAAGGTGCCTAGAGAGCGTACTACGTGTCCAACCGATATTCTCGGCAATATCTTCCTGCCGTTTGAGGTCATCATGCTCGTCGACGGCCCGGCAGGTCGCGACTAACTGCTTGCGCGTCGGGGTCTCTTTCGAAAGCCACGGTGCAATTGACTCGGGGATATTGTGTCGTTCGACGACTTCTGACAGCGTCGTGTCGCGGTCTTGCTGTTGAAGGGAGAGTTCACGCTGTCGGTCGCCGAACCCGGTCGATTGCAACGAGAGGTCTGCCGGAACGGGATAGTCACGACGGCGCTGTAGGGCTGCATCAATCGCATCCTGGTCCACGTCAGCGGGAGCCAGATCGTCATCGAAATCCACGGGAAGCAAGTGCCACGTCCCAACTTCAGGAACCGACTCGTCAGTGACGACTGTATGTTCGGCGAGATTCACCCAGTACTCGCAGTTGCCGTGTTTCGAGCGCCAACCGTCGTACTCGGTTTCACGGACGCGGGCACCCCACGCGATGCCATAGCGATCGAGCCAGTGACGATCGCCGAGACCGAGACCACACGGCGCACCGCGGAACTCGAGCGGCCAGAACGCGTCGCCACCGGCAAGGATCATTCCCTGGCCGATGTTGAACTCTGAGAGCTGGTCCATCTGCTCGTTACTGAAATTGTACGACCGGTCCAGCGTCTCGATCTCTTCCTCGCCGAGACGGAGCAGGATCTTCGTCGCCATGTTCGATCGGACGGGCTTGTACACGTCGTTCAGTTTCTGTGTCGACCCAAGCATCAGAATCCGCCGGCTTCCGCCCTGAGTCGAGATGAAGAATATCGTCTGTCGGAGTGTTTTGATCGTATCTTTGTACCGGACGTCGGCCAATTTACTCGGGGCGATATTCTTGAGTTCTCGAATCTCGAGACAGACTCGCGGGAGACGACTGTTCTGGTCGCGAGCCTTGTAGATTAGCCGCAGCCAGAGGTCCATGATCGTGTATTTTAGCGCCTCTTGGCCCTGCGAGAGGAAATTACAACAGAGAACGGTCGCCTGTTCCTGATTCGCGATCACCGACTGCATGTCGATGTTCGTCTCGGCTTCGGGCGAAGCAACCAAGCCCTCACCGGCGAGGTGAGCGAGCCGCTGAGCCGCCTTATTCAGCGCGTCCTCCGCTTCCATGTGGTACTGAACGCTTTTGGTCTGTACGCCGTTGCCGTCGCTGGCACTGCTGTCGCGCTTTTCGGTCCACTCGATTGTCGCGTCCATTTCCTCGGCGTATACCTGCAATCGCGATACCAATTCAGTCACTTCGCCGGTTCGTTCGAGCGTCTTGTCTAACGCCTGTTTGATCCGCTGCTCGGTATTCGCGTCGGATTTGGTAATCCCGGCGAGCCGTAGAATCAGGTGGGGCGTGAGGTCGTCGATCCCGATCGTGAATGGGCGGAAGTTCGCTGGTAGCTTCGCCGGAATCCCGTCCATTGCAGGGACAAGCACCTCGGCATCGAACGCCGCTGGTTCCTGTCCCATCCGATCGAGATTCTCCCGAATCGCTTTCTCGTCATTCGGAACCGAGATCATCGGCGTTTCCATCCGCCCGTCATCGAGGATGCTGAAATACGAGTAGTTGTGCTCTTTCCAGAGGTTCATCCCGATACTGGTGATCGTCGAGTCCTTGCCCGAGCGCGGGAGTGCGACCGCGAGAATGTGGTCACACGACGAGTGCGTGATTTCGACGGCGCGGTCTTCCAGGTCGGCCGCGTCGTCGGCACCGATCCGACGCCGACCGATCGGCGTTGCCGTCTCGACGTTACTCTGGCGGCCCTGTTCGTCCAGTGTTTCCAGTCTAACCGGCGCGTACTGCGTGAGGTCGGAGAACGCTTCAACGATCCCGAGGCCCTTCGCGACGGCGACCAGAATCTCGAACCACGTGGCGGCATCGATATCGTGCCCTGTTTCGAATCGACGATGAATCTGATTGAACCGGTAGATCATGTCCGGTTCTACGTCTGCCTCAGTGGTAGCTACCGGCCGATCCGGGTCATGCCAGAGGTAGAGGTGTAGTTCCTCAAGAATCTCCTCTGGTTGGCGGCCAGTATCGTTTTCGCCGACGATAGCGTTCTCGGCCTCACGAATTAGTTCGCGGACATATGCCTCTGTATTTAGCTCCTCTTTGCGCCGTTGCTGTTCGATTCGAGAGGAGAGTTTATTCCGAACAGCGACTCTCGTTTCGGTGTTGTCACTCGGCTGGTGAAGGCTGGTTTCTGAACTCATAAGTATGAATCAGTCAGTTATCGGTTTTTCAGTGTTGGTTATATGTTTTCTATCCAGAATCAGATTCGAAATTGAAATACCAATTCGGTAAGTACGTGGTGCGGATGTAGCGCTGGTTTTCTCTCGATACCAAATCACTAAGGTGTAAAGGGGAAGAAAATAGATCTCATAGCTATTTCATATGAAGCGTTTTAGTGAATGCCAGAGCTGTGGGTTCGTTCTACAGGCGATAAGCGATTCTGATCCCAATCCATTAAATTGGGATTTGTGTCCTGGCTGCGGTGGTACCGATTTTACCCTTATAGATGACAATTCCCCTACATCTAACGGGTATTTCAGGAATCCTTCTGAATAAGAATATCATATTACTAACCGCTGTTTTCGTGCGTTTCCGGTCGCACGAACGGGGCTGGCGACATGTCGGTCTCAATCTCTGGGGGATCGTACCGCGTTTCGAAGGCTTGCTTACCGAATAACGACGAGAACTCGCCACGGAGTTGCACGACGTTCGGCGGGAACGACTCATCACCTTTCGAGACAGCGACCAGCTCGCGTTCCTCCCCAGTTTCAGTATCGGAGACCGTCACGGGCGTCTCCGCGAGCGCGTGGATCTCGACAAGATCGCAGTAGACCTCGCGAACGAGATCGGGGTCTCGCCCTCGGCCGATGAAGATCAAACCCCATGCGGCATACCGGCGGTCGTACTCGATTACCTCATCGATGAGAATATCCCGCGGAAGGAGTCCTTCCGGCGCGTCAGCGACCATATCGATGAGTTGGTCCATAATCGCCTTGCGTTCGTGTTCTTGGACCCACGCTTCGAGCATTGGCAGGTATCGTTTGAGCAGATAGGCGTTGGTTTCCTCAATTGCCGGGGCGGGTTGGCGGCCCTCAAGCCGGTCGATTGCTCGATCAGCGAGTGTCTCCGCGAGTTCATGCTGGTCCTCGCTCGCGTACACGTTCCCGTCAAGATAGCCGTAGTACATCGTGGTCTCGGGTACGTCGACGGTCTTCGTGAGGATCGCCAGATCGGTCCAGCGCGTCGGGTCATCGTCGGCCCGCAGCGCCCGCAGTCGGCGACGGTGACGGAGGTCAACGGCCCAGTAGTAGGTCCCGCCGACGAACACCGAAATCGCGACGACGACTGGCAAGAACCACAGTTGAATCCAAATGCGAAGCCAGAGCATCACGCCGACGAACGTGAGTCCTGCTGGCACGAGGAACCGCCAGAGGACACCGTTCAGGTCAACTGCCGACGCTAACTCGAGACGGAACAGTCGGAGTTGCGTCCAAAAGTCCGGGTCCGACTCGGCGTCTTCGGCGTTCGGGGCCACGTCGATCGGCCTATTCGGATCTCGGCGGGCAAGGTCAGTGGGTTCAGTGGCCGACGGACCAGCGCCCTGATCGTCGGAATCATCATCTGCATCCGCCGGCGTGAACGTCGGCGTCCCATGACCGTCGCCATCGAAAGCCGTACGGACCCACTCAGCGATTTGCTCGGCGCTGTCACCCGACTGAACCAACACACGTTCACAGCGGTCCAAGTCCGGTTGCTTGGCTTCCTCGGCGAGTCGGCGAATCGTCTTGTAGCTGAAGCCGGATCTCCGTGCCGTAATCCTGGCGAGGAGTCGGTCGCCGAAAAAGAGCAACTGCCGGCAGAGCAGGATGATTGCGAGCGCCCACACCCAGGGACTCGTTGCGAACCCGAGCACTGTCGTCACGATCGGGGCCGACGACGTGCTTGTCTCAACCTGGTTGAACATGAGCCCGATTACGCCAGCCCCGGCGATGAGTCCGCTCCCGATGACGACCGTCGCGAGGAGTCGAGACGTATTCGGGTGAGAACCCATGAGAAAGCCCACAACGCCCTGTTTGAACCGGTAGCGAGCCGTCGTCGCAACCGATCGGCTCACATCGAGTATCTCTCGCCAGAACAGTCCAGCGATGGCAGCGAGTCCCAGCAGCACGAGGCCGGTCGCGATGTAGAGGAGTTGCTCCATCTAGTCGTCCCCCGTCGCCGCCGGCGTTCCGGTTATCCGCGTCTGTTTGCGCTCGATATCGTCAAGCATCAGTTCAAGGTCGTTGCGCGTCTCGCGGTAAACCGACCCGAGTTGATGTTCCGTTTCCATGTATTTGATCGTCTGCAAGAGGTGATTCAGGACCTGCCGTTCGTTGGGGATATGGCGGAGCACGGGTTCGAGCCACGTCCCATGTAGGTCCTCGGAATCGAGGTCGTCAACGCCGTTGTGAACCATTTCGAGACCGTCGTTGGTCGCTCGGGCTTCGCCCGCCGCAACAAGGTGGGCGAGTTGGGCCGGTGATTTGACACCGAATGCATCCTCGTAGTAGTCGGCGTAGCTACCGATCGCTGGCACCTCAGAGAGGTTATCGTCGTCGGCAGTACGCTTCGCCTGCTGGCGGTTGTTCCGCAGTTTGGCGAGTTCTTGCTCGTACCGGCCGGCCATGCTCGAAAGTGCGTCGACGAGGTCGCCGTGTTTCGAGCGCCGCCGCCACATCGCGAGCGCGCCGAGTGCGAGTGCGAGAATCACGTTCAGCGGATTCATCACACCAGCGATGAGCCAGGCAATCGTCTGTGCCGCGAGTTCAGTCAGGAACCCGTCGACGAGTTGAGCACGATCGTCGACCCACGTGATGTAGGATTCGACGCTTTCGGGATCGGTCTCGTAGCCGTTCTCCTCTGCGAAGTCCTGTAGGGTCGAGATGACCGGTTCCCAGCGTTCGAGCGATGCCGCATTGACGCTTTGCTCCGTCGCCGACGCGTACAGTGTCACGTCTTTCGACGAGCCGTCCTCGAAGAACACTTCGAGCGTGTAGAGCGACTGTTCGTCCGGCGGGGCAGCATCATCGGCGTACTCGACGCGGACCGTCTGGCCCCCTTCGAGCACTCGTGCTGTCGCCTTGGACTGTGAGATACGGACCGCATCGACGGGCTCAGTTGTCGAGAACAGAACGAACTCGCCGGTCGTGTTGAACGTCGAGTCATCTTCTGCGACTTCGACGGCTTGGTAATCCACATCGAGAGAGACAGGATTGATGCGGACCTGTTCAGCACTCGTCGGTGCATTGCCGTCCGTCTCGTTGGCTTCTTGTAACGCGTAGGACGGTGTTGCGATGTCGGCGGCCCCAGCGTCGGCTGATGGACCCACCGCCGCAGCGGCTGGCATAACGGCACTCACGAGGATGAGACAGACCGCCAGTATCGCGACGCGTCGGTTCATGCCTCACCTCCCGCGGAACCGTTCTCGTGATTCGAGATATCGCGTTGGCTACGCACCTGACGGCGCTGCTGGCCACGGCTTTGTTGGACCGTGACGTGTTCCTGTGACGGACCGACGAGTTCCTTGATGTCTCGCAGGTCGTCTTTCAGTTCCTCGCGCTGACGGTGCTCGCTGTTCTCAAGAATCCGGACGAGATCGCCGATCTGGTTGTGTGCCTCCGCGAGTTGCGCTCGAATCGATTTGGTTTCAATCCTCATTTTCCGCATCTGCTCTTGCTGTTTGACCTGTTTCTCGTAGGGTAGTCGTAGTGGTGGGTGGTAGCGGTAGTCAGCAGGTTTGTTCGTGCCGCCGTCGACGGTGATCTGTCCCTGCGTTCGCATGACCCACTTGCCCTCATCGAGCTGCACCGCGTCGGAGTGGATTTCGTGGGTGACGATATCGCCGAGGGGCCGATCAGACCGAAGTTTCCGATCGTGACCCACGAGTTTGAACCGCCGAAAGAGGCCGAAGATACGCTCATCGCGAAGTTCTTTGATGAGCATGCGCCCGTCATCGAGCCGCTCGGCCGACGCCCGGTCGAAGGGAATCGTCCGTTCACTCGTGATATCGCCGTTCTCAGATTCGTTGATCAGGTGAATCTCCCCGACATCCCCGTCCTTGTAGCCACGATAGGCAACGCCGGCCCCGACGCCGAGCAAGGCTGTGGCCGCGAATTGTAGTTGTGTCGTGTACTGGAACTCGGCCGGACTGCCGTTTTTGAGGAACTGGTAGGTGTAGAACGCCACGATGCCGGCGATTCCAATGAGACAAAAGGAGATAACCTTGAGTTCGAACGGGAGTTGCCGGGGTTTATCCCGTACTGGGATTCGTGGCCGAGTTTCAGGACCAGTTTCGGACCGATCGACACGGTCGGCCCCCGTCGCTGCTCGGGAGTCCTCGAAGACACCCCAGCGTTCGACGAGATACCCGATGACGAGCAGGACACCGATGGCCACTGCACCGATAAGGACGTAATTCCAGTTCACGGTAGTCCCTCCGTAGCGTCAGCGACTGATTCACCGATTGCGGTATCGGCCTGTTCGCGATCGTCGGCCTGGCGAAGATAGTGGAAGGTCTTCCGGCGGAGTTCACGGCCCTCCGTGAGCAGTTCTCGGTAGTCGACCTCCCACTCGTCGATTTCGTTAATCATCGCCTCGCAGCCGTTTCGACCGGCATACCGCCGAAGTTCGCGTTTCACTTCATCTTCCCCGGCCCCGCGCAAGCGTTTTTGTAGGCGCTCGCGCTCGATCTCCTCGTACCGATTCGTGATTACGGGGCAAGCAACGCCGTAGTGCTCGCAGTCCGAGCAGTCATCGGGGAAGTGGTCGGCCCCGTTCACGTCGACGGCGTACATATCGTGCTCAGTTTCGAACTCGGCGAGCATCGTCTCGATATGGGTCAAAATCGATGTCGCCGGCATCTGGTCGGCGTCATCCATCCAGTCAAGCACGGCGTCTTGCAGGTCATTCTCGGTTATCAGCCCAACCACGTCGTCGAAGTGTTCGTATAGCCGGTCGATCCGTTTTCGTCGCTGTTGCGCTTCGTCAACGCGTTTCTCTGGTCTCATAGAATCTCCTCGTTGATCGGCGGCAGGTCGATGGTCTCGCGGTCGGAATCCGGCGGTGTAACAGCGAATCCTTCGTGACGAGCGACACGCAGAACGTAGGAGTCGCCTGGTCCGAAGGGGAACGCTGAGTCTGTGACGATCTCGGCCGGAATGTAGACCCGAGCAGTCGATTCGGAAGGATTGTCGAACGTATCCGCGAATTGGAGCACCATCACGCCGGCCCTCCGCGTCGCGAGATAGTGATTCGTCTCTGGAGTTGAAAGGTGGGTTTAAGCATTGTCTCTGGTGTTGAGAGCAGGTTTCAATGGCTCTAGTGAATCGCCTGACTGCGTAGACTTCGATCGTTAGAACTAGGGAGTTGAAGCGGGAGGCTCCTGATTTACCATGTCAAGGATCTTCCGCTTTACTAGAATCGTAGTACTGTTGGTGGCCGAGGCGAATCCCGCGAGGTAGTGCATATTCGAACTCGGGAAGCAGACGATGGCATCGATATCCCAGTTCGACAGCGCCGTTCAGGTTCGTTCGAGCCGTCCCCGGATGGCAGTCACGTCGGTCATGGTGAGTTGTTTCCTCGCGCCGTCCTTAGTTCGATCTGAGACGGTCGGTTTCCTCATAATCGATTTCGTCGTCCTCGGTGAGCGCGACATCGTACTCCTCGCGGGCGGCCTCCCGGGAGACGTATCCGTCGATCACGTCCTCGCGGACCGCTTCGGGATCACGATCGGAGGGATCACCGTATCCGCCGCCGCCCCCGGTGCGATTGGAGATCACTTCGCCCTCGCGGAACGTCCCGCGGAACATCCCGACCCACATCTCGTCGTCGTAGATGTCGGTATTGTCGACGAGGACCTGGACCCGATCGTCGGCGTCGTCGTGCAAATCGAGGACGACGCCGTTTTTCGCACCGGGATCTCCGCCGTCGATCCCCCAGCCGGTTTCCCGGGTCTTCTGGATGATCGACAGCGCGCCGACCGGACCCTCGACACGGTAGTCGCGCCGGAGACCCAGCCCGCCGCGGTGTTCGCCCGGCCCGCCGGAGTCCTGTCGGAGGGAGAGCTCATCGAACGCGACCGGGGCTTTGTTCTCGAACACCTCAACAGGAATGTTTTGGACCATCGTTTCGGTAAGGTGCATGATCGCGCTCGCGCCGTCGTGATCGTCAGTCGCTCCCCAGCCGACCGCGTCGTTGTTGGCTTCGACGAACTGGCGCCCCGTTTCGGGGTCTTCGCCGAACAGCATTATGTCGGGGATATCCCCGCCGGAACTGGCAGGAATCTGCTCGGGCATCGCCTTCGCCAGGGCCTTGAAGACCACGTCGACGCTGATGATGCCGGTCCAGATCGTGAACGTCGGTGCGGGATAGGTCGCGTTGAATAGGCTCCCTTCGGGCGCGTGCAGCGACAGCGGCGCGTACTGTCCCGCATTCGACGTCTCCTCGGGGGTCGTAATCGCTTTGAAACAGAGCTTACAGACGGTTTCGGTCATCCCTCGCGGGATGTTCAACGGTTCGTCGACCTGCTCTGACGACCCGGAGAAGTCGACGTGGAACTCGTCGCCGTCGATGGTCACCTCGACCTCGATCCGGATCCCGTCGCCAGTCGTCCCGTCGGCGTAATCGACCGCGGACCACGTCCCGTCCGGGAGTTCGCGAACCGCTTCGCGAGCGGTCCGTTCGCCGTGATTCTGGACTCGCTCGATACAAGCCTCGACGGTCTCGCCGCCGTATTTCCCGTGTAGCTCCCGCAGACGGCGCTTCCCCGTTCTGATCGCTGCGATCTGTGCGTTGAGGTCTCCCAGTACCTTGTCCGGAATACGGGAGTTGAACCGGATCAGATCGAGGATCTCCTCGTCTGGTTCACCTTCCTTGTGGACCTTCGTTCCGGGGAAGATCATGCCCTCCTGATGGACGTCGGTCGAGTCGAGGACGTATCCCTCGTCCTTCGCGCCGAGATCAAGCCAGTGAGCTCTCGTTGCGGCGTAGCCGATGAGTTCGTTCTCCTCGGGGGGAACGTCCGGCCCCTCCCGAAAGATCGGCGCGAACACGCCCACGTCGAGGGTGTGGGTCGAACTCCAGTACGGGTAGTTCATCAGGATGACGTCGCCCGGGTTCATGTTCTCCTCGCCGACGTGGTCGACGACCTTTTCTAAGGCGTAGTCGTTCGCGCCGAGGAACAGCGCCAGGCCCGGCGAGTCAGCGATCAGATTGCGGTCACGATCGTACAGCGAGATTCCGAAGTCCAGAATCTCGTAGATGATCGTGTTGTAGGCGGTCCTGATCAGTGTACGTTGCATCTCCGTCGCAGCCGACGTGAGGTAGTTTCGAACTACTTCGACCGTGGCCGCGTCGATGTCGTCGGTTCCGTTCGTTGCGTTCGAATCGTTCATCTACGCCTCACCTCTGCTGATGACGAGTTGACCGTATTCGTCGACGGTCGCCATCTGATCCGAATGGAAGACGATCGTCGTGGTTGGTTCGCGGACGACTGCTGGCCCGTCGATCGATGCGCCCGGTCGGAGGTCACCGCGATCGTATACGTCGAACGCGGTTCGTTCGCCGACGGCGAAACAGTACGCGTCGCGGGTCTCGACCGGCTCGTACGACGCGTCGACTGGCTCTTCCCTCTCGAGCGGGGGTTTATCGTTGCGACCGATCGCCCGGACTCGCTGGTGGACGACCTCTGGCGGATCGTCCATCGCGTGGCCGTAGCGGTCCTCGTGCTTGCGTTCGAAGCGATCGCTGACCTCATCGATCGACGCGATACTGTTCGCGTCCACTTCGACGGTGTGCTCTTGTCCGAGATAGCGCATCTCGAGGGTGTGCTCGAGGTCGATCTCGCGTTCCTCAAACCCTTCCGCCGTGAGCGTCTCGATCGCCTCGGCATCCAACTCCTCAAAGGTTGTTTCGACGTCCAACAGCTCGAGATCGGAAAGCGCCGCAATGTTCGTCCGCGCGAAGTCGTAGACGACGTCAGCCATCAGCATCCCCATCGCGGAGAAGACCGACGGCGCCTCTGGGACGACGACCTCGTCGACGCCCATCTCCCGTGCCAAAAGCGGGACGAACATCGGTCCCGCACCGCCGAATGCCATCATCGAGAACTCCCGCGGATCGAGCCCCTTCTCGATGGTGATCTCGCGGATCGCCCCGACCGTGTTCGCGAGAGCGACGTCGAAAACCCCGCGAGAGACGTCCGTAACGCTCGAATCGAGCGGGTCGGCGAGCGCCTCCTCGATTGACCCCCGAGCGCCGGCCGCGTCGAGTTCCATCTCCCCGCCGAGGAAATCGTCAGGATCGATGTAGCCGAGCGCGACGGCCGCATCGGTGACCGTCGGCTCGGTTCCGCCGCGGCCGTATGCGACGGGACCGGGATCTGCTCCCGCGCTCCGCGGACCGACCTTGAGCAGCTCGCCATCCAGCCAGGCGATCGATCCGCCGCCCGCGCCGATCGTCCGTATGTCGTAGACCGGGATCATCAGCGGCTGGTGTTCGAGCCGCGAGTCGTACTTGACGGCGGGCATGCCGTCTTCGATGACGCAGGCATCGAGGCTCGTTCCGCCCATGTCGACGGTGATCAGGTTCTCGCGTCCGGTCTCGCGACCGACGTGGGAGGCGCCGATGAGACCGCCCGCGGGCCCCGAGAGAATGGTATGTACTGGCGCATCGGTCGCGCTCTCGGCGGTCAGCGTCCCGCCGCCGGATCGCGTGACGAAAAACGGTGCGTCGAATCCTCGGTCAGCGAGCGCAGCGTCGAGGTTCTTGATGTAGGTCTCGAAGATCGGTTTGATGTACGCGTCCATCACCGCCGTGCTCGTCCGCTCGTACTCGCGGTACTCGCGGGTGATCGCGCTCGAGATGGAGACGCTGACGTCTGGGTAGGCATCGCGGACGATTTCCGCCGCCTGGCGCTCATGATCGGGGTTCCGGTAGGAGTGCAGAAAACAGACGGCGATACCGTCGACGTCCCGCTCCTCGACGAGATACGCTGCGGCGTCCCTAACTGCGTCCTCGTCGAGCGGTTCGACCTCCTCGCCGTCAGCGTTCAACCGACCGGGAACGCCGACGCGCCGTCGGCGAGCGACGAGCGACTCCGGCTTCTGGTACCGGATGTCGTACATCGACTCTCGTTCGGTATTTGTGCGCCCGATCTCGTAGACATCCCTGAACCCGTCGTTCGTGATGATGCCCGTGGTCGCGCCGTCCCGTTCGAGGACTGCGTTTAGTCCGAGCGTCGTGCCGTGAACGAACGCTTCCGCGTTCCGGAGGTTCGCACCGACTTTCTCGATCGATGTAAGGACGCCCGATTCCGGTTCGTCCGGCGTCGTGGATGCCTTCTCGACAGAGATTTCCCCCGTTTCACGATTGAAGAAAATCGCGTCGACGAAAGTGCCGCCAATGTCGACTGCAAGTCGTTCTGTCACGTGGTATCTCCTCTCAATACGAGACCGAGGGTAGCGTACGTAATATAGTTTATGTCACACATTGGTAATTTTGAACGTTTCGGATACTACAGTCGACAAAACGGATAATAAAACTCAATAGTATGAATTTATCGTCGTTTGTTATACCCGAAAAGTTTACTCGATGCGGAACGTCGGACGACCTATGAGCGATGTAACCGTGCACCGGCTCGCGGACCGATGGGACGAGAGCCGAGACAGTCCGCTTTCGCTGTTCGAAAGCGTTGACCCGCAGGCGGAGGTCGGGAGTTACGTTATCGATCCGGGTGAACGCGTACCGGAAACGGGAACAACGCGCCATGATGGGGACGAAACCTCGATCGTACTGTCTGGGGAAATCGATCTTGTCGTCTCCGGTGATCGGACGACGATCGGTCCGGAAACGATGACTGTCATTCCGGCAGGTGAGGACCATTACAGCGAAAACACTGGAGACGAGCCGGTGAGACTCGTATACGCCGTTCTCGGGGGGTTGTAACGCGTCGGCGTTTCGGTGGATCTGTTTCAAGTCCGACGCCAGTTCCCGTTTCTACGCGGGTCTACCCCCGAATGGACCGTCTTCGGTGATGCCGTGCGCTGTCATAGAGCTGTGATATGTCTCCGGAATATCGGAAGTCTTCGTTCCGTGCCTTGCTCGTTCCCCAAGACACCAGTCACGTCGACAAATCAGTATTCGCCATCAACGAATCCGAAATTTGGGACTTATTCTGGCAACTCTGACGATTCGTCGATCACGCTGTGCCAGGCCTTGTACGTTTGACTCACCGGGGTCACATCGTAATCTTCGACAGCCTCGTGTTGCATCAGTCGGTCGGTGTACGTTTTGATATCTTGCAGCGAAGCGTGCCAGATGCGAACCAAAATATCGTAGGTACCGAGGTACTCGTCGACCTCGTAGACGAGTTCCTGATCAACGAGATAGTCGATGAATTCGTCGACCGCTTCTCTGGTCGCATTCGATGTGATCGTTACTCGCACATCCGCGTAGTTTAGATCGGCCTCTTGGAGCACCAGAACGCCGATTACCTTTATGATATCGTCCTCTTGGAGCTGTTTCCGACGGCGGCGAACCGCCGTCCGCGAGAGTCCGACCCGCTCCCCGAGTTCGGTGTCCGATATCCGACCGTTTTCGTTCAGAATCCGGTAAATCTCGTAGTCGAGATCGTCGAGGTGATCGGAAAGTAGACCGTCGATCGTATCGCCATCGAAGGGCTCCTCGGTCCCGGTTTCCCCGTTCGAAGCGTCTGCCATAGTACGTGCTAGTGACATACACGTAATAAACCGTCCGACTCTGGTGAATCGCATAACTGCGGAGACTTTAACCGTCAGAACTAGGGAAGTGAACCGGGAGATTTTGGATGTAGAAAATTTGATTTTTCCACTTCAACTCCCTAGTTCTGACGAATCAAGTCGGCGCTGTCTAGCGATTCACCAGAGCCGTTTCAATCAGATTGTAGCGTCGTTGCAATCGGGGTCGACAGAAAAATAGGCGGGCCGGGAGACGGCCCTCGAGCCACGTCGATCACGTTTGCCCCGCGATTTTCGCCCGCACCTCCGACTCTCTCAAGAGTTGGAGGTTTCCACGGGCCAGATACAACATCAGCGTCAGCCAGAGCACGCCGATAAGCGCCTGTGCGCCGACGCCGGAACCCCCGAGAATCAGGAAGACAGCCGCCGCCGACCAGATGACGTTCGACGTGAGTCCTGTGACGGCTGACACGGTGATCGACTGGTCGCCACGGCGCTCGAACAGTGTCCCGCTCAGGAAGACGGCGATACCGATCGCCAGCAGACCGAGTAAGAGCCCGTTCATCGGTCCCACCGTTGACCCTCGTCACGCTCGCTCGTGAGCGACCGGGACTTGTATTTTGCCGCTGTTGCACCGCTCTGGCGTTCTTTAAAGACTTCCCACCCGCCCTTGGTACCAAACGTGACGACCAGCCACGCACCGCCTAAGAGCAGGGCGATCAGCCATCCGCCGGCGATGATCGCCGGGAGTGCGATGAGTGCGATACCGACGACAACGATTGTGTTGAACCAGTTCATGAGTGGTGTTTCACCCCCACTGGAAGTAGAAGGGGAACCGCATGGAGCGCCGCCGTGACGCCAGCAAACCCGGGGATTAGGTCTCGAATCCAGTCGGCCCCGCTCAGATAGGACCGGTACTGGTGGCGAGTCTTGTCCAGGGCCGATGGATTCGCCGTGAACTCGACCTCTGCATCCGGATCGTTGAACGTGAACTCGACGACGTCGCCGCCGTCGGCTTCGCGGAGAAATACCGCATCGTCTGAATCCGTCTCGACGGGCGTCCAGCCGCGGTCATCGGTCCGGTAGACCGCCTGGTACTCGGCCACTTCTTTGTCCAGACTCTCGTTCGAGAGTGCGACCGAGACTGTATCCGAGCTGTTCTCGGCCGTCAACGTGTAGGTACGTTGCTCAAGGTCGCCGCCACCGAAGATCGACCCAAGTCCGATATCGGGGAGCAAACCAGAGGTGGCGTTTTTCGCCGTTCCCGTCCATTTGAGCGACGTAACCCGGAGCTTCGAGGGGGCGAATGTGGCTTCCTCGCCGCCCTCAAGCACGAACTCGACTTGCGTGTACGTCTCGTCGGCATCGAAATCGTGCAGCGCCCGCCACGTCGCTTCTTCGCTCCCGTTGTTCGCGTCGATATGACCGAGGTCGGCCGGATCAATCACTTCAGGACCGATCTCGACGACGTACCGAACGCAGTAGCCGTTCGGATTCTTCGCGTTCAGGTGGACGAACGCGACGTTTGTATCGACCGATACCTCCGTATTGTCGGCGGTACTCGTCGCCGTGCCGTTGGTGGCGTCAGCGACCGTCGCATTGTCCGTCCGGAACGCATCGTGTGTGACCGTCGTCTCGCACTGCGGTTGCTCGTCAGTTGCCACCGTGCTGGCCGTAGCGGGTGCCGCGGCCGCGATCGGCGTAAGCACGAGCAACAGGCATAGGGCGAGAACTCTCATCGATCCCACCGAGGAAGTGAACCGTCACGAGACGTGATTTTCCGTCGCCCGCGTTTCCAGAACGTGTTCACTACCGGAACGAACCGCCACATCCCGATGAACAGGAACGGGATCATGGCGACGACGATCGCCGCTGTCAGTCCGAATGTCAGGACGGTTGCTGAGATAGCCCCGAGAATCAGGACGCCCGACGCTGCAGTCTGTTCGTACGACGAACCCGCTCCGAACGCCTGCGGGAGAATCCCGCCAAGCCATTTGAGCGTCGACGCAACTGCTGGGGGCAGTGCCCGATCGATCGAGAGCCATCCGACGAACCCGCGGACGTTTGCCCACGTGCCACGCGTCTGCGAGGCGATAGCCCGGCCGATCGACACCGGGAGCATGACGAATGCTCGAGCGCCGGAAAGGAGTAGCTGACCAGCTCGCCGTGGTGCTTTTCGAAGGTCGGACATAGTTATCGCCCCCGCCCGGTATAGACAGTAATCAGGCTTGTGACCGCCCGGAACGGCCACGTGAGCAGTCGGAAGACCGATCCGAGGCCCTCTCGAGTTCGCCTGAGCGTTCGCCGGGAACGGGATTCCCAGCGGATGTTCGCCGCCCGTCGCGGGTTGCCATACGGCTTGTCGCTGTAGTCATCAGTGTCTCGTTTCCAGGGCATGGTCAGAACTCGTCTCCGAGAATCGTGCTCGTGACGTGCTGGGTGCCAAAGCGGTACTTCGCACCGAGATGAGCAAGATGTGATTCCGAGGGCGGTTCGTCCGGTTCGACGAAGTTCTCGTAGGCGTATTCGATTTCGTCGACGGCGTTGTCCGCGGCGATTGACTTGAACTGTACCAGCTCGTCGATATCGCGATCTGTCTCGTCGACGATTTCGGCGCTGGTGTATCCCTCGCCGTCATGCTCACTGACGAGATAGACGGTATGTGAGTCAACGTCGCCGACGTCTGTCTCCTCATCGGCCGCGGGAGCGAACTCGAGCGAGAGTGTTTGAATCGAGCCGTCGAGACTCGAATACTCGTTGACGTAGTCGACCCACGCGTCGGCGTGCTGGTTGAACTCCGCTTTGGCGTCACGTGCTGTCTGTTCGGCGTCTGGAACGCCCGTGAACTGCCGCCACACGTATCGTTCCCAGACGCTCTTTCGCTTACCGTTGACCGACGCTAAGAGGAGCGCAATCCGGTTGCTCTCTTTGATCTGCGTCTCTGCGGCTGCGCTCGCCGGCACGGTTGCGGCCGCAACCGACGCGACCGTTGTCGTGACGAACGCCCGCCGGGAGACGCGACGCTCATCGGGATCAGATTGTATCATAGTTTGTACTGAAAGGGTAGGGGTGTGGTGGGTGAGAGGGGAGTGCGGTGAATAGGGCGAGGAAAGCGCCCCACACCTACCAAGTCCAGTACCATGCCCTGAACCAAGGCGACACCCGCCCGTCGGAGTCGAACCGACGGTACGCCAACGCGGGTCAGAACGGCAGCAGATCGTATTCGCTCGCGAACATCACGCCAATCCACACTGGGAGGCCAACGGCGACGGTCGCGACCGTGATCGGCTCGGTCGTGCCGCCGACGGCGACGGCACCCCAGTCGAATGCAATGCTCGCGAATAGGATGGCGCTCGTGAGCAGCGATACGGTGAGCATCCCGGTCCAGAGCACAATCTCGGTCGGGGATGACTCGGTCTCGTGAGTCGGATGAGTCTGTCTGGTTGCCATAAGGCAGGCCCGCTGCCGGAGTTGAACCGGACACTCACGCCTACGTGAGCGGGCGAATTGCGGAAGAAGGGGAGTTGAACGGACCGCTTAGAACAGCAGGTCGCTCAGTGAGAACGACGAGAACGTGTCGAAGTAGCCGAAGCCACTGCCGAGATCGCTCACTCCGAGGCTGGCCTGCTCGATGAACAGACTCCCGAGGTCAGCAGCCTCGAAGCTATCGACGCTCGTGTAGGACTGCGAACTCACGTACACGTCGACTTCGGACTTGTCGGAGTGCTCTTCGCCGATGTTGAACGTCCAGACACCGTTGCCGTTGTAGACTGCGTAGGTGCTCGACTCGTTGACGATATCAGTGTCTGCTCCCTCATAGAAGGCCAGCACGGGAGTTCCTTCGACAGAGGCTGACGCGCCGTAGATCAGGTCGCCGGACGATTTGTCGCCGATCGCATCGTCAAAGGCATCGGTACCATTCGAGGTCTCGTCGCGAACAGTTACGGTCGTGTTATCGCCATCGACGCCGACGGTCTGTTCGTAGGTGTGCAGATCCGTCGTGTCATCGCTTGAGGACGACCAGAACGAAAGTGTATCCAGCGACGATGCGAAGAAGCCAGGTTCGATATCCTCAATCGTGGCGCTGTCATCGTCGACGGACGTGGCTGCGTACGTTGAGTCAAACGTGATCGGCACGTCGAAGCTCGTCGCCGCCGTCGTTTCGTTACCGTTTGCGTCCTCACCCCATGCAGTGACGTTGATGGTCGTGTTCTGACCTGCGTCACCCGGAAGATCCGAGAGTGCCGACTGAGTGACGTTAAATGTGTGACTCGCGGTTGAGGTGTCTTCGATTGACTCCTCGACCGAGACGTACTCCTCGCCGTCATACGTGATGTTTAGGAGTGCAAGTTCGGTCCCATCGGTTGCAAAGTCCGTATTGTCGGCCGTGAGGTCGTGTTCGAGGTGGTCGTCTGGCGATGCATTGAAGCCGGTAACATGATCGGAGCCGTCACCGGCCAGTGTGGTCGTTTCGGCGGCTACGGCACCTGCGAAGGTACCGAGACCGGACGTAACGACCGCGAAGATCATGAACAGCGTTGCGAGTTTGCGGGTGATGGGTCTCATTGTGTTGATGTGTTGTAGAATGGTCAGTTAGCGGGCTACACGACTTGAAAAACGGCCGGTGGAGGAACCGATGGGGGTGGTGGAACTCCTCCAGTCGTGTAGCGGATTGTGTGTTGGATCATGGTCTAGTTGAAGGGGTGAATCATTGTTTCAAGAGGATCAGACTGTCTCATCGTAGAGGTCCGAAACTTCGGTATCGGATAATTTCCAGTCATAGGCGATTGCAAAATCAACAGATCCATTTAGGAACTCCTGGCCTGTGTCAGTTGATCCAATAACGTAGCCCGAGTAATTCCCTGTTGTACTGGCGTTACTTCCACTATTGGTTGCTGCTGTTGTGTTCAGATAGAACGACCCGCTTGAGGATCCATCCCATGTGAGGGTCACCATTATTCGTTCCCCAGTATTGTACGAATCAGACGGGAAATAGTCGTCAAAGAGGAAAGTACTCCCGTCATAGAGCGCAGTTTCGATCGCCCCCGAGGTACTATTTGAAACACCGATTGTTACTCGATTAGAGCCGCTGATATGGTGGGAGAATAGGGTTGAAGTAGACGAAACATCATCAAGGGTCACCCAAAATGAAACAGTGAACTCGCTATTTACACTTACAGACGAAATTTCGGAAAGCGTTGCATAATCGTCTCCTCCAAAGTCCAGTGTCTCTCCACTGTAGTACTGACTTCCACTTGTCCATGTTGGACCGTTGAGCGACCAATCGTTGCTCCCCTGGGAGTCACCAGCCGTAGACCCATTTCCCTCATCGAGGTTCCATTGGGCGATCGAATCATCAGGTATCGTATCTGGCACTGCATGGCCTCGAAACAGCTGCGACGTAACGCCGAACTGCATACTCATGTCCACACGCCCCCGGAGAGTGCTTTCCACGAGCTGCCACCGTCGCGACTGAAGACTGATACTGCGACCTCGCCGGCAGTCGAGAAGTCCGGTGTGCCATTGTTATCGTCGAAGGTTACGTCACTCGCGAATGTGATCGTCTCGCTTCCGGTGTGCTCGATAAACACCGTCGCCGAGTACACGCCATCGTCGGCCGCGCCGGTAAAACCGATCTCGGTGTCGCCGTCGACGACCAACTCCCAGACCGACCGCTTGCTCACGTCGATCGTGACCGTTGAGGCAGGGTCGGCCTCACCAAGCGAGTCAACAGCAACATTGTACTCAAACCGGTCGACGTTTTTCGCGTCGGCATTCCCAAGATCAACCGCGTCGACACTGCTGTCGAGTGTTGCTGTGCCGTTCGATTCCGTAAAGAGTGCACCTTCAAAACCGAGGATTTCGACCTTGTCTCCGCTTGGTTCGGTACTGTCCTGCTCGTCGATTGCGTATATCTGTGGATTGTCGGTATCGTTGTCTGCCATGATATCACTGGTTAAAGGTATCGGGCACGGAACGATGCAAGGCGGCCAACATTGACCTGGATATTGACGAGTGAGGTATCCGGTGCATCCTCACCAGCCACGTAGACCAGTTGGCGGCCATCCTGCACGTACCACTCACCGAGAAGGCTATCACCGTCATCGGCGTGCGGGATCGTCTCATCGTTCATCGTGACGATCGTCGCTTCTGGCTCGGCGGTATCTATCGGATCGACGAGAATCGGTTGGTCCGAGAGGACAATCTCCTCGCCGACAGCAGCGTCCGCAAAGGACTGATACTCAGATCCGTTCGAGACGGCCGCTGGTTGGAACTCATATTCGATTTCGTCGTCGGCAGTCACACGAGCGATGATCTTCGCGACGAACGACAATGCGTCGTCGCTCTCAAGCGTGACCGTACCTTCGACACCAGGATTGAGCGTCAGTGACTCCTCGCCAGCCTGAAACCGCCCGATGCTATTGTCGTTGACGCTCACGTAGAACGTATGCTTATCGGGGAGATAATCCGCAACCAGCGGATCGACGGCAATATTCAGACCGCGGTTGCTCGCGGTCAGCTCGAACTCGGCGACCTGGTATGGGCCGTCGTCTTCTTGTGCCGACGCAATGCCGGCGGTCGTCAGTGCCAGCAGTCCCGCACCGGTCGCAGCTAGGACCTGTCGGCGACTCGCCTGTGTGGATTCTGGATCGATCGGCTCATCGTGTCGATCGTGGTGCAGTGCAGCCCCGACAGCGCCCGCTGACGCCGCGAGTGGGAACCAGCCGTCATCTTCGGGCGTCGTATAGCGTAGGCCATCAATGACGGCCGTGCTATCTTCGAAGGGAGTCAACCGAAGCGGCCCGAATCCAACTCCATAGCGACCGACGCGAAGATACTGCGGGGCTACGCCATCGACGACGTGGAGGTTCCCACCGTCGGGAACGTTAAACCCGATACGCTCGACTTTGAGCAGTGTCATAGGAACGAGCTTCCAGTCATAGTCTCATTTGCACGGTCGCGGGTGGCCGCCGGAAGTTCGACCGCCTCCGATTGTGTCGGCCCGTCGCGGTCGTCAGCTAGTAGCCGATCAACCCGTGGCATCCCCGCGCCGACCTCCGTCTCACCGGCCGCTGGGATAGGCTCGGCGGTCTCCTTGAGCCGAGTTTTAATTTCCTCGTGATCGCCCTTGAGCGATGGTTCTGACGCGAGCAGGAGCGCAATTGCCCCAGTGACCGCGGGTGTCGCCATGCTGGTCCCGGTGAGCGTTCGAGTCTTCGGGATACCCGTCGAAGACGGATACATTGCCTCAATATCGATACCCGGTGCAGCAATATCTACCGTCTCGCCTCGTGTTTTGCCGTCTGAAAGGTTCGAAACGCCATCGGACGGACCAACGTTCGAGAAGTAGCCAACCGAGGCATCCTCTGGTGCTTCGTTCGTGGTTGCAGCTACCGTGACAACATTCGCACTGTCTGATGGTGAGTTAATCCATCGGGACACCTGCCGGTCGTTGCCCGCTGCGACGGCCACGGCCGATCCACCATTGTCGAGGAAACTCTGGATTGCGTCATCAATGACTTCGTTGTAGAACTGCGATCCGAGCGAGAGATTGATGACATCGACGCCCTGGTTATCCATCCAGTCAATTGCTTCAGCTATCGACTGTGTCGAGCCACTACCATCGTCTGCGAGCGCCTTTGCAACGTAGAAGTCGACCGGTGCATCGGCAGCGATACCCCGATACAACGCATTGTCGGGATGCGCACCGATCATCGCAGCACACCATGAACCGTGTCCATCTCCGTCTGCAACTGGCGACCAATCCGAATCCTCGTTCATGATCTGCTCGGGGCTTTCGAGCCCCTCAGCGTGGATTTCGCCGGTCGCACTCGAACCGTCGGTACCGGTGTCAATCGAGATTCTCCAGCGCCATTCAGCGTAATCGCTTCCGCTGGATACTCCAAATAGATGCTCGTCAGTCGATGAGACGGTTTCGGAGTGGACAGTTGTCCAAGACTCGGTATCGTCACCGCGGCCCTCGAGCGTTACCGTCGCATCTGCAAGATCGAGTGTTACGTCGACGAACGCGCGGTCGATGTCTTCCATCACGTGCACATCGCCCGTGTATTCGGCTTGCAACGCTTCTGCATCGATTGTGTAGTCGTGGACCTGTGGCGTCGCGGAACCATCCGACGAGTTCAGTGTCACGCGCACCTGGAGGAACTGGTCGTTAGGAACATCCGTGAGAGATGACTGCCACGCAGAAGCGTTTTCAGCCGTCCCATCGGGACTTGAGCGATATTCCCATGTGGTTGTCTCAGCGTTCAGTGTCTCATTGATCGTCGCACTCTGGAAGGTCGTCGTGACACCGAAGTCGAACCACTGGGAATCGTACGTCCCTGAGGAGAGATAGTTTCCGCTCCCATCGGTATCGAGTTCGAGATCGTCTGAACTCGTTGCAACTGTATCCGTGAGTGTCCCATCCTGAAACTCCGCTTGCGTACTGACAGCCCGGCTTTTAGCAAGGTCGAGCATGAGATAGGCATCGTCGCCTGTCGCCCCAGAGGAGAGGTTTGTCCACGTGCCAGCATCAAAATCCTCGCCAGATGTGTGGGTAATCCGAACACGTCCGTAGGAAACAACGGCTTCATCCGTCTCATCCTTTGAGAAGTCCTTTGCAGCCGGAATTCGGATTGGGGATCGGCGTGCTCCGCGGCCGAACACCTGGCCATTATCGACGTTGATGCCCGTATCGACGACTCCGACTCGCACTGTCTCAAGGTCTGGCAGTGCCGGGAAATTTGCATTGTGGACTCCGAGCGTCTCGCGAGCATCCCTAAGCGTCGTCGTCTCCGAAGCCTCGAATGCAATACCAGTCGTGTCGAGAGTTCGTCGGCCGGCTTCCCACCAGCCTGGTTGTTCGAACTCGCCCTCATCAAGCATCGACGTAACTGGTTCAGGGCGAGCGAAGTCGACGACGAGGTCAACCCGTTCGACCTCATCGAGTGATTGAAGACCATTTCCGAGGATTCGGTCGAGCGTTCCAACGCCAATATCGCTGTCCGAACTGGCGAGAAACACTGTTTTGGAATCTTCGAGGTGGGACAGTTGCGTCACACCATCGCGATTTTCGATCTCCTTGCTGAGTGAGTCCCACCCGTCGTCGGAGTAGGTCACTGCCCATGCCGCATTCCCATTATCACCATACGTCGGTATGTCGGCAGTCGATACCTCTGGCCGCCAGAACGATCCCCACTCGGTCGCCAGTGGCGTGAGCGTATCACTGTCGGCGATCGAGAAACCGAGGAACGACGGTTGAAGGGTCGCAGCAGCCCCTGTTAGTCCTAAGAACTCTCGTCTATCCATGATTGGTGTGTCAAGAACTCGGGTGTATCGGGTCCGAGTACCCGTAGTTTCGTGTGAGTCGCGTCGGAGTAGTAGTCGGTAGGTGGCGGAGGATGGCGTCTTAGGTGCTCAGACATGGTCACACCCCCACAAGGTTGTCGTGTTCATCGCGCCAGGCTAAGAACAGTTGAATCCGTGCAAACTGGTAGTCGAGTGTGCTCTTATCCCACCATGTCCCGGTATCTCGGACTCGCCATGGATCGGCGACGGTTCGCCGATCCGTCGACGCCCAGACACCGTCGTCATCCCACACGGGAAACGCGTCCAGAAATGACTCCATGCTGGTTGTATTGCTCGCGAGGACTCCGTCGTCTGTGCCCGCGAGTCGATAGTGATGGTGAGGGGTGACGACCTCAAGCGGCGTGTGGGTTTCCTTGCCCTCGACAGCCTCAGCCGAAAGGTGTGCGTTCTCGGCCGCTAACACGGACGCATAGTGATGATACCCGGAGTACAGAACCTCTTGAACCGCACCGGTTTCAGAATCAACCAGTGCCGTGAACGGTTCGTGGTCCCCAAGGTGGGCGTCCTCGGCAAATAGCGACCCAAGGAACGGGATTCGGTCGGTTAGAGAGTCCTGGTGGGAGTACTTCATCCAGTAATTGTACGCGCGTGTATTGTACCGGTCCGAGTCAGCATACCAGCCGTAGATGCCGATCATGCGTTGGCGATCCTCGGGAAGCGTAACCAGCCGTGGTTGGTATTTCTCGAGTTCAGCAGCATCGTCGCCGACGTGGGTGATGTGGCTGGCTGCCCACGAGCCGCCCTCATCAGACCAGATATCAGCCGATGCTGATTGGGTCCCAAGGACAGCGCCAACGGCGGCGACACCGCTCGCGATGAACTCGCGTCTCGAGAGTGACTGGTCAGACATAATGATACCTCAAACGGTAGCAGCGACTGGAACAGTCGGTGAAACAGGCGACACGGTTGTTACGGGCTCAGCTGCAACAGTGAGAATGAATTGATACAATGGAGCGAAAATCGATGTGAGCAGGTCCGAACCGGGAATCGAGTAGGACATCCAGTGAACCATCCGGGCGATCGGACCGGCATCACGTTCGATTTCGATGCTCGCTTGGCCACGCTCGTCAGTCACAGTCACAAGAACCGACTTCCCGTCGCTTTCGCCATGTTCAACCTCACCCCATCGGGTTTGTCCGTCCTGCGTAATAGGGTTCGAATTGACCCACGAGATATCCTTGTCACCAAGCCCGCCATCGATGTGGACGTAGACCATGGCATTCCGTCTGACCTGCTCCTCATCGCTCCCGTGCAAGAGATTCACATCGAGCGTATTCGACGTTCCACGCAGGTTATCACCGGGTTTGATGTGGATCTCACCTGGCGCATCGTCAGCCTCGGCGATCGCATCGATCGACGGATTCTCGAGAGAATCAACGCGGGCAGATTCGAGCCGCTCACCAACCACAGCGTGCGGTCCGAGTGTCGATTTCCCGATCCGAACCGTTGCTGGATCACTTCGTGACTGTTCAAGCGCGCGGATTGACTCGGAGACGGTGAATTGGTGCCCACTCGTCGATTCGAGCGTGAGCCGGACGTGATGTGCACCCTCGCCGTTGGTGCGGAACGATGCTTGGTCGCTCTCGTTACTGACCTCGCTTCCGAGTTGCTGGCCATTCGGTCCGAACACGTCAACACCGACGATCGTATCTTGACCAGATGCAGCATCGACACTGACGTAGACACGTTCGTCAGCGCTGGGGGCTAGTGTCGAGAAGTCGATTGCATCGATATCGACGAGTTCGCCTGCGAAGTCAGGATTGACACCGCTGATACGATCATCGAGGAGTCCGTTTTCAGATGCCCCCATGATCCGTACATCGAACGCAGAGACACCGTCACCGAGTGGGTAGTCCTCAATAACGAGCGTATCCGTTCCGAGAGGAGTCATACTCTCATCGACCGACCAATACTCGTCACTAATTTGTTCCGAGGTTCCATCGGAGTAATGGATCTCGGGCGTAATGCTGTCGAGATTGAGGTTGCCTGGTATCGGATACTCAGCATTGAGTGTGCCGTCAGTGACGTCGATTGGGTCCTCAGGTATCTCGGGCGGTTCAAGATCATCGATATTATCGAGATCGCCCGCACCGATCAACGCCGATTGCATCAACTCAGTCTCTGTCTCAAGTTCATCGTTCGAGAGGTCTTCGCCGTCCTGAATCTCGTCGAACGAACTCTCCGAGAGATAGTTGTCTTCAGCGCTAGGGATCGTCTCGACAAGCAGACGATGTGACGAATAGACTTGCTCAAGTCGAGCACGGTCAAGTTCGCTTAGTCGCTCATCGTACTCCTCACTAATTTCATCGAGGCGTTCCTTCATGCGTTGGTCTTGAAGCCACTCTTGAAGGCTGTCGTAGTCCTCGATATTTCGGAACGGCAACTCATCTGTACGGTAGGCTTGGATCGTGACGTTTTCGTTCGGGACATCGAACCGCTGTGGGGACGCAACAACGAACGATCCGTTATACGCACCGTCGGCGATATCCCGGAGATCACCGAAGGATGGACCTGTGATCTCGGTGAGTTGCTGCCCATCAGCACGATAGGTTTGCACCGTTGCGCGTTCGACTCCCTGCTGGACTCGCAGATTGAACGTCCCGTTTTCGGTGGTCGTCGTCGTACGTCGTTCGAACAAACCGCCCTTGACGGTTTCCGAGAGTTCCTCAGACCGTTCGGTCAACTCACCAGCCTCAGTCCGAAGTTGGTCCTGAAACATCCCGATGAGTTCCTGTGCATCACCGACAACGAACGTATACCCTTTCTCAGGACTTCCCTCTGGATAGGCGCGGTAGAATCCAACACTGAGGTCAATATCAACTCCGTAGTGTTTGTTCGTGCCGGTTACACGACCACCCGTCGTCTCAGCAATCACTTCCGGATCATGAGTTGTGGATTGGATCGTTTCTCCACCTGCACCGATCTGTTCGACGACAATTGGCTGTTTGACAACACTACCGGGGAATGAATTGTCGACTTGGTTCCCTAAGATACCAGAACCATTTGTCGCATCCCAGACTGAGAGGTACACCGAACTATCACTATCCATACTCAGACGCGGCGCATCAACATTCGAGTCGATCGCCAAGGTCTGGCCGAGGCCCCAGTCGTTCTGCTGGTGCGCTAACAGATACTCGCCATTTGCATCTTGGAAGTGGCTTGTGAGATCGTAGTCTTCGTTCCACGAGTCAGGTTCAACGTCATCAACCTGATCAAGGAGTTCGTCGGCTTCAGCTTCAAGATCGGCAGATGTGTCATTGAGTTCTTCTTTAAGCCCATCGAAGTCTACACCGATCGTTTCAACGGTTGCGTTATCGACTGGATTTCCGTCACCATCAATGACCTGACCTGAAATGCTGTGTCCGCCAGCGTCGATCTCGTCTAATAGGAGGCGACGCTCACCCACATCGTTACCAGAATTTGCGTAGAATTGTCCCTCGAACTCGTCGTAATCACGAGTTGCCATCCATTCTGACGGTTCAGAAGTCCCACTTTCCCAGACTTTCAACCGAGCCTTGCCTGAATCAATCTGCAAGCGAAAATTGTTCCACTGGTTAAGCATCGCGTCAGTAATGTACTTGTCTTCGTCTGCTGGAACGGCGTCATCATAGTGGGTCGCAAGATAGATTGCGTTATGTTCCTGCTCAATATTGACTAGCGCTTGGTTCTCGGAGTTGACAACATCATCAGCATCAGGGTCATTAATTCCAAACCGAATCGGAGGCGACGATGATCCATCTTCCGCGTAGTACGTTCCTGAAATTTCAAATGTGTTCCCTAGGTCAAATGATTGCCCATCTGTCCAAAATAGCTGGGCTTGGTCGTTATCATCATCTATTTGAACAGAGTGGTTCCCATAGAAGCTTTCCTCAACGATATTTACTGCACTATCGGAATGGAAGGCTTCCCATCCATCATAGTTCCCATCTTCGAAATCCTCATAAGCAGAAACGTTTCCACCGTCTTGCGTACTATCTTGTGCGAGTACAGTACTACTGTGCTGATCGCTTCCGAATAGTCCACTGGTATAGGCCAGCGGCATCGACGTGGCCAGTAGTGTAGCCAGCACGAGTACTCCGAGCTGTCGGCGCGTCGGAAGGGGAAACCAGTTGCTCTCCGTGTCTGCGTTGTTGCGTGTCATGATAATCAGTTATGCCGTAATCTGGCCACCTGATGTGACCGTATGGATCAGTGTCTCGAGGATATCCACGTCGCGGTGGTCACCCTGGTGTTTCATTCGTTTTGCTCGGTTCCGAAGTTGCTCGCGATCATCGTCGCCGAGACCGTAGGTGTTGCCCCAGAAGTCGAGTAGGTCCGCAACTTCGGCCATGAACTCGTCAACGTCGAGATCGGCGAGATATGGTCCTGTAATATGCCCGAAACGCTCGTTGTATCGGCTTCGATGGCGCTGCTGGCCGTATTCTTCAACACCAACCCACGCTGGTGCGTCGTGGGGAACGTGGAGCTCAGGGTCGGTCAGTTCGGTCTCGTGGTTGTGTGTGTGCAACGCGAGCGGATCGTGCTCGAACTCGCTTTCCCAGTCCTCAAGTTCTGGATGCCAGTTCTCGAGCCAGTCAAACAGGATTGTCAACTGATTATCTGGCGTCGCAAACAGCGTTACTGGGCACAGTTTGCGTGTGTGGTCGCGATGGTACGAGTGGGACACATGGGCCGCCCGCTCACGCTGGTAGTCAAACGGTTGCGGGTCATGGCCTGTTGTCCCCGGGGTATCAGTATCGCTGTCGCCCCACCATGAATCGCGACGGTAGGGCGAGTCAGCCAGTGCTGCAGCTCGCTGGTGCTCACGCTGGGTCTGTGTTGGGCTCATAAAATTTCGGGCGGATACTTGCGGCTAGTCGTCTACCGAACGCGGCCAGTCCATCGGGACTGTCACGTGTCGAAACTGGGACTGTGACCCAGATCTCGATGCGGTGAACGTGTGGAACACGCCCGCGCCGGCTATCTATATGGTCTGAACACTTCTAGATACATTAACTTACCGCTAACTAGTGTCTCAACAAGTCTGAAACATTCTTAGCAAGTCATTACAATAGAGAGCAATCGGTTCAAACGACTAGCGTTTTTGTCGTGTCGCTATGAGTATTCAGTATGGGCGATGAGCCCGTCGGTGACGAAGATGACGAAGACGTGTCGGTGACAGTCAAGATGCCGAAATCTGAATTGGACGAACTCGGCGAGCGGTTCGGAGACGAATACAATAACGCTGCCCGGTTACGTCGGGCAGCATGGCTCGTAAACAACGCGTCGTCACTGACAATCAACTTCAACACCGACGAAAACGAATCGGAGTGAGGAGCCCCCGAGGACTGTGCAGGTGCCGGGGTACAGTTAGTAGCTACACTGTCACACAGACATAAACATTCGGTCGTAACCTATACTCTTTCAGAACCACCAGTTACCACTATATATAAGATGTTCTGATAGTCACAATAGATATAGAATGTCGCAATCAATAAGACGTCACATCTCACGGGACGCAGTAACCTGTGGTGAGACTGTAGTTCTTGGTGATTGTTTCAGTGATTCACTATCCAGTTCTGCCGAAGTTGCAGAGATGGTTGAGGAACAATCGGATGTGGAAGGTATAAACGCCATCATTAAGAATATTGATGGTTTCTTTGCACTTGTCACAGAGATAGACAAAGGAACTGTTCTTGTTACTGACCGTGTTTCCTCTATCCCACTGTACTATACGACAACTAACGGTATCCTGTTTTCTGATGATTTAAGCTGGATTCGAAATTATGTCTCGTCTGATCATGATTCGGTCTCAGAGAGCGAATTTAGAACCCTGGGCTATGTCTCCGGCCCAGATACACGTCTGACTGATCTCTCACAGGTCCAGGCCGGTCAGACCGTCGTTCTGCAATCGGGGAACGTTAATCGACATCGTCATTTCGATTTTGAATATAAAGGCAGTGAGAAAAGAACCCATGACGAACTTGACAGTCTCCTCACTACTATTTTCAAGAGAATCGCCGCTCAAGCCGCAGGTCGACCGATATGGATTCCACTCAGCGGAGGACTTGACTCTCGATTAATATTGCTTAAACTCATCGAGGTTGGGTATGAGAATATTCATACGTATACCTACGGAAACCCTGGAAATCACAACTCTACAGTCAGCAAGGATGTAGCTGAATCAGTTGATGTTCCATGGCATTTTGTTGAATATACTCATGACATGTGGCGTTTGTTTTACCAAAAAGATGCTAGAAAGGAGTTTGACGAAACGCTAGACTTGGTCACTGTACCACCAACTCGGGAATTTCCAGCACTCAAGAAACTGAAAGAGAAGGGAGTCCTTGTAGACGATTCGATCATAATCCCAGGATACTCTGCCGATTTCCTTGCCGGAAGCCATCTTATTCCTGATTTGGCAACGAGTCAGTCAGTCACGCGAGAAACCGTCGTGGATGCGGTTTTGGATGTCCACTATCGGTATAATGAGTTACCCGAAGAGCACACTCCTGAAATCCGTCGTCGCATCCAATCGATTATAGATTATCCAGACGCTGCCACCGGCAAAACCGCTATGGAAGTATACGAGCGATGGGATTGGCAGGAACGACAGGTGAAGCATATAAATAATCACATTCGATATCACGAATTTCTCGATCTTGACTGGAGAATGCCTTTCTGGGAACAATCATTCTTCGAGTTCTGGCTCCAGACACCACTACAACAGCGTCTTGGGAAAGAATTCTATGACTCATACGTTCAATCAAAATATGATGAACTCTGTGACGAGCCAGTAAAACGAACGGAGTATGCTGATTTGTCTACAATAGAGAAGGTAAAACGAAAAATAAGCGGATCAGCTGTTGGGCCATACCTACGGCCCGCATACCGATCGGTATTCGATACACCAGAGAAGGGGTGGGAAGATAATGTCCTCTCGCAAAACGGCATGGTTGGACGTGAAACCTTTTGTGAGAACTACACTGGCGACTCCGATTTACGTGGATATCGGGCTCTTGAGCGTCTTGGTGAATTATCGTTTGAAACTAGCGAACAATAGATCCGCTCGTTCTTCATCACGTTCACTGCTGGAACACACAAGAACAGAAGGGAAGGACCAACCTAGTCAGTATTCCTCTTGGGAATCAGCCTCTTCAAACAGATTTTCAATCTCCTCGCGATCGATAATCGCCGTTCGGACATTGCCATCAACTGCCAAGGAGACAGATAATTTATCAGGTTGACGAGTTCGTGTTGCGGAGTCTCTCGGGATACACAGATCAACTTTGCCCTCAACGACGCGTTCCTTTGTCGAGATTGCTGTCTCGATTAAGGCAGATATTTCATGAGACTCGTCATCCTCGGGTCTCGTTAGTTTGGTTGGACTAGTTCCCATTTACACTGTCTTGGCAATGATCACGTATATACCTTCACGAAAACTAGTCTATTCAATTATAAGGAATGAAGCAGCTGTTTAAGCTACTTAGACAAATCAATCACATCGACTCCGCTAACGATTACTTCCGAGTGTTCACCCCATCAACCGAAACATCCAACCGCCCACGTATGAGCCAGCAGGTCTGGGATATTGGTCACGGAAATCACCAGGAAAACCGATTCGGTCAGCGCACTGTTCCAAGCGATCGAGCAGCCTCAGCGGAGATCGTGATGAACTCCTCACCACGCTTGACGCCCCCGCCCGCAACGTCGTTGATTACTGCGGCTAACCCCGCGAGGTAGTCGTCGTTGCGCTTCTCACGAACTGTGAGCGTATCTTTGCCATCATGTTTGACTGCACGGTTCTCGAGATACGCATAGACGAACGTCTCTCGAACATCGGGTCCAGTCACGAGATACGTCGGTAACGAGATATCTTGGTCGGCCTTCGGGCCAACGGGAGCGCCAAGGACAGCGAGCACGCGCCCGAGAACGGTCCCGTCTTCAGTCGGGCGGACTTCGTCGGCCCGGCCGTCGCGATCGTCGACGATCTGGTAGTCGACACCGGCCAGCTCGAGCGCGTCGATCACGTGCGAGTCCTCACCGAGATGGTTCAGCGCGAACGAGGGTCGATAGTACTGCTCGGCAATCGCGCCGCCCGCGAAGACGTTCGCAACGAGCGCGTTCAGCGCGGTGAACACATCATCGTCAGTCGTGCACTCGAGCCAACCGTGCTTGCGGGCCGTGTCGATACCACGGACTACGTCTGGCTTGCCGCCATCATCAACCCATGTTCGAAGTCGGCTTCGGGGAAGGTCCAGCGCCGATGCGGCTGCGCTTGAGCCAGCATCGTGAGTGTTTGCATATCGCGCCGCCTCACGATACTGTTCGACGGCCTCCCAGGCATCACGATAAGACCCGCCGTCGTAGGTGCGCGCGAGATCACGCGCGGTCACGAACTCGATCTCGCTCATATGTGATTCGTGTCGTTGAACTGGCTTGGGTATTGCCGTTTCAGGCCTAAATTAGGAAATCGCAAGACGGCGTCGGTTCAAGGGAGTGCTGTAAGTCTTCTGTGTCCCCCTGATTATCAGATGTGAAACCCATGCAGAACCTGATGTGACCCGAAACCGTACACTATCGATTAGTTATATATACCGGTGCTTCACTGGTTGCTATCAGCACCAATCAACAGCGAGGAAGGGTGTGCAGGTGGGTCGGTGTGGAGCCCCCATCCGCACGGGTGGCCGTATCACGGCCCTGTGTATAACCTTTCTGTCTGTTTCGGTGCAGTGAAACAATGATGGACGGAAAAACAATCCGTAACAAACTGGTCGGATCGAAAGATGAACGCGCTGTATCTCCCGTCATAGGAGTTATTTTGATGGTTGCTATTACTGTAATTTTAGCAGCTGTCATCGCAGCATTCGTGCTGGATATGGGCGATAATATGGGTCAAGGCCAGGTGAACGCAGGTGTGAGTGCTGACGTTAGTAACACAGACCAACAAGTGACAATTAGTGTCGACACAATGGGTGATGCTGAAGAGTTCAAACTAGCAGGAGAAAATGTTACGAGCAATGCTACTCTTACTCTAAATGAGACTGGGGATACAATCAGAGTCTCCAATGACTCGTCTAATGGTGAAGATCTCTTAACGGATGCCAGCGGCTCTGCAAATGTTGTTGCGATCGCTGGTGACGACGAAAGTACGGTCACCAGTTTTGATTGGGACTGGAGCTAACTAACTGGCCCCCTCAGAGTTTAGAGAAGAACTAAATTTTTCTACCGGTGCGAAGCGCCGGCTATCCACTGATACGACAGATAAGAATTTAATTTTCGGATTGTTCCGATACTAAAGAACCGAAGACAATCACTTCTGACCGACCTTGCGAATCGACAGAGGCTGCAAGCGTCCCACAAACAAGCAAGCACAAGGGCTCATTCCATGGGCCATCTCACCGCGAGCGCAACAGCGCCCACGCGTCGACACCACATCGGCAGTCAAATCGTCGATCGCCACTAGGACCTCGACACGATCGTTCGGTCGCAGTTCCGTTCCACAGCAGTCACAATCCACGCGCTGGCCGTGATCAACACGAATCCCGCTCGCGAACGCTTGGTCGGCATTTATCGATCGGCTTCGATTCCGTGGTTTGTCGGGCCGTCCGATTTGAGACAGTACAGCGATGCGACCCTACAACTGAAGATGCGAAGAAATGCATACTGCAGGGGTGAAGATTGTGGCTAAGACCAGAGATCTAAACTAACCGTCCTCCGAATGGTATAATACAATTTAGTTACTTGTCAACGAAGGTTTGATATAGTAACAATAAGAAAGAATCAGTCAAACTCGTTATGGGCTATGAAGATCCAGTAAGAATAGAAATGAGTGAATCAAAGACACATATTGACTTAGAAGATAGTTTCGTCGCACCATGGGGGCTTGCGAATGAGGAGCGTCCGCTCCACTACATATGGGAGGGTGAAATTGAGAAGGTTCGTCTGAAACTAGCAGGAGACCTCGAAGTGAAAGAATTATTTAACATAGTCGGTGAAAAAGACGAATATATTGAACGGGAATCGGGGGATGACGGGGATTATACTCTTGTTAGAATACCTTCAAAAGACCTAATCAGTTCGGGCTATCTAAGCGCGATAATTACAGTTCCTGATTTACATGAAGAGCCACTTGTCGGTCATATCGTTAAATCAGAGTTTGTAGGGAATGACTGGGTTGAAACAGATAAAAATCTCACATTCACAACCCGACCGTTGATTCATATTCGAGATATTCCAGAACAAATCAAACTAGAAAATGATGGGGTAGTAGTGATATATGACCAATCAGAAGAGAGAGTTGAAAGAACAGACTATCCAGGAACTATTGAGGCTGATATGGAACAAATTGGGTTCAATTTAGCACAGGTGGAAACTGAGGCATGGGGTGAAGGTGAGTTGCTTTCACAAGAAGAGAGTGTATACCGGGACCTTGCAGAAGCATTGATAGAGGGGACCACCGCGGATGATGCGACTTTGATGGAATTTCCCGATGAGGTACGTGAAGATGTACCTGTAGAAATTGCCGATGAGACAATTAAAAATACAGTTGAAGACTTTAGACAGTGGCTATCTAACGAATCTCTAATAGAAGAATATAGTAGTGAAGAAATTGAACGGATCTCTGAGATAGTTGAGACAGAAGATGCTGAATTTGATATGAGTTCTATATACAAGCATTTCGAGTACTTGTTAATGAATTCAATTCTGGATGTGGTTGATCGACATCCCGCAAATAATGTCCAAATGCAAAGCCCACAGACAACAATAGAGATTGAGAATAGGCTTAATTCCTTTAACATTGGATTTGAACTGTCTGATAAGATGGGTAATCGGTATGAGTCAGAAGTAATCGAAATTCAAGTAGAGGATAAACGAACTTCCGGAGGAATAGCAGAGTTAGAATTAAACACAAATTGGAACCAGGTACAGATTGACCCATCCGAATTAGATGAGCTGAGAAAAGAAATCAAATCAGACCTATGAGTGCAGGCTTAGACATCTTCGAATTTGTTGATCGTAGTAGAGAATTTTTAAGCGGCTATGACCCTGACATGCAGTCTCTGAAATATGATTATGGCAACAAAACAAGCGAAATTAAAGTGAAAATTAATGTCCCAAATAACTCCGCTCGCCATTCCGGAGATATCAGAATCCCAGCGGAAGGGTATAGAATAAAAGAAACCATCACACCTCGGTTTCAGGAAGTCAAGGATGCTGCTTGGAGCAAAGAGGACGGCGAATGGGTGCTTGACCCTGAAGATTTGCCAAATTATGATATGTTCTTAGTTACGTTAGAAGGGCAAGTCTCTGATAGTGTTTTGGACCGTGTAGTAGATGTCGACACAGTAGAAGATCCAATGAAACAGGAAGGAACACACCAATACTGGGTTCAAGCCAGAATAGAAGACCCTGCAACTTTCCAAGACATTTGGAGAGATCTCAGAATTGATGGTGTCGATATGACTGTTAATGTAGGAGTACAGCAGTGCTTCTCCACTGCTATTCCAGATCGAATTGTTCGGTTGTTTAGAAGGACATCAAAGACACTCCGAGAAATGAACGAAGGTGATTTCAGAAGCGCAAAAAAGGAATTTCAGTTAAGGTCAGGAACGCAAGATGCTTTGAGTATGTCTGAGGCTGAAGCAGCAACATTACTCAGATCACTTGCTTCTGCTGAGAAGATGCGCGACTACATTGCTGTTGAACGTCCTTACCGCCGCCGAGAGATTAATTCGGACACATATGAACAGAGTATTCTACCTGAGGAAGTTGAAGTTGGTGTCGAGACAGATTTGACTCTTCAACAGCCAGCAGCCAAAGGTTATCTTGAATTTAACCATGACGGGTATACGGAGTATCTCGAAGAAGAAGCTGACGATCTTCTAGAATGAATAATGAATTATTTAGTGAGCTTCTTCATATGTTCTTTCAGTAGATACTACGAAGGCACTGGATAACCTAAAAGAGATCGATATCGCGGATGGCGGTTGGACTGCATTGAGGATCCAGACTGGAATATCATGTCTGGCGAGTTCAGCTAGTATCCTATCGTTATTGACACATAGCAAAACACACAGCCATATCGACAGCCGGTCGCGGCGTTGACTCTGGTGTAGAAACACCACCACTTCCGGTCAATCACTTATCTAAATTCAAAATTTGGGGTATGATTTCGAACGGCCGATGAAAGACTCTTACATAGAGCCACCGCCAACAGGATCAACATAACGAGTACAGCAGCTGTAATGAACTCATGTTGGCTACTTACCGTGATCGGATTGCCGAGGGCCTCATTGACGGAACCCAATAAGTGTAGTGCTGAGGTCGTTGCTCGTTCTAGTCCGTTCGATTCGAACTCGTTGCGGAGGAAGTCGGCGGGATCTTTGTAGTGAGGTCGCTGTCGTCGATCGAACGTTTCCGGGAGTTGCGGAGACGGTCGACAAAGGCAGCCTTGTCGCCGTGTATTCAGGGACTCGCAAGCAGTGGGTACGCTGCAGTGAGCGGGGTTCGGCCGCTTTGAGGCTCTGGGGAGGTTGTTTGAGCAGGCCTGTTCAAGGCATCTTGTATGTGCGTGACTGTGGTTGGAAAAATAGGTGTCGGAATGAGTAGAAGGGAATTGTATAGGCTATCAGGGTGTGGATCGGTCAAGTTCTCAAATCAGACGAAACGATGGTTGGCCAGACGAGATTAGGCATCCCTTTTATTACTCCACCCTATATTATGGCTTTTAGATTTAGACAATGTATTTATAGAATTACAAGTCCAAATGATGGTATGGATATTGAGGACATGATTGAAACTGCATTTTTTCTTGCGTTGCTTCTAACCGGAGGGATTATAATCTCGACAATAGATTTTTCCGTAACTTCTGACCCCGATACAGTACAGAACACAAAGAAAATTGTGCGGTTATTCTATGCGGGGGTGATGACTATCGCCCCCACCACAAAATTGGCGATAATAATTGATTTGGCGGCAGCGGTCGTCGCCTCTATAGGATTAGTTAAAAGAGCAAAGAATTCAATTAAGGCGGGTATCTTCGTAGCAGCTTTCATATATTTCACCATTAGTTTTGCCTTCAACTACCTGGCTGCACCAGTATAGTGAGTTAGGACACATTGATATCCACAAGACGGCCTACTGATCGTCTACGCACTTGCATTGGCTTGCTCAGGGGCATAAGGGAATCTAGAAAGAAGACTAGCTGGGCTTTGACCTTGTAGCCGAGCTCGCGGATGAGCATGGACTCATAGTAAGTACGTGGTTCGCCAACTCGAGTAGCGTGGCTAAGACCAAAGGTCCAAACTTATCACCAGGTTCTGCAATTCCAGTCAAAACAGGGTACACACCATTTCAGAGTGGTCAAAATCAGTAATATTCTGAGTGTTGATTACTTCTTGATTTTAAAACCATTCCTGTCCTACCTCATATTTTATTTCGAGTTCTTCTCCAAACTCTCCTATATTCTTAGCTGCAAGCAGGTGAATATGTGAGAAATATGCTTAATTTTCATTCTGAGTGTATAAATACAATTATTTATATCTGCTGTTGCAACTGTAACTCGCAGTAAGAGATGTAGCTCTAAAACTAGCCGTATTTTCTTCTCCACCTTACGGCTCCTGGAGGTTGCACACCACTAAACTCCGCTTCCCGAATATGCACACAAGCGCGGACCAATTGTGTGTATAATCGGAATGCACCACAGAGATTTCCATAGTGTTTCTCCAATCTATCCTTCACACATACTGGAACTCAGGTCATAATGAGACGGTACGAAATATAGAGTCTGTGTTCACCAACAGGCTAACCGTGTCTTGTGTAGGTAACCTGAGCAGATATCCTTATTCAGTGTCCCCGATCGGTTCAAGTTCGCCCGCGTTGAGCTCGCCCTTGAGATATTGCTTACCGAGATCGGTAATCTCGTAATAGCCTTCCTCTACTCTGTTCACTAGTCCATAGTCGATTAGGACCGACAGTCGCCGGCTTACACCCGTTCGATCACGGTCAATGTTTCTCGCGATGGTCGTCGGTCCTAGTTCCAGCCCGGTGTTCAGAACCTCGAGAATCCTCTCATCGGTCGGATTCTGCATCCAATCACCGGGCTTTCTCATGATCCGGACCTTTCTCCCGACCTTCTTACATGGTTCGAAATGGCTGAACAATTCAACTATATCGAAGATCTTCCTCAACTATATCGTAGAAGAATTTATTATGATGGGGTTTCGAATGGTTGGTTAACGGGAGTTTCACCTGAGGCTGACAATCTGTCAGACTCGTGTGGAAAACGCGGGTTGGTGATGGTACCACCAGACCCGCACGGCTCCCGTAGACGCGGTACGGAAGCCATGTCCGACAACACTTCACGGGACCTTGAAGGTCCCGAACGACTAGAGGCATCGCTCGAGAACACCAACCAACCCGCCGACGACGACACGACTTGGGCCAATCTCACTGCGTTCCAACGCGATATCCTCGCAGCGATCGCCCGTCTCGAAAACAGTGCCGACCCGTCCTACGGGCTCGCAATCAAAGACGACCTCGTCGACCAGAACCTTCTCGAGAAATCCGAACTCGACCGTCGCACGAACGAGTATACGCTCACCGGCATCGCACACGCACTCCTCAAGAAGCGTACCCGCCAGCTTGCAGACGCCTGTAATATCACACCGCACCAGCCGGTCGCCGATGGGGGTGAGTAGTGATGGAAAATACCGCGGACTATCCACTCGAGTTCATCTTCGAGTACCGGACGATCGACAATCGTCGCCGTCGCGTGACGATCATCCCCGACACGGGCGGGGAAGCGTGGCGGATCACCCACGAACACCGCGACGGCGAGTGGCGGGAAACCGGTCGCGAACCGATTTCGAACGTCTGTGTCCAGTTGCGCAACCCGACTGGTGACCAGGACGACTCGATGGGCGATCACCCGGTTCAGGCGGGCGGGAGCCAGCCCATGGAAGACCGCGATGACGAACATGCCATCGCCGACCTTGAGAGCCAGATCGACGGTCACCGAACACTGAACCGCCTTGAGAAACTCGCGACTGGCCACGAACAGCTCGACTGGGAACAAGTCCCCAGCATCTCGACAACCAAAGCAGCGTCTTGGGCCGCTCGATTGCGAAAGGCACAGGACTGCCTCGAGACCGACCTCGAGGAGGCCATTGACACATCAGCGATTATCGACTCCGATGGCGCAACGACCGCTGACCAGGGGCCTGCTCCCGACGCACTCGAGACGGGGCCCTCACCAGGTGGTCGCGATGCATAAGTCCGACCCCACCGCGATTGGGGTCGACCTCGGCGAGTACAATCTCTACACCGCCTGTCCGGTGAAAATGCCGGATTGGAAGGGCGCCTACACGATCAGCGGCGACGACCTCTGTGTTCAGTTAGACGCGCTTCGCGAACAGACTGCCGCCCTACTTGGCAGCGAGTATGACCGGGACACAATCGTGGCGTACGTCAAGGACCGTCGAGTTGCCCTCATCGAGGCGATCGACGCTGCCGCTCGAGAACTCTGTGAGTACGCGAGCGCATACGAACATCCCGTTCTGGTCACCGAAGATAGTCACTTCAAGCCTGACCTCTGGGCGTGGGTCACCGACCCTGACGCTCATCGAGGAACCTCGTGGCTGCTGCCAATAGCCCATCGCCGGCTCCGCACGATCGCTGCCGAGTACAGTATCGAGGTCACAACAGTTCCAGAAGAGTTCTCTTCCCAGGAGTGCCACGTCTGCGGTGTTCTGGGTGAACGGCCACTGAACAAGACCTTCCGGTGTACCAACCCGGACTGTCACGTCGACGGCGTCTACGCCGATCACAACGCCGCGAAGGTTCTTGCACAGCGATACTATCCCGGCCAGCAGTGTGCCTATCGGCCTTCTCGGCCGACTTCCCCAGACGATCGGCCCGCAGTGCTTGCTGATGGTGGCATCGCTGAGAACAATGGCTAGCCACCGACAGCCCAGCGACGAACGGGACTACGGTGGTCCCACAAGTGGCATCACTCTCTCACATCTCGACTGCGACCGGCCGCCCCCGCCACCCCCACTGACAGCAACAGCGCACCCAGTTGCACCGGTTTTCGACCACACTGCAACCACCGACATCATCCATGAGCACAAATTCCGAGCAATCCGGACCGAACGCAGCGACGACCCAGGCATTGGCAGATGAACTCGAGTCACTTCGGGAGCGGATCAGGACCCTTGAGTCCACCCTCGAGCAGAAGGAGACACGCCTCGACCGGCTCGAAACTGAACTCGAACAAACCAAGACAGAGAACGATCACCTTGAGGAACGCGTCGTTGAACTCGAAGCAACACGGACGCCGATCGAGGCTCGCCTAGACGCTCACGAGAAGAAACTCAACGCGAACAAAGACCGCGTCGGCGAGCTCCAAGCACGTGAACTCGAGAAAGGGGCCCACCTACTCGAGGACCACGTCGACGAGAGCGAAATCGACGTTGTCGATGGTCGTCTCGAGCGAATCAGTAAGGACGACGGCGAGCAGTATTTCCGCCTTCCCGAGAGTGATGATCCACTCGAGCGTGGCGGTGATGTCGCGTTAGCGCATAGTGATCTGCTTCCGATTCAGCAACTCGCCAAGATGGACGACGACATGCTCCATGCAACAACGTCTTCGCTTCCCTCACGCCTCGCAGCAAAGCTCTGGAAGGCACGCACCGACCCAGGAGTAGGAGATAACCCGTGGGAGAAAGGGAGTGCAGGCGTCCGTGAATACGTCTCGGCTAGCGATATGAAACACTGGATCCGTCGGCAAGAGAAGGGGATCAGTGACGGCTATGCGAAGAAGCTCGTCTCGAGGACGATCGACGCTCTACTCGATCTTTCGAAGAATCGGCTCGCAATCAAACGGAAGCGTCAGCGCAAAAATGGCCTCGAATACACCGAACGCCGCGTTCTCCTGATGGACGATGCAGAGGTCCCTGGTGAAGGGACAGGAGCAACTGAACAGAACAATCCGGAGACAGCTGATGTCGATAGGTGAAGCTGTCGCCGGCTTGCTTACACTACCCTGAGAAGGCTTTCAGACTCTACAGCTAACAGAAACCCAGCACGAAAGCGGTTGTTTGCTTGTCTGGCTACTCGCTTGTCTGTCGCTCGATCGGTCGTCGTCGGTCTATAACGAACGACGGCCCAAGAGAGTTCACTGAAGACGTCAGGTGTCACCGGAGACTGGGAAACTAGACCAGCACGATCTCCTCAAGAGAAGGCGATAGAGTTTGAGGTAGATCGACGTAACCCGTGGAATCGGCGGTGAAACAGTTGAATCATCGATCACCATCAGAATCTTGACGCAGTCGGTCAGTCGCAGTTCCATTCCACGGCAATCGCAATCCACACAGGCCGGTATCAACCGGAATCCGCTCACGGACGCCTAATTGACGTTCATTCTTCTCCCACTATTCGTGGCTCACTGGACTGAACAGCCACGCTCGCCCGGAAGTTTCGTGGTTCGCCGCTTCGGACACATTTCGGAATCACGGCGATACTATCAGTCGGTTCGATCGCCTGGTAGTCGATCCGGCCCCAATCATCGGGACCTAAGTCACCGTCGCGTTCCGAGGTCGGGACTGACAGCGACCCAGCGTCAGTTTCGGCGACTGACGCCTGATAGCTCCGTTCGATTACTTCATCGGTTTCGGGCTGCCGGTAGGCAACAAAGAGCAGGTGGCGTTCAACATGGCCGCCGACGGCGTGGGGATCGCGCTCGAGGCGGTATTCGTAGCAGACTTTCTCAGCGACAAATCGAGAGTAGCCTTCGAGAATGTGTTCGTCGCGACCGAGTCGGGCCCAGTCGGCAGGGACCGGTTCGATGTGGCGCTGTCTGCGGATCGGTTGGTCGTCGGTACGCTTATCAAGAACTGCGTTCGTAGCCATTGGTGTTCACTCTATTACGTCGGGTGAACCCAGGGTCGGGCGTCCTTACCGCCCGGCCGAATCCTTACTTCGGCGAGCCCTGAGTTCGTCTAGTGCCTAGGCCGCATTCATGATAAAGGTTAGTGGTACCCCTCTATATTCTGACTATCATATAACCCCATACCGGTGTGCTGATTTCGAAATGATATACCAGAATACAGATGTGATTTTAACAGTTCGATAGCGGTGTGTTCGTGCTGGCCGATTGGACGCCGAGAATGACCATACGCGCGACTCCATCTTGTCTGTCGTCCCACCGGTCGGAGCGACAGAGCGCGGCCACACAACAGCCATATGATTGACTCGCCGGTAGTGGCCCTACTAGTTATGTGACTGTCTTGCGTATTGGTTCGTATGGCGTGCCGACAGAGTCAGCCGGTTATGGTCATCCAATCGGGAACCAGACCCGGTGACGCCAATGGGTGACGAGCAGTCGGATAAGATCGACCAGTATGAGGTAACGATGAGCCACACTGCCAAGTCGAAGGAATTTCGCTACCTCAAAGCCTGGGAAATCGAGGAACACATCCACGATCCCAACACGGTGTACTACAACCCGCAGCGGGACCAGTACCTGATTCCTGTCTATCGCGAGGTCCACAACGAGAACTGGAATCACGGGCAAGACGAGAAGATCGTGATTATCGTCTCGATCGTCGACGGCGGAACTCGAGCTATCGTGGTTACGCAAACGAGCGATCACTACGATTGGAGTCGATTCGAGAAAGTGAACTCGCTCGGGGAGGGCTAATCGACATACGGGTTTTGAGTTCACGACAGGCAGTAGGCGTATCAGTTCCGGCCCGGGTCATGGTCCGTCATTTTACTTAGGGTATACAGTCAATGCTGGGAAATATGTTTCGTAGAAGGCGTTATCGAAGCTGACCAATGCATCTCCGTCGACAGTCGCATGTCCACCAATGACAAAGTCCGAAGCAATATGCTGACGCGGTGCAAGATCCTCACTACACTCCTCACAACGGACGGTCTGTTTCGTCCCGCAAGACGGGCATTGAAGTCCATCTGGACGCCGAACAGTATACTGCTGGAATTGCTCACCTGCTCGGAATAATGCCTCTCGTGATGGTTCAACGAGCTGAATACTGAAGTCCTCAAGAAACTGATCGAGTTCTGATGTGGTATCGAAGTGGCCATCTGCTGTGAGTTCAGCGTACACCAGTGGTGTAATAACGACCCGCCCCTCTCTGTAGACGCGCCGAAGTTCTACTTCACTTTTGTTGGCATGTTCGTCTTCGTACAAAAGAGCGAGAAGAACGTTTGTATCGACTGCCGTGATCACGCCTCTCCCTCCGACTCATCGTCTTCATCGTTACCGACATCACGGGGGTACTCGCTTCGGAGCCGACGCATTCGATCCGGCATTGTCTCATCGCTTTCGGCACTGCCACGGTATTTTTCGAAGGGATCTTCTCCGTCTGCGGTAGTCGGTTCTTTTTTTCGGATTTTGTAGCCAGCCTCAGCCTCTTCGAACGCGATTTCGTCACCGGGTTCGATTCCGAGCGTGTCCCGAATTTCCTTCGGGATAGTGACTTGGCCTTTGGTGGTAACGCGCGGCATATCTTTACTAAGGGGTAATGCCCAATAGGTATTACGCGTATTTTCATACCTACCTTCGGAGAGTGGAACCAGAGCGCACTGCAACGCATCTGTACTGGATGTGGATTTCAGGGGTCGTTCTAATCACGCCCGCTGTCCGTCGGTACCACAGGATTTCTTATCCACCTCACCCACAGACTTATTGCGCTATATTGCATTTTATTACATATGCCAATCAGCATTGACCGGTTCGACGAAGAACCCGTGGACGCACTTGATCTCCAAGAAGGAACGCACCCGTATCGGCTGCTGCAGTTCCTCACGGCCCACAGCGCTCAGGCGTTCACGCAGACAGAACTTCACGAAGCGACCGGCATCAAGCGCGGGAGCGTCGGCGCTGCACTTTCCCGCCTTGAAGATCGCGGCCTCGTTCGCCACCGGGGCCGATACTGGGCCATCGCCGAAGACGACCGTCTCGCCTCCTACGCTGCACAGATGAACGCCAGTTCCGATTCAACGACGGACGATTACTACAACGACGAGGAATGACAGATGTCTACGAGCGCGGCGCGGTTGTAAAAGGCCCCGACCTTCTTGCGGGCCACGACTATCGGCCGTACGTCTGCCTGAGTGATCGTACACACCCGTTCCACGATGAAGAAGCGCTCTATGCGGCGGCCACGACGACGCGACGGGTGGCTGCTGTCCCGCTCACTGACGATGACTTCGTCTCGGGCGGTCTACCAAGGAAGAGCTACGTAAATCCGTGGACAGTCGTCACGATTCGGCATGCCGACATGAAGCACGAAGAGGGGCATCTTGTTGAGGCGACGGCAGAAAAAATCGCTGCCGAAACTGCTGGATATATGGGTGTCCGCTAAGAGCGCTGTTTCCCATGGCTCAACACTCTTACTAACCTCCGAGGTAAAGGAAATCAATCCTAGCTACCGTCGAGATCAACGTACTGATTTTCCCATTCACGCCGTGCTTCAATCTCACGAGTTCCGCGACGTGTAACCGAGTAGAAGTTCGTCCGGCGATCTTCTTGGCCTTTCTCAACGAGACCTTTGTCTACAAGTGTATCGAGATTCGGATAGAGACGGCCGTGATGGATCTCTTTCTCATAATATTCTTCGAGTTCATCTTTGACTGCCAAACCATGTGGATCATCTTGGCCGGCAATTGTATACAATAGGTCGCGCTGGAAACCCGTAAGATCGTACATACAAGTGATTTGGTATATTGGGTGATAAGAGTATCCATTGCAAAGAAAGGCCATACAATGCGTATGATCGATGGTCACAGGACCGAAAACATCGGAATGGATACCCCTCCGATTATATGAGTGTCGTACATCCAGATAGGTATGATCGTGGACCAGGACGCTCTCGAACCGAAAAAACAACCACCACGGGAGTTGATCGTCCATCGAAACAGCGAGATCAACACACTATCGAGTATTTTTGAACCCGTGACGAACGGCCACCAGACCAGCGGTGCGTTCATCTATGGACCACCGGGATCAGGCAAGACGTGTGCCGCAAACGTACTTCTCAATGAGATTCCGGCGACTACTGTCACTGAAAACGGGACTAGCGGTGAGCCGATCGAAACGGCATACATCGATTGCTACAATGGAAAGTCCCGACGCGACGTCTATCAGGAACTTCTCGAGACGCTCGGCGAGGGGCCAGCCCAGACGCGCCCCTCCGCTGCGACCGACCAATTGCGCCGGCAGATACTCGACGCGATTGACGGGCACCTGATCGTCGTACTTGACGAGGCCGACCAGATCGGCGAAAAGGATGTGCTCAAAGAACTCTATGAAATGACGGGGGTAGCCCTACTCCCGATCGTCACCAAGAGTCACCAGTTGTTCGCCGACGCCGAGGATCGTCTGGACTCGCGACTGACCGCCCTCACACCGATTCCGTTCCGCTCCTACGACGAAAGTACGCTGGTCAAGATCCTTCAGGCGCGAGCAAATGTCGGACTCGAACGTGGTGTCGTCGAACGCGAACACTTGCAAATTATCGCCGAGCGCTCGAGAAACGACGCAAGGCGTGCGATTTCGATTCTCAAAAACACAGTCCTCCATGCTCGATCAGAAGGGGCCGGCGAGGTGACAACCGATCTGCTCGATAAAGGCTCCCCAATGTCTCAGTCGGACGTGATCCGATCACACCTTTCGGCAATCTCACGCTCACAACGCATTTGTCTAGAAGTGATCGGGAAGATCGGCCCGGAAACCAGCGGTCCGATTACAGATAGTTACTGTTCAGATATGCGGATTGACGAGGAACGTAGTCAACGGGCGATTCGAGACTGGTTAAGTGATTTTAAAACACGAGATCTCATCTGCGAACGTGACGTACAAAACGGGCCGGCCTACGAGCTCCGCGAAATTGTCCAGCAGGTATTGGATGGAGAGATCGAGCCCTAGTCGGTGAACTCGAGTTCATTAGATACGGGATTTGCTGTTCTAATCGCGGTTACCAACAATCACCTTCACAAGAGCGTAGAGAGAGTTTCAATCCCAGTGTGGGTTTCTACCGCATCGCGACAGGACGGACGCCGTTTCCGATCGGGCGATAGTCTCGTTTCAATCCCGGTGTGGGTTTCTACCGCGTCGCGACTCCCCAGTGTGGGAGTGATTGGATTGCCACCTACTGATTGTTTCAATCCCGGTGTGGGTTTCTACCGCGTCGCGACAAGACGAGTCTAACAGCGAATCTGGCGGTGGCGCAGTTTCAATCCCGTCCTGGGTTTCTACCGCATCGCGACCCGCCGTATATCGCGCTCAGGTACTTGCCGAGGTATTGTTTCAATCCCGTCCTGGGTTTCTACCGCATCGCGACGTTGCTTTCTATCGTGTCCATCCCGACTGACTGTTTCAATCCCGTCCTGGGTTTCTACCGCATCGCGACCACATTAAGGTCAAGTGCCCGAAACAGGCCCTCAAAGTTTCAATCCCGTCCTGGGTTTCTACCGCATCGCGACATTATGATAATCACTAGAAAGCAAACAACTCCAAGGTTTCAATCCCGTCCTGGGTTTCTACCGCATCGCGACCGGAGGAACTAAGTTTAGGTATCGCTTAACACGGAAGTTTCAATCCCGTCCTGGGTTTCTACCGCATCGCGACACGACGAGGGACAGACCGGAGAAACAGACGACGACGGTTTCAATCCCGTCCTGGGTTTCTACCGCATCGCGACCAGTGGCCGGCGGCACGTCGTTGATTGACTCGGTGGTGTTTCAATCCCGTCCTGGGTTTCTACCGCATCGCGACCCACGACATGAACCGGTTCCAGTTCTTATTGATGTTTCAATCCCGTCCTGGGTTTCTACCGCATCGCGACCAAACTGGTCCTCAGTCAGTTCGTAGATCGCGCCCGGTTTCAATCCCGTCCTGGGTTTCTACCGCATCGCGACCGGCGCGCTTGTCGTCGATCACGCTCGTCACGTAGTGTTTCAATCCCGTCCTGGGTTTCTACCGCATCGCGACCTGACTGACGACATTGATGCGTCGGGCAACACGTTCTGTTTCAATCCCGTCCTGGGTTTCTACCGCATCGCGACGGTTCGACAACTCGATGAAACCGTGCTCTCGGTGCTGTTTCAATCCCGTCCTGGGTTTCTACCGCATCGCGACATCGGCGCGGGCGGGGCGAAAGTGGCTCCCCAGTTCTGTTTCAATCCCGTCCTGGGTTTCTACCGCATCGCGACGAGACATTCAGCCTGAGCTAAGCGACGTAAAAGCGTGTTTCAATCCCGTCCTGGGTTTCTACCGCATCGCGACGGACTTCTAGATCGGTCCCTTCGGCCCTGCTCTTGTTTCAATCCCGTCCTGGGTTTCTACCGCATCGCGACCGAGGTTATCGGGGAGTGGCGTCTCTCGGTACTTATGTTTCAATCCCGTCCTGGGTTTCTACCGCATCGCGACCTCGAGCCCGATCACCGACTGCTTCCCCTTCGCAGTGTTTCAATCCCGTCCTGGGTTTCTACCGCATCGCGACACATGCCCTCCATGGTGACCTGCACAGCGGGGACAAGGTTTCAATCCCGTCCTGGGTTTCTACCGCATCGCGACCAGACAGCTACGTTCCCACAATTCGGACATTTGATTGTTTCAATCCCGTCCTGGGTTTCTACCGCATCGCGACCGAATCGATCCAGAAATGCAACGAAGCCGTTTCTGTTTCAATCCCGTCCTGGGTTTCTACCGCATCGCGACGAAATGGTCTCCGAGTTCGCGCTCGAGTTGCCGTCTGTTTCAATCCCGTCCTGGGTTTCTACCGCATCGCGACGCATTTCGTGCAGTCGATTCCGAGCATCATATCCTCGTTTCAATCCCGTCCTGGGTTTCTACCGCATCGCGACTTCCGGTCGCAGTGACGGCAGTCCGCCGGTTCCGGTTGTTTCAATCCCGTCCTGGGTTTCTACCGCATCGCGACATCCGTTCGCGAATCATAACGAGCCGACGGTCGAATCGTTTCAATCCCGTCCTGGGTTTCTACCGCATCGCGACATCTCGATCGCTTACCAGGAATCCGGATCAGAGAGGTTTCAATCCCGTCCTGGGTTTCTACCGCATCGCGACAGGGGGTGTTTTCTCAGGGATAGCACCTATAGTTTTCTCTGAAGTTGCGAGAAGGGGAGAGTGGTTCGTGGACCCTAGCTGTACACGGCTTTGAAAAAGGTCGACGAAAATTGGAACTCACGTGTGGAGTCGGCCGGCAAGTGTCGGTGCGACGTGACGGGTTTTGCCCTCCATCCACGTCTCGACGGCGCCATCAGATTCGAGCGCGTCGAGGTGTCGACCGACAGTACTTCTCGATTTCCCGGTCTCCTCGGAGATTCCAGGAAGGGTCGTACTTTCGTCGATGGAGACGAGATATTGGAGCGTGTCGAGAGTCGCGTCGGACGGGCGCCCCATCAGGTTCGGCAGGCCGATCTCTTCGATCTTTTCGTCGATATCTCTGAACTGGAGTGCGAGGTCGACGACGTTCGGCCGGGCGATCGCGGCGACGGTCAGCGGGAGAAAGATCTCCCGCGGACCCCCGTCGAAGTTGAGTACTACCGTCCCCTCGGCGGCTTCAAGGACGTCGACGCATTCTAACACAGCGGCTTCGAACGCCTCGTAGCTTACCTCCTCGACAACAATATCAGCTCCGGGACCGAGTTCGTTGACGGTCTGGTTAACATCCTGGATCGCGCTCTTCGCCCTATCGCTCGTGTCGCCGCGCGGTCGAAGGAGAACGATAACGTCGTCGGCATCGAGGCCGTTATCGAGTATCGGGCGCATCACCCGCGGGCTGTAGTGCCCGATCGTGGAGACGTACGTACGCATACATCCAATTGCAGTCATGTTCGATTAAACGGTTTGGCTTCGAAATTGCGTAATCGTCCGGTTACGATCCCGAATGACTGAATACGTTTTCGGAATCGCAAAAAGATTCAAGGTGGTGACGGATCCAGATGTGATCATGTATCGACATACGATTGTCTACTGTCGTGAGGTGTTATGCGTCGAATCGAGTTAACGGTTGAGCCAGAGGGCTCGTTCCCGGTGCCGACCGCGAATGGTTACCAGATCTACGGCGCGGTCCTCTCGGCACTCAACGGTGTCGACGAGGATGTGAGCACGCGCGTCCATGATTCCTCAATCGGGAGTCTGACGAACAGCGGCCTCCTCGGGACGTTCGACGAGAGCCATCGCGACCACCACAAACGCGTGATCCGCGACGAGACGTACACTCTCAAGTTGGGCGTCGCCGATCCCCGCGACCAAGAGGTCTTCCAAGCACTTGCTGACGCGTTCGTCTTCAGCGACGACACACTCGAACTCGCGGATGGCAACTTCCGCGTGCGCGACTTCGCGAGCACGAACACAACCCACGAAGACCTCCTTACCAAAGCCTCAGAGATCGCCGCCCGGAAACACAACACCTTCGAGATCAAGGTCCGCTTCGAGACGCCGACGTGCGTCAAGGAGAGTAGCAACATAACCAACATGTTTCCCGCGAGGCAACACGTATTCGCCTCGATATTACACAAGTGGAACACGACGATCCCAGACGAACGGGCGGACGAGTTCAAAATCGCGATGACCCGCGAGGACTTCGGGACAAACCTCATCGAAAAACCCGACGCAGACACCTACGAGACGCACACCGTCCTCGTCAACCGCGGCGAGGATGGCGGCCCGATTCTCCGCCAGGGGTTCACCGCTGACTGCACGTACAAGTTCAAGGGCGCGAGCGAAGCCATCCGGACCGCAGTGACGGCGCTCGCGCTCTTCAGCGAGTACGCCGGCGTCGGTGCGTTCGTCTCCAGAGGGTGTGGGACGGTTTCTGTGGAGGTGAAAGAATGAGAGGGTGCGTGCGCGACCCAGACAAGGTTTCAATTCCGTTTGGATTTCTTCAGGGGTCGCATCAAGGAGTACGTTCCCCGAAGTACTCGAAGGTTCTGCATAGCGGTACCCATACAAGGGCCACTAGAAATTTTAGTGTCTTCGGTGTGTACACCAAGCCGAGGCGCATGATAGCTAGGACTAAATTAAGAGGATCAGATAACGCCGGACTCGTAGAGCGTTTGAGCGTGGGTTTCCGTGTCAGAAATGGAACCCAGCCGTATCGACATCCAGTAGACCGACGGTTTCGACCGGCTGGTCGATCAACGGGCGAGATATACGATGCTTCTTACGGGGGCGTGATCGCTCAAACCGGGGGTCGGTCATGGTCTGACAGGGGGAATACCAGTGCCCGATAGCACATCTATCTGGGGCGATCAGGACCTTCATCCCGTCCTGGCGGAGTACCTCGCCAATGTCGACCCCCACCTCCTTGATGTCGGGTGGTCCTTCGAGACGGCGAAGAGCGTCGAATACGGCCTGACCGACCAGTCAATGCTCAACCATGTCCGGAACGGCGTGTTCGCCATCGTGCACCTGAACGAGATTGCACCGTCGTTCGGTGCCTACGAGTTGAGCGACGACGAACTTCGAAAGGTTGTCGCGCTGTTCGCCATTCACGATCTCCACAAGCTCCGTGACGAGCAGAAGATGGACAAGGAGTACGACATCGACACGGACGAAGTGGCAGACCTTGTCGATGTGCTCGGTGTCGACGCATTTGCACCCGACCTTCGGATCGAGACCTTCCACGCATGCGCGGTCGATCACTCGAACACGTGGAACTCGAATCCGGAGCACGCCACTCGGACGTACGACCACCTCCGGCCCTACGTTCGTCTCGCCGACGCGTTCGCGTCCTGCGAGACACCGGAAGCGGCGACGGTCGACCGGAATCAGACGGGTTTGGAAGTCGCATACCCCGGAACCGACCTCGAGCTCCGGCACCACACGCTCGACGACGTGAAGGGCGTGTTCACCAACCTCCTCAACGGCGCGGTCAGCCACGTCCTTGAGGAACGCCTGGGATACGAGCGACTCCTCATCTACCAAGATGGCTGCGTCTACCTAACCGATGGGAGCTCTTCGGAACCGACAGTCGACAAGGACCTGATTAGCAACGTGTACGACCGGCTTCGGGCAGATATCCCCGAATCCCATGACGCATACGACAGTCACAGCGCGCTCGCGGACAACCTTTCGACGCAGTCACAAGGGTTCTACACGATCAACGACCAAGACTTCTTCTACGCTGGCGCGCGGAACCTCCTCTACGCGACCGCGTTGAAGGCCAAGCAAGACGCGGACCCCGACTCGGGACCGACTGACAGCATGGCGGAGACGATGGAGACGCTGAACGAGCGTCTCCCGATCGACATCGACACGACGACACGAGTCGCCCCTGGTTACGCGCGACTGGTGTACACGTTCAAACGCGCGTTCGTCGATCCGCTCGTCAATGCCGGCCTGACAGACGACGATGCCCTCACCGTCACGTGTCGGCTCTTCGAAATCAACGAGAACATCCTCGACGGCCTCCGGGAGATCCGCGACGACGAGGACGTCGACCTCACAGCTGGTGGGAAGTGGGACTACGCGTACGCAGTCGGTCAGCACATCGCTGATCGAGCGCGTCGTGAGGGCTGGCAGGACGTTCCGGGCGAGGTCGCGAAACTCCTCATTACGAACCTCGACGCGCTCGACGAGGAGTGGGACGACATTGTCATGGGCGCACACACGGGCCAATTCGAGACCGAACTCCGGGCATACATCGGTGACGCCCTCCGCGTCGGTGGTCAGGCGTCCCCACCGACCGCGGAGATGAACGAACTCTCCGACCCGTTCGAAGAGCACCACGCGACTCGACGGGGGAAAACGTGTACATTCTGCAACCGCGGGACGACGAGTACCCGAAAGAGCGACATGAAAGCGCCGAAGTCGCTTACGACGCTCCAAGCAGGGTACTCGAACCGGATCCCTGCCGACGCCGGCCAGCCAGAGAAACTCCTCGTCTGTACGCCGTGTCAGATCGAGTTCTCCCTCCGCGAGACCGGATCGAGTCAGCGCGACGCCGGTCGCCTCTTCGTCCATCTGGTGCCGGACTACTTCTACACGCCGACGATGTGGGACCTCTACACCGACGAAATTTTCGCGCGGTTCACGGGGGAGGCGATGACCCGGGTCGGTCGTCTCAGCTCTGCGATGTTCGACGTCGCGACTACTGGAGAAGACCATGACCGAGCGGACGAGACGCCGATCTCCGAGTCGGTATCGACCGTCCTCCGCGAGGCGACGCGAGCCGAGGACATGGGCGGACTCTCAATGATCGAGCAGCTCCAGAATGGATTCGACCCCGACGCCGGGTTCGGGACGCAGACGCTCTCGTTCTACAAGCCACAGGACAACGAGACGGAATTCCAGTTCTTCGGCGTCTTCGTCGGTCTCGCGGTCGCGTCGACAATGGGGCTGCGAGCGTACGTCTCACAGTCCCCGATTCCGGAGGTCCGGGGACGCGACTTCCCGGAGATGATGAAGCTCGACGCCGGATTCACGACCGTCAACGGGTTTTACGGCCGGGAGATTCCGCTTTCGAAGCTTCGAAACCGACTCGGATCAGCCGCCGCCCTGATCGAACTCGGCTACGCACTTGCCCGCGACGACGCCCGGTTCGCGAAGTATCTCCGGATTGTCCGGAATAAGCCGCTACCTGGGTCGTACCTGTTGAAACGGGCCGTGCAGGATTCCGATGACGGCGGGGCCGCACGGTATCTGCTCGAGGAAGCGGACTACCTCGACCGGTATGGAAATCCGACGAACGATGCGGATACGACGACAGTGATTCACGAATGACGAACACAACCAAGGACGATGTGACCGAACTCGCGGAACTCGCCTATGACGCAATACGGCCCGCGTACGGGAACGACAAGCCGTACGCCATCGAGCGAGTGTTTCGAGAATCAGTAAAGGCCGTGAAGGACTCGAACGAGTTTCGGCTGAGCGTCGACGAGGCGGCACTTCTCGTCGCTGGCCGACTTGAAAAACTCCACCAGCGAAGCGAACAGGTGTGGCCGGTACCCGCCGAGAAGAGTCGGAGCGGCGACCATCTGAATGAGCGTATCGAGCGATACGCGAACGCATTCGCGCAGCGACTCCTCGTCGACCGCTGTGAGGGGAAGCCGTCGCTGTTGAAGCGGCGGGCAAACAACCTCGCGGACGGGTTCTACGCGGCGACGATCCAACTGCAGCGCGAGACAACCGACAACACGACAGAGACCAACTAACGATGTTTGACTACGACACATACCCCGAACTAGAGCGCGGCACCGTTTCCCGAGACGAGATGACGATCGCCCCACAGAACAACTTCACGAACATCCTCGTTCTGCGCGAACTAGAGAGCCATGCGATCTTCACGACCGACGGGCAGAGCGCCGACCTCGCGAACGTCGCGGTCGGATCGGGTGACGATCGTGAGACGTACTCGCCGGGCCTGATGTTTATGCGCAAGCAGACGGGGAGCGACCGACGCTTCGGAAAGTCCCTCCAGCGGAACCTTCTCGGGACCGAGTGTACGATGCAGGTCAACGGCATGTGCCAAGACTGCGTCGAGTGCATCCTCTACGGGAGCGCCGCGAGTGACGATGCCGACCAGCAGCTCTCGATCACGTCCCGTGTGATGTACGATACCGCCTACACGCTCCGGGACGCAACCGCGACGATCGACGAGAAGTTCCAGAACGCGCCCGGTGATGACTACGCGAAGACCGCCGAAGCGACGATCCGCGAACCCGATTTCTTCGAGCCTGGGACGCTGTTCCCGTCGGTCATTACGCTTCGGGATGCAACGCCTGAGGAGGTCGCGTTCGTTCTCGGGATCGCAGCGAAGAACAAACGCTACGGCGCCGCGACATCACGTCTCGGTCGCGTCAAGAACCACGTCCTCGGCGTCTACACGGGGAGCGAAGAAGGGCCAGCGAACCTCGAGTTGACCAGGAACGTCGTCACCCGACTCCGTGACAGCGACGAGACGACTGTCGACTCGATTCAGGACGTCATCACGGCAGCAGCGCACGACCCGCAACTCGTCGGCGAACTCCTCCAGTCCGCTTTCGACGACCGGGTCGACGCCGAGCGCGGCGGGCTCGACCTCAAACGCGTCCCGGACGAGACCGTCGACGACCTGCTCGAAGCCGCGACCGGCGACTCGCTCGCCGATGTCCTCGAAACGCAATTGGACGCCTCGCACGCGTTCCTCGAACAGACCGCCTAGGACATGACGGCAGCACTCGAAGTGACGCTCCGGACGCAGGGAGAGATCTGGTTCGCGAGCCGTGAGGTCGGCCGGCTCGCGGATACGGAGCCATACTTCCTGAACACAGCGCTCTACTATGCGCTCGGGTTCGCGTCCGGTCGGTACGTTGACCGCTCATTCGAGCCGACGTACCTCGACGACACCGACGCAGTCGCCGATGAACTGTACGTAACGCCGGCAGCGCCGTCTGACAGCACCGGGCCGGGGCTCGCCAACCGGATCACGTCGACGTACAACACGAGCAGCGACGACTACGCGACGATCAACTACTCGGCGCAGGAGGATCCGGACGCGAAGCAGAACCTTCCGACGTATGGTCGTCGTCGCGTGCTCGGTCACGGGAACGAACTCACGTTCTACCTGCTTGGACGCGGCCTCAGCGCGGGTGAACTCGAGTTGCGTGTCCCCGGCTACATCCGTCTCGGGAAGAAACGCGGCAAAGCCCGTGTCGAGACCGAGCCTCTCGATGTCTCGGAAGGCGACGGTGAGTTTGACCTCGGCCATCCGATCGGAGCGTACGACACGGCCCTCACGCCGGTTGGGAACCTCGTCACGAAACGAATGCGACCGACGCCACTCATAATGCAGGCATCCTACGAGGGCGCGTATGTCGAACTCACATCCCTGGGATCGGACGACGACGGCATTCAGCTCCCTGCTGACGCAACGTTCCTCGAGACCAAACGATGAGGACGACATTCCCCCTCTCGGGCGTCGAACTACGACGGCATGACGATCCCAAGTACCCGGTCGAAGGGCCCGAATTCGAACCGTACGCTCACCAACAGGACCTTCAAGAGTTGTTCCAGACCTCGAGCGAGTTCCTCGCGGTGAACGACAGCCCCACCGGCGGTGGGAAGACGATGTCGTGGCTCGCACCCGTTGTCGAACGCGGAGAGCACGCGCTCGCGGTCTACCCGACGAACGCGCTCATCCACGACCAGTACGATCAGCTCACGGACGAACTCGACGGGAAATTCCCCGAGTTGGGGTCAGACGTCGAGGTGCTCCCGATCACGGCCGACACGCTCCGGACGCGGTACGCGGCCGAGTACCCGAACGCGAAGACGAACGGCGAGCGACTCCGCGCTCTCCTCCGGAAGCATGTGTATCAGAGCGAAAATCAGGTACTCGTGTTGACGAACCCGGACATCCTCGTGATGATGCGGAGACATATCTACGGGCGCACCGGCGATCCCGGATCCCGGGTCAGACAACTCAACGAGTTCGAATCCATCGTTGTCGACGAGTTCCACCGCGCCGACAGGAAAGAGCAGAACACGTTGCTCTTCTTGCTCGACGAGATGTACGACCTTCCGGAGATCCAGTGTGCACTCTCGAAGATCGTCCTCCTCAGCGCGACACCGACCACCCGCCTCGAACACCGCTTCGAAGAGGCGATGAACGCGCCGTATCACCGTGTGACATCGGAGCGGGAGACGACCGAGGAGCGCCCCTTCGATGAGACACCGACGAACGGATGGGGTGCAGTCATGCCACCCGTCAACCTCGACGTCCGTTCGGCGTCGACGTTCGACACCGCGAGTAAACTTCTCGGTGAGGACTGGGACGACACCGAAGCGTTCGCCCGGCAGCCCGGAAAGACCGTCTTCATCCTCGATGGGGTTCACGAGGTGGATGAAGTCTATACTCGCCTCTCGAACGCGCTTGACGACCGGACCATCGTTCGCATCGACGGGTTCCACCGCGGCGACTCCAAAGAAAAACTCAACGACTTCGACGTACTCGTGAGCAACTCTGCCGTCGAAGTCGGGATCGACTTCTCGGTCGACCGTCTCGTGTTCTCGGCACCCGACCGGGCGAGTTTCGTCCAGCGTCTCGGCCGCCTCCGAACGCGATCGAAGCCGCAACCCGCCCGCTGCTATGTCTCGTCTACCGTCGCTGCTTCGCTCTCTGAGATCGAATACGACGGGAAGGTCCTGCGAGCACGCCTTGTCGAAACGCTCGAAGATGCCTATCATGATCCCCGGAAGTTCGACTCGTTTGACTGGCGATACTCGGCGGCCGAAGCCTACCACCACGTTGAACGCCGCGCTTACGACGCCAATTCGGAACGTGCCGAAGAGATTCGTGAGGAGGGCTGGGAGCGCATCCTCCGACACTTCGGCGGTGGTGATCCACCACTCACCCGGTCGGACGTCAAAGCGCACGCCGACGTCATCGATAATGCCGTCGAACGGACGCTTCAGTGGTACCGCGGCGGGTCGCTCCAGGCACTCGTCTACGACCGGACGCTAGGCGCGGACGATCCGATAAAGACGTACGATCTCTTCTACCTTCTACGGCATGGCGACGTCGAGTTCTTCTCACGTACCGGGTTCGACGAAGTTGTCCCGGACGAGCACGACGACGACGTCTCTCACCTCGCGCCATACGTCACGGGCTACTGCACGTACGACGGAACGATCGAAACGAACGACGACGGTTACGGACGGAGCGTCCGTCTCGAGGCCATCTCCGAGATCTACGGCTGGTTACGCGCCGACGACGGCATCGACGATGAGACACGGAAGCCGCGCGAACTCGGCGGAATTGGTATCGACATCGACCCCGACGGCGCGGATCGGATCACATCGATCGAACACCTCCGCGACGAGATGCGCGAGGACCTCAATGTGCTCTGCTATGCGGTCGCAAAACATCCACGACAGGTCAAGAATCAGTACAACCTCGGAAAGTTCCTCTTCCTCTACCCGCTCACAGTTGGTGACGAACAGTGGTGTGCCGCGCTTGGAGTCGATGCACTCTACCTCCACTGTGCGGTCCAAGAGTCGCAGAATGCCGTCGACTTGGAGAGTTTGGGAATCGATCTCTGAGATGACGGGTTCAAGCTTCAAGGACGAACTGGTCTACGTGAGCGCGTTGAACGAGTTCGTCTACTGTCCCCGACGGTACTACTACCAGCGGTACTACGATGAAATCAGCGAACCCTACGAACTCGTCGACGGCCGCTCGAAGCATGAACACGCATCCCGTCGCGGGAACTGGGTGACAGAGCGGTACTTCCGCTCCGACAACCTCGGGATGCACGGAAAGATCGACCTCGTCGACACCGAGGACGGGACACCGACCCCGGTCGAACGGAAGCGTTCCGAGAGCGGATCGTACTACCCGAGCGACGAAGTCCAACTCGCTGGCTACTGTATGCTGCTCGAAGAGGCCCTCGGCGAACCCGTGAACGTGGGGTACATCTACCTCTACTCGACCGACACGCGTCACTCAGTCCGGATCACGCAGGACCACCGCGAGACCGTCCAGAAGATACTGCAACGTATCCGGTCGATGTCGGTCGATTCGATCCCGTCGCTGACGCAGAGCCAGTCGAAGTGCGAGGCGTGTTCAGCGAGGACGTACTGTATGCCCGGTGAGACGGCGCTCCTCTCGCCGTCCGATGCCAAAGGAACCGGATGGGAGGGAACGACACCGGGTGATCTGGCGTGAAAGAGAGCCAGGGAATGTTTGAGGACTCGGTCGTCTACGTCACGACGCAGGGCTCGCAGGTGCGTATCGACGGCGGCCAAGTCGTCATCTACGATGTGGAGGGCGACGACGGCGAACTCGGATCGTTCCCCGTCGAGAAACTCGACACGATCAACGTCTTCGGTGGCGTCAACTTCTCGACGCCGTTCGTCGCAACGGCGAACGAGCACGGGATTGTGCTCAACTACTTCACGCAGAACGGGAAGTATCGGGGGAGCTTCGTCCCGGAGCGCAACACAATCGCCGAAGTCCGCCGCGCGCAGTATGCGCTTGACGACCGCGACGAGCTGGCAATCGCGAAGGCGATGATCGCAGCGAAGGTCCGAAACGCGCGGACGCTCCTCTCGCGGAAGGGCGTCCGAGGGACGACCGTCCTCAAGGACCTCGGCGAACGCGTTTCGACTGCGTCGAACAAGGACGACCTTCGCGGGATAGAGGGCGAGGCCGCAGAACGCTACTTCGGCCGACTCGACGAAACGCTCGTCGACGATTGGACGTTCGAAACGCGCAGTAAACGACCGCCCGAAGACCACATCAACTCGCTGCTGTCGCTGACCTACGTGATGATGAAGAATGAGGTGTTGAGCGCGCTACGCTGCTACAACCTCGATCCTTTCCTGGGCGTGCTCCACGCCGATCGACACGGACGACCGTCGCTCGCGCTCGACCTCCAAGAGGAGTTCCGGCCGCTGTTCTGTGACGCGTTCGTCACGCGCCTGATCAACCGTGGGACGATCACGCACGATCAGTTCGGAAATGACAATCGACTCACCGACGACGGCTTCCAAGCGTACTTGGACAAGTTCGACGGTTACATGGGCGAAGAGTTGACACACCCGCACTTCGAGTACCGCGTGAGCCGTCGAAAAGCGATCCGACAGCAAGTGATCCTCTTGCGGAAAGCGATCACAGGTGAACTCGACGACTACCACGCACTGGAGGTGTCGCGATGAGACTCGCAGTAACGTACGACGTCAGCGACGATACGAATCGTCGGCGTGTCTACCGGACGCTGGAACGATACGGGGCGTGGCGCCAGTACAGCGTCTTCGAACTCGACGTCTCGAAGAGCGAGCGGGTCGAACTCGAAGACGAACTCGAAGGACACATCGAGCCGGCGGACGGAGATCGAATCCGGCTGTATCGGCTCTGCGAAGCCTGCCAAGAGGCGACGACAGATCTCGGAACCGAACCACCAGACGAGCAATCGAACGTTATCTAACGTCGGTCTTCGTCGACCTTTTTCAAAGCCGTGTATAGCAGGGGTCCACGAGAGCGGGCCGCGCCGTCGTGGGTAGAGCAAGGTTTATAGACCCGCTCAAGCAAAATTCACCCCCTGTCGAAGTGCGGTAGAAACCCAGATCGGGATTGAAACGAGACGGGTTCGGACTCGGCGGCGGTGACGGGTTCGGTCGAAGTGCGGTAGAAACCCAGATCGGGATTGAAACGATCGAACAGGCCCTCGCCGAAATCCGCGGCGAAGGGTCGAAGTGCGGTAGAAACCCAGATCGGGATTGAAACGACGATCGCCAGGACGACTGCCGGGTTGTTGTGCCCGTCGAAGTGCGGTAGAAACCCAGATCGGGATTGAAACTATAAGACGCGCAATGATAAGTTCAACTTCCACGGTGTCGAAGTGCGGTAGAAACCCAGATCGGGATTGAAACATTAGATCTCCGAGGCGGTTGCTCGTGCTCATTGGTCGAAGTGCGGTAGAAACCCAGATCGGGATTGAAACATGAGGTCGAATCCCTCGAACCGTACCACTATATCGTCGAAGTGCGGTAGAAACCCAGATCGGGATTGAAACTCCGCTATCGCTATCTCTGGCGGGTCTCCGGTCGGGTCGAAGTGCGGTAGAAACCCAGATCGGGATTGAAACGCAAGGACTCGTGGGAAGAAGGTTCAGATTACAAGGTCGAAGTGCGGTAGAAACCCAGATCGGGATTGAAACATGGTGATATTGGTGCAGTTGTCATAGAACCGGGAGTCGAAGTGCGGTAGAAACCCAGATCGGGATTGAAACAAAGCGAGTTGTTGTTCGGTTCCATCCGCAGCATCGAGTCGAAGTGCGGTAGAAACCCAGATCGGGATTGAAACACCGACGCGCCCGAAGGAGCCTGGTCGGAAAGGTCGAGTCGAAGTGCGGTAGAAACCCACACCGGGATTGAAACAGATAGTGCCCGACCAGCATCGTCGAGCAGTTCGGTCGCGACGCGGTAGAAACCCACAACGGGATTGAAACCGGCAGCACCTTGCTGTTGGACCGCGCCCGAGGCGAGGTCGTGAGTGTTTCGTGACCGATGCCATCATGTGGTGTTTGAGTCGAATTTTCCCTCAAGATACTGCTCACCGAGATCAGTGATTCGTAGTAAATTCTTCGGGACACTCGGCGAACCATATCTACATTAATTGTTGGACCGTTTCGCCACTTTCCGCCAGCACAGGCTGTTTTGGTGGAGTATCGGGTTCAGTCGTGGCAAATGACTCAGCTGAAACAGCCTGTTGCATCGCAGTCAGCTTTGATCTGAGTTGGCCACTCGTCGATCGAATGAGTTCATTGTCGGGCCACGAGTGGACTTGCAGACCGTTGAATCGTTTCGCAACCTGTTGAACCGTATTGAGTTGCTCGAGTGCGTATTCGGCCCAGTACTGGCGATCGTCACGCATTCGCTGCAGTTCTGCAGCGACGTCGTCGTATCCGGCATCGGTAGCTGCCTCAAGACACTGCTGAAAGTTCGCACCACGGGGATTGATTGGCTCATGGAAGACGATGGTCTCGCCCAGTGCTCGGAAGTAGCTCAGTAGCTCGTGGAAGTCGTCTTCGTCCATCGTCGGGTACGTGGGTGACAGTGAGACGAACACCGGTACACCGGCTTGCTGAAGTCGATCGAGCGCTTCCCATCGTTTCATCGGCGGTGGCGCGTTCGGTTCGATCGCACTGACGAGTGGGGCTTCGAACGAGGGGATCGACGATCCGACTGTGATGCAGTCACCAGCTTCCTGGAAAAGGTCAATGTCGCGAACGACTGCTGGACTACGAGTAAGTATTCGCGCTGGGATGTCGTGAGTCACGAGTTCAGTTACGACACCTCGCGTGATCTGAGCAGTTCGACGATCTTGGTAGCAATCAGTTCCACTCGAGAGCATGACGATACCGCGACCGCGATCGGTGTGCTTTCGGTCGCTTGGATCGCGGTCCTCGAGGATGCGACCAAGCCGTTCTGGGAGATCATCACGGTACAGGAGGTAGCTCCCCCAGTCCGCTTGCGGGTCGTCAACGTCGGCCTGGTCGGCAAGCATTTCGTCCCGGTTGTCGATTGCTGGTGTTGTTGGCACGTAGCAGAACTCACAGCCGTGACGACAGCCGGTCGCAACGTTGATGACGTGATCGCAAAGGCTCTTCGTGTGAAGATGTGATTCGCTCATTACCGATTTTGTTGGATCGGTGTTGACGCGGATATCACTTTGATTCGCGCTTTCGGTATCCATTGCACAGTCCCAACAGAGAATCGCCCCAGAAGGAGCAGCCGCGAAACGACCATTAATTTCACTGCTGCAGTCAGCACAGAGGAGACCCGCTTGCCACAGATTTAACCGGGTGGTTGGATCGCCATGTCGACGTTCGATTTCACGGAGTTCATCGAGGGTGGGCTGGCTTCCAAGAGTTTCGATTGTTTGGCCATTGTCGCTCTCAATGGAATATATTCGCTCGAACCAGCTGTCGCCTGTTTCCCAGGTGAGCTCCATATGGATCGCCTTATTCCAATATCCAACTGTAAGCCAAAAGAGGCGATCCAAGTGTAGTGAAAGTGAAAGTGAAACCTATAATGACTAGCAAGAATTTTGTGAGTGGAGAGATAATACCTGAATACTAGAACTATGTCTGAGGACCACGAGGGAGTACGGACTGGAGACGACCCGACGAAGGCGATCCTCAGTGAGTCTGGTCTCAACAGTAAGCATCTTTGTGATTATGTTGTGAATGTTGCAACTGGTTGCCGCCACGGGTGCAAATTCTGTTACGTCCCATCGACACCAAATATCCGCACGCGACCGGATATGTTGGAGGAAGAAGTCGATGTAGAAAATGGTCAAAAAGAATGGGGTAGCTATGTTCTCTATCGTGATGAGCTTGGTGAACGACTTGACGGCCATCTAGACCGAAAGCGGAAATGGCGAGAGACGCGGCGTGGCCGTGGCGTGGTTGGTGTCTCCTTTTCTACAGATTGTTATATGGACGGTCGTTCGGGGAAAATCACGCGTAATGTCGTGAAGGCACTCACAGACCACGAAAAGTACACGCGTGTTCTGACGCGGAATCCGATCCTTGCACTCCAGGATTTGGATGTGTTTCAGACTGCCGGAGAGTACGTTACGATTGGTTCGTCCATCCCCTGTATGGATGCTGGTCAAGTGACTGCTATTGAGTCAAATGCGCCAGCGCCAGAGCACCGACTTCGGGGTCTCAAAGAGTTCAATAAACATGGTGTGCAGACTTTTGTGAGTATGAGTCCGACCTATCCAACGCAGGACAAGAACAATCTTCGTGAGCATCTCGAGCGTGTAGCCGAGTGTGATCCTGCTGTTGTTTTCCACGAGCCAATCAATCCCCGTGGTGGAAACTTTGAGATGACCGTGCAAGCTGCTCGGGATGCAGGTGAAGAGAAGTTGGCTGAGGAATTGGATCGTTTACGTAATCGAGAAAGATGGATTGAGTACGCAACGAATCATCTTCGATGGGTCCAAGAGATTGGTCAAGAGATGGGACTGCCGGTGCATCTGTGGCCAGACAAGCAATTGATCAAGCATGTTTCCGATGAAGAGCAGATATGGTTACAGTCATGGCGTGATCGGCAGTCACCGGAAGAGTTTGCAGAGAGAGAAGACCCCGCCTCACCAATTCCAAATATCCCCCATATGAGTGTTTAGGGTCGAGATTTTGCAAATAGTATAATAAAGTCTAAAAGAAATCGCTTAGTCCAGACTGACCAAATTCGTCTTGGGCTTTTTCCCAGAGGGTGTCTTGATCCATGATTGATTCCATTGCATTACGGGCACCGTCATTTGTACAGGCAAAAACCAAATCAAATCGACATCGACGGTCATCTGGTGATTCAAGGCCCTTTGTCAACACTGGACGGATATCCCGGTTTTCCTCAAGCTTCTGTTTATATATCTCAGCATATTCTTCTCTTGAAGCTGCTTCCGGCCAGTCATCATCACCCATTGTACGTCTTACTGCACCGTGAGCGTGTTCTGCCGCTGCACTCCTCATTACGCCAGTGGTTTGATAATTCAATAATATATCTACGTTCCCTCGATCTAGTAAGGTGTCTAGAGTTGATCTTTTAGCAGTCAGTCCTTTTGGATCAATGAATGTAAACCAGTGGGAAGTACTATTAGCATTGTCCGCTAAGAAACTCACCCCCTGATTAGAATCCATTTGCATAATACGAATATAGGGATCATCGCATCGTGCAACTAGAAAGTCTTCACCATTTGTGTCAACCGGACTAACATCAAATGACAGGTCAAATATCTCAGATAGTGTCTGATGGAGCGTATGGAAGTGTTCTTCGTTTAGCTCATATAAATAAAACCTGTCGAAGAAACCACTATAGTCTTCAATCGCTCGAATTGCGGATCCATCAATATCAATACCTTTTTCATCAATATGAGTTTTTCCTGTCCCTGAGTGTGTATCAACATACCAAAGGTCACCCCATTCCCAGTGCGTGTCAAGAATTGTTGTGTATACATCTAGATATTCTTCTAATATCACCAACTTGGCTGCGGTTTTGAGATCGCCCCCTGAAAAGTGGTTCGACATGTTGAACCAGAGTCTATTCTATCATGACATTAATGTTCGGGTCTACGCATATACACAAACAACAATCGCTCAGATGTATATACACTGAGTAAGACTCTTACCGTTTCCTCGTCCGTGAGTTCGCTCGCGGCGAGTCTCTCACGTATCGACGGCAGCCTCGTCAGTGTCTTGATTGCAGTCGCGGTGGCTAAGCGCATCGAACGGATCAGACCCGACATCGACACCACCGACATCGGCTTCGTCGATCGGTGTCGACTCCATCTCTGAGAGATCGTGAATTTTACCTGTGTACTCGAACTCCTCGCGCTGCTCACCCGTGAGTTCGACCAGACAAGCCGGTGCATCAGGTCTATCACTCATGGCTCTCCTCGAGTTCACTTGAGTCGATCTCGGCAGTAAAATCGGCTTCTGGATCCGCTATACAGGGACCACAACAGAATACGCCTGAAAAGAACAGTGAGACGTTATTCAGAGTCCGGAATACCGCCCTTCGAATTTTTGACCATCTTTGCACGGACACGGCCATCATCATCGATAAAGACGCCATCGGCATCCGCAACTAGTTGCCGCTTGTCGGTCTCCGATTCACTCATATCTGATTAATTGCGATCCAAGACTAAGTATTCTTCCCTGTGAATATACACCAGGAGTTGGCCCAATAAAAGCGAATAGAGAGCTCCAACACCTATTTCATGCCATAACGGTACTTGAAAGAGAAAATACAGCCCAGAGAGCACCAATAGCGCAATTCCAGTGATAAGAAACTCTAAGGTTCGTCGAAATCGAACTGCGTTTATATTTATCACCTCACGGTTACTTTCCACTGCAGTTGCGTAGGAGTTCAAAACGACTTCTTCATAAAACGGGGATTCGACGGTGCCAGAAGCGACAGAATGGCCGAATTCTCCACCAAGGCCATACTCAATCACACTACTAAGATACGTAATCATCCCGAACGCAATTGCGCCTAAGAGTGCAAAGATACCGAGTGCAAATGTTATCTGTGAGGAGTAGGGAATATCGCCAAATGTGATTCCCTCCACCCGTGGGATAAGTGAAACGACCGTCAGTACCAATCCAATTACAACGCCCGTATATTGGACGATTTTCTGTGCTTTCTCGTCAATGCCGTCCAGAAGAGCGACTTGATGATCGAGTGTTCGCTCATACCGATTAATTGCATCCCGACGTTCGTTGTCACTCATTGTCGGCTTCAGATTTGTCCGTGCCTCGATCACGGTGGCGATGAGCCAGTGCGTCGAACGGACCAAACCCGACATCGACACCGTCGCCGTCGATCGGCTTTGGTTCCATCTCCGAGAGGTCACGAATCTCGTCCGTGAACTCGAATTTCTCGCGTGGTTCGCCTGTGAGTTCGGCGAGTTGAGACGGGGCGTCGGGGCTATTTCCCATCGTTGTCCCCGTCATCCTCAAGTTCGCTTGCGTCGAGCTCGCCCTCGAGATACTGCCGTCCTTTATCCGTAATTGCATAGTATCCCGCGTTTTCGTGAACTTTTTCTATGAGTCCTTTTTCATGAAGTTTCTTTACTCGGCGCTGGATGGTGCGTTTAGATATAGAAATACCCTCCCGTTGGAGATTGATCTCTAAGCCGCGGGGGGCAAGGGCGACATCATTCTCCCCGAGGAATTCGAGGATAGAGTCATCATTCCCCGTCATCCATGCTACTCGCGGGCGCATCTGGCCCAACGTTCTTACGACCGACTCTTAGTTTCATATGGAACGATTGTATCTGTCCCCATATAAGGTATAGGTGTCTTCTCATAGGAATATATGTCTCTATATGACGACAAACTTTATGATGACTCCCTCGCAACGAGTGCACTGTCAGAAAGTACGACGCTCTGGACAGACTACCTGTCCGTGAAAACGAACGGACGGGCGTGACCTCAACACGCCCGCCCAGGGGTCAAAACCTCTGACAACCCACCATGACAGACGACACGCACTCGCAAAACAATACCGTACGGAAGACGGTTGCGCCGCGCGCAGCGTCTGGCTTCGAGACCAGTCCGCGCGACCGCCAACAGGAGGGCGGAAATGAAAAATCGCCAGACTGCGAGGCCGGAAGTGCCGGAAACGACCCTCCCCAAGCTAAGTGTGTCTCATCCCTTCTCTCTGTCATGGCAATCACGCAAACTGATCGGTCCGACGACGCGCGCCGCATCGAGCTGACCGACGAGATCGAGATCGGCCAAGCGGTCGACGACTTGCCCGACGACGCGACCTGCGACGTGACGTTCCGTGGCACTTCAGGCAGCTTCACGATTGAACTCGCGTTCGTCGGGAAGCGCTGGATCGTCGAGGGAAGCGGCTCAACTGCTGAACTCACCGGCGTTTTCGGAGCCGAGAACGCCGCAAAGCCCGAGCGCGTGCCCGGGTGGATGCACAAAGTGCTGGCATCGATGGACGTGATAGAGGTGTCCGTGCAGCGATGACCATCACGGAGGTATCGGTCGGCCTGCTGGTAGGGCAGCAGGCTCGAGACAATTCCTCGGCGGCTGGTAGGGCAGCCGCCAACTGGCCGGCAACGGCAACTGTGTACCCTCAGGAACACTATGGAACAACGGTCAAGCACTCAAACTAGATTTTCCGCTGGCCGTTGCGCGATGAGCGTTTTCACACCCCACCCAGTCGACAGTGGGGTGGTCGTGTGACCGACGAGTTCGACGTACTGGTCTGTAAGACCTGCACGACACCTTGGATTCGGAACACTGACGAGTGGACTGGCCATGGCCAGTGGCGCGAGCAAGCATCGATCAACTGCCCACACTGTGGCGCACAACACGATCCGTCGACTGTCAAGTGTCTCAAGAGCCTCCCGACGCGCGAGGCCGCGGGTGAATGGCGAGCCCGCTATCTCGCGAAACGTGCTGGCGAGGCCCAATCGTACAACGATCTTACACTCGAACACGGGCAGTATGGCGATCAACTCGCGGAAATCGACGGCCAAATCGAGTCGTTCACGCTCACTGCCGAGAAGATGGACCTCAAGCCGATCGGTTCCGATCGGTTTGCCGACCTTCTCGACTCCATTCAGGAATCCAAGACGCCGAAGTTCGAGGCACTAAACGAATATCGGCTCGAGCAGTTCTATGACCGAGACCAGGAGTTTGAGACAATCGCCAAGTCCCGTGACAGCGATCTTGTCTCTCTTGATGACCAACTCCGGAGCTACTACGGCGAACCCCACGATGATCGGACGCTGACCGATCCGGAGCCAGTTGAACCCAGCCGTGATCCTGACCTGGAGATCGAATCGCTGTCTATCCAGCCAACGCCGCCGGCCCAACAGCAGTTCAATACGATTGCGGCCGATGTGCCGCCGACAGTTTCCGAGTGGCTCCCAACTGTGCTTGCGGACCTGCTGCCAACGCTGGTTCGGGCCGTCGACAAACTAGTCGAGGACAAAATCGATGCTGGTCACATGGCCGATCTGCTGATCGCCGAGTACGGTATCCCCGACGATTGGTCCGACTTCGCGAGCGTGCTGGCCACGTACGCGTGTGAGTATCATGATGTCGACCTTGAGAACCAGGACTTGTCCGATCAGGCTCGCGAGTATCACAAGCAGAATCGTGACTGGGCACGAACGGCGTTGACCGAGATCGGCACCGGTCGGAACGCGCTCGGTCTCTCACACGACGACCTTGCGGCGACGATCGTGTCCATACTCGAAGCTGCCGACGTGACACCACAGATCGTCGTTCGATTCGACGGAGAAACATGGCTTGAGTCAGCCCATCGGTCGACACGAGCGAAGACACTGACTGCCTTGGAACAGCTCGCGGCTGGTGCCGATATCACGATTGTAACCTCACCGCGGGTCTTCCAGACTCTCGAATCCTCCCATCCCGAGTTCGTTGCTCGCGTTACTCAGGTCAACATGCCGGGGCGACAGACTACCCAATCTTCCAGTGCTCCGACTGTCTGTGATGAGGAGTCGATCTACACCGATCTCGAGTTGATGGATAAGCGCGCAGGCAAACTCGCGATATTGAACCACCTCGAACGGAATCCCGACGCAACGGTCAAAGACATAGCTAACGACACCGATATTGATCTCTCCCGGGGCTCAATCCGGCCGTACATCGACGCCCTCGAATCTGACCACGACTACGTCGACGTCGATCGACGCGGTACCGAGAACACGATGTCCCTGTCCGAGCGTGGGAAGGCTGCTGCCGGCCTCATCACAGACGATCATCGGGTTGTTCATCCCGCTCAAGAGACGGTTTTTGCCGCGTTCGACCAGCCAGAGCATCCAGATTCAAATCCCAATTCTGGCAGCGTTACTGAGACCCCAAGTCAGTCAGCAAGTACAGTGTATGGGTCGGCCGACGGGATGGGTGCTGGTGAGGACGGCCGTTCGGCGGAAGGTATGCTGGCCGATACGGGCGATGCTGAGACGACCGGCTACGTGCAGTGGTTACCGAAGCTAGGTGACAGCAGTTGGCCGCTACATGCCCGTATTACGGCCGCTGACGTACGCGATGGCGTGAACCTGAACGACTACCCTGTAGAACGGTGGGACGACGGCCGAGTGACCTACGTGAGTTGCATGGAGGACCACCTGGCCGTGAGTACGCAGTACGGCGGAACGCTACCCACACTGGTGCGGCTTGCAACGGCGTTACTTGACGATAAGTTGTGGAGCACCGTTCTCACGCCGTCGGCACTCGGCGACGAACTTGAGCACTGTTTCGGCGACGCCATCAACAACAGTCGCGATGTCTATGACCATCTTGTCCGGGCGGCGCAAGTCGGGTGGCTCTCCGAGGATGAACGGGCTTACGACCTGCTCAAGGACCGGTACGCAGGCGTCCGGTCTGCCTTGTTGTGCAAACTCGGTGAGCTGGATAGTCTGGACGAAGACGAACGCGTTGAGACGCTTCGGAAAGCCCATGGTCTTCTCATGTCGGCGACAGCGCTCTACGACGCGATCGGCGTCGATATCTCGATTGAAATCCGCATTCCCGACCCGAACAACCTTCCTGCTGCAGACTTCTGTCGATTTGCCTCCGAAGTCACGACACGGCAGTCTTCGTATGGAATGCACTCGCTGCATCGAAACTTCTGGGAACCGGACAGTCAGAAACGGACCACGGCGATGGCTCGCAATGTGGACCCATCGGACCCCAATGGCCATCTTCGAGCGTCGTGGGTTCTCTCTGGCCCGGGAATCTCGGACTACGCCGAACAGATTCGCGGGGCGATTGCCGCTCGCAACGAGCAGCGCCTCGACGACCGCACGGACTACGACCCGGTCAAACTCAACGTGCCGGTCACCGATACATCAGACTACGCGGCCATGCGTCATGCCGTCGAAACAGTGCTCACGAAAAAGAATCTCTGTCCGGCTCACGAATCCGATGCAATGCGCCGCACCACGCGACTGTTCGAAGCCTACACTGGCTCGCCGGTCGACGTCGTCGACGCACTGACCGCGCTCACTCGATCGGCACAACCAGGTGACGTTACAATCGCCGATATTGAGTACGCACTCTCGACGCTGCCGGCCGATCGTCTGTTCCCCGATCTGTATGCCCCGACGCCCGGCAAGATCTTGCACGCTGTGCTTACGGCAGACGGCCCGATCGGGCGATCAGACCTCCTCAAGCGTGTCGGCTGTTCGGGGGAGGCCTATCGGAAACACATTGACCGTCTTGAGGCGCTGGATATCCTCACACGGGTCGACGGCGGCAAGTGGACAGCGACAGTCGCACCCTGGTACGTTCCAGAGACTGATGCGACGAAACCTAGTGCTGGCCGTGTGACGACCGGGACCACGACTGTCGATGGTGTGCTGTTCGATGCACTCGATGAACTCGGTTACAATCTTGGTAATTCCGAGCTGATTGAGGCGTTCGAACAGCCGTTGGATCGGGGCAAGTTCATCGCTGCGGTTGGCCCATGGATCGACGATTGGATCGATATCCTCGCATCGTTACTGAAACCCAACCCCGACTACGTCGGGCAGTCTTTCTACGACGTAACGATCGGCGAGACGCCAGACCAGGCAACGCTTGCGGAAACGACGGTCGGTGCTGTAGCGGACTAACGTGATGAGCCTGTCAAATAGTCGCCATCAGTTCGATCCGTCTGCTCGTACACACAACTCCCGATCTCGTAACTTTTTGACTTATTGAACGACTCTATTCCGGTTTGGAATTGGGAAACTGTGCTAGCAAATGCGGATGAGTTCCGCCCGCAGAGCGGATCAGTTCAGAGATACACACTGGCTTTTTTCGTGTGTATAGTCGAAAACAAATTTTACCGATATACAATCTCTGGAATATACTCCATCTAGACATTTAACCAGTCCTTGATTTTAGCGGCAGGGCTTTCTCTCTACCGTAACACTTCTAGGGATAGCTGTTTGAGGTCTTAATATGGCTGTCGCCCCTAATCAACATAATAGGACGTCGGAAACCAAACATCCAACTAAACGTGTTTTCATGCGGGCTGAGCATAATGATACTCTTGAGATATGTGATGTTATAAATACTATCCGAGATGGACATATTCCAGATACTGCTACAGTTGTGCAACGAGATTTGACGTATTATGGCCCAAAGATTCGAATTGAAGCCCACAGTAATCACGAACAATATCTTCTGACAGCACCGGGCCCAAATAAAGAGGCTATGTTCTGGCAGTATACCGAAGCGGGTTGGGAGGAGAGTGCAGAGGTGTGTCTGGACTTCTATGGTGAAATACCACAGTATGATATTTGTCCACATTGCAATGAACCAATTTCTACAGTTGCTCATCGACGACGTTCTGTCACCGGGACTTGCAAAAAATAACTAAAACGAGTGACCAGCCGAATCCGTTAGGAACCGCTGAGAACCTCTGTTGACAACTCTCGAACCCTCTCGAGATCGGAGTTCTGAGTATACGCTCCGGTTCTCAGGTCGACGAATATCTTCTGCGGATCGATACCGCCCTCCGATTCGAGGTAGAGGCTAATCAATTCTGCATTTATCAACTTGGTGAACCGGTATTGCTCATCTGGATCCTGTTTAATACGATCCTGGATGCGATCAACTGGGATTTCCGCATCATCGGGTAGGAAGGACCCCAGTTCGCTTACTGGGACTTCGACTATTGATACCGTATCGATGTCAAACAGCTTCAATTCGACTTCTCCCTTTGCGGCTTTCTTCGCTAGTTCCTCGAAGACTTCTTCAGGAAGCTTTGGTGCAATATGGTTGTCACCCACAATGTCGAAACCGAGTGTATATGCGTATACTGCGTCCGAGGTTCGCCGCTTGCCTGTAACTGGTCGGCTGTCATTAGCGTTTACACCGTATAGGAGGCTCTCCTCTCGTGTATTGTAGCTGCTGAGCGATTGCATAAGCGGGTTTATCACGTGATCGATTTGCGACTGTGCCATCGGCGACCTACGGTTAAAGTCGACACAGTACGCACGGAGACCGTGATCTAAGTACACATCTACGAGCGCCTGCGTACAGTCGTGACTAATTGGCGGGATTACCCCCATCACTGGTTTATCGACCCCCAGTTTATCCACTGCCTTTAGGAACTGCTTGGTGTTCTCTATAATCGCTGTCACATGTGGGGTCGTACGACCATCGCCATCTTCAGCAGCATCGACGAGTTCGCTCATAAGGGGAACGGTGAGAATGTCCCCATAGTTTGTCTGTAACTTCGCGATCTCAGCAGCGTTCTCGGCTTCTAAATTAGAAGAATCATCGTACTCGATGAACGGGACCACAAACTCGTCATTGTGGGCGTTTTTCTCCTGCCGTTCGAGTTTTTTCGCCAACCCAGTCCATCCACTGCGGGAATTTGTTAACGCAGCTGCGCTTGCTTTCCCGTAGATTTCGACGATCCCCCGGGCAAGTGGGGATACCTTTTCTGAGGCTCGGAGTTTCCCCACTTGGAGGGCTTTGACCGGTGTTTCAAATTGTTTCGACGCTACTTCGACTCTCTTACTTGCCGACAGCGTATCGCCGTCGAGTTCGATCGTGTCTACCTTCATGTTTCGAGGTATCTGACGATCGCCCATGTCTTCTCATCCTAGTCTGAGAATTCACATGGATGTTGATGTCCGAGTGAACATCGCGATCAGGATGCGGGACCTCGATTGGTGAGATGCGGAGGTCCTGTCAGAGCATCCGGTTTATGGGTATGGGGGAAGGGCTAATAAGTGTTCTCCTGCCTGTGAATCAGGAGTTCTGTTACAAATGGATCAGCCTTTTCGAAGTAGTTTCTTCGTACCGCACTAATGGTCCTTCTATCCCCTGTTTTGTGTATATTTTCTATATCTATATTTTGATAAGAAGGGTTCGGTTATGAATTCCAATTCTAAAATAACTTGGGTTATACGACATACTTTATATTCTAGAAATTGCCCTTACGATGGCCCTTCAGATATGCCATACGGTTGCCCTTGTGGTTCATCTTTCAATTGGCCTTGCCATAGCTCAAAGGGTTGTACTAACGGTTGGTCTCAAAACCCGCAAAAATATCTATAACAGTCGTTTGATTAGGGTCTGGCAAAATGAGTGCCAGAACCTCCGCATCTCACCAACCTATCTTCTAACACAGGGTTACTTAAATGTTGCCAATGATTCCTAGCCAATGATGTAATAATTGGGCTAACGGTTGGTCCTATGGTTGCCCTCAAGATGATTCTCACCATAGGACTTTTATCCATCCCAAGTAACTCAATATCATGTCATTTGATCCAAACGTACCATGGGATCTAGTTTCAGAGGTTAGAAGATCTCGACGAAAGTCGCAGATAATAAATAGACTACATGAAGAGCCAGCTAGCGCGTCGGAAATAGCGAGCGAAATTGGGTTGCAAACAGATTCCGTCTCAAATTACTTTCGAGAACTGAAAAAGACTGATCCGAAGTTAATTAAGTGCTTGACACCTGATCAGCCGCATCACCGGCTATATGGGCTGACTGAGACTGGTGATACAGTTTATGAATATATTCCAAATGAGTAATATTCGAGCGGTGGTTGGCTCTAATATTTGATGTGAATGTATTGATGCGTGTCTGGAAAGGAACGTTCAGTGAACAAGCACCAAACGACACACCCACCCCACAATGTCCGCTGTTTCTCTGAGATTGAAAGCAACCACAAACCAGAGTTCGGATCGAAGATCCTTCACTCAATGGATAACAGCTATCGTTCGGACGATATTCTATCTACACCAATAAAGCTTTCCTAGATCAATAAGACTATCTCTACTCTACCTCTAGTCTACCCTCTTTGAATTACAGCGGACATAGTGGGGTGGGAGGGTACCTACCTTCTTTATGCTCCGAGGAACAGAGGACACAACGGACTCTGCGGTGGGGGGTGGTTTTATTATCCTTCCTACGTAACCCTTGCTAAGAGAATATGGGTGGAATGTTCGAACGCGATACAGATATTTACCACAATAGAGACGCGCTTCGAGAAGATTATCAACCGAGTGAGCTTGTCGGTCGAGATAAAGAACTCGAGCGATACAAAACCGCACTCCAACCCGTTATCAATGGCGAACAACCAAACAATATCTTTCTCTATGGGAAAACTGGAGTCGGGAAAACCGCCGGGACTCGGTTCCTTCTCGATCATCTCATTGACGATGCTGCTCAGTATGACGACATCAAGCTCACAGTCAAGCTGTTGAACTGTGATGGACTCTCCAGTAGTTATCAAATCGCAACGCGCCTCGTTAACAAATTCAGAGACGAGTCGAACCAGATCTCTACGACGGGATACCCTCGACCCACAGTCTATGATATGCTCTGGGAGGAATTAGATTCCTGTGGTGGCACTCTCCTCATTGTTCTTGACGAGGTCGATCATATTCAGGACGACAGCATTCTCTATCAGTTGCCTCGAGCACGGGCAAACGAAAACCTCTCACAGGCGAAGATCGGCATCATTGGAATCTCGAACGACTTTTCCTTCCGAGACGACCTTTCTCCAAAAGTCAAGAGTTCACTCTGTGAGGAAGAACTTCAGTTTCCTGCCTATGATGCCCAGGAATTGATTGAGATCTTGCAACAACGAGCTGATGCTGCATTCCGCGATAATGTTCTTGATACCGGTGTTATCGAACTTTGTGCCGCTTACGGTGCTAAGGATGCGGGTGATGCTCGTCAATCATTAGATCTCTTAATGAAAGCTGGCGACCTTGCTCGCGACAGGGACACTGAAACGATTACTGAAGATCTTGTGCGGGATGCCAGAGAGGAACTCGAGCGTGGTCGTATCAGAGAAGGGATTACCGGACTCACCCAACATGGCCATCTCGTCCTCTATGCGCTAATCACTCTCGAAATGCAGAATGAGACGCCAATCCGCTCCCGTGATATCCGCCCTAGATACACTAACTTTGCTGAGCAAATCGGGGTTGATCCACTTGTTCCTCGACGAATGCGTGATCATCTCGGTGAACTCTCTATGCTCGGGATTATTTCAGCAGTCGAGCGAAATGAAGGCCGCCGTGGAGGGACCTATCGAGAGTATTCGATCGATATGGACGTCAATATGATTGTCAATGCACTTGATGAAACGGTTACAGAGGTCGGTATTCATGAGTCGATTGTAGATCTCGTTGATAAGGACCGAACTCTGAGTGACTATTCTTGAAAATGAAAGAATTACTACGGACAAAGTGGTGTGGGTATGGAGCAGCGGACAGGGTGGCGTGTTCTGCGGACAACGTGGTGTGGTGAGAACAGCGGACAAAGTGGTGTGTGCTGTGCAACTGGTGCCGAAAGAACAGCGGACAAGGTGGGGTTTAGGCTGCCTCTGGTGAGCGTTCGACGAGGACGACGCCGTTCCCATAGAGGTCACGTGCGACGGCCTCGATACCGTAGGGCTGTTCTTGGGGCTCGGTTGTGAACTCGACACCGCGCTCGCGCAGGGTTTCGTAGGTTGTGTGGCAATCGTCCACGGTGAAGGCGAGAGCCGGTTGCTCACCGACCATCGCGGCTCGACGGTCGACCTCTTCCTCGTCCTCGGACCAATCGGGGAGTTCGAGGACGATTTCCACGGTCTCGTCCTGTTCGGGGGCGACAGTGACCCAGCGGTTATCGGGCCCGAACGGTTCGTCAGCTTTCTTCACGAGACCGAGCTTCTCAGTGTAGAAACGTAGCGCTTCGTCTTGATCGTCGACGAAACGGGTTGTGAGACGGAGCTTTTCGATCATTTTCTTTCCCATCCGTATCGACGTCGTCCGTCGACAAGTACGTTCACCTAGCAGGCTGAAAGTGGTAGCTGTTCCTCCCGAAAAGGGTTATCCCTGGACCAGCGTTTCAAGGGCGTCAAGCATTTCACTCCTTCCATCGGCAGCACTGTTAGGACCGTTCTGGGGGAGTTCGTGGGAAAGGACAACCTGGGCCCCGCTCTCGACATCTTGGAAGTCGAAGACGACACGAGTCTCGGTCTTCTGAACTGGCTGGACATCCAAATTAGTTAGACCGGGTTCCCAACCATAGACCCGTGATTGTGCGGTAACAAAGTATCTGTTGGGAACCTAAACGTCCTAAATATGGGATTCAATCGGAATAACGTAATCAAGATATTTGGGCCAACATCTCTGTTAACGACCTTGGTATTAGTTTTGCTCTCCAAAAATAATTCTTATACTCTCCATACATTCTGTAATATCCCTGCTCTAAATTGCGTGACAGTTCCACAGGTGTTTTTGAATAAAGAAACTGTATTACCAACTATTGTTACTACTGTCTGCCAGTCCAGTGAATCGCCACACTGAACTTTGCATCCCCGACTGTTCGTGCTCGAACGGTCCACGCCGGGTGAGGTCCTTGATCCGACTGCGAAGCGTTTCCCTGTCGCGGATGTCTGTGTGGTTTCGATACAGTTCTTGCAGATCAGCTAACGTCACCATCTCGAGTTCGTCAGCGACGATCGCCTTGACAACCTTTTCGTCTCGGTGATCGAGAATCGACGTATCGCTGAACGTGATCTCGGTGCCGGTGAGCCCGTTGACAGCCTCCACCTTCTTGAGCCGACTCGTCAGTTGTCGGTTGCGAGCCTCGAGTCGTTTCAGTTCGATATCCATTTGGCGGAGCAGTTCGGCTAATGCTTCAACTTGCTCATTTGGTGCAGTATTTTCGAGATCGTCAATCGCTTCTGAAATATCACGTTGCCGATGCTCGATACGCTCTTTTTGACTCAGTTGCTCGCGTTCACCTCCGGAATCGCCGCTTCCGGCCTGGCCAGAATTAACTGCCATTGTGATAGGTCCTACTACAAATAGGAATATAAGTGCTTCCCCGACACAGCGAAAGTAAACTCAGACCGACTGCCAGACGAACTGCTGGCCGATTTTCTCCTTTTCGACCTGACCCTTCTCTTCGAGTTTCTTCAATCGGTACCGCGCAGTATTCCGGTGACAATCAAGTTCGTTAGCTACTTCGCCAGTCGAAACAGGTTCGTTCAGACGAACGACATCCAGAATCCGTGTTGTTGGGATTTGAGACGAGAAATCGCCAGTGTTAGGGTCATGGTCGAAACGGTCTGGTGGCACAAGTTGCTATTCGAGAATGGGTTTAAAAAGTATTGTGCAACCGCACAATGCGCGTTATGCGACCGCACAATGCGAATTATTAAGTATCTACAGTTCTATCTATCAATTAGCACGAACCACTCTCTGTGTGACTAATCGTCTCGGAGAAGCGCCACGTTAGGGCGTGGCGCGCGCGGTTCGTGTACCCTCAGGAAACAGGACACCGAACCATGCAGACGTTACAGCGAGACCGACTTAAATCTAGTCGGACCGATTCGGGAGTAGAGAACACTGAACACACCACCAGCGAGTCGCATGTCGTCGGCACGCTAGACGGCGAGATCAACGTCGATCTCCCGGCCACGCCAGGATACGACCGTGAATACGATTCTCTTATCGAGGAGGCGATTCGCCGATGAACGGTCGTTACGCGGCCGCCACAGACGTCCGTCACGAGTTCTCCAAGATCGAAACCACACACGGGGAAGATCCTGCTCGGTTCCTTCAAGCGAATAAGGAACTCGTGTTCGCACGGATCGCGGGCATCCGCGATTTGGAACTGCTCGAAGCGTGGCGAGCTGTCGAACGCCAGATCACCGACGGTGGCCGCCCGGAAGTCCTCGACGCACTCGACGAGCGCAAAGCCGAGCTAACCAGTGAGAACCTTGAGTCTCCGCGCACGGCCGCACGCAATAGAGGTGCGGCATAATGGAGCGAGAGTTCAACAGCGAGGCTGACGCCGAACGCCGTCTCGAACTGATTCGGGACGCGGTCGAAGCCGCTCGTGAAGTCGCTCCCGAGGAGGTCGTGGAAGAACTTGAAGCCAAACGCAACGAACTGTACCAGGAGGTTCTCGCTGAACGCCACCCGGACCCTGTTGATGAGCGCCGACAGCGCCGCCGCGAGGAACGTGAGCGCAACCGCCAATTCCAGAGGCCAGTTCTATGAACGTCAATATCGACAGCGACGAGTCTGTGAGCGGTACTGGCCGGAAATACTGCCGAGCTTGCGGGTATGTCGATACGACCCGAGGGAACCATCCCGAAACCGGTCCGGCAGACATTTGCCCGGAGTGTGGACCGTTTGGTTCCGATCTATTCGATAGCAAAGAGGCAATGATCGAGTACGATCACGAATCTGCGCTCCTTCGAACTGGGAAGCCACTCCAGTATCTCGACACGGATACTGATCGTGACACCGATCTCATGACTGACGGCGGTCAGCCTACAGACGGTACTGAGCAGTTACATCTGCTCTGCGATTTGTTCAGCAGCCAACACCAGCCGATAGAACAGATAAATCACGAATGCAATTACTGCAAGTTGAACCGGTTCTCTGGAAACAGGTATAAATGCTCCTGCCAGTACGAGTACACCGTACACCAGTATTACCAGAAGGAGTCCAGCCAGTACAATTCTTTGTCGAGAACTCAGCGAATCTTGGCTCGTGGAGGGCGACATAGTAAACAGACAGTTGTAATTCATGATGAATATGTCGGTGTTCTATGCCGCACACTTCACAGGGACACTGACCACAACGCCGATCTCCGAATTGACGGCAGTCACTCTATAGACGGGACTGATCAACTGTCATCGATAGCTTCGTTGAAATCTTCCTCTTCGACCTGGGAAAAGGATGCACCCCCGCATCGGCAACCGCCTCGAGTACCGAGGGGATGGATTTTCCCATCATCAGTTCTTGTCCCAGCAAAGGCTGCCCCGCATTGGTCACAAGTGACGAGTAGGTCTGCATTTTCATCTTCATCCGACATTGCTTGTTATCACCAAACAACTCCTGGCTATTTGGATTTCACTGATCTTCGAACCGACGGCGGTCAGACTGAACTCCCGTCGACGACCCATATTGGCGAGTCGGGACTGTGGATTCCACCCCAACTGCGCGAGTTCACCGGTCAAGTTGTGTTCCGTACGCCGCGGGGCACGATCCAGCACTACCAGTCTGGCGGCGGTGAACTCGAGCCCTACTACGGGATGATCGACGAGTCGGCCTTCGGGCCGGCCGAGGAGTTCCGCGACGCTGGCAATCCTAAGTTAGCGCCGGACAATGTGTCTATCAAACACCAGGGCGAGGAGCCGATCGTACTGACCGTCGTGACCGACCCCGAGGTTCGGTGCGACGGCGGTATCGTCTCTCGGCCCGCCTGGACACCGACTGCCCATACCCACGACGAGAACCGCTGCCAGAACTGCGATTCGAAGGTCACACAGCAGTTCACTCGTGTCTTCGGGGACAATTCCGACACGACGTGGGCGTGCCGCGAGTGCACTCCCTACCGCGACCTGCAACGTGGCGCGGGTGCAGATCCCGATTACACGCGAGGTGACCGACAGTGAGCGACAAACTCGTTGACGCCGACGAGTTCACCGGAACGGGCGAACTGCCCGACGCACTGGCGTTCGTCAAACCGAATCGTGCCCGATGCTACGTCGCCGTTGATCGAGCCGACGGTCTGATCTCGGCTCGCGAACTGACCAACGAACTCGGATGTTCGATAACGACGGCCTATCGGTGTCTGAACGACTTGCAAGACCTCGATCTTGTGACCGACAGCATCTGTGTCGGCCCTGATGAGCGTCCGAAGACCGGCTACGCGACTGTTTCAACAGATACCTCGCAGCCAGTTCGAGCCGATGGGGGAACCGACCGATGAGCGTCCGAAATCCCTCGAAAGAGACGATGGCAACACGCAACCCGACGCAGACGACCAGCGGCACCGCTCAGCAGACGCTTGCAGCCTACACGCCCGACAAGACTGAGGTTATCCTCGCATCCTATCGCGATGGCGATCGACTCGACCGAATCGCTGCCGCCGTCGACGCCGATTCCCGAACCGTTGCTCGCGAACTCCGCCATGCAGACATGCTCGCCCCGTGGGATGATCCGCGAACGCTGGCGCACCTGTATCACGACTACGATCACACGCTTCAGGACCTCGCCGACACCTTCCCGGATGGTCCTGGTTCCGAAATGATGCGCCGCCGGATGGAACGCTACGGCATCGAGCGCGATAACGAAACGCTCTCACAACTGCTGCAAGCGGCCAATCCCGACGATGTCGGCGACCCACTACCAGATGCGTTTGCAGAGGGCTCACGGGGTGAGCGGGCGTGAATGAAGCTACTGATAAAGACGTGAGCAAGTCAGTTTCGGCGTTTGAGTGGGTCGACGCCGATTCTATCGAGTCGGTGAACAATGTGCCCGTTCCCGAGTGGGAAGACCGGATAAACCATGCACATGTCGAGAACGTTGACGCGCCGAACGAACTCGTGGTTTACGGCGAGGACGGATATTCGGAAGAGGCGTTGATCGTTGCGACTGGCGAAGCGTTCACTACGCTCGAGAACGCCCGATAGCGTGGATGTCATAAAACTTTCCCAAGAGTTTGTTCCACCTACGTTGCGGTGAATCACCCTCTCAGTAAGTGTGTTAATTGATTACTCGATTTCTAACTGGCTGCTCCCCCCGTTCCCTTCACTGCCGTTCTCGTCCCATTCGAGTTCGAACTCGATACTCAATTCACCAGGTCCGTCCGTTGGCCCTTCGCGTTCGGCTTTGACCTCAAACGTCGGACGGGCTGGCGGTTCCATTGTCACGGACTCGGAACCGGATTTTAGTGTGACTGCACCCCCTTGTTCGAGTTTATTAGCGACACTGCGAAGATACGATGCGATGTCTTCTCGGGTCTGGTCGCTCTCTGATTTGAACAGGACTTCTTCGGGCATATAGAGNTTATTAGCGACACTGCGAAGATACGATGCGATGTCTTCTCGGGTCTGGTCGCTCTCTGATTTGAACAGGACTTCTTCGGGCATATAGAGACAATACACTGCCTGCACCGATAAGTACATCCTCTGTAGTGATCATTCGTCGGACACCGCATAGCGGTGTGAAAACTCTCCTATGACACCACCGATAACGGTAGTCGGCGAAACCGGCTAGTCTAGTCCCGTTGCCGTCCCTCGTATGGCAACACGCGAATACTCGATTGCGACGCTGCAACTTCCATTCTCAGCTCGAACTGTTGACCGCGTCCTGTGGGGACTCGTCATGTTCACACTGGTCGGTGATATCATCACGACACTCGCTGGCCTACAGCTCGGGCTCGTCGAGTCGAATCCAGTTGGCCAGCACGCTCTCGCGAACGGCGGGCTCGTTGGAATCCTCACGCTGAAAGCCGGCGCGATCGGCGTCGGGTTGGCCTGTCGGCCTCTCTGTCCGCGTTCGTATCAATTCATCGTCCCGGCATGCCTCGCAGTGCCCTGGCTGCTCGCAGTCGTGCTGAACTCGTGGTTAATTCTGTCTGTGACCGGGTAGCGATAGACTTCAAAATCAGAGTTGCCACTACTGAATTTTGCTCAAAAGTCATTTCGGCGCTTTCGCGCTACGAAATGACCCATGTAANATCAGAGTTGCCACTACTGAATTTTGCTCAAAAGTCATTTCGGCGCTTTCGCGCTACGAAATGACCCATGTAAACCCATGTTCACCTATCCGCCCGACGCGGGTAAGTCTAACTGCATGGAATAGCCGATACATAAAAAGTGAAACTAAATGAATCAGTTGCTCATTTTGAGGAGTCTTGAGGTCATTCAGTCCTCACAATCAGATTCTGCTTGTGAGCGGTCTTCACCAGTTATTCCTCCGTCTGATGGATGGTCTGCGGCGGCATCAGAGGCAATTGACTGTTTGGCTTGGTGAAGTATTGTTTGGAGTTTGTTTCGGAGGGCCATATACCCACTTCAATATGTTACGAGATAGGTATTGGGGACACATGATCTATTTCTGCTCAGTATCTCACCTGTACTTACCATTCCCTCTGAACCTAATAGGAATGTGATGATTCCTATGATACGCTAGTTTAGTCTGCTGCTCGCCCCCTTCAAATAGGTGTAAATTAGGGTACTCGTCGTGCTCATACTGGTCGGTGATATCGTCACGACACTCGCTGGCTTCCAGCTCGGGCTCGTCGAATCAAACCCGGTTGCTCGCACGGCGATTGACATCTCCGGTTTGTTCGGACTTCTCGCGGTGAAAGCCGGCGCGATCGGCGTCGGGTTGGCCTGTCGGCCTCTCTGTCCGCGCTCGTATCAATTCATCGTGCCGGCATGCCTGGCGCTGCCGTGGTCAATTGCGGTCGTGCTGAACTCGTAGCTGATTCTGTCCGTGGTGTAGCGGTAGCGAAAATCAATATGCGGAGTTCACTGTTGGCACTACTGAACTTTCCAAATGTCATTTCGGCACTTTCGCGCTACGAAATGACCCATATTAACCCATTTGCGGATGTGGCCTCGAATCAAATAGGTGTTCTGCTCGACTGACTCGAATCTGATTCTCGCCGATACCATCGACTAGCTGGCACTGTCTAGTTGAGCCAGTTTGAGACGTGAGCAGGTCGTACTGTTGAGTTGGTTGATGCTCGCAGACCTGCTCAGCGAGAGCTATGAGACGGATTTAGAAGAATCTTGGGAGAACGAGCGGACGGCGACGCCTGGCAGGGCGTTCGCCGTCCACCTCCATCAGATCGGTTGTTCGCTTCGGGAGACAACAACGATTCTCGCTGAATTAGGCGTTGAACGCTCTCACGGAGCGGTCTGGAACTGGGTTCATCGGCTGGCTGACAGCGGACGCGACCCGCCGACGGCATTGTCGTCGCGGGTCGCTGTCGACGAAACTGCTGTCAAGATCAACGGCGAGTGGTCTTGACTATACGCTGCAATAGACATTGAGACAAAGGTGATTCTTGACGTTGCATTGTTTAGTCGACATGGCACTGATCCGGCGGCTGCGTTTCTGCAGAAACTTCGCGAGAAACACGACCTCTCCGAGACTGAGTTTCTCGTCGATCAATTTGGCTATCGGACTGCCCTCGCTCGAGTCGGACGAGCGGTCGGGTCAACTACACCGACCGAAACCTCATCGAAAAGTGGTTTCACACCCTCAAAATGCGTATCGACCGCTTCCATAATTCATGGGTGGGCAGTCGGGCGAGCGTCCGCGAGTGGCTTGAACAGTTCATGCATTACTACAACCACCAAAGACCGCATCAAGCTCTCGATGGAAACGTGCCAGTCGAGGAGGTGCAGAACTAGACAGTGCCCGTTGGAGAAATCCACCATCTCGTACATAATCGGCGAGAATAATGTCCGTTGTAGTACCGTATTCATCGGGTCAGCCGTATATTCGTATCCGCTTCGGTGCACTTCGAAAGTCACCGCGTCGATCTCGTTTTTGGATTTAGTTTGTTGGGACATTGTTTAATACCTCGTTAATCATTCACATCAATAGTTACGTTCTCATGTTCGTCAATCGATGCATTCATTGCCGGGTTGAGAGTTATCGTTGAGTGGTCGTCTCCCATGATAACTGGCCCCTCGAACTCCGCTCTTGGGTTGAGTCTATCACGGTGATAGGTCGTTGCTTCTCGCCACTCTCCGTCAAAATACACCTTACGCGTTCCGCCGTCGTCCGCTTCGGTTTTGGCGGCACTTGGACTCTGGAACTCTTGGGCAGCTGTTTGCTTGCTCCCGATAGCGCGTAAATTCACGAACGTAACTGGGAACTGGTCGAAAGGGGCCGAACCGACGGTATACTTATCTCGGTACAAATTCATGGTTCTGCATGAGCGATGCTTATTTAATCGGTGCCGGACAGTCGTCATACGGAGCTTTTCCCAGCGAGAGCTACCGATCGCTGTTCCGGACGGCGTTCGAGGTAGCCGTCGAAAGCGTCCCAAATGGGATCGATGCGGACGAGATCGACGAGGCCGTTATCGGAAATCTCGGCGTCGGCGGCCGCCAACTCGGGCTCTCCGGGCCGGCAGTGACTGAACACGTGGGCCTCGACGGCGTGCCGACGACGCGGGTCGAAAACGCCTGCGCGGCGAGCGGCTTCGCGGTCCGTCAGGCGGTCCAAGCGGTCAAATCGGGGATGGCCGATGTCGTCCTCGCGGGCGGCTTCGAGATCATGTCCGACATGAGTTCGGACGCGACGAAGTACTGGCTCGGCGTCTCCGGGGAGACCGAGTGGGAGCGGCTCTCGGGCACCACCTTCTCTGGCGTCTACGCCCAGATGGCCAGCGTCCACATGGAGCGGTACGGCACCACGCGCGAGCAGCTCTCGCGGGTCGCGGTGAAGAACCACGCGAACGGGGCCAAGAACCCCCACGCGCAGTTGGGCTTCGAGTGCTCGCTCGAGGACGCCCAGTCCGCGCCGGTCGTCGCCGACCCGCTGAACCTCTATCACTGCTGTCCGACCTCCGACGGCGCGGCCTGCGCGCTGATCGTCAGTGAGGACGTCGTCGACGACTACACCGACGACCCGATCCGCGTCGCAGGCGTCGGCGCCGGCAGCGACAACGTCGGCCTCTTCCAGCGCGATACCTACACCGGCGTCCCCGCGAGCCAGCGGGCCGCCGAGTCGGCCTACGAGATGGCCGATGTGAGTCCCAACGACCTCGACTTCGCGGAGGTCCACGACTGCTTCGCCATCGCCGAACTGCTGGCCTACGAGGATCTCGGCTTCTGTGAGAAAGGCGAGGCGGGCCAGTTGATCGAGTCCGGCGCGACCGAACTCGACGGCGACCTCCCCGTCAACACCTCCGGCGGCCTCAAGTCTAAGGGCCACCCCATCGGCGCGACGGGTGCCGGACAGGTCGTCGAGGCCTACAAACAGCTCACTGGGAACGCGGGCGAGCGACAGGTCGAGAACCCCGCCCGCGGGCTGACCCACAACGTCGGCGGCAGTGGCGGTGCATCGGTGATCCACGTCTTCGAGAAGGAATCGGAGGTGAACGCATGAGCGCGATCACCGGCGTCGGCGCGTACGCGCCCCGGTTCCGCATCAGTAGCGAGGCATTCGAGGAGGCGTGGGGCCAGTTCCACGCCGCCGGCATCACCCAGAAGGCCGTCCCCTCGGCCGACGAGGACGCCCTGACGATGGGCTACGAGGCCGCGACCCGCGCGCTCGAGGCGGCCGAGACCGACCCCACCGAAATCGACTGGCTTGGGTTCGCGTCCTCGCGACCGCCGGAAGCCGAGGAGGACCCGACCGCCCGACTAGGCGCGATGCTCGCGCTCTCGGAGTCGGCGACCAGACAGGTGTTCACCGGGAGCACGCGCGCCGGCACCCGCGCGCTGTGGGCCGGACTGGACGCGCTTGAGGCCGAGTTGACCACCGCGCTGGTCGTCGCCGCCGACGCGCCGAAGGGCGACCCCGACGACGGGATCGACCACGCCGCCGGGGCCGGCAGCGCCGCGTTCGTCGTAGAGCGCGACGGCCCGGCCGAAATCACCGACCGCGCCGAATATTCCGCGCCGTATCCAGGGACCCGGTTCCGCAACACCGGCGAGGACGAGACGCGGGGGCTGGGCGTCACCCAGTACGACCGGCAGGCGTTTTCGGAAACGATCGGCGGGGCCGTCTCGGGCCTCGAGGTCGAGCCCAACCCCGAGGCAGCCGCGATTCAAGCACCCGACGGGAAGCTGCCCTACCGCGCCGCGGGCGCCGCTGGCGTCGACAGCGACGATATCCAGGCCGCCGCGATGGTCCACGACCTGGGCGATCTGGGCGCCGCAAGCGTCTCCGTCTCGCTGGCCAGCGCGCTCGCGGACGGCTACGAATCGATCCTCGCGGTTTCCCACGGCAGCGGCGCGGGCGCGGACGCGCTCGTCGTCGAGGCCGACAGCGAGGTTCCCGCAGAGACCGCCCTTGAGGGCGACGAGACGCTTTCCTACGCGGAGTACCTGCGCCAGCGCGGCATCGTCACGACCGGCCCGCCGTCGGGCGGGGGCGCCTACGTCAGCGTCCCCTCGTGGAAGCGCTCGCTCCCGCAGCGCTACCGGCTCGAGGCCGGTCGCTGTTCGGAGTGCGGCGCGCTCTCGTTCCCGTCGGAGGGCGCCTGCGGCGACTGCGGATCGCTTGTCGAGTACGAACCCGCTGCCCTCTCTGGCGAGGGAACGGTCGAGGCCGTCACGACTATCTCACAGGGCGGCGCCCCACCGGAATTCGCTGACCAGCAGGCCCGTTCGGGCGACTACGCCGCGGCGATCGTGGCGCTTGAGTCGGCACGCGGCGACGACGCCGTCAGCATCGCGGCGATAGGAACCGACGTGGCACCCGAGGAGTTCGCGGTCGGCGACCGCGTCGAGACGACGATCCGTCGCATCTACACGCAGGAGGGCGTGACGCGATATGGGTTCAAGATCCGCCCGCGATAGCCAGTAGCGGCGACTTTGGGACGCGACATCGAACCGTCGCCAGTCGGCCGCGATCGTGTTCCGTGAGCGCATCGAGACATCTGGTTTTTGCGTGGATCCGCCGAATACACCCGATCGCGTTCGCCGGATAGGAATCCTTTTCACTGCGTTTGAGATGCGATACCACATGCGAATCGCAGTACTCGGAGCGAGGAGTATGGGCCACGGGATCGCGCAGGTCTCCGCCGCGGCGGGCCACGACGTCGTCCTCCGAGACGTCGAGAGGGACTGCGTTGAGGACGGTCTAGAGGAGATCCACGAGGACGCATTTCGATGCATCGAGGAGAGCCGCGGCGGCGTTCGCGGCCCGTTTCGAGTACTGCTGCGAAGCCCGGAGATGGCCGGACGGATGGGCGAACTGGGCGCATACCACCGATACGAAAGCCAGCTCGACGGAACCGATCGGCAACTCGTCGAACTGACGGCGACGATGGGGTATTACGCGATGCTCGCGTGCGTACTGAACGCGAGTTGCGGCCCGACGACGACGCACCGCAGTTACCCTGACGGTTCGATCATCGTCGGCTCCCGATGTCGCTGCTACAGTGGCGAGACGGCGTCGACGAACGGCCAGTACAGTGTCCAGCTGAGTGCGACGATGACGAATGCGAACGCCAGCGTGAGCAACCCAAGTACGGCGACGTCCCGCATCGTCAGCGGTCCCTGTTCGTACGAGATTAAGACGGTGGCGTTGTTGAACGGGAGTAGCGTAGTCGACATCAGCAGAATCGCCAGTCCGAAGGAGAGATACAGCTGGTTCACCTCGAGCAGCGTGGCGAACTCGAGGAGGATGGGAAACATCACAAGGAACGCGGCGGAGACCGAAGAGAACGCAGTCCGAACGAATATCGCGACGAAAAATAGCATGAGGAGCACGACCGCCGTCGGTGCGCCGAGCGGGAGCACGGACGCGAGTCCGGAGATCAGGAAGTCGAACGCGTTCAGGTCCTGCATGACCTCGAGAAGTGAGAGCATCGTCCCGATAAGGAAAATGATTCCCCAGTTAATTGACCGGACTTCTTCGGCGGTGACGATGCGGACACCCGGCAGCGAAAACACAAGGACGACGAACATGCCGGGGATAATCGTGGATACCCCTACGAACGAGCCGACGATCCAGAAACAGGTGGCGGTGAGAAGCGTCCCGACGACGATCAACTGATCGCGGGTCAACGATTCGGGGGCACCGTCGATGCCGTCGATCGATCCGTCGGTGCGTACTTCGCGCGTCTGGAGGTCGCGATCGTCGTCGACGTCGTAGACGAAGCTCGCAGCGGCGATCCCGATCGTGAACAGGAGGACAATCGGCGGCGTCATATACAGCGCCCACTCGACCCAGGTGATTGGCCGGACGATCGAACTGGTCAGCGCCGACGCCGCGATCGCCATTCCGCCGCCGGTCATCAGCGCCAGCGACCCGACGGGGTTGAGGTGGCCGATGACGTAGTAGGCGAACCGGCGGAACTGACTGTCGTTATCGATGTTGTACAGTTCGTTGACCCGGTCGACAATCGGAAAAAACGTCGCCGTTCGAGCGGTGCCGGAGGGCATGATGAACGCGAGGAGGAGGATTGTGGCGGCGAGCCGGCGGATGGAGCTCTTCGGCGTGCTCTCGGGGGAGACGAGGAGGGTGGCGACCCACTCGTCGAGATCGACCTTCGCGACGCTCTTGCCGATGAGCAGGAGCAAGACCATGAAGAACACGAGGTTCGACGCGAATCCGACCGTCGCCGCCTCGAACGTCGGTGCCACGCCGAGCGTGTAGAGCAGGATCACGCAGAGGATGCTCGAGATCGTGTACGGAACCGGTTTCGTAATCCACAGGAGCACCGTCGCGAGGAACACGGAAAAGGCGAGCTGGACATCGGGCTGGACCGTTGCGGAGACGGGGACGAACGCGCCGATTACGAGGATCGCGGCTGCACCGGTGAGCCCCAGTACCGATGTCGCCTCGAGGTTGGACCTGCCGAAGACGTTCACGGACCGACTGACAGGCTACCGCATAATATTCGTGTCGACTTTCGGCGCTGCGGTGCAACTCGCTGCTTGAATGGATTCCCGATCGGATCGGTCGCCGCTGACCGGTGACAGGTGCTATCACACCGCTACTGTTAATGAGGGGTAAGTAGTGAGACGTACCAATGGCAACGTTCGATTTGGACACGGAAGAGTACATCCACGATGACGACCGGATGCAGTCGTTCATCGATGTCGTACAGACGACTGCCGAGGAGTACGAAGAGATCACGGACCTGCTCGCGGCCCTGGAAGCACCGTTCGAGGAACTCCTCGCGGACGATGGCTGGCTTGACGAGAAGTATCAGCAGCTCTGTACTGACGAAGATGACGACATGGGGAACATGGGCGACGACATCGCCCAGTGGCTGCTGTACCGTGACGGAAACAAGCTCGCACTGTTCACGCTCGTCCTGCCGCCTGGTGCCTCGACGCCGGTCCACGACCACCTGGCGTGGGGCTTAGTCGGCATTTACGGCGGCACGCAACGCGAGGTGTTCTACCAGCGCGTCGGCGACGGCAAGAACGATGTGGGTGAGGCCGAACTCGAGCACCTCCGGACTGAACACATGGAGCGGGGAGACTACTACGAACTCGCGCCGCCAAACAACGACATCCACTCGGTGACGACAACGTCCAACGAGCCGAGCGTGAGCGTTCACCTCCTCGGCGCCGATGTCGGCTGTATCGAGCGCCACGCGTTTGATGTCGAGGACGAGGAGATCGAACTTTTCCACTCCGGATACACGAACGTCGAATGTGACGAGATCATGGAGGCGCCGGACATCGGTCACGGACATGGAAACGGGCATGGTCACAGTCACGACTAGTCGATCTCACACCCGAAGAGGGCATCCGCGCGAACGCGATCGCTCCCGGTCACAGTCACGACTAGTCGATCTCACACGCGTCCGGCCGGGAACGGCCCTAAACTCGAGGCAGTTACGCCGTAGTCGAGAGCGAAAAAGGGCCAAAAGATAGGTACTTTTTTCCTTATCGAGGCATGAGCCGGAACGCGTTTCCCGCGAGCTGGGACTACGAAACGGACATCCTCATCGTCGGTTTCGGCGGGGCAGGGGCGTGCGCGGCGATCGCGGCCGCCGACCGAGGCGCCGACGTGTTGATTGTCGAGAAACAGGCCGAAGACGGCTACTATTCGAACATCAGGATGTCCGGTGGGGCGTTCCACAGTCCCCGCCCCGATGGCAACAGGGACGTACTCGAGGCCAATGCGCTGGCGATGTTCAGCGGGGATAACCTCCCCTGGAAGTTGGAGGGCAAACTCCCGTCCGCGATCGCGAGTGAGCTCGCCGCGGCGTGGGCGGAGTACGCGCCACAGAACCTGGCCTGGATGCAGGATCTCGATCCGGAATACAGCGCCGTCGAGGAGCGCGGGGCGGTCTTTCCCGAGTTTCCGGGTGCGGACGAATCAGCGTATCGAGTACTCAGGAGCACGTATTCGGGCGAGATCAACAACAAGAATCGATGTCAGAAGGACGATCCGAAGTCTGTTACGGAGTCCTGCGAGGCGTTCTACACATGTCTTTGAGGGGGTATCGACGACCGCGATATCGACGTCCTGTGGGAGACCGCGGCGCGGGAGTTCGTCGTCGACGACGGTGCCGTCGATGGGATCCTCGCGGACCGGCAGGGAACAAGGGTCGCCTGCGGTGCTGGAGCGACCGTCCTCACGTCGGGCGGCTTCGAGTACAACAAGGACTTGCGGCTGAACTTCCTTGAAGGACCTGGCGTCGAGGGATGGTCGTTCTACGGTACGTCGGCGAACACAGGGACGGGGATCGAGATGGCAATGGAGATCGGCGCCGGACTGTCGAAAGTGAGTAAGGCAGCGTCCCGGATGATCGCCGCGATTCCGGCTCGAGAACACGGGCTGAAGATCGGGCTGCGGACACCAGTCGTCGGCCGGCCGAACACGATCGTCGTCGACAACTTCGGGGAGCGGTACGCGGCGGAGCGCACCATTACAAAGGATCCAAGCCGGTACTTATTCTACAAGGAGGGCGTCCGGTTCGACGTCGAGGAATTGCTGTACCCGCGCATGCCGTCCTGGCTCGTCTTCGACGAGACCCTCCGGAAGCGGCGGTCGGTGGTCAGCCTCCGCGGGACGGACTATCAGGGAATCGAGTGGGGCGAGGAGAACGAACACGCCATTGAGAACGGGTGGATACTGCGGGCACCGACGATTGAGGATCTGGCGCGGGAGATCAGCGACCACCCGGAGAACAGGGAACTGATGGACGCAGACGCGCTGCTGGAGACTTTCTCCAAGTACAACCGCTGCTGCGAGGTGGGCAAGACAGATCCGTTCGGCAGCGAGCCCGAAAACATGGCGCCGCTGCGATCTCCACCCTACTACGCGCTGCCGCTCTACCCGGGCGGACCGAACACGAAAGGAGGGATCCTGGCCAATGGGGACCGCGAGGCGCTGAACACGGAGCGGGAGCCGATTCCGAACCTCTACACCGCTGGCGAAATCTCGTCGGCGTTCAAGTTCGTCTATCAAGGCGGCAACCTCGTGGAGTGTATCGCCTTCGGCCGCATCGCCGGCGAGAACGCCGCGAAGCGGGCGCTGTCGGTATCGAGGCGCTGACAACTCGACAGCACCGTCACCCGCCGCGGCAGTCGCAACTCGAGTCGGAGCGGATCGCCGCGGCGCGACGGCGGTAACCCGGCCCCTTTGAGAGGTTCACGGCAAAATTGATCTCCACCACGGAGACAATAGGGGCGAACCGAGTACAACGGAGTGTGCAATCGTTCGCCGAAGTCGGCAGCAACGCGAAAGCGATCTGGACCGATGGAAAAGGCAAGATCCTGTTCGCCGTCGCCGCGGGGTGGTTCCTCTCGATCGGTATTCGATTCGTCTATCCGGTGTTGCTCCCGTCGCTGCAGTCCGCCTACAGTATCGATCTCACGACGGCGGGGCTCCTGTTGAGCGTCCTCTGGGTCGCGTACGCGCTCGGGCAACTCCCTGGCGGGATCCTTTCCGATCGGATCGGTGAGCGGAACATCCTCGTCCTGAGTACGGCCATCTCGGCCGTGACGATTGCGCTGGTCGCGGCGGCCGATTCCGTCCTCGTGCTGTTCGCCGCGACGGCAGCGTTCGGCGCCGGCACCGCGCTCTATGGTGTCGCTCGGTTCACCACGCTCTCGCACGTGTTCCCCGACAACGAGGGGGCAGCGATCGGACTAACCATGGCCGCCGGTGATCTCGGTAACGCGCTCCTCCCGCCGGCCGCGGGACTCGTCGCAGGCGCACTGGCCTGGCAGTACGGGTTCGGTCTCACCGTGCCGCTGTTCACGGTCGTGGCCGCCTTGCTGTGGATGTCCGTTCCGAAGCGGACGTCGGCGGGCTCGAACGCGATCGACGAACTTTCGCTCGACGCGTTCCGGGAGGTCTTCGCGGCGCTCAGTCGCTCATCGATCGTCCTCGTCACGATGCTGCAGTTCCTAGGCTACGTCGCCTGGCAAGGGTTCACCGGGTTCTACCCCACCTACCTGATCAACGTCAAGGGGATATCACCCGCGGTCGCCACTCTCCTGTTCGGCGCGTTCTTCGGGCTGGGAGTCGTCATCAAGCCCGTCGTCGGGTCGGTGTACGACCGGTTCGGCCTCAAGCGATCGTATCCGATCGTGATGGGCGTGTTCACGGTGACCGTCGGTCTCCTCCCGCTGTTCGAGGGGTTCTGGTCGATCGTGATCGCAACGGTGTTCCTGAGCAGCATCCTCGGCTACGGGACGATCACGCTGAGCTATCTCACCACCGCGCTGCCGGAGTCGGTGCAGGGCACCGGTCTGGGAATCCTGCGGACGATCTACATGACGGCCGGCGCCGGGATCCCGGTCATTATGGGCGCGCTCGCGGACCGCGGGTTCTTCGACGAGGCGTTCCTGTTGCTCGCCATCGTGGCGGCCGTCGCGATCGCGCTCTGTACGCGGATTCCGAACCAGTAGCCGCGTCGGACGCCCCGTTCGGTGATCGGGGTACCGAGACACGGCCTGCTTCAGTCCCGGCTACGAGGAGAATCCGACATCGTCGCCGAGCGTATGTTCTTCCACGACGTCCTCGTCGAGTTCGATCCCGAGCCCCGGTTCCGTCGGGACCTCGATGTGGCCGTCCGCGATCAGCGGCCCGCCCCGGACAAGCAGGTCGTCCCACCAGTCGACCTCCAGGGCGTGGTACTCGAGCACGTCCGCGTTCGGGATCGCCGCACAGAGGTGGACACAGGCAATCGTACCGACAGGGCTACAGACGTTGTGCGGCGACATCGGGATGTAGTTCTCCTCAGCCCGGTCGGCGCTTCGTTTTGACTCCGCGAGGCCGCCGCAGGTCGTCGGGTCGGGCGTGACGATGTCGACGGCGTGCTCGTAGAGCAGTTCGGACAGCTCGTGGACGCGGAAGCGGTTTTCGCCGGTCGCGAGCGGCGTCGAGGTCGACCTGGCGAGTTCGCGCTGGGCGCTCGTCTCCTCGGGCGGAACGATGTCCTCGAGCCACATGATATCGTACGGTTCGAGGGATCGAGCAAGGCGTTTCCCGCTCTCGACCGAGTAGTCCCAGTGGCAGTCGAAGGCCAGATCGACATCGTCGCCGACGGCGTCGCGAACGGCCGCGACGATCTCGCGCTTACGTTCGATCGCGGCGTTGTCGAGGCGGCCGTTGTACGGATCGGGTTCGTTGTCCGACGGCATGTCGAGGTCGAACTTGATTGCCGTGAACCCCGAGTTGACGACCTCCGCGGCCGTCTCGGCGTACGCCTCGCCGGCGTGGCAGTCGCAATAGATTCGGATCCGGTCGCGGTACTTGCTGCCGAGCAGTTGGTAGACCGGCAGCCCGTAAACCTTGCCGGCGAGGTCCCAGAGCGCGATCTCGATGCCCGACGCCGCGGTGACGACTTCTCAGTCGTCCCACCATGACCGGACATTTCCTGGACGATGCGCCGGGAGAGCCGCTCGACATCAAGCGGATTCTCGCCGACGAGGAACCGCTTCGTGTACGCGATCAGTTCGTCGATCCCCCCGCCCCGGTAGGCCTCTCCGATCCCCGTGACGCCGGCGTCGGTGTGGACCTTGACGAGATTCCACTCGAAGTTCCCTTCGACGACGCAGGTCTCGATATCAGTGATCGCGATGTCGTAGTCGGCCGGTCGGACGGTCGCATGATTGGAAAAGTCTCGCATGCACCTATTACTGACGGGCGAATAAGTAATGCGGTTGAGATCAACGTGACGAGGAGACGCCGCCCGGGCCTCATCGGGAACCTCCAACGGTCACGATCCGAGGTTTCCGGCGTCGTATCCCAGTGCGGCGGCGACCTTCGCCGGGACGCCGGCGGCGGGTATCGGTCTCGGTACCGCGGCTCCGATATCGTCAATCGACCGAGTCCGTGTCCGAGTCCCGGTTCTCCTTGATCCATCGTCGCCACTCGTCGGGAATCGACACGGTCGAACTGGTCTCGCCGTCGATGACGACCTGAGTCGTCCTGGCCGTTGCGGCGACGTCGCCGTCGGCGCGTATCTCGTACGCCTTCGTAATGCTCAACTCGCCCAACCCGTCGATCCGGACCGCCACCTCAACGCGCTGGTCCGGTTTGATCGGTGTCTTGTATTCGAGGTGGAGTTCGATGATCACGGTGTCGACCTCGTCGATTCGCCGTCCGATTACGTCCCGGTAGTACCCTTGCCAGGCTGCCCTGAGATAGCTGGCATAGATGGGGTATTGACGTGACCCATGCCGTCAATATCTCGTACCGTGTCTGTATCTCCGTGCTGTAACTGAACTATGACACAATGAGTACAATACCCGAGATGCAGTTATATGTTCTGATACGGGCGATTCCGAACACAGGAAACGGGACGAATGTTCAGTAACCGGTCGTCTCGCGATCGGTCCACGGCATATCATTAATAGGCTGGAGTTTCGATAGGAGTACGATGGTCATTATTGCTGCCGTAGATCAAACCGAACCGAACGACGACGTGGTTAGAGAGGGACGCCGCCTCGCGGATGCGTTCGGAGCGCCGCTGCACGTCGTTCACGCGCTAGACCGATCTACGTTCATCGAGTTGGAACGTGGTCAGGTCGAAGACGAGGGGGAGACGGTACCACTCGAGGAGGTGCGAGGGATGGGGCAGACGATCGCGTCAGAGGCGCTCGAGCGAATTGGCGTTGAGGGGACCCCCGTCGGGCTCGTCGGGGAGCCGGCCGAGGAGATCATCGACTACGCCGACCGGAACGACGCATCGCACATCGTCCTCGGCGGCCGGAGTCGCTCGCCGGTCGGCAAAGCGCTCTTCGGCAGTGTCACGCAATCGGTGCTGCTTAACACGTCCCGACCGGTCGTGTCGGTCCACAATGAAGAGGCGTGAACCGGCGCGGCGATCCGCCGCAGCGAGACGCCCCGCTTGCCGCTACGCGATGCGACTGTGCCAGCCGCCTTCGACCGGGATAACGGAGCCAGTGACGTAGCTCGCGGCCGGCGAGGCGACGAACGCTGCGGCGCGGGCGAACTCTTCCGTCGATCCCAGTTCGTCAACCGGCAGCTCTGCCTCGCGCCGGTCCCAGGCCTCGCTCTCGGCGATCCCTTCTCGGTCGGTCAATTGCTCGACTTTCGTTCGGATCCGATCCGTGACGACGCCGTGTGGGGCGACGCAGTTCACTCTGATTCCCTCCTCGCCAAGTTCGTTGGCCTGTACTTTCGAAAGGCCGTAGATTCCCGGCCGAAACACGTGGCCAAGCGCCCCGTTCGAGGTCGGTTCGAGCGAGGAGACGGCGACGAGGTGCGTGATTGAGCCGCCGCCGTCTCGCAGCGCGGGAAGCACTTCCTGGCAGAGCAGGAGGGTACAGCGCAAGACTGACTCGTACGCGGCGTCGAACTCGTCGATGCTCGCCTCGGCAAACGTTGACGACGGCGGTGCAACGTGGTTCGTAATCAGTGCGTCGAGCGTCCCGGGCCGATCGACGGCCGTCTGCGTCGCGGATCGGATCGACCGTTCGTCCTTGAGGTCGCAGACAACCCAGTCGATCGCGTCCGGGTCGGCGCCCGTCTCGTCGAGGACGCGTTCTTCGGCCGCCTTCAGATTTTCCTCACTCCGAGAGGTGATGACGACGCTCGCGCCCTCGTCGACCATCCGGGTCGCGACTGCGAGGCCGAGCCCTTTGCTCGCCGCCGTGATGAAGACACTCCATCCGTCGAGATCGAGATCCATATGTTGTGTAGACGATCATTGATGATGTACTATGGGGTTACGGGCTGATCGTTGCATCTCCCTCTAGGACTGTCGCACCGTCGGCAGTATCAACAGTTATTGATATCTCCACCGTCGTCGTGTTGCCTGTTCGATCCGTCTCGACCTCCGCAACCGTTCCGCTGACGCGCAGCGAGTCGCCAGGCCGAACCGTTCCGACGAACCGGGTCCGAAACCGGTCGACTGCGTCGATAGGCACCCAGTCCGTCACTGCCGCCGACGCGAAGCCGGCAACGAGCATTCCCGGCACAATCACGCCGTCCTGGCCGGCCGCTCTGGAAAACTCGTCGTCGTGGTGGAGGGGATTGAAATCGCCGCTGGCCCCGAGATAGCGGACGATCTGCGTCCGATCGAGGTCGTCGACGTGGAACGTCGGCAGATCGTCCCCGACCGAGAGCGCGTCCGGATCGAGATTCATTGCGAATCGGCCGCCTCCCGTTCGATGCGCGTCCGTCGTTCGATGACCACGACTTCGGCGTCCGCGTCGGTGTACGTCGTCTCGAGGACGGCAAAAGTAAGCGTCCCGTCGGTGCCGGGCTTCTGATACACGTCGACCAGTTCCGTCGTCCCGTCGAGCGTGTCGCCGACGGTCACAGGGCGGCTGTACTCGTACTCCTGTTCGCCATGGACGGTGCGTTCGGGGTCGAAGCCGAGATTGAATCCGAACGAGGACCCGTCGTCGCCGACGCGGTACCGAGGGAAGTACGCGACCCGTGTGAACGTAAGTGGCGCGGGGACATCGTCGTACTCAGCCTCTCGCGCGGCTTCACCGTCGTAGAACATCTCGTTCTGACTCTCGATCGCCCGTGCAAACTCGGCGACCTTCCCCGCTTCCACGGTGAGATCGGTGACCGTCTGCCGACGTTCGCCGACCAGCGACTCGAGTTCCGCCATGGATTTCTCAGGCACTGCTGATCCCCTCGTTGGCTTCGATCCGCTGCCGCCAGTCGGTCGGGATCGGACGGGACGATCCGCTCTCGTTATCATATATCACCTGAACCGTCTCGGCCGTCGAGACGATATCGCCGTCGACGCGGAGCGTGTACTCCATGGTGAGACTCGAGGTCCCGAAGTCGGTCACCGCAACCTCGATATCGACGACGTCGCCGCGGGTGATCTCGGCGCTGTAATCGATCGTCATGTGCACGACGACCGTGTCTGCCGCCCGAAGGTCGTACTCCAGCACCTCCTCGTAGTATCCTGCCCTCGCCTCCGCGAGGAAGTTCGGATATTCGCTGTTGTTGACGTGTCCCATCGTATCAATGTCCTGAAACCGTACCGGTATCGACGTCACGTGCGTTGCTGCCATCACCGTCAGTTCTGACGTGAGTTCTCATAAATCACGGGGATCGATATCAAATACCACTCACTGGCGTCGATACCCGCGAGACCCGGACCCATCGCCGTTGGGATCAGTTCGATCGAAACCGTCGCTGACCTGCCCAGTAACTGGCGAGTACGACGGCCGGACCAAATCACTGGAGGGAAAAACGGTAGCCGAGAGGTTATCCCAGTTGCTTTTTGAACACGCCGCGAATCGCCGGACCGATCGTCAGCGCGACGATCGCGATCACGATGATCAGCGAGAGGGGATCGTTCACGAAGATCATCAACGAACCGTCGGACAGGGTGAGCGATCGGGCGAAGTTCTCCTCAGCGATCGGTCCGAGGACGATCCCGAGGACGAACGCGATGACCGAGTAGTTGTACCGCTTCATGTAGTAGCCGATGATGCCGAGACCAAACACCGTCAGCACGTCGATCCAGTTGATTCGGAGCAGGAATCCACCAACGACGGCGAGAACGACAATCATGGGGATGATGATGTCCGTATCGATCTTTGTCAGGACCCCCATTCGGCTAATGAACGTTAGTCCGACGAACAGAATGACGAAGTTCCCGAGGAACAGCGCGATGAACACCGCGTAGGTGATCTGGAGGTCAGACGAGAAGAGGTTCGGACCCGGCTGGAGACCGTGCATGATGAGACCGCCGAGCAACACGGCGGTCGAACCGCTGCCGGGGATCCCGAACGAGAATGTCGGGATGAGCGATCCAGGAATCGTCGCGTTGTTCGCGGATTCAGCTGCGATCAGTCCCTCGTGATTGCCGGCGCCGAATGAGTCCGGATCGTCCGACGAACGCAGCGCTTCCGCGTACGAGACGAACGTCGACACCGTCGACCCAGCGCCGGGAACCGAACCGATTCCCATGCCGATGAGACTCGACTTCGCGATTAGATATGGTTTCGTGAGAACGGAGCTGATTCCGCTGCGGATCGAACCGGTGATCTCCATATCTGTCTGTGCGACGCCGCCCTCCTCTCCTGCCAGGTTGATCATCTCGGCAATAGCGAATAGGCCGATCAGTGCGGCGACAAAACTAATACCGTCGAACAGCGCCGGATCCCCGAACGTGAATCGCTGCTGGGGGACCATCGGTGCCATCCCGATCGTGGCGATAAGCAGTCCGAACATCCCGGAGACGACACCCCTGATGAGCGATCCGCGGGCCACGATCGCGATCATTGCGATGCCGAGAAGCGCGATGAGGAAGTACTGGGGTGACCCAAACAGCAGCACCATTCTGACGAGGAACGGCGAGATGAGGATCAGCAGCACGATCGTAATAAATCCGCCGAGCGTCGACGCGACGGCGGACATCGCGAGCGCGGTGATCGCCTGCCCCTGTCGCGAGAGCGGGTACCCGTCGAGCGTCGTCGCCGCTGCTGCTGACGTCCCGGGCGCGTTGAGGAGAATCGCTGCAATGCTCCCGCCGTACATCCCGCCACTGTAGATACTCACGAGCAGAATGATAGCGTTTACCCCGTCGAGCGGAAGCGTGAGTGGAAGGATGAGCGCCATCCCGAGCGAGGCGCCGATGCCAGGGAGTGATCCGACGAAGATTCCGATGAGGATTCCGACCGTCAGCCAGAGTAGCGGTTCACCGGTCAGGATGATGCTGATCGCTTCGGATAGTGCGTCTAACATGGGTCAGCCCACCAACACCCCCGAATTGAGTTGTACATTGAGCAGTCCCATAAAGCCGTACACGATCCCAAACGCGCCCGCCGTCAGTCCGACCGTGATGTACCAGTCGTGGTCCACCCAGTACGAATAAGCGAACACGAACACCGGTGAGGCGAAGAGGAAGCTGATGAGATAACACAGCACTACGTATCCAGCCGTCATCACGGAGAGTACGAATCGCTTGTTTTCCATCGCAGCTCGCGGCGACGGGAGGATCGAGTGCGACTCGAATTGTCGCTCGTCCGTCGCTCCCGTCACCGCTTCGGCGCTCGTTTCGTTATCGCACTCCTCCTTGGAGTCGACTGTCGGCTCTCTGTCGGTCGTCATGTCGTCCATCTCCTCGGTCTGCGCTTCGACCTCCTCGATCTCCTCCTCGTAGGAGTCGAACACGTCTCCGGACTCGCTCACGACCGCTCGCAGCGGAGCGGGGAGAAACGGCTCAAGGAGGAGCACCAGTGCTCCAAGGAACGTGATCGAAGCGATAAATCGCGGAAACATCCCCGACGGATCGCGGAACTCGGCGGCCTCAACGAACATGTAGGCGGAAACGACGAGGAGCCCTATCAGAAGTATGTGCTCTGCTGTGATCCTCTGACTTAAATTACGTGAATTGCTCTCAGACATCACATCACCATGCAATAACGCTGAGGAGGAATTACCTTATAGTTTGTGTTAATCGCTATCGTATGCGTGGGATGTAGCCCCGCTCGACCGCCACGACTCGCCTCACGACGAGTCGTCGGAGAGATGTCCCTTGAGCGCCTCCAGCACGGCGACGTAGTCGTCGTCGGACGAGTTCAGTAACTCCTCGTGGAGGGCGATCGTCTCGTCGATGATCGGCGCTCGATACCCGGCGTCCGCGGTCGTCTGCCGCACTTCACGTAGTTCACCCAGTCGGCGTTGCGCGTGTTCCGGGGTGTTCTCGAGCGCGGTTCGCATCCACTCCTCGACTGATCGCTCGTCGAAGAGTCCGTTCAGGTTGTCGAGGACGTCCTCGTGGACGCCGTACGCGACGGCCGGAGCGAGCGTTTCGGCAACGAGTTCGCGCATCCCCTTGGTGAACGTGCTCCGGAACATCTTGAGCAGCGCCGGGTGCATCGGATCCGCGCCGACATCCTGGACCGTGAATCCGACCGCTCGAAGGGCGGCGACGGTATCGGCGCGATCCGGCCCCCCGATGACCAGTCGGACGCTGTCGCGACCCGCCGCGGCAGAGCCCATGATGGTCGCCTTGAGCGGCGTGCCGCCGGCCGCCTCGATCTTGTCGACGATCTGCTCGGTCGTCGCCGGTGACACCGAGTTGAGATCGAGGAACGGCTGTCCCGGCGCGAGCCCTGGGGCGGTCTCCGCAGCGACGTCAGCGGCCGTCGCCGGCCAGACGCAGGAACAGACGAGCTCCGTCTCCGCCGCGAGCGACACGTAGGAGTCGGCGACGGCGATCGGCGAGTCAGGGAGTCGCTCGCGAAGGCGATCCGGAGATCGAGTCAGTACGGTGACGCCGATGTTGGCTTCGACGAACGCTCGAGCGAGCAGTTGACCGGCCTCGCCGTACCCGATAAGGCCGATGCGCTCGATGCTCTCGGCTCCGCTACAATCCGCATTTTCGGCGCTCATTTCGTACGGGTAGTCAAGATTTCAGCTCATAAGTCCTCCTGTGGATTGGTGACGAGGAGATCGTGACGCTTCGGAGCGATACTCGACTCCGGAGACGGTCACAACGCATTACTGCGGTAACGGGGTACGGACGGGCAGCGTCACAGTTCTACTGTTCGACCGGGACAGCGACGCGGTTTCGGCCAGTCCACGAGCGCCGGTACCTTTTCCACCGGTGTGGCTGTATATTTGAGCGGAGGTCCAGTAGGCGAACGCACTGGAAAGTATACGCATGAAAATCGGATTCAGATGTACGGAAGGCGGACAGCGGTTCGACGAGGCACTGACGGAGGTCCGACGTGCCGAGGAATTCGGCTTCGACTCGGCATGGGTTGCCGAACACCACGGCTGGGACGCGAAGTGGCCGAATTCCTATATCGCACTTGCCGGGTTCGCAGCCGCGACGGACGAAATCGAGTTCGGAACCGGCGTCACGATCCTCCCACAGACGAACCCGGTCTCGCTCGCAGGCGCGGCGAATCTCGTCGATGTCGTCTCGGACGGTCGCTTTATCCTTGGCGTCGGAACCGGTTGGCGCCGCGACGAGATGGAGAATCTCGGGTACGACTTCGAATCGCGCGGCCCGCGAATGACCGACCACCTGTGCGCACTCAACGAACTGTGGGAACCCGGACCGTCGTCCTACGACGGCCGGTTCGTGTCGTTCGAGGAGTTCGACCTTGCCCCCGAGTCCATCCGCGATCCGCGACCGCCGATCTGGGTCGGCGGCGGATCGACGCCCGCGCTGAAGCGGGCCGCGTGTCTGGGGGATGCCTGGCTGCCGTCCTGGCGCGAACCGTTCGACGCTCTTGAGGAGAAGTATGCGACGTACGAATCGTTCCTAGACGATGCCGACGGCTCGAACCGTTCGGTTCCGCTGCTTCGAATCGCCTGTATCGACGAGGACGGTGACGTCGCTCGTGAGAAACTTCGCACCCTGCTGACGGAACTGGTCGAATCGTACCGGGCGAAGGGGTCGACGGTTCCGGAGGCATGGGTGAGCGCGCTCGAGGGCGACATAGACGAGTTCGCGCAGGATCTGTTCGTTTACGGGACGCCGTCTGAGTGTGCAGCCCAGCTCGAACGGTACCGCGAGGCCTTCGGCGTCGATCACGCGGTGTTGCGGCTCGCGACGCCGACGACGGACCACGAGGACGTCATGGAGGCCGTCGACCTGTTCGGTCGCCGTGTGATTCCCGACCTTTGAGGGAACGCCCGCTCCCAGTACCGTTTCAGAGATCCGGTTGACACCGCGGCCCGTAGTCCCGAAGCTGTGGTCCGTCGTCCGTAGCCACTGGGAGATAATCCGGTCTCGACACTAAATAAAATCGAACGACCATGCCGTCGAACGGGATCTATTGTAGTTGGTCGAGGTCGACCTGCTCGTCGGTGCTAAATGCCGACTCGATGGCCGCGTTGGTCTCGTCGGGACCGTTGAACAGCACTTCGTTGCCCGTCTCTTCGGACCACTCCTGGACCTCGTCGGAATTGATGGCCGCCTCGTAGGCGTCGGCGAGCGTCTGAACACGATCATCGGGCGTGTCCGGTGCGCAAGAGGCGGTTCGCATGATTGCTCCGAACTCGTCGACGTTCGTCCAGCCGGCGTCCTCGGTGGTCGGCGTGTCCGGGAAGACGCTGGATCCGTCGGAGGTCAACACCCCAACGATGTCGATGTTCCCCTCCTCGACGGCACCGGCGGCCGAGGAGTCGGTCGCGGTGCCCACGGGAATCTCGCCGGACGCGGCTGCCTGCACGGTCGGGCCGGAACCGTCGTAGACGATCCAGTCCTCCCAGGGGACATCGCCCTCTTCGCGGAGTTGGATCATGGCGACGTGGTTCGCGGCGCCAAGCGACCCGCCGAACTGCGTGAGATCGCCATCCTCGTACCTGTCTGCGAGGTCTTCCATCCCCTCGATCTCCTCGTCAGGGTTCGCGAAGATGACGTACGGCGTCTGTCCGTACTGACAGATCCCCTTCAGCTGAGAGAGGTCGTCGTTGGTCTGGTTGAGCAGCCATGCGATGCCGGCCGTCGGCAGCGTGTGGCCGACGTGCGTGTAGCCGTCTGGCTCGGCGTAATACGCTTCTGTGATACCCTGAATCGATTCGGCGCCGGGAATGTTTTCGAGTTGCACGTCGACACCGAGCTCTTCCCCCACTTGCGGCAAGATGCCTCGCGCGTACGTGTCGGAACCGCCGCCCTCACCGTATGGAATGATGTGACGAATGTTGTCACTCGGAAACTCGCCGTCCCTGTTGTCGCCCCCGATACAGCCGGCGAGACCGACTGTAGTTGCTGCACCCACACACTTCACGAAGTGGCGTCTGTCAAAACTTGGCATACACGGGTCGGTATCCAATGTAGTATATCTGTCTCTTATACACATCTCTGATGG
>NZ_AOIO01000048.1 GCF_000337555.1 Natrialba asiatica DSM 12278 | reverse complement strand
GGATTCAGTCTGACTGAACCGCTGCGGTCGCCGTGTGCGTTCCGTGATCCACTGGGAACGGCGTCGAGTTCGATCAGATCGGCGAGGGCGGGCCGGATTTATGTGCGATCCCGACAAGGTCTGACCCGTGATCATGCAGTACGACACCATCGAGAGCGAGCTAGAGGACGGCATCGCGACGGTAACGCTCGACAGACCCGAGTCGCTAAACGCATTCTCTCCGACGCTCAGAGGGGAGCTGGTCGACTGTCTCGAGGAGATCCGCTCGCTCGATCGGGACGAGTCCGAACCGAACGTCCGCGCGGTCGTTGTCGAGGGCGCCGGCAAGCAGGCGTTCAGCGTCGGTGCCGACGTCAACGCCGACGGCGATGCTCCCCAGCCCAACGTGAAGGAGTTCCGAGACGAACTCGTTCTCCCCCCGAATCTCCCGATGCCGGTCGTCGCCGAGATCGACGGCTACTGTCTGGGTGCCGGCCTCGAGTTCGCGATGGCCTGCGACTTTCGTCTCGCAACGCCGGAGAGCGAACTGGGCTTTCCCGAGTCGCGGCTCGGGATCCTTCCAGCCAACGGTGGCGTCCAGCGGCTCGTCTCGCAGGTCGGCTCGAGTCGCGCCAAGGAACTGGTGATGGCGGGTGAGCGCGTCTCCGCCGAACGGGCGGAGAGCGACGGATTCGTCGATTACGTTCACCCCCGCGCGGAAATCGACTCGTTCGTCCGAGAGTTCGTCGATCGGATCACGACCGGCGCGCCGCTCGCGATCCGCGCTGCGAAGGACGTTATCGATACGGGACTCAGTACCGATCTAGAGACGGCGATTCGGTACGAACACCGGGCGTCTCGTGCGCTTCGAGAGACGCGCGATCACGAAGAGGGGCAACGGGCGTTCCGAGAGGATCGAGAGCCTGAGTGGCAGTGGGAGTGAGGCGGTGACCTGGATCTCGGTACGAGGTCGAGATGACGTAACCGTACCTGCGACGCGTCAGTCGTCCTAACCCATTACGTCGAGGACGTATTCGGCGGTACCGCCCCGGACAACGTGGCTGTTCTGTCCGACGTCGAGTTCGTCAGCGACATCGTCGGCAACCGTCGAGACGGATCGGAACAGCTCCTCGGAGCTGATCCCCATCCGCGAGAGCATGTGAAGCAGGTCCTCCGTCGGCGTGTTCCCGACGCCTTCGAGTTCGTCGGGGAGGACGACGCCACCGCCGACTCCGCAGACCGACGTGTCGAACCGGTCGACGCCATGTTGCATCGCAACGAGCGTGTTCGCGAGGCTCATGCCATTGGTGTCGTGGAGGTGGAGGCCGCAGTCGAGATCGGGCCAACGCTCCCAGACGGCTGAGAGACTCTCTGAGACCTGTGCGGGATCAGCGAGCCCCATCGTGGTCGCAAGCGTGACTTCGTCGACGCCCGCTTCGACCATCGCGTCGACCACGGAGAGAGTCTGTTCCAGTGGGACGCGCCCCTCGTAGGGACAGTAGAAGCTGGTCGCCATCCCCGCCTCGACCGCGACGTCGGTCCCGTCCGCGAGGTCGACGATCCGCTCGATCTCCGCGATGCACTCCTCGCGGGTCGCGTTCTGGTTCTTCTCGCAGTAGGTTTCGCTCACTGCGAGGAGCGCATTGACCTTGTCTACTCCAGCCTCGAGGGCCCGCTCCATGCCGATAGAGTTGGGGACGAGCGCCCGGTAACTGACGTCCGACCGGCGATCGATTCGCTCGGCGACCTCCGCGGCGTCACGGAGATTCGGCACGGCGTCGGGGTGGGTGAACGACGTGAACTCGATCTCGTCGACGCCCGTCTCGGAAAGCCGATCGATCAGTTCGACCTTCGTCTCCGTCGGAACGAACTCATCCAAGCTCTGAAATCCGTCACGCGGCAACATCTCGACGATCCGGACATCCTCAGGAAGGTCATCCATTTAGATCACTCCACCCTCGGAGAGCCGCTCGTACTCCTCCTCATCGATCCCTACCTCCTCGAGGTACACCTCCTCGTTATGTTCGCCCGGGGACGGGCCGAGGTGGGACACCTCGCCCGGCGTCTCGGAGTACTTCGGCACAATGCCGTGGGTCTTCACCTCGCCGAGGTCCGGGTCCTCGACGGAGACGATATTGTCCCGCGCTTGGTAGTGCGCGTCCTCGAAGATATCGGCCATGTCGTAGATCGGTCCGACGATGGCGTCGGAGGCCTCCATCACCTCGATGACCTCGTCGGTCGGCCGCTCGCTGGTCCAGTCCTCGATGATCGCGTCGAGTTCCTCGACGTTGTCCAGCCGGTCGGCGTTCGTCTCGAAACGCGGATCGTCGATGAGGTCCTCGCGACCGATCGCCGCCATCACGTTCTCGAAGATCCGCTGTGACGACGCGGAGAGCGCGATATAGCCGTCCGCGGTCTCGTACATGTTTCGGGGCGCGGAGTTCTCCGATCGGTTGCCCGTGCGCTCGGAAACGTAGTCCATCGTATCGTAGGCCTCGACCTTGCCGATGAACAGACGAAACAGGGGTTCGTACAGACTCACGTCGACGACCTGTCCTTCGTTCCCCTCCGTCATCTCGCGGTCGAACACCGCGTACACCGCCGACTGGGCGGCGTACTGTCCCGCCGTGAGGTCGGCGAGCGGAATCGGCGGGAGTAGGGGATCGCTGTCCGGGAAGCCGTTACTGTGGGCCCACCCGGAGATACCCTCGGCGACGGATCCGAAGCCCGGCTTATCGGATTTCGGGCCGGTCTGGCCGTAGCCGGTGATGCGTACCATGACGATTCCCTCGTTGACTGCTTTCAGCTCCTCGTAACCGAGGTTCCACCGTTCCATGGTTCCTGAGCGGAAGTTCTCCAGGACGATGTCGGCGTCCTCGACCAGTTCGAGCGCCATCGCCTGACCCTCGTCCGACGACAGATTGAGCGTGACACAGCGCTGATTGCGACCCAGCGACTTCCACCACATCGACTCGCCGTCCTTGATCGGCTTCCACTCGCGGATCGGGTCCGTCTTCGTCGGATGTTCAACAGTGATGACGTCGGCGCCGAAGTCAGCCAGCGTCGAGGCGGCGAAGCCGCCGCTTATCATCGTCGTGAAGTCGACGACGCGAAGGCTACGTAACGGTCCTTGGGACATACGTACGAACAACAAGGGCAGCGGGATGTAATATAAGTTTGTTTCTCGAGGGTCCGGAGACGGACAGGCGAACCGATTGCGTCGCCGGAGAACGGCGTTCCGACACCGGCCGGTTTCCGAACACGGATGGAGTCAGTCCCGTTCCAGGCCGACATCGTAGGGTGGAACCTCCATTCGCCACCACTCGTCGGTTTCCCCTCCCGGAGCCAGCGGATGTAGGCGTGGTTCATGTCGAACGTCGTTCCACGTCGAATGCTTTCGAGTCGAGGGACGCGCCGCGGCGGGACGTTCCCGACATTGACCGACGGACCGAACTGGTAGACCAGCCAGGACCAGAACTTCGCGTACTCGAGAGAATCCATCGTCGGACTCCAGATCTCGAAGACGATGTTCTCGGGCCGACGGCCTCTGCGACCTCCAGCAACGCCTTCTGTCCCTCCCGATACGCGAGGTCGCGGCCGATGAGGTTCCGAACGACCATCCCCTCCCAGTAGATCGCCTCGCATCCGGCGTCAAGGAACCGTTCGAACCGCTCGATCGTCTCCTCGATTTTGACGCGGTCGAGCGAATACCGAGTCTCATTCTCGTGAACCACTTGGCACCGACCTCACCGACGACGTCAAATCCGCGCTCTCGGAGCGTCTCGACCTCCGATCGCATCTCGTCCACGGACGGGCGATCGACGTGCGTTTCGTACTCCACGACATCGATACTGGCCTCCTCAAGGCGGTCGAGAAATTCGCTGTCCGTCCCCTGCATGCGTGCGACCTCGCCGGGAGCGCCGCCGATCTGAACCCGGATGTCGTCTCTGATCACGTTGTCCGGGGCCCAACTGGCGGCGTCGAGCAGTTTCACGACATCGAGATACTCACCGTACCGTTCGAGGACCACCTCCGGAACGTTCACCTGGGCGTCACGACGCACAGGCCCTCATATCGCGGTTTTTCGGCACGTGACAGCTCTCGAGACCACCCAGGAATCTATCGCCCATGCCCGTGCTAACAATGAACATATATAAATTCGTTCTCCTCGATGTTCAGTTCGCGCCGAGCGGAGAGTTCAAGTCAGACGCTCAGACCCGCGGATGCTCCTCGACGACGCGCTCGGCAAGCTGCGCCGCAAGCCCGGTGTACCGCGTCGGGTCGGTTAACGACGCGACCTCCTCAGGCGTGAGGGCGTCCGTGACCCGATCGTCTTCGAGCAGCCGATCGACGAACTCGTCGTCCGAGTCGGCCGCCATCGCGTTCTCGTAGACGATCTCGTGGGCCGTCCCCCGCCCGACGTGGTCTGCGAGGGCCATCATCACGTTCTCCGAGGTCACGAAGGCGCCGTGGATCGAGAGGTTCTCGCACATCCGGTCCGCGTCGACCGTCAGCCCTTCGACGAGCTGGCGCGCGCTCTCCGCGCAGCGATCGGCGTAGCCGAAGGCCGTCGGAACGACCGCAAACTCGCCGTACCAGGTCGACGCCGAGCGCTCGTCGAGGGTGTCCATCAGTTCGAACATCGATCGGGCCTCGCTCCGGAGGAGCTGCGCGGCCATCGCGGTCTTCTCTGCACGCTTCGGGTTACGCTTGTGGGGCATCGTGCTGCTGCCGACTTCACCCTCGGAAACCGGGTCCCGGAGTTCGCGTATCTCCGGCCGGTTCAAGACGAGGACCTGCCTCGCGATTCGCGAGAGTGTGCTCGCGACCGCCGCAAGCGCGGTGACCACCCGCGCGATCCGATCCCTCGCGGCGTGCCAGCCGACCGTCGGAACCTCGAGTCCGAGTTCGTCGGCGAACGCGTCGGCGATCTCGAGGCCATCCGAACCGAACGTCGCGTACGTCCCGACCGCGCCGCCGAACTGACAGACGGTGATCGATTCCTGGATCGACTCGAGGTAATCGACCTGCCGGCGGTGCTCGTCCAGCCAGCTCGCCGCCTTCAGGCCGAACGTCGTCGGTACCGCGTGGACGTAGTGCGTCCGTCCAATCATCGGGGTGTCGGCGTGGGTCTCGACGTGATCGGCGAGGTGGAACTCGATCGCCCGGAGCCGCTCGAGCAGTTCGTCGAGTCCGTCTCGCACCTGCAGGACGGTCGTCGTGTCCATGACGTCCTGGCTGGTTGCGCCCCAGTGAACGTACTCGCCCTCATCGCCGATCATCGCCTGCCAGCCGCTGATAATCGACATCGCGAGGTGGCCCCGCTCGTCGAGGTAGCGTTCGACGACATCCATGTCGACGTGTTCAACCGACGCACGGTCGGTGAGCGTTTCCGCGACCTCCTCGGGGATCATGCCGACCGACGCCTCCGCCCGTGCGAGCGCCGCCTCGACCCGGACGAATCGGTCAACGTAGCTTTCGGTGCCGAAGATCTCCCGCATGGCCGGTGTACTGAACGTATCCGCGAACAGCGGACCCTGTACTTGTGACACCATAGCTAATAGCTCGTTTCGATCGACATAATCGTTCACCTCGAAACGAGCTACCGTTCTCATGATCGAGGCGGCGGCAGCGAAGCGTCGAGATCTCGATCGGGATTCGCGGCCACCAACGGCAGCCGTAGCGGCCGACTCGGGGCAACTTATTTACTCCGTGGCTGTGGAATAGCTGTATATGTGCGTCAATAGCACACGTACAGACGACGGAGCGAGTATTGAAATCCTCGACCCCCGAGGGGAAGTGAACTACGACGCGACGCCGATCGCGGAACGGCTCGACTCGCTCGAGGGGGCGACCGTCGGACTGCTCGACAACTCGAAGAGCAACGCGGATGTCTTCCTCGAAGCCGTCGGCGAGCAGCTCAAATCCGAGTACGGCGTCGATGAGGTCGTCTACCGACGGAAGGACAAGAGTCCGATCCCCGCCGACGCGATCGCCGACCAGCTGGTCTCGCAGTGCGACGCCGTGGTCAATGCCTACGGCGACTGCGGCTCGTGCACGTCGTGGTGCGTCTACGACAGCATCGACCTCGAAAAGAAGGGAACACCGGTCGCGACGATCAACAGCGACGAATTCATCAAGCTCGGCCAGTCAGAGGCCCAGTCGCTCAGCATGCCGGGCCTGCCGCTAGTCATGGTCTCGCACCCGATGGGCGACCTCGAGGAGCCGAAGGTCCTCGATCGGGCCGAGAACGCGCTCGAGGAGATCGTCGCCGTCCTCACCACCGACCGCGACGACCTCGAGGACGAGTACGCGGAGCGCTATTTGGCCGCCGACGAGGAACTGAGCGACGAGAGCCTCTACTGCCCGATCGACCTATGACGTTCGACTCAGAGACGATTTCGATCGACGACTTCGAGGACGTAAACGACTACCTCTACCGACGGGAGATGACCGACGGGCTCCCGGTCGTCCCGCCGACGGCTGAGCGTGTCGAACGGATGCTCGAAGGGACCTCGCGGGAGCCGGACGAGGAGCTGGGAACGATCCCGCCGAAGTATGGGGTCGCGACGGTCGAGAAGATCGCCATCAACGCCGTGATGGCCGGCTGCGAATCGGCGTACATGCCCGTTCTGATCGCGGCGGTCGAGGCGATGACCAAGGAGGAATTCAACCTCTACGGTGTCAACGCGACGACGCACCCGGTCGCGCCGATGCTCGTCGTCAACGGACCAATTGTCGAAGAGATCAACCTCAACTACGGCTACAACGTCTTCGGACAGGGCTACCGGGCGAACGCGACCATCGGACGCACCGTCCGTCTGCTCCTCGTCAACCTCGGCGGTGGGACGCCGGGGGATATGGACCGCGCCACGCACGGCCATCCCGGAAAGTACAGCTTCTGTATCGCCGAGAACGAAAAGAAGAACCCGTGGGACCCGCTCCACGTCCAGCGCGGATTCGGCGAGGACGAGAGCGCCGTGACAATCATGGGCGTCGAAGCTCCCCACGAGATCAATGACCACGTCAACGAAAAGCCGGCGGAGCTCCTGACGATCGCGGCGGACGTGTTCGCGACCGTCGGAAACAACAACTCCCACCACACGCACGGCGAGATCTGCATCGTGTTGGGTCCCGAGCACGCCGATACCATCGCCCGCAATGACTGGAGCCGGGAGGACGTTCAGTGGTTCCTCTACGACAACGCCCGAAACGAGCTCGAGACGCTCCGGACGGTCGGCACCACCGACAACTACACCTGGCACCACCGGTTCGAGGTGGAGAACGACGACGCGAGGATCCCGCTCGTCGAGACGCCGGAGGACGTCACTGTCGTCGTCGCCGGCGGCGCAGGCAAGCACTCGATGGCGCTGCACTCGTTCGGCGAGACGCGATCGGTTACCGTCGGCATCGATGAGGAGGTCTGACCGATGCTGCCGGATGGTGTGATCGATTTTCACGTTCATGCGGCCCCGTCGCTCTGGGAGCGAAAGCACGGGACGGTTGAGCTCGCGCGGCGGGCCGCTGAGTCCCACCTCGGCGGGTTCGTGCTGAAGAGCCACTTCTGGAACACTGCGCCGATGGCGCGGATGGCCGCCGAACAGGTTCCCAACGTCGACATCTACTCGGCGATCGCGTTGAACACGTTCGTCGGCGGCTTCAATCCCAGTGCGGTCAAATTGGCGATTGAGATGGGCGTCTCCGTCGTCTGGCTGCCGACTTTCAGCGCGGCCAACTACACCCCGGGACGACACTTCCCCTTCGAGGGGCAGGACCTCACCGCGCTCACCGATGACGGTGCACTCCGCGCCGACGCTCGCGCCGTGCTCGAGACGGTTGCCGACGCCGACCGTGACGTCGTGCTCGGGAACGGCCACCTCGGCCCCGACGAGACGTATGTCATCCTCGACGAACTCGAGGCGATGGGAGCCGAAGTGCCCTATCTCATCACGCACCCTGAATCAGCCTTTATGGACCTCTCCCGCAAGGATCAGGTCGCCTTCGCCGAGCGCGGCGCGTACCTCGAGAAGTGTTACCTTCCGGTGACGAAAGGCGACATCGACGTCGAGACGATGGCCACGACCGTCGACGCGGTCGGTGCCGGCCGCTGCGTCCTCTCGACGGACTACGGTCAGCCGTCGAATCTCTCGCCGCCGGAGGGACTGCTGGAGTTTGCCGAACGGCTCGTCGACGCCGGGCTGAGCGAAGACGAGATCGCGACGATGGCGCTCGAGACGCCGCGCGTCCTGCTGGAGCCGCGCTGAACGTCGGTGCGCTCGGGCTGAAACTTATTACTCTGTCTCTGATACACTGAAGTGGTATGTCAACCCAAATCAGAGATGGAGACACGGACATCGAAATCGTCGACTGCGACGCCCATCTGACCGAGAGCATCGAGGACGTTCTGCCGTACATCGACGACGTGGTCCCCGTCTATCCAGACACTCCACGTCTCGCTCCCGTCGGAGGGGACGGTGCGAACGGTGATCGTGACACTGTACCGGTCTTCGAGGCGATTCAGGACGACCGGCAGCGGTTTGCCGTCGGCGAGTCGGGCGGGACGGTACGGGCGCAGTCCGTGCTCTCGGAACAGTTCGATATTTCGTCGCCACCACTTCGGCAATGTCTCGAGATCGACATCGGCGTACGGGTCGAGGTCGTCGTAGCCGGCGGGCAGGTCCGCGGATCGCGGCGGGTCGTCGGTCATTTCTTCCCGGATCGCTCCTCGATATCGTAGTAGTCGTGCAGGCCAATCACGCGGTTGATCTCGTTGCGGGTCTCCGCGAACGTCTCCTTCTCGATGCCCGTCTCGCCCGTTTCGTGCAGGGACTCGTACAGCCGCTTGGTGTGGTGGGCCGCGAGCACCGTCGCCCCGATCGGGTAGGCCGCCATCGCAAAGCCCATGTCCTGGAGTTCAGCGACGGACGGACGCTCGTCTCTCGACAGGCGGTTCTCGAGCATCACGTACAGCATCGGTCCGTCGGCGCGTTCGGCGACATACCGCGCCTCCTCGCGGTCGGCCGGGAAGAGCAGCCCCATGTCCGCGCCGGCGTCGAAGTACGCGTTGATCTGTTCGACGGCGTCTTCCATCGTCTCGAACTCACGGCGCTGGTCGCGGGCGGCGTCCGACCGCGCGATGATCGTGATGTCCAAGTCGATCGCGGACTTGGCCTCGGCGGCTGCCCGAACTTTCTGTCGCATCTCCTCGGTGTCGATAATGTGCTTGCGCCCCTTCCGATCCTCCGTCGCGAAGTAGTGCATCCGCTTGGGATAGACCTGATCCTCGATATGGAGAGCGTCGATCCCGGCGTGGTCGTACTGCCGGATCGTCCGATGGGTGTGCGAGGGATTCCCGAATCCGGCGTCGCCGTCGACGATGAGCGGCAGGTCGGTCGCCGCCGTGATCTCCCCCGCTCGATCGCACATCTCGGTCATCGTCGTTAGCGGCTCCGAGAACGCGATCGACGAGCCGACGACGTACCCTCCGAGGTACAGTGCTTCGAAGCCGACGTTCTCGGCCAACTTCGCGGTCAGGGCGTCGAAGACGCCGGGAACGACTGTCAGTTCGTCTCGCTCGACGAGGTCCTGCATGGTCGCGGACATATCGTTGGACACCGCGAGCGTCGACTTATACTTTGCCACGGGCTCCCACGAGAAGATGCGACAAGGGTTTAGTAGCTCGTGTGAGATGTACGGTTGTCATGCGAGCAGTAGTCTGTACTGACTTCGAATCGTCAGAAGTGAAGGAAGTCGAAACGCCCGCGCCCGGTCCGGGTGAGGTTCTCATCGAGGTGTCGCGCGTCCAGCTCAGCGTCACAGAGTGCATGCTGTACCGCGGCACCGAGATCGCTCATCACGACGAGGTCGCTCGTCGCATTCGCGAGAGCAACGGCGGTGCACAGTTGTTCGGCCACGAGTTCTGCGGCCGAATCATGGCAGTCGGCGAGGGCGTCGACGCCTACGCGGAGAGCGATCGGGTCTACGCGCCCGGCAAACCTTACTGCGGTGAGTGTACCTACTGCCGGTCGAACCACCAGCACCTCTGCGACGACATCACCAGTCTCGGGTTCGACTGCCCCGGAGCGCTCGCGGAGTACGTGCGGATGCCCGTCGAACCGCTCTGTACGCTCCCCGATTCCGTCTCGGACGCGGAGGGCGCCGCGTTGCAGCCGATGGCCAGCTCGGTCCTCTGTACGCTCGACGCGGACGTGGAGCCAGGCGATACCGTCGTCGTCATCGGCGCCGGAGTCATGGGGTATCAGTGCGCGCTTCTGGCCGACCGGTTCGGTGCTGGAACGGTGTATACCGTCGACGTCCGCAACCGACCGCTGGAGCTTGCCGAGCAAAACGGCGTTAAGGCGATCGATGCGACGGAGACCGACGTCGTCGAGGCCGTCAACAAGGCCACCGACGGGATCGGTGCCGATGTCGTCTTCGAGGCGGTCGGCGGTGACCAGAGCCACGCCACCGAGGGCGGCGAGCCGATTGCACAGGCGTTCGAGGTGGTACGACGCGGCGGCACGGTGGTACAGGTGAGTCACATCGAGGGCGAGATCGACCTGTTGCCGCGGTACCTGCGATCGAAGTCGATCCGCTGGATCAATCCTCGGAAGGGCGTCGTTGCGATCCAACCCGGCACGGACACGGGGCGGCTGGCCGCCGACCTCGTCGCGGACGGCGAGGTCCCGATCGAGGACTACATCACCCACGAACTCGACGGCCTCGAGGAGTTCGAGACCGCGGTCGACATCACCCTCAACAAGGACGAGTACGACGCGCTCGGGCCGGCTCAGCTCGTCCTCGATTAGTCGAGCTTCGGGAGGAACAGACTGAGCACAGCTGCGACACCGGTCGCCCCCGAAAGTAACAGAAACGCTCGGTCGAAGTAGCCGATATCGGCGACGAACCCGACGACGGTCGCACTAGGCGCCCCGAACAGCAGGTGGCCGGTGCGCATGAGTCCGAGCCCGGATCCTTTTATCTCGGTCGGGAGCGCGTTCGCGATGAACGTCTGAGTCGTCGGCGTGAATCCGAGAAGACTGCTCAACAGTACCGTGAGCGCGACGAGCGGAATGAACCCCTCGACAACGAAAGCGCACTGAGTCCGATCGTTATCAGCGTGAGGATGCCCATCAGCGTCCGACGCGGTCCGAGCGTGTCGTGGCTGAGGCCCGACAGCGGACGGACGAGTAGTCCCAAGAAGAAGAAGCCGAACAACGTCGAGGCGGCTCCGGCGGAGAACCCCTTCGTCTCGATGAGGTAGGTGACGAAGAACGACGTGAACCCTTGCCACGTGAAGAAACCAAGGAACTGGATGGCAGTGGCGATCAGGACCGGCCCGAGGAGGATGCTCGAGAGGACGTACCGGAGCGACGGGCTGGATCCATCGGCGGTGGCCGCGTCTCCTCCGTCGCTGGCGCTGGTACCGTCTCCGTCGGATGCACGAAGCGATCCTGATGGAATCGCGTACCAGAGGAACAACCCCATACAGAGAAACAGCGGCGCGGTGAATCCCATCCCGGCCCGCCAAGAGAACCACGATGCGATCCCAACGGCCAGCGGCGGCAGCAGCGTGTTACCGACGTCTCCAGCCGCCATCGTGAGCGAGACGGCACGGCCGTCTCGCTTCGAGTAGACGTCCGTGAGGACCGTAAACCGGGTCGTGCCGTACAGCGCGGTCGCGAAGCCGAACAGCGCCGTCGCGGCGAAGAGGATCCGATAGTCCCACGCAAGCGCAACGAGGAAAATCGTTACAGCCGAGACGAGTGTACTCGCGGTCAGGACGATTCGGGCGCCGAGCCGATCTCCCAGAACGCCGCCTGGGGACTGGCCGAGCGCATAGGCGTACCAGAGGACGGAAATCAGGAGACTCGCCGTCGTCAGCGTGAGGTCGAACGCCTCCCGGAACAGCGGTAGCATCGCTGGAAAGATAATTCGAACCCCTATCGAGAGGAGCCATCCCCCGGCGACGCCGAGCAGGATCCACCCTCGTCCCCCTGACGCAGTTCGCGAAAAATCGTCTGTACGGTACCTAGACGGCCGCGAACCCAGGATCGACCGTACATGCTCAGAAGCGGGTCCCCCCGTCTCACGGACTCGATCGATGAATGCGGTATCACGGAACTCTCCATTCAGTAGTCGCGATCGAACGCCGGTTCCCGACCCTCGATGACGGCGTCGACGGCCTCCGTATGCTCCAGATCGTTCACGCACTTCCACTGAGCCTCGAGCGCGGCTTGGGTGTAGTCCTCGAAGCTTTGGTTCGTGTCGATAAGCTGTTTGGTGTTCTGCATGGCGAGCGCCGGTTTGTCGCGGAGTTCGTTTGCGAGGTCTCTGGCGCGCTCGACGACGTCGCCGTCGGTGGCGGTCTCGACGCTCAGACCGAGATCCTCGGCCTCGTCGGCATCGATGTCGCGACCGGTCAGAATGAGCTCCTTGGCCTTGCTCTCACCGACAAGTCGCGGTAACAGCCACGCGCCGCCGTCGCCGGGGACCAGACCGATGTTCACGAACTGCTGGCGGAGGAAGGCGGCGTCGTCCATGACCCGCATATCGCACGCGAGCGCGAAGTCACAACCGGCGCCGACCGCCGGCCCGTTGACCGCCGCGATCGTTGGCTTCTGTCCGAAGTAGAGGAGGCGATCGACGTTCTGTACCAGCCAGAGGTGTGATCCATACAGGTGTTTCTTCTCTCGATCCTCACGGCCGTCCATCGAGGTCACGTCGGCACCACTGCAGAACCCTCGGCCGTGTCCCGAGAGCAGGACGACGTACACGTCGTCGTCCGTCATTGCGTCCTGTAATGCCTCGTTGAGTTCCAGCAGTGTCTCCTCGTCGAAAGCGTTCATGATGGCAGGGCGGTCGATGAAGACCTCCGCACGGCCGTCTACGATATCGTAGTCGATCTTATTGTACGGCATTATCACACACGGGGATGGAAGTCCTTATAAAAATTGCCGTTCCGTTCGTCGAGACGGACGCGACTGCCTACGGTCGGCCGCCCGTTACAACCACGTCGCGATCGTCAGTCAGTGGTGGTCGCACCCCCGTTGACGTCCGGTTCGCGACGGTTGCAGTCGGTCAGTCGTCGGCCTGCAGTCGTTCGATCTTCTCCGCGGAGTAACCGGCGAGCTCTGCGAGCACCTCTTCCGTGTGCTCGCCGAGTTCGGGTGCGGGTTCGACCTCCGGACTCTCGCTCCCGGAGAACTTGATCGGCATCCCGGGAACGGGGATCTCGTCGCGACCTTCGCTTTGGTTCGGCACGTAGTTGAGCATCTCGCGGTGCTCGAGGTGGGGATCGTCGACGATTTCCTCGACCGTCTGGACCGGTGCACAGGGGATGTCCCGCTCAAGGAGCGTCTCGACGACCGCGTCTTTCTCTTTCCCCTCCATCCAGTCCTCAATCGCACCGTCGATCAGATCCATGTGCTGGGCGCGTTTGTACTTCGAGTCGAACCGATCATCCCCAACCATGTCCTCACGGCTGATAAGCTGCGCGAGGCTCTCCCACTGATGTTCGCTGATGCAGATGACAGCGACGTACCCGTCCTCGACCTCGTAGACGTTGTACGGGGAGATTGCGAGGCCAGAGTGTTTATTCCCCGTTCGCGGCGGCGCGTCGTTCTGGGAGACCCACGACGAAACCGGCGAGGCGAGCGTCGGATAGAGGCAGTCGAACATCCCCACTTCGACGTACTGGCCTTCACCGGTAAACACCCGTTCGAAGAGCGCGGCCACGACGCCGACGGCGAGGTGAATCCCGCCGAAGAAGTCGGCGATCGCCGGCCCAGCCTTGACCGGTTTCTGATCGGGGAAGCCGGTCGTGTGGATCGCGCCGCTCATCGCCTGAATAGTCAGGTCCATCGCGGGGTAGTCAGCGTACGGGCCGTCGTTGCCGTATCCAGATCCATGAGCATAGACGAGTTCAGGGTTCACCTCGCTCAGATCGTCGTAGCCCAGCCCGAGAGAGTCCATCGTCCCGGTCGAGTAGTTCTCAATGACGACATCGGCCTTCTCGGCCAGCCGATGGAGAGCCTCCTTTCCCTCTTCGGACTTGAAGTCGAGCGTTATATCGCGCTTGTTCGGATTGAGGTACTGGTACTGGGGGGGTTTGCCGTCTTCGGTACGCGTTCGGATGTTCTCGCCCCACGGCGGCTCGACCTTGATAACGTCAGCACCGAGGTAGGAGAGGATTGTTCCGCAATACGGCCCCTGGTAAATCTGACCGAGATCTAGTACTCTGACTCCACTAAGCGGTTGGTGCATACCTGGTATAGGCCGGTCCGGGGTCAAAAAAGTATCTACCCGATGCCCGGACGGGACTCAGTCAAGTCCGTACTTCTTCAGTTCGCTGGCGATCGCGTTCCGCTGGACCTCAACCGTCCCGCCGGCGATCTTCCACCCACGCACCCACCGGTAGAGGTACTCGATCGGCGAATCCTTCATGTAGCCGTTCGCACCGTGGATCTGCATTGCCTCGTCGACCACTTCCTGGCCGACCTCGTTGGCCTTCACTTTCGCCATCGAGGTCTCCAGTCGCGAGGGATCGCTCTCGCGGGCATTGGCGGCCGCACGGTAGATCAGTAGCCGGGCGGCATCGAGTTCCATTGCCATATCGGCTAACTTCCACTCGATCCCCTGGAAGTCGGCGACCGGCTGATCGAACTGTTCCCGGTTCTTCGCGTAGTCGAGGGCCTTGTCGAACGCATTGAGACCGCAGGCGACGCACATCATGGCGTTGTGGCACCGCTCGACGTTGAACTCGATCAGCAGCCGCTTGAATGCGTCTTTCTCGTGGACTAACACCTGGTCTTCGTAGACGGTGCAGTCATCGAAGTACAGCTGGTGCTGGACGTGGCCGGCCATGTTGACCGAGCCGTCGTCAAGTGTGAGGCCATCAGTGTCTTTGTCGACGACGATCGCACCGATGTTGTCGTCCGGGAACCGCGCGTAAACGAGGAATGCGTCGCACTGGGCCGCCTTGGTTACCCACATCTTGCTGCCGTTTAGGATAAGTTCGTCACTGTCGCGCTCGACACTCGTCTGCATGTTGCTAGCGTCGGATCCCGCCTCAGCTTCCGAAATCGCGACGGAGATGATTGAGTTCCCGTCGCAGACGGCCGGGAGGTACTTCTCCTTGAGATACTCGCTTCCCAGTTCCGCGATCGCCCGCGGCGGTCCCATTGATGATCGCGAGAGGATGTGTGCGGTGTCGGGGCAGACGCGTCCGACTGCCTCCTGCGCGGTGAGAACTTCGACGACTGAGTAGCCGCCGCCGCCGTACTCCATCGGCAAACCGATCCCGAGAAGGTCCTGTTCCGCCAGAATTTTCTGATTCTCGTACGGGAACTCGTCCTCCCAAGTGAACGCCTTCTCCGCGAATCGGTCTGTCGCGATGTCGTTTGCTGTCTGATATATCAACTTCTGTTCATCTGATCGCCGAAAGTCCATGTTCAGAAGGTCGGATGGATTCCATTTGAGTGTTTGGGTACCGCAACCTCCGGTTCACTCAAGATTCACCAGTCTGGATCCTTACTACGGGCGGAAGTATTTTTTCAGGGATGGCGTTCGAGGTATCGATGGATCAAGGTCGATATGACCCAAATGTGTGCAAATACCGAATATTAGCCGATAATATGACTGCTAGTTATCGTGCTGTGCGAACAATCCGTATCACCAAGTTTTGCTCTGCCGAAACACGGAACCGAATCGTACCAATGCTAATATCTGTCTCGTGTGAGGTTGAATCTGCAGACGTAGGTCACCCATTACATCCATATGAGCGTATAATTAGGCTAGAAGATCCGGTAGAGAATTTTACAGGCATACGGGTGTAATTGATAGTGAGATGTTGATTACACCCGTTTACACCGGTACGTTCGTATATCTAACTGACTAGTTGAATATTTGCTATTTATTTTTATAACTATATATATATATATATATGTAATTTTTGACAGAGCATTGAGCGCGATACTTTACAACAGTACGAATGTATATAATCAGTCCGAATAGACGATGTCCAGTTCCAGTTCATTCACCTTCGCGAGGAGGAGATCAGGGAACTCCTCCCGGATGAGGTCACCCTTGAACCGCTGGGCCGGGCCGGAGATCGTTAACGCACCGAGGAGCGAGCCATTGGGTTCCTGTACTGACGCTGCAACCGCGCTGATTCCCTTGTTGTGTTCCTCAAAGTTGAACGCAACACCGCGTTCACGGGTTGCCTCCAACTCCGCGAACAGTTCCTCCTCGTCGGTAATATTCTGGTCCGTCAATGCCTTTAGTCCGCGCTGGTCGACGATCTCCTGAATCTGCCAGTCCGGCAGTTCGGCGAGCATCGCCTTGCCGGCTGCAGTCACGTGAAGCGGAAACTGACTGCCGTACCGGGAGAACGTCTCAACGGCGAGGTCCCCCGTTTTAGTGTAGACGTACCGCCCGCGACCGTGTTCCAGGACAGTAAAGTGCGTCCGGCCACCCGACTCCTCGGCGAGGGCCTTCACGTGCTGTTCGGCCTTCTGATACCCGACCTTCCGCTGGCGAGCGTATTCCCCGACGTGGAGGAACTCAAGACTGGGATAGTAGACGCTTCCTTCGTCGATCACAAACCCGTTGTTCAGGAGCGTCTGCAGATGGTTATGTGCCGTACTCGGCGCAATGTCTAGTTCCTCCGCGAGTTCGGTTACTCGAGCCCCGTCCCGTTCTACGAGTTGTTGGATTATTCCGAGGCTGATTTCCACCGCCCTGATGTTCGAGTGATCGGATTCCATACCTGTTACCTACCGCTCTTACTATTTAAAGTTCGCCTCTGTAGAAACCACCCATACGAATCGTGTGCTTGCGAGGAAGTTCGTCGTCCGTATTGGAACAGAAGTGAGCGCCACCCACCGATTACCGGTTGGCAGCGCAATCAGAGAAGCCAAATCGGTCATCACCTGCAGCACCGAATCGAGGAAGAACTCATCGCTGTCCGACCCACGTCACTCGTCTCGAAACCGATCTGTCCGGAACGCGCCCCATTCGACGGCCGGTTTGACGTCCCTGACGAGATCGGTGGCAACCCCTCGTTTTCGAGACGGAGTCCAGTCACGTCCGCGTTCCGGACGGTCAACCCGGCGTGCCGTCCGGTGTCGCGAAGCGCGCTCGCGAACGCCCGGCCGTCGACCCGCACCGGGTCTTCATAGTGGACCGCGCGCTTGACCCGCGGAGATCTCCCTCGTACAATCCGCTTGCAGGCGTCCGTACTCCTCGGCCGACGTTCGGTTCGGGACTTCGCTCGCTCGAATGCATCGATTTCGCCCTCGTCGACGGCGACGGCCAATAGCCCCGAACGGGAGTAGCCGTGATCGTGCTCGTTAATCGCGTCCGCGAGTTTCGGGTAGTAGTCCGTTGCCTCGAGAGCGAACCGAAACCACGAGTCCGATTCCCCTCAGTTGGACGTCGGGGAAAGACGATCCCCACACCGGCGGCGGTAGCCGCTCCCTCGTCGTCGTGATCCAGCAGTACCGTCTTGGATCCGCTGCGGGACAGATGGTAGGCGATGGACGAATCGACGATTCCATCGCCGACGACGGCAGCGTCGTACGAAGACATCATAGTATCGGTGACCGACTATCAGATCCGGCAGATCGTGTGCATTTATATAACTGCCCACGAGTAGTACGGGTATGACTGAGAGCGAGAAGTGGCAATTATTGATCCCGGAACAGATCGCGAGCGAAGGACCGGAGTCGATCAGCGACATCGTGCTGTCAGTTGAAACGTACGACGACGAGACCATCGGCGACCAGCTCCCGGATGCCGACGCGATAATCCTCCGAGGGGTGGAACTCGACACCGACCTGATCGCTGACGCCGAGCGGCTGAAGGTCATCTCGAAGCACGGCGTCGGGCTGGACAGCATTGATATCGATGCCGCGAGCGACCGCGGGATCGTGGTCTGCAATACTCCGCAAGCGAACTCGCGGACGGTTGCGGAGCACGCGATCACGCTGATATTGACGATGCGGCGGAACCTCCTGCAAGCCGACCGCGCGGTCCGGGGTGGCAACTGGGACGCTCGGTCAGACTGGGATCGGTTCAGTCGGCAAACAATCACCGGTGACACGCTCGGTCTCTTCGGGTTCGGCAGTATCGCGCGCGAAGCAGCGGACCTGGCGGTCGGAATGGGAATGCGATGCATCGTGTACGATCCGTACGTCAGCGAGGACAAGCTACCGGCGGATGTCGAGAAGGCGAGCGAGAAACGTGCGCTGTTCGAGGCGGCCGACACGGTGAGTGTCCACGCCCCGCTCACCGATGAGACGCGGCGTGCCATCGGACGGGACGAGTTGCGGGAGATCGATTACATCGTCAACACAGCTCGAGGAGAGATTATCGATGAGTCGGCATTAGAGCGGGCGTTAGCGGAAGACGAGTTGATCGCCGCCGGGCTGGACGTGCTCCACGACGAACCGCCGGCGCCAGACGACCCGCTCCTCCAGCGGGATGACGTCATTCTGTCCCCTCACATGGGGACGCTATCGGTTGAGGCGACGCGACGAATGAGCGTGGGCGCTGCGGAGAACGTCCGGACGGTCTACGACGGCGGAGTCCCAGAGTCAACGGTGAACAAGGACGCGTTGTAACCGTAGCGTCGAATCACGTTTTCCGCGGTATCGCCAACTGTCACCGTCCATCGTATCATGTACTAGTATAAAATGATAAGAGGAGCGGTATTGTCTGTCACAGCTATGGTCCGTCAGAACACGGTTCGAGAAGTGATTACAGACGACGGTGTCGTCCTCGGCGCTCGTGCCTCCTCGTTTTCGCCGGCACTCGTCGAGATTTACGGTGATATCGGACTTGACTTCGTGTGGCTGGACTTCGAGCACTCCGGGTTCAGTCCGTGGGACGCCGATAAGATCACTCACCTGCAGCGAGCGGCGGAGCTGAGCGGGATCCAGCTGCTCATCCGTCTCCCGGACGAGGATCCGGCACTGATCCGAAAGGTCCTTGATACGGGCGTTCGAAACCTACTCATCCCGCGAATCGAAACCGCTGCGGAGGTCCGCCGCGCCGCCGAAGCGACGCGGTTTGTCTACGAGGGACGTCCTGGCAATCGGGGAATGGCCGGCCAACGGGCGAGCGGGTACGGAACGACAGAGGGGTACGCGCAACGCGAGGATGACACCGTCAACCTAGGCGCAATGATCGAAACCGAGGAAGCTGTCGATAATATTTCGGATATCCTTGATGTCCCGGAGCTCGGGTTCGCGTTTGTTGGCTCGAACGACCTCGCGACACAACTCGGGCACCCAAATGAATCTGATCACTTGGAGGTGACTGCGGCCATTGAAACAGTCGAAGCGGCGAGTCGAAGCGCGGGTGTCCCGCTTGGCGCCGTTGCCCACGCCGTCGACGATGCAAACCGGAAAATCAGCAACGGCTATCAGATTCTCCGTATCGGTGGTGAATTCGAATCGGCCAAAAGGACGCTCATGGATCGAATGGCCCAAATTGAATGAGTCATGACGGTCATTCCAAGGATCCTCAGACCGGATCGTACATCAGTCCGATCCGCGAACGGAGAACTCACTTGAACCACCTCGAAAACCCCGACCACTCCGGCGATTTATCTGTCTGTCCGGTCCGCTCCGATAGCATGCAATTATCGAACAACAAAGCGGTCCCTCAGTACCTCGATTGTTCATGATAACGATTGGAACGGCGAGTGCCGCCCCTGGTGAAGTTAGTACAGGACGGCTTGAGATAGGTGAGACTCGAGATGGACGGCCATTCGGCCTTCCCATTGCCGTTATCAACGGTGAAGCCTGGGCGATACGTTGTACATACAGGCGGCGAGCGACGGGGACGAATTGAACGGCGTCGGCGTCGTTCAGCGGGTGGTTCCCCGGCTCGATCCCGCGAAGATCTCAGGAGCAGTCCTCGTCATCGGAATCGTCAATTACCACGGCTTTCAGGTGGCAGAACACCGAAATCCGATCGATGATACGAAGACGAACAGGACGTATCCGGGGGTCCGTGACGGAACGTCGAGCGAGCGTATCACGGCCGAAACGTTTGATGTCGCGACGCAAGCCGACCTCGCGCTGGATCTTCACCAGACATCGACGAGCCGAATGATCGATGAGATTCGAGTACGGTGTGGCCGAAGACATCGGCTTTACGACTCCTGTCTCGAACTCGCGAAGGTTTTCGGCTGTGGCTATGTTCTCGATCAGAAGGGGCCGGATGGGCAGCTTGCTCGGATCACACCCAACGAAGGTATACCAACTGTTGATCCGGAACTCGGCGGCTGCGTCGGCTGGGATGAAAGTAGTATCCGCAAAGGCGTTACGGGGGTCTTCAACGTCCTACGGTACTACAACTTTCTGCAGGGGGACGTCGACATTAAAGACCAGACGAAGGCGACGGGATTCGATCACTACGGTACGCCTGCAGGTGGACTGATATCGTTCAAAAAGGAACTCGGCTCCGAGGTTACGTGCAGCGAGACGATATTCGAAGTGACGACGCCGTTCGGCGAGCCGAAAGCCGAAGTGACCGCCAACAACGACGGGATCTTCTGGCGGAGTCGACGCCTTCCGCAGGTTGCTACCGGCGAGTACGTTTGTTCCGTCGGTACTGGCATCACGACATACTAGCCGCGTGGAAACGTCGCAGCCGTTCGAAGGCGCTTATCGCTTTTCGAGCGGAACGAACTTGCGATTTTTTGGGCCGACATAGCGCGCTCGAGGTCGAATGAGCCGATTATCGTCGTACTGCTCAAGCACGTGAGCGATCCAGCCGCCGACACGAGAGATGGCGAAGATCGGCGTATACATGTCGATCGGGATTCCCATCTGATAGTACGTGGACGCAGAGTAGAAATCCACGTTGGGAGCTAACCCCTTCTCTTCGGCCAAATATTGCTCGATAGCGGTACTCATCTCGTACCACTTTGTATCTCCGGCAGCCTTCCCGAGAGATTCAGATCGTTCGCTAAGGATTTTCGCGCGCGGATCCGTAACGGAGTAGACGCGGTGGCCGAAGCCGGGAATACGACGACCCTCGTCAATCGCAGTTTCGATCCATCCGAGCGGATCTGATCCGGAACGGTCGATATCTTCGAGCATCTCCATAACGTCCTGATTGGCACCCCCGTGTAGGCTTCCGCTCAAGGTGCCGATGGCGCTCGTGAGAGCTGCGCGGGGGTCGGCGAGCGTGCTCGCAGTAACCATTGCGGAGAACGTCGACGCGTTCAGACCGTGGTCGGCGTGGAGGACCAGCGCCTGATCGAACGTCTCGCTCACCACCTCATTGGGGACCTCGTTGTTGAGCATGTACAGGAAATTCTCCGCGTGTCCGAGGTCCTCTCGCGGCGGGACTAACTGGTCGCCGCGGCGAGCCCGTTCGAAGGCCGCGACGATCGTCGGCATTTTCGCCGTGATCCGTCGCCCTTTCCGTAGATTTCCCTCGCGATCAGTCATATCAGCGTCGGAGTCCGATTCCGAGAGTGCGGAGACGACCGTGCGCAAGGCGGCCATCGGTTCTTCGTCTGCGGCCGCGAGTGCTCGCGTTATCTCGAGGATAGTATCGTCGACCTCGCGATTGGCCGCCATCGCCTCGGTAAATTCGGCCAGCTCCGTTTGATCGGGGAGGGTACCGTACCAGAGCAGGTAAAGCACTTCCTCGTAGCTAGCGCCACGAGCGAGATCCTCGATGGCGTACCCTCGATAGCTCAACCGACCAGCGTCGCCGTCGATCGTGCTAAGTTGCGACTCCGAAACTACGACTCCCTCAAGACCACGTTTCACTACATCTACCATAGTGTGGTGTTTTCACATACTTCGAAAAAGGTTACTATTGGAGAGTTCGGTTCGCGATCCAATTTAGTAGAATAAACGCGATTGCCGTAGTCCACCATCAACCACGGTTATTATTCTTCGCATATTCCTATGTGGTAATGACTAACACAGTCTCTAACGGGACGGTACGGAAAACTGAACCTGGGAACTGTATTCGATATCTCGTCGTCGTACTGTTCCTTATCACCGTCTCTCCGAAACTACTACCAAGATTGATCGTGCAGACAGCGGGCGGACTCGGCGGAGATCAGTTCATTACTCTACTATCTATGCAGGGGAATCCGGCGGCACTGATAGGCGTTGCGGGATACATTCGGAAAGCTCAATCGGTCGTAGAGACCGAGCACGAACGCGTGCGTACGGAACGAGACGCGTTTTACGATTTCGCCGAGGAAGTGCGAGCGCTGAGCGTATCAGATGGTTCCTCGCAATCAAATCAAACGCTGCTGATGAAGGGAGGAACTGTCGGAACCAGAGTAAAATCCGTCCGAGATCGCTATCGAGAAACGGTGATAGTGGTCCCCCATTACGACGAGGACTATGGCGAACCTCTTCGCGAAAATATGGCTGCAGAGTTTAACCGAGACATCGCTACAGTTGTAGTAGACGATCAACCGTTTTCTCCGCAGTTGAAGCGATTACTGGTCCAGCAAGCACGCGCCGCTGCTCGGCGACGCGAGGAGTTGCTTCGAAGTCTCTCGCGGGAGCAAGAATCGTCAGCTGAGGCGTCCGAGCGACTGCAGGATATCGAGGATTCGTTCGACCAAAATTCTACATTAGAGTGGCAGTCTTTTTCGCAGTTATTCTCGTCTGATAAGACCCTACAAAGGACACTGTCTAGTTGAGCCAGTTTGAGAAACGAGCAGGTCGTTGAGTAAATTGGTTAAGATGCTCGCAGACCTGCTCAGCGAGAGCTATGCAGCGGATTTAGAAGAATCTTGGGAGAACGAGCGGACGGCGACGCCCGTCAGGGCGTTCGCCGTCCGCCTCCACGAAACTGGTTGTTCTCTTCGGGAGACAACAACTATTTTAGCCGAATTAGGCGTTGAACGCTCGCATGGAGCGGTCTGGAATTGGGTACATCGGCTGGCTGACAACGGTTGCGACTCGCCGACGGCGAAGCCGTCAAGGGTCGCGGTTGACGAGACCGCTGTCAAAATTGATGGCGAGTGGTCTTGGTTGTACGCTGCAATAGACCTCGAGACAAAGTTGATTCTCGACGTCGCACTGTTTGGTCGGCACGGCACCGATCCGGCGGCTGCGTTTCTGCATCAACTCAAAGAGAAACACGATCTTTCGGAGGCTACATTTCTCGTCGATCAATTCGGCTATCGGACTGCCCTCTCTCGGTTAGGACTGAGCGGTCAGGTCAACTATACCGAGCGAAACCTGATCGAAAAGTGGTTTCATACCCTCACAATGCGGATCGACCGCTTCCATAACTCGTGGGTGGGCAGTCGATCGAGCGTCTGCAAGTGGCTTGAACAATTTATGCACTACTATAACCGCCAGAGACCGCACCAAGCTCTCGATGGAAAGGCGCCGATTGAGGAGGTGCAGAACTAGACAGTGCCTCTCACTCGTTGGCTTTCAAAGACCTATATTTCGGTAGTCGGGAGAACGTTCAAGTACAAAATTCACGAACTCTGAAATATGGCGCATACTGATAGAACGCCACAGACGATGGATGATTTGTCCGGCTTCCAGCGGGACCTCCTGTTCGCCATTGCAGGGGAAGACCGACCGTCCGGCCAAGACGTAAAGGATGTTATCGACACCTACTACAGCAGCGAGATCAACCACGGGCGACTGTACCCGAATCTCGATACGCTGGTCGACATGGGTCTCGTCGAGAAAGGCCGTCTCGACCGACGGACGAACTACTACCAACTGACGGCTCGCGGCGAGCGCGCACTCGCGGCGCGACGAGAGTGGGAATCCCAACTGGTCGCAGGGGTGAGTGCGTAATGTCCGACGATATTCCAGATCCGGTTCGAACGGTGAGCGTCGAGAAAGCACATCTGCTGCACGAACAGGCGGCGTTCTCTGAAGACGAGTACGAGAACACGGACAACGAAATCGAAGCGGCGTATCACGAGACGCACGTCGAGTATACGCACGAGCGCATCGAACAGATCGAAGGCGATGGGCTTCGCGGTATCGACGTTCGAGAGTCCCGTGACGAGTTCAAAGACGAGTTCGATGAGTACGACGAGGAGTGCGTCGAAGGCGCGAAACTCGCGGCCAAGTGGGACACCGAGAAACAGATCCTCCGCGAGTATTTCGACGAGGGAGAGGACACGTTTGAGGTTGGCGAAGCGATGAACGTCATGGGCTACGAGGA
>NZ_AOIO01000047.1 GCF_000337555.1 Natrialba asiatica DSM 12278 | reverse complement strand
GACGCGCTCGACGAGTCGGATATCCTCGCGCTCAAGACGCCCGACCTCTCGCCCGACGCGTGGCTTGACGTGCTCGAGACGGCTGGCGAGGATCTGTACCTCTACGCGCACGAACCCTCGTATCGCGGCATGTCCGACAGCGAGCACACCTGGTACGCTCGCTACGACGGCGAGGGGTTCGTCTACGGGACCGAGAGCACAGGCGAGTTGTA
>NZ_AOIO01000046.1 GCF_000337555.1 Natrialba asiatica DSM 12278 | reverse complement strand
GTACCCACAACCGATCGACAAGTATCCGCTTGACGAGTGCGATGAGTTCCAGGAGGTGCCGGGCGATCGATGAGTAGCGAACAGTCTACCGATACAATCAAGCGAGAGGACGACTGCGGAGCGTACGACCCGGTTCTGCGCTCTCTCGAGCCAGGTGTGCTGGTTCGATTCAATGCCAACGACCCATCTCAGGCATCAACGCCTGAACTCAAGGTCGGATACCACGACCGAAAAGAGGCATACATCGAACTCGAGGCCAGTGATGAAATTTATCGAGTGAGCTACTGCCGTCGGACGGGTCCAGAAATACGCAGAGAGAACGGCGGAACTGACATGATAACGACAATCGAGGTGGTCGGCATTGACGGGTAGCGATCAGTTCGGAAATGCCATTCAGAAGTGCGACGAGTGTGACGAGGAGACATGCAACCTTCGGCCAGTCTGTGTTGCCGGACGGGACGAGATCCCGTCACTCTGTCCAAGTTGCTATCGGGACCTCGAAGGTGACGGCTTGATCGATCGAGAACGGGACGCGGAGGTGTTCGGATATGCCGAGTGATGGACACGAGAAACAGGTATGTCAGAACTGCGGAGATCGCATCGACGGGCAACCACTGTATCATCAAAGCGATATCACGGCTGGCGAAGACGGTCTCGAGTTCGTAGACGATCCGGATGGGCCGTTCTGTAGTGTCAACTGCCGGGGGGACCACGATGGCGAGTAACGGCTGGAACCGCCAGAGTCGGCTCCGAAAGTCGATGGACACGCTGTTTCCTCAAGAGCATTCGGACCAGTGTCGCGTCTGCAAGGAACCCGTCGTCGACGGGCGGTGGAACTACTGCTCGGATCGGTGCCGCGAAGTGGCCCAAGCAGTCCAGAAGATGTTCGTGTGGGACGAAGTCCGTGAACAGATTCTTGAGCGCGACGAGTTCACCTGCCAAGACTGTGGGCTCTCGAAAGAGATGCAGTGGCGTGCCTACCATCAGGTTCACGAGCGGATCAAAGAGCGATCTCCACATCCGTCGGGCGGGACCGAAGCGGAGTTCGACGCGTGGCGGGATCGACGGCGTGAACTCGAGCATCGCTATGACGTTGGTTCGCCGACTGGGAACTTCCACGTCGATCATATTACGCCGATCTCCGATGGTGGCCACCCGTTCGACGAGTCGAATCTGCAAACGCTCTGTGCGGAGTGCTACGAAGCAAAGACGGCCGTTGAGAACAGCAACGCCGAGTTACAGCCTGACGTGACGCTCGCAGACTACATGGAATCTTGACCGTTCAGGTAGTCCATTTCGAACTAACCAACTCCGATGATTCAACTATGAATTCACCGTCACGAGCCGTTGAACTGTACCGAACCGGGGGTCTATCTGAATTATCCAGAGGTATTCGAGACTTCGCCGTAATCAGGGCTGATCGTGCCAGATGGCGTGCCGGTGCAGCCCTCAACAACAGTGTCTCTGTCGACGTTGGGGACCACCAAATCGAGTTCAAGACTGACTCTGCTATCGAATATCGACGTGCTCGAACCCAGATGCACGAGCGGCAGATTCTCGAGGATTACGTTGCTGAACTCCGGCCCGGCGATATCGTTTGGGACGCGGGATCGAACGTGGGGCTCTATGCGAGTTTCGCTGCTGAAATTGCGTCGCAGTCTGTCGCGATCGAGCCGGTCCCAAGCAATGTCTCGGCGCTGAGTCGCAACCTCTCACGAAACGATCTGGGGGATGATTCGACGATTATCGCGGCCGCGTTAGGGTCTTCGGAGGGGACAGTTTCAGTGCCGACTGGCTCCAAACCAGGCGAGAACCATAAATTGAGTTCTTCGAGTGGATCGACACAGGTCCCTGTCAAACGCGGGGACGATCTCATTCGTGCGGCGGATGCACCTGCTCCATCTGTGCTCGCGATGGACGTCGAGGGGGCAGAGGCCGATGCACTCGACGGGCTACGCGAAACGCTTGCGGATGTTCGTCTCGCCTATATCGAGGTACACGAAGGGCTGTTGTCTGACTATAGACGATCTGTTGACGATGTGATCGAGATCCTCGATGAAACCGGGTTTGAGATTTCTGTGTTTGACGAACGGCGCTCAGGGAATTACCATCTTAAGGCAGTTGCTGATCGGTAGCTCTCTTGTCACTCGAAATCTGGTGTCACCTTGTAGAAAGAGACGTGTCCGTGGGTGCTACGACGAATTGCCGGACACAGTCCCCATGATACGTCAGGGTTGATGCCTTTGCGTGTCGCGTGGGCTAGTGCGCGACAGGTCTACGTTCTGTGACACTGGTTATCAATCTATGGTCGATTCCCAGCTTGCAGGAGCCTGCCTGTCATGATCAACCCTGATACCTGAGAGTCGTCTGTTTGATCAGTAGGTAGTAGCACGGATTCTTTATTCAGAACCTCCTGTGAAACTCACGGTGAGTACAGTATGCAAGTTGACCATCGACAAATGTTTATACAAATATTTCTGATATCTCTAGTATGAAGAGCCAATGGCTCAATCTACACCAATCATATAAAACTAATAATGGGAAAATTGTAGGTATTATATTCTTATCATTGGGGGTTTCCTCAATATCACTAGGGATATTTGAGGATGATAGTCTTAGATACTATCGTCTGGGACTGTTTTCGATTCTATGTGGTGCCTACTGTATTCTCTCCTCAGATAAGAAGTGATTCAATGAACCAGAAACACCTATCACGCTAAGTTACCTTTCCCTACCAAAATGGCTCGTTGTGAGGCCTGTGGTGAACACTCGAGTATGCCGTACTCATGCTCATACTGTGGCGGAACCTTCTGTAAGAGCCATCGGATGCCAGAAAAACATGGCTGTCGGAATCTCTCTGAGGCATCTTCACCGTCAACAGCAAACCTGACTGAAGAGAATATGCAAGCTGCATCAAAGGCGTATCGGCAGACGGGTAACCAATCTCGCCGTATCGTCTATCTCTATCTGCTCGTTGCTGCCATTGTGATAGTGGCCATTCTATTCTTCTTCTTATAGAATACTGTTCTGAGCGGCGCCTTCGCTATCTCTTTCCGATCTGCACATTACGTACTTCACTCGAAATGCGGTGTTCGAAACGCCTACCTTCCCCGATCAAAAGCGGTACGTGGTTCTCGTGTCTGCCGGCCGATCGGGATCAACAGCGTGTTGCCATCCCGTCTGACCGTCACGGCGACGGTCGCTTTCACTCTGTATACGGGGTGTAATCACGTGGTATACTCATGTCACAATACCTTTGCTGGTCGCACTCGTGGACTTGAGTGCCGATACAATCGGCTGTCAAAATACCAGTTCCACTGGGGCGGCCTCTGCCGCCTATGGTTCCTATGTTCCCTCAAGTGCCAACGGTGGCTCATCTAACTCAACTACCTCAGTCACCTTAGGCGGCTTAGCTGACTCACTTGAGCCACCTAAGCTACCTAAGGCAACTTAGCCAACTAACTCAACTTATCCGACGGAAATAAGTAGAATTAGCTGAATGTCTTGGGTGTCCGCCGACACAGTCGTCCGGTCCTGACCGGCGCTGCGGCGGGCGGAACCATACAAATGACAGCAAATCCAGAACCACGAGCGGTTTGTTTTCCGATGCTGAAAGGCGGTTTCGGAAAGAGTACGTTTGTCAGCACACTCGGCGGCATTCTTGGCGACGTGCGCGACCACGATGTTTTGGTCGTTGACCTTGACCCGGCTGGACACCTTTCGACCGGGCTCGGCTACTACACGCGCGAGAACGACGATGCGCCCGACCTCGCGGACGTGCTGCTCGGTGACAAGTCCATCGACGCGATCGTGAAAAACCCGGGCCACGGGTTCGATTTCGTGCCGGCGCTGAACCTTGAGTCAGTTACCGATGCACTCTCGAAAGACTCGGTACTCGCGTCAGACCTCAAGATGAAACAGGAACTCGTCGACGAACACCTCGGCGACCGGTATGACTACATCCTGTTCGACGTGCCAGGCTCGCGTAACAAGCTCACGAACAACGCGGTCGTCGCAGCGCCGAACGCTATCCTCCCGCTCATGCCAGTCCCTGAGGCACTGAACGGCCTCCGAGAGACGGCAACGCGACTCGTCGGTCCGATTCGCAGCCAACTCGGGAACTTCGAAATCCTCGCGACCGTCCCGAACGATATGAGCGCTCGCGTCGACCACCAGACCAAGGATCGGAAGCTCCTCGAGTCGATGAACACGCAGGAGAGTTTCGCGGCACTGCTCCTCGCTGGCCGCGACGGCGTCGACGCCCGAAGCGGAACGCTCCCCGAGGGAACTGCGGTTGAAACGGTACTGGATAATCATATTCCGCCCTTTGCACGCATCCGTTCCGATGAGTGGGACGCGATTGACGCGGGAGAGGTGACGCCACCGAAGCCACCGATTCGACATACCGGTGCGATCGGCGACGCGTATGAGGCACGGGAACCGCTTCCATCCCACGATCCAGAGAACTCTCAACTCGAGCACTTTGGCGAGATTGCGGATATCATCGAACGCGGAGGAATCAACCAATGACCGGCTTCGACCTCGGCGATCCTGCTGACGACGCGGACGAACCGGACGAACCAGCTGATGAACGACCCGAATCGAGTACTGACCAAGACTCGTCATCAGTTAAAGAATCTCCAACGCCGGAGCCCGAGCCGGAACAAGAATCCGAACCAGAGTCCGACTCGACTCGAGAACGCGACCCGACCGAAACAGGACCGTCGTTCCCCTATAGCGAGGTCCGACAGAGTCCGCTGTACGCTCGCGACGAGACGTGGACTAAATTTGAGGACCAGCTAGATTTCACTGTCACACCCGAACTCCGCCGCATGGGGATTCGTGACGACGAACTCCGCGAGATTCACGATGTGGTCTTAGAAATTGCACTCGACAACATCGAGGAGATCCCAGAGCGGCTTGCAGAGAAGCGCCGAGACTCGTAAGACAATGGGTGCAAGATACTAACTCTACGCTCGATCAGACGTGTCTGCCAGTTCGATACAGATAGTCGGACCACAGTCAGGGCAATCCGTTGCAGAGCCAAGGTTCGGAGTTCCGTTCGAATTTCTGCGTCCCGGTCGTCTCCTCTAAGGAGTAGCCGGATGCGATCAGTCTCGTGATTCTATTGGGTGCGCCATTGATTGTCCGCATTTAGTGTCTCACTTGCACTTGTCGTAGTCCCGGTCGTCGCAGTAAATGTCCTGTTCACTTTGCATCGAACTCACCTCCCGATCGGCGAGTAGTTGGCTGCACTGAGTGCTCGGTTTCGAGTCGGTCTTCCCACTCGTCTTTCGAGTGAACGGTCACGAGGTAATCCCGATTGTCGTTACCAATCTTCAGCTCGGTTTGGGAGGTCGGCTGCCTTCTTGGCCATATGCTCCGTGGGGTACTCGAAGGTCTCACGCGGGCCGTCGTTGTGGTCCCGAACGAGGACGTGTGGTTCCGCCTCGTTGCTGTCAATCACGTCCCGTGCATGCCCAAGATTGTTCCGCGCGATTGACTGCGATTTGCTGATGTGGAACGACAGCGGCTCGGGTTCACCGTCCTGGTTGACAGTTTCGTAGGCGACACTCCAGTATCGGTCATGCGTGCGGTCGCGTGGCTGGAGCCAGGTTGTAACGACGAATCGATGGTCGCCGCGAATGACTTTTGCCTCGCCACGGTCGTCAACACCGTCGGCATCCGGATCGTCGTTCCATTCAAGGACTTCGAACGACCAGTCGTTCGGCAGGTCATTGACCTGGTTGAACTCGAACCAGTGGGATGCACGTGGGTGTTGGCCACCTCTTTCCCCGGTCTGGTTCGTCGACGACGTGTTCGGTATCGACGATCGAGTGATTCGACACGTCGGCGAGCAGACGGACGAACAGCTCCCGGCGCTTGCGCTGTCCGGACTCGATATCATCAACCGTCGCGTCGATCGTTTCGAGTACGGTTTCGATTGTCGATTTGTTCAGCCCTGCGCTCCGACCGTACAGCAGTGCGACTACGTCCTCATCTGTGAGCCCGCTTCGGCGAAGTTCCCGGAGATCCGTCGCGAGCGTTTCGATCGATGCTGCGGCCGTCGCGATAGCTGCCATTTGGTCGTGGAACTGCTCTGTGTCGATCGTCACTGACTCGAGTTCGACGTCGTCTGGCCGCTCATCTTCGTCGACGTAAAGATCCTCAAGTGGGCTCGTCTCGTGTTCAGCCTCACTCATCGGCCTTACCTCGCACGTTTTCGAGTTCCCGCTGCGAGACGACCGTGTCCTCCACGTCGGGATCAGCGACAATCGCCGCGACATGGCGGGCAAGCACGTCCTCGCGCTCGTAGTCCTCAATCTCGTGATAGCGGACGGGCTGGCCGTCCTCAACGGCGAAGAACCACGTCCATTCTCCGAGTACGTCACTCTCACAACGCAGGACCTCGCCAGGTCGCAATCGGGCGAGCGGTCCCATGGTCGGGGGCTGTTCAACTGGGGTCGATTGCTGGTCGACGCTCATTCTTGAATCACCTGATTTCGGCGGACTCATATATACGAGTCGCCTGAAATCATAATAGAATTATTTATGAATATCACGAATAAGTATACTTCCGACTACCGGGCGCTCAACTATCTAAGACGACTAAATCCGGTCAAAAAGAAGTTGGTTACAGGTAGCCCCGATCTTCGAGTTCGTCGACGAAGAAACCGACGCGGCAGCCGCGGGATAGGCCGACCTCGGGCGGTGGTCGGCATGACCTACAGCAGAAAAACCACGCTCTGGTGTGACGATGATGTGTGTGCTGGCAGCGGTACCAGGTCAAGACCGTAACTCAAGCACGAGAAAAAGCCAAACTGACGGGTGGGACACGACTCATGGCAGTCCCGACTACTATCTTCGAAGATAGGGGCGAAACGACCGCGTAGTCGGCAAATTCTCCCTTCCTTCGATATAATAATACATCCAATTGAATCTGAAATAGAAGGATTTTTATATGTATTGGTAATTGAATAATATGAACATGAAAAGTAATAGGCCGACTCGACGGTCGCTGGTAGCTGGGATGGGTAGCATTGGACTTACGACCCTTGGGGCACCTTTGGTGGGGGCGAAAGAAGCCAAAAAAACCGTTACGGAACGCGGGAACATCGTCTATTCCGACAAGGATTACAAGATCACCGAGATTGAGGGTAGTGCTGCGTATGTTTACGCCAAACAATCAAAGTCAAATAGTTCTGAAACTGAAGCTATTGTTTCAGAGAGTAGGATTGATGGCGACGAGTTCAAAAAGGGATTCGAGAACGTTAGCGATAGTATCATCCATCATATTGCAGAAGATGAGAACGAGATCAAATATGCAAGTAAAAACAAGCAATCTGGGAGATGGGACTCTGGTGAGAAGAAAAAGTCAGAATTGGGAAAACAAGAAAAGTCATCCGATTCAACGGATAAGATTTCCGCAACCGAAAGTTCTGCTGGATCATTTATCGAACGCTCTGAGGTGAACGGAAGCGTAAATGGGACTTGTGGTGTAGCATGGAACGACTGTAAACATAGAACCGTAATGTGGGCTTGTGAAATGACGAGAACGGGTGCAGCACTTGAGGCGGGGATTGTGACTGGGGTTCTCGAATTAGGTACCGCTGCTGTAACTACCTATCTTGGGACTAGTTGGAGTGGCCCTATGGCGGGTGTGGCTGTCTTTGCGGCAATGATTCTTGCATTCGCTGGTACTACATTCACGATTGCGTGGATAGATAATGACGAGGCATTTGGTCAACTCCAGACCGTAGACCAGAACTTCAAGGGATGGGCCTACGAGACTGATCCGTCTAAGGCGACTAATTTCCAATATCTTGGTGAGGTACCGGGAGACCACATGAAACCCGGCTGCTAAGAACCAACGAAGCTATTTCATCTTGTTTGGAACACTTCGAAATGTTTATTATAAAACATCGTCTACTGCATTTATGGTTGGAGTAGACCTAGTGACACTGCTAATTGGACTGCTCTGGGGATTTGCATTTGTCGTAGTAAATCATATATTCGGTGAGGAAAAGAAATTTATATTTAGGCTAATTGCCTCACATGTGATTATTGTTATGGCTGTAGTATATACACTATTGAGTGTAGATGGTTCTGTGATCGCTGCCGGTGCTGTCACCCTTCTTGTACTGGCCCTTGCAGAATTCATTGGGTTTCCGAAAAATGATTCAAATCAGGTTTAAGTGAGCCCTTCAAATTTGTAAGTGTTAATAAATAGAATTATAGGATGTGCCCAACAGCTATTCGCAGACTGAGAGTTAGAGAGGCGAACTGAGCGAGCGGCCTACACAGATCACATAGATGCTGATCTGATTTCAATAGCAGCAAAAGTAAATCTGGCTGTACGAGATCTTATCACGATACATATGACTGTCGACCAGGAGAGATTCACTTCTATGATTCGTGGTGAGAGATTGAGAGCGGCTACAAGAGTATCAAGCGATTCATGGCGGCAACGACGTCGAAGAACTTTGTTCTGCGGTTCTTCTATTTCGCCTTCGCCTGTCTATTGTACTCGATTTGGAGAGCTGTCGATCTGCTCGTGCAGATTGAGTTGACCGGCGAGTACGAACAGACACCACTCGTAACGGCGGAGAATACGCTCACGCTGTTGAAAAAGGAGATCGGAATCGGATAAAGAGCCACTCTACCCGCGTGGAAGAGTTGTTTCTGAGTGGCGACACTGAAGAGAATATCAGAAGATCGCCAAACCTGTTTTCTGGTTAATAGGATTAGCGGCTGAGGAGGAATCTGAAGTATCGCCGCTAGACTGGTTTGTCTGAATTCACGCTCTACAGGCCTGCTAAGACTACTGTAGTCTCATCTTCCGACCCGCCTATTCTATATATCGATATAATGTTTACAGATGCGTGTATTGTGGGTAGACGCTCTATAACTACCTTCTGTCCCCGATAGAGCCCCTACAGAACTCACTTGTCTAAAAGCTAATTTAACCAAGTAAGTTTAGGAGGGTGGACGCTGTACCCCACAGTGAAGATCATGGATTCAGGAAATTCGAGGCCTACAACTGGTTCTCGCGATCGCCACCCCACGGATACGACCATCCAACAGTCGGTCGACCGCTACCTGAACTCGCTCGATTCGGGCGGCAGTCGCGCGAGTATGCGTCCGGCGCTGACCGAGTTCAGTTCGTTCTGCCACGAGGAAGGGGTCGACAGCGTCGCTGAACTCGACTCAGGTGACTGCCGCGAGTACGGACTTCGACTCCGTGAACGCACGATCGACGGTGACCTCGCGGGTTCGACAGCGAATACGTACTTCCGGTACGTACGGGCGTTCCTCTCGTTCTGTGTTCGCGACGAGCAGCTCGACACGAATCCCGCAGACACTGAACGTGCCGAGGAGTTCCTTCCCGAAGATCGAGCGACAAGAGACACACAGTTCTGGACGCCCGAGCAACGCAAGCAACTCCTTTCGTACGCAGACGAACGCGTGCAGATGGCTCGTGAGGAAACTATCGATGTACCGCTCGAGCGTGCCTACCGCGACCGAACCATCGTCGTATTGCTCGCGGAACTCGGCGTTCGCGGGGCCGAACTCTTTCGCGACAGGAACGACGACGATCGGCGCGGCCTTCGATGGGCCGACGTTGACCTCGAAAGTCGCACACTCGAGGTGTACGGCAAATCTCGCGAGTACGAGGCCGTCGGGCTGACCGACCGTGCTCACAACGCGCTCTCGCGCCTTCAGCGTGTTCACGAGCCACCGATCGACAACTGGCCAGTGTTCCCGACCGGGCATACGGCGAGCAAGTACCAGGCTGTTGAGGACGCTACGGGAGAGCGCCCTGAACCTGGCAGCGATATCGATGCACTCCTACGTGAGCAGGCGATTGCACCCCCGTCGATCACGAAAGAGGCCGGCCGGCAGATCCTCAAGATGCTAACCAGCGAGGCTGGGATTGAACTCGAGGGCGACCAGGAATATCTGAAACCCCACGGAGCGCGACGGGCGCTCGGTGCGGAGTTGTACGAGAAAGGGCACTCTGAACTCGCACAGGCGGCGCTGCGGCACAAGTCAATCGAGACGACCCATGAGGCCTATAGCGATATCCAGGCCGCTGACGTTGCTGAGTCCATTGATGAGGTACGGGAGTAGTATGCCGGCGTCAACGCATACATACACGTGTAACTGCTCTACGTGTGGATATCACCGTGAATTCCTCAAGAAGGGGAAAGCGAAGCGTGCGCGCAACTACCACAAGTACAAGAAACCGGGTCACAAGGCATCCGTGAGTGAGCGTTTTGAACAGTTAAGTGGGACCGAAGGATCGAAACTTAATTATTGGACGTATGAGAGGTCTTATGAGTTCGAACGAAACTACGTGTGGTGGATGTGGTTCTACCAGTTCCTCTGAATCTGATTTGTAATATTGGCCAAATTACCAACTTACCTTCGGGCTGATATTCCATACATTATTCCGGTTGAAAATAGAAGATAGATATATTCCAGAAATTGATTCTAGGCGGTATTCTGGATCGTCAGAAGTGGGGTGATGGGTATTTAGTTCGCAATAGAGCGTATTATCTGTCTCTNTATTTGTAATATTGGCCAAATTACCAACTTACCTTCGGGCTGATATTCCATACATTATTCCGGTTGAAAATAGAAGATAGATATATTCCAGAAATTGATTCTAGGCGGTATTCTGGATCGTCAGAAGTGGGGTGATGGGTATTTAGTTCGCAATAGAGCGTATTATAATTTTGAAGGGTCTCAATCGATGTCTTTGCTTCTTTGAGGTCAGTTGGATTATTTTCACTATTCCACTCCAAATGGTCAAGGAGATCGGGATTCGATTGGAACGGGTTTTCGATCATCAACCCGCTTACCCACGGCTCATCGTCACTAGTATCCTTGTAAATCTCCTCTACAGGGCTTATTTCTACTGGTTCATCAAATCTAATTCCGATGCGTGGACACTTATGATCTCTTGCGTTGAACAATTCCTTAAATCCGAATGCTCTAGCTATTTTGTAGTATTCCTGTCCGCTCATTGGATATCCATCTATTATGAAGGAGAGAGATATATTGGTGAGTACCTCACTATTCTGCGGCAATTCAAACCGAATAATTAGATACTCGGAATCGCGCACAAGTTCTGCAATATAAATACCGCTTCCTTGCTTATAAAGGGGGAAAGAAGAATTACGGAACAAGCCTTCTGAGTTCTCTATCACTCTTGCAAAGTTGCTCAGTCCACGGCCGATTTTGGCACCTCCGAGCTGATGAACTGTAAACCAATCATCTGCCAAATGACCCGTCGACTGGAGAGTCGACAAACAGGAAACAAACTCATTACTTGCCATGTCTTGGTTTCTTGTTCGTGTTACTACTGGTTGATCACGATGATAGATGTGTGGCAAACATGTCGTTACTCTATTGATATGATGAGACTCTTCACCTGCTGACCTGACGAGGCGCGGACCAAATGGGAGCCATTCCCGCCCGTCAAATGATGTGACATCCCCATCTAGCGGAAGTTGATCTGTCCCTAATTCCAGTGCCTCGATATATGCTTCTTCTATCGTGATCTCTTGCTGCTGCGAGTATTCCTTGATCTTTCCATGAATCGACCATGGTATATCGATATTAGGTCGCATATTCTCACATTCTCACACTATACACAAATACTTTTTGGACCGATGGTATTCTCAGTATATCCAGTATGCTCTATAGCCGTTGAGTCAAGAAGACAACTGAGCAGTAGATTTGACAGTGAGGTCACCAAAATCTGGCTTCGACATCGGATTAGGCCTCGTTCCACTCACGAACCTCTGCGAGTGCGGTCTCGAGTTTCTGCTGGTTGAACGGGTTCGATTCGGCGTCGATCGCGGCCTTGAGTTGACCAACGCTCATGAGCCGTGCCCGTCGTTTGAAACACCGGGCACAGAGATACCGCCCTTCGAGGGTCCCGATCGGGTTGGTCTGGCAGCCCGATGTGTTGCACACCTTCGAACGGACGGTACCCGCGAAGGTCTCGAGAAAATCGGTGCTTGTCATGCCTTGTGAGTCGAAATCATGATACCTAGTCGTTTCGCCGACTACTCCGACGCCCGATACCGGTCGATTCGGGCTTTGTTCTCGGCGTACGACCGGCTCGAATCATAGATCGGGTCATCCGGAAGCGCCGCCTCGCCCTCGGGGACCGCCGCAACGGGGAGTTCAGTCTCCGCAAGGAGGTCCTGAACCATCGATTCCCACGTGCCAAGTGGCGACTCATCGTCCACCAGTCCACGTAGGCGCTCGAATACGTCCGCGACCTCCGCATAGGCGTCATTGAAGTCCTCGATCCACGCTTCAAGGTCATCGAGTTCATCGTCGATGCCGGCCTCGCAAAGCCGATCTTCGATTCGGGCCTGGACATCGTCTTCCCACTGCTCGCTGCGGCGGGCGTTCTTGCGAGGGAGATCCGGGTCGGTGTACCGTTCGAGNTCGGGCCTGGACATCGTCTTCCCACTGCTCGCTGCGGCGGGCGTTCTTGCGAGGGAGATCCGGGTCGGTGTACCGTTCGAGGGCATCGCGAACGATGTGGCGGAACTCGTCAGGGTGTTGCTCGAGCGCGTTCAACTCGGTCGCGCCGGCCCCGTGTTCCTGTTCCCACTCGGTGATACGACGATTGTACGCAACGCCGCCGGTTCCTGTCGCTGAACTCTCTTCGATGGGTTTTCGCGGGAGATCCAGGTTCTCGATTTGATCGGTCGTCACAGCCAGCCGTTCGATCACGACGCGTTGTTCGAGGTCACCGCGTTGATGCAACCAGGCGAGTTTCCCCGCCATGTTCGCCGGCATATCGTAGCCTTTCACGTCGAAATCGGCCAGGTACAGAATCACCGCGGGTTTGCCGGCGTCGTCGATTCGCTGTGCCAGCTCGTTCGCGACGGTCAACGAGAGGTCGCCCTCGCCCTCTACCACAACGTTACAGCCGTACTCGGCGGCCAACCCNAGCTCGTTCGCGACGGTCAACGAGAGGTCGCCCTCGCCCTCTACCACAACGTTACAGCCGTACTCGGCGGCCAACCCTCCCCGGCCGCGGATGTAATCGGGTAGCGTCTTCTCGGACCACAGTTCGATGTGATACGGCGACTGTCGGGCCTTGTCGAACGATAGTTGCTCGCGTGCACGTGAGGCGACGCGATCGGCGACCCACTCAGAGTAATCTGTCTCCGCGGGATCAAAGACGAACTTAGCTGACGCCTCGGGGTCTGGGATGCGTGGCGTTCGAACCCCGGTAGGCGACGGAAGACCCTCTGGATCGGGCCGAACGGTGTGTGCCCCGTACTCCCGAATTCTTGTACGCGCCGAGTACGAGTGACGATGCCGAGGGGAAGTATGCGGTGTTCGTAACGAACCAGGACCGCGTTGAACCGGAA
>NZ_AOIO01000045.1 GCF_000337555.1 Natrialba asiatica DSM 12278 | reverse complement strand
ATATGGAGCTCACCGCGACCACCAACCTCGACGCATCCGACAGCATGGACGCTGCACTCGTCGACGGTGAAGGTCCAGTGATCGGCCTCGACGCTGACGGCACTGACGAAGCTATTGTTGGTGAGAACGCCACGCTCGACGTGACCATCAGCAACAGCGGCAACGCCTCTGATGAGGTCAACGTTGGCGTCGTCATTGGCGGCGAAAACATCGAGAACACCACCGTTTCGCTTGACGCTGGTGAAGAGTGGAGCAACAGCTACGACTACACGTCTGAC
>NZ_AOIO01000044.1 GCF_000337555.1 Natrialba asiatica DSM 12278 | reverse complement strand
TCGCACTGACCGTTCGATCAACCTGTTCGCCACGGCAGCGCCGACGACCTGCGAAGCGCGGTCAGGACCGATTCCAGGGGCCTGCTGCACCTCCTCAGGGCTGTGAAGCGGCACGTCAGTCGGATCATCCCACTCGTCAAGCAGGCGCTCGATTGTGTACTCGGTTGGGTTCTTCCGCGACGAGCACTTGCCCTGGTGTCCAACGCGCTTGCCCTTGTGCATCGCTGCCCGAAGCATCCAGAGATCGTGTTCGTTGACCTCGCGGTCGGAGTCGATCGGGTCCGGGTAGTCCCACGGTTCCGCGCCGAAGCCATCAACCTGCTCGAAGTCCTCTGGTGCAAATCCGCGAACACCGTCTGCGATGAGTTTGCGTGCTTGATCGGCGTTCATCGCGGGAATTGATGAGATGCCGCCGGTCGGGTTACGGAAGTAGTGCCGCTCTGACTCGTCTTTTGCAGCGAGTTGGATTCCCGCGGACTGTGGGTATTTTCCGACACTCGTATCGCCACGGTCTGAGACCTGGTCTCGGTCGGCAAGCGACGCCATCTACACTGCCACCTCCTCGCCGCGGAGGAACTCGCCTTCCATTCGATCAGCTTCGCGAGCGTCCTCGTACATCGCCATGTCCGAGTACTCTTGCTCGAGTTCATGGCACGCC
>NZ_AOIO01000043.1 GCF_000337555.1 Natrialba asiatica DSM 12278 | reverse complement strand
CGTTCGAGTCGTCGAGTTCGAGTTCTGGCTGAGCCAGCGAGAACTCGGTACTGACGCTTTCGTCCTCATCGCCGCTGAGGAGGACGTTGCCTTCTTCGAGCGAGACGTTGAGTTCGTATGCCTCGTTGTTCTCGAGGAAGTCGTAGCTGTTCAGGGCGAAGAGAACAGTGCCGTTCTCTTCGTCGGTTTCGACGATCTCGATGTCGTCACCAGTGAGTTCTGGTCCATCTGCAGCTTCGGTCCCTACTCCATCAATGTTCGACCAAGTTTCTGGCTCAGCGTTTGCGCCAGGGTTGACTTCGGTCACGGAGATGTTAACGTCGTTGCTGGCGAGACTGTCTGCGTCGTCGTCCTCCGAGAGGAGTGCGAAGACGTCGTTCGCTTCGATGACACCGAGCAGCTGGTCACCGTTTGCGATTTCGTCCGTTTCAGTGACGACCGCATCGTCGAGGTCGTCAGCAGCAGGAGCCGTCGCGCTTTCGAGGCCGTTCATTCCCTCACGTTCATTGAGGTAGAACGACGAGCCGTCGGTCTTGTCAGTGACGTTCCCTTCCGTGGCGTTTGCAACAATACCAGCAGTCAGGCTGTAGCTGTGGCCTGGCTCGAGCGGTGCGTCAATACCGTCGGTACTGTAGAGGTGCTCGAGCGAGTCGTCACTGTCTGCGAGACTGAAGGCGCTTGTGCCGACCTCCGTCGTGTCGTACTCGATCGTGACGTTGCCGCTGTCACTCGTATCTTCGACTTCGAGCAGCGTCTGGTAGTTGGATGAGTCTTCGTCACCGAACTGGACGTAGACCGCTCCGTCGTAGTTGTTGATGTTGACAACGATTTCGCCGGTGTTACCCAGGTTCTCGTCGAACGTGTCCGGGAACGTGATGTCGCCCTCAGGCGTCTCTTCGACGGAGAACTCGTCAGACTCTGCAGTCACGCCCGTTGACAGTTCTT
>NZ_AOIO01000042.1 GCF_000337555.1 Natrialba asiatica DSM 12278 | reverse complement strand
AGTACGACGAGGAGTGCGTCGAAGGCGCGAAACTCGCGGCTAAGTGGGACACCGAGAAACAGATCCTCCGCGAGTATTTCGACGAGGGAGAGGACACGTTTGAGGTTGGCGAAGCGATGAACGTCATGGGCTACGAGGACGGTGCAGTCGCGTTCCACGGGCCTGGTGGTAAGGCGATCGTGGAGTTCTCTGACGAGACCAACGCTCGAGCCGCGGCCGATTGCATCCTCGATGGCGTTGGTGCCGAAGACGACGCAGCAATGATTGGACAGAGGTAACCATGCAGGTAGAAACACCATTTCCCGTCGAAGGACTCGGGCTAGCGGAGGGCGACCAATGATCCTTGCGACGCCCGATGACTACGAGTTCCCGCACATTGACTGGAAATGTAAGGAGTGCGGGATGGTCTATTGCTCCGCAGGCTACCCGCCGGAAACGCGCTGTCTCAACGGCCACGGTGCTGGCTGGCGGCCAGAGAACGAACAACTCTTTGAGTACATCGACCTACTCGAGACACTCGAACCAGGCAATGGCATCGTAATCAGCGGTGACGGGCCGGCGACCCTCATGGGGCCGGTCGAATCCGTTGATGACAACCAACTCGTCACAGCGATGATCGACAGTTCGTCGCGAACGCTCCGATGGGAACGCGATGACTCAGACCCGACGATTGAGTGGAAGCAAACAGAGAAACCTGACGCGTTCTACGACGACGTCCATCACGTCGAGACGGTTGAGATCCAAACGGCCGCGGACAAGGAGGTGCCAGCGTAGATGTCT
>NZ_AOIO01000041.1 GCF_000337555.1 Natrialba asiatica DSM 12278 | reverse complement strand
TCGATATCCCCGTCGCGACGGTCCCGAAGAGCGAGGCCGCGTTGCCTGACGGTCCGATCTATGACTCAAGTCGGTCCTACGCGGAGAACAAAGCCCGAATCGATCGGTATCGAGCTTCAGAGTAGCATCTATCGAAAAGTTGCAATTCGAACCGCTCGAGACGTGTGACGAGGCGGTGCCGTGTGAGCACGTGATTCGCGGGTTTAAGGGTGAATGGACAAACGCAGACCGAGGTGGTGCGCTTGTCCTTGGCCCGAACAGGCAATCGGAAGGTCATGTTCAGGGGTTCAGTGCGAGCACTCGCTATCCTAGCGAGTGCCGAGTCGGTCACGGCGTGATCTGCCCGTAATGTGTCCCAGGCCAGCGGTTTTGCGGACAGATCATGCGCTACTATACCAAGGATATGGATAGTCCTTGGCCTGTCGAGTACAGGGAAGGGTTAAGGCCGTCAACGACCGGCATGAACAGATTTGACTCTACGTCAGAGAAAACCTCTGACGACGATCGGAACCGTCGGTTCGCTCACCGTCGTCGAGGATATCAACGGCGTCGGGCTGGCGACCTCAAAGACGATCATAAGGGAATTCAACAGTCTGGACGACCTTCGAGAGAGGGAGCGAGCGAGAGCAGTAGTCGTTTTATTAGTCCATGAGTAGCTAACAACTGGTATTATTCTTCGACTTGTGTGAATGGCCCGTAAATTTCTTGCTTCAACTCATGTGCCTCGTCTGATGAGAGTGAGCCTTTCATCTCGAGTGTCTCAATAAGATGAATCATCGACTCACAAAGTTGCGTCGGGTCGTCGAGATTCATTTCTGGAGTGTTGTCATCCATATACAGGCCACATGATCGAATGATACCAAAGCTACCTGTGCAATATCACTATCGGAGAAGAGACGGTTGGGCCGTGTTGGGAGGGCTCAGGGGTGGACCACTGGTCGCAACTGCTCCGTGATACGTTTTTCAGTATTGCCACCGAACGGGCCAACCGCAGTGGGTCATCTGCGGTTGCACCCGCCACGGAAGCCGTACAGGCGTAGACTGTTTGTGTCTCAGTCCAGCTAGCTATCGCGGTTTAGTTTCCGAATCGATGCAGTGTGATCTGCCCAGAGTAATGCGCTCGGGTGGGACGCGAGTACCTGTGGGCAGATCATGCGATAGTGTGACAGTAACACAGATAGTCCTTGGCCTGTCGAGTACAAGCAGGCAGTGTCGTCAGTAGGTTCGTGCACTAGCGACTCGGAATCTGAGGAGTGCAAGCACAGCCGCGAGCACACAGCCAGCAAGAAATCAGTCGGTTGTTTGACGCTGTTCCATACGAGTTGCGCACCGGCAGTGCCCTTTGGCGCAGTGCCAGAGAGTGCCAGTACGCCCGTTCAAACCTTATTGAAGACGGCCTCGAGTGCTAGATAGATAGCCTATTTGTCTCGAAAGTCCGAAAAAGAGATCAGTCCGTCTTCCGCGCCATCGACCATCAACGGCTCGCCGTCGAAAAAGGCCCGCACCGCCTCGAAGGCAGTCCATCGGGTTGCGTTTGTTGGGAGTGTGCGATAGTAGGCCCCCGTTTGGTGATCTCGGATACGAATATTCCATCCCTCGGAGTGCTTCTTGCAGGCGATTTCCACGTCAGCCGACGGATGATACCACGCCGTTAGATCATATCCACGATACGTGAGTTGCCACCCGTCAGGAGTACTCACGTCGAACAGCGAGACGTGATTGCACAGCACTCCAAACGTGCCAGCGTAGTCGGTCTCGAGGGACTCTGTCGCCATATTTGGCTGTCCCACACTCAATCAGATAAACGTACCCCCAAGCAGACACCACCGTTTCCGCTGTTTTCGCTAGTCCCGCCCACCCAAGCCGCCTGTCTGTCGGGGATAGACTTTTACATATGTTTCGTGTAACATCTAAATAGGATTCGGGCCGCTCGAACGCACGAAACGACCGGAATCAAAATTATAGACATGAGTAGCAAGCAGCAAACGGGACCGCCGGTCGATATGGGACGGCCACAGACAGATGACCCGCTGGCAGGGCTCGCGAGTAACGGGGTACTCCAGTGTCACAACCCCGAGACCGGACGGGTATGGTTCTACACATGCGAACTCAGTGTGGTGCGACGGTACCACGGGTTCGCTGCCGGAGTTTGTTTTGAGGACCGAAGTGGCCGATACCATTAGGCTCGAGGCGGTCGAATCAGAACGGGTCGGGCTCGGAGAGCTCAAGTGGGTGCGAGGTATGGGTGAATGAGTAGCGACCTTCTCAACCCTCGAGCACCGCACTGGTATGACTTCAACAGAGTGAACGACATTCCAAGCGACTGGCAGACGCGACGGCCAGCGCTGACTTTTGATTAGCGCTTAATCACCATTTCGGTGACAGTCGGACCACGAACCAATCCCTATAGGCATCGAACTCAACAGGCTAGCGGTCCTTGGTCTGTGTGTCGCGTTCCCACGGCGCGACAACGACCCGAACCCAGTACGCCGTGAGTGGGCGTTTTCCTGACTCGCGCCGCTTACGGGGTTTTCAAGACACACCAGATTTCGAATGAAAAGTAACGGGCGTGGGTTGATAGTCCTCGAGTACGTTTCAGTGTTTGTCGCGTTACACAGACGCGGCAGGCATGGCTATCAGGTTCCCATACACTCCTGATCCACAGCCTTGTCCGGCAGCGGGCGCGTACACGACAAATCTCTATAGAAATAATATGACGATCTTATTCCTGGAAGAGCAGGAGTTTCCACATACGATCGCCAGTCGAAAGACTATCGGTTCATCCATCGGACGGCCCGTATGGCCAACCAGGGACTCACCACCGAAGAGATTGAAACGCTTCAGGCCTTGTTCGAGGTGAATCCGCGATTCGGTGCGAAAAAGCAACGTGGTAGAGACGTGGGCAACGATCCATCAGTCCGTAACCTGAGTCTCAATAGTTACTCGGTGGAGTCTTTTGGATCGACGGGTGCGATGTACTTGTTCTTCCAGGAATTCCCCTCGCGCCACTGCCAGTAGTAATATTTGTAGCCGGGTTTCGTTTCCTTGACCGTGATGTACGCACCACTGGTGGCTACTCCCTCATAGTCAGTGGGATCGGTCGAAATCCCGCGTTCTTCGAGGGTGGTTTGTTCATCGTCAGTGATTGAGTCACGTTCTCGAGTTTCAGTGACTTCACGCTCGCGTTCAGCGCGTTTCCAGTGGGCAAGTTGGTCAGCATATGTACTCACTTGGTCGAGGCGATCGGGTGGTTGGCGTTCGAGTGGCTCGCGGAGGGTCTTTGGAAGATCAGGAGGTTCTGGTTTCTCTGCGGTCATCCCGGTTCTGCGTTACCCCACAGCGCATAGAATTATATACATTGTGGGGTAACGCCCTTGCCATTTGTCCAGGTAACTATATGTGTTCGGACACAAACTGTCGGATTATATGCGTCGTCGGGGAGTCCTCACTAGGTCAAGCGCCGCTTTCACCGGGACCGGGGTAGCTGGGTGTCTTGGTTCGGACACTGACAAAAGCGCGTTCAAGGAAGTTACTGAGGTCGGCTGGGTTTTCGAGATCACAATATCGGTAGTCGAGCACGACTTTGGCGAGCTGCAAGCGAGGGTCGATATCGAATGAGTACACTCGAGGCCCAGATTGAGTCACGCTACGACGATCCTGATGCGTATTCAGGGAATCGTCCGCCAGACTGGGAAGCCCGCCGAAAAATGGTATACCGCCATGACAACTGGACATGCCAAGCGTGCGGTCGACAAAGCGGCCCGCATGCGGGTGACGAGGGGGTTCGGCTCCACGCCCACCACATCGTTCCGTTGTCGAAGGGTGGATCGAACCGGCTGTCGAATCTGGAAACACTGTGTGAACCATGCCACCAGACCCAACACGACCACGATATCTTTACTGGCGACTGGGTCGGTGATGGCCCGCGCGTGTATACGGTTGGGTCACTGCGAGCAACTGCACGCGGGATTTTTGCTGCGCTGGTAATCGCTCTGTGGATCGTCCTCGTTGCTCGGCTGATCGCGCTCTCCGGAGGATATCCTCCGATGGCAGTGGGGAGAGAGACTGTAATCCTGGTCGGAGCGACGCTTCTGGGAAGTGTGGTAATCGTCTCAAAACCATTCCTCGTTACGAGTGTACTGGGGATCGTGGCCGCTGCGATAACGGCATTTGCCTGGGCCGACTTTGGATTGAGCCCCGAATTCGGGCTCATTGGGGCGATTGCGTGGCCGCCAGTCATCCTCGGTGCATGGGCAATTGTCTGTGACTATATACAGTGATCGCTCTACTTGTATCCATAACTGCATCTATGATTAAATCTAAATACTAGCACCTAAGAGAGCGAGTATGGCACGCAAAACGAAAGGTGCCCGAGTCCTGACCGTCCTGTTCGCATTCATTGCAACTACTGGGATAGCTGCTGCCCAGCAGAGCGAGATCAACAATTCCTTGTCGGAGATTGAGTCATTCGTCGCAACAACACTCGGCCAGATCGGTGTCATCGTCTTTCTCGTGGGTGCCGCTGCCTGGTTCGTCTCCCGCAAACATGCCGACCGTGCCCAGTGGGGCTGGCGAGGTATGTGGGGCGGCGCTGGGATGATCGTCCTCTCAGTTAGCTACAACGTGTTCGTGACGCTCTTCGAAAACCTCGCCCCGGGGATGGTCACACCCTGGATCGCCTTCTAAGTAGCACAGCCAATAGAATCACGACTTACCCCCAATCGACCCCCTGTCACCCCACCACGAATGGATGGCCAACGATTGTCGCTTGTACTGCTGCTCGTTGTCTCCCTAGCACTTTCAATTAGTGGTGCAGCGACGATGTCCACCGCGGAGACGACGGCCAACGACACAGACGTCTTCATCTCCGATAAACCGGATCCCGAAGCTGGCTCAGTCCCACCGTTCGTACTCCCAGACCTCGAGGACGTCGATGAAGAAGAGAATATCTCGGTAGCAGAGCTGAGTCAGACCCGCGATTTCTCCTATTCGACGACCCAACCCCCGTATCAGGTCGGCCCGGATCAGCAGACACTGCAAGAGTACCGCCTTGAGCAACTCGAGTCGATCGAGCGCAACGAGTCGACGAGTCTCTGGTTCCCAGACTCGGAACGCTCGAACGGCACGCTCGTAACGGACGCTCACGTAACGATCCTTGGAACCGAAGAAGGGACCCAGACCCGTCTCGAGTCTGAAGCAGGTACCCAAAACGACAGCGAGAGAGAGTCATTGTTGGTACCACGTGACGGGACAGTCTACACCCACCTTGATTATTCGACTCGTATCCCAGAGGGAACCTGCACTACGACCAATGAGACCCGGACCTGCCTCAACGTCACACTCCTCGATCAAGAAACCGATCGGACACTCGAGATCGGGTCCCAGTCATGGAGTGGTGATCCAGAGACGCCTCACCAGATCGACTACGCGGACGCGAACGCGAGCGGGGCGACAACGCTGGAAGTGGAAGCGACGATCACCTCGAGGCTTGCAGTCCAGGAGACCACCTACGTCCGTGAGGGGACTGACTGGGTGCTGTCGAATACAACCGACAATGAGACACTCGAACTCTCCCACACGGTTCAAGACGAAGCTCCCGTTGTCGTCACGACGAACCAAGAGCTGTCGATCGAGCAGACGATTATCGAATCAGACGACGGCATCGACCGGCTTATCCTCGAGTTCGATGGCCCGGAGACGCTCCATGACCGTCGGCTCTGGAGTACTGCGACGTTCGAAGAAGGCGCTGGCAAGATCGAGAATATCTGGGGCGTCTACTCACAGCGCCAGTATGAGACCGCCACGCGGGGTCATCGGCCAGGTGATGAGCTACCGATTTCGCCGGATCAAACCGAGTCCAATACGACGGTACCAGTGCTCAACGACGCATCGTCGGGAGTGTCGACAGGGAATGAGACGCTCGAGCAACTACCAGCGCCAGCGACCCAACAGGAGACCGTTCCGTTCCCGAACAGCCTCGAGAAGCAACTCGCCGCACAGCGAGATGACCCCACGCTTGAGGGAGAACCAACCAACCTCGTAAACCCACCAGAACTAGCTAGTTCGAACAGCTTCAGCTTCGCATCCGAGCCAGCACCACTCGATAAGGACGTCAATCTCTCCTCGGTCGAACCGCGTGGACAGACGACGCTCACCATTACAAACGCAGAGCAGCCGATCACAGAGGTTCGCGACATCCACGGCGATCCAATCCCGGTATCGACACAGACTGTCCAAGAGCGCGCCGCTCAGCTCGAGACGGAAATCCTCAACGACACGCACGCAGAGTTCCACCTTTTCGAGGAAGATACCGGCGAGGCGCTTGGCAACAAGACACTCTGGCTCCACGGTGCTGCCCAGGGACAGGTTACGACCGACTCGGACGGAACCGCAGTCGTCGAACGGAGTGACCTCTACGTGAGGGCTTCGTTCACGGGCGAGACCGATCCAGCGGAAGAGGTGTACTACAGTCCAGTTGAGACGCAGGCCACATTCCAGCCAGAGGCGTTCAACATTTACCAGCTACTGATGAGCTTCACTGGAGCGTTCGTCTCGATCATTGCCTTCGTGATTTTGTACATTCCGTTCGCGTACATGAGAGGTGCAAACAAATGACCGTTCGAATTCGATCCAATACAGTGTGGGTGCACACCCACTCCATAGCTTCCACGTTGACGGCCACAACAGAGACCCTGCCAAACCAATGACCATTCCTAGACTGCCCCTTCCGATCAAAGGCATCATAGAAAGCGTCGACCCCACGATACTGGGGTCGGCCCAGAAGAGCCTCGCCATCCTTCCAGGTGGTAATCCCGCCATCACCGTCGCGTTCGTCAGCGATTGGATCGCCGACTTCTTCATCTACATTTTGACCGGGATCCTGGGGTTCATCACCACCCTCGTTGCGGGCGGGATGCAGTCGTTCATCATCTTCGATAGTCCCTACAATGATCCGGCAATGCAGGGTGCCTTCGAGCACAATCTGGCAATTTTCCCTCAACTGCTGGTGATCGTCTTCATGGCTGGGATCGCCTCTGCTCCGTTCTCCGATCAGCGGGAAGTGACGAACTTCATGCTGGTCTGGAAAACGTTGAAGGTAATCATCTTCGTCGCCGTCGGCCGTCAGATTATGCACTTTGGTCTCCTTCTAACAAACGCGATAATCCTGCACATTTACACCGACGACTACGGTGACGCGTTCGGCCCCGAAGTGCTCGAGGCTGGATTTGAAGGGGCAGCTTCGCTGGGTGCGGGGGCCATCATCGGTGGGATCATAATCAACTTGGTCTCCGTCGCAGGCATCCTGCTCGCGCTCGGAGTCTTTGTGTTCCGGGAGTTCCTCTTCCACGCGACATTCATCTTACTTCCTGTTCTTGGGGCCATGTTGTACCTGGATTTCGGTCCACTCCGCCACAGCTCGGCGATCGCGAAAACACTCTTGCGGGCGACAGCGTACATGCTGCTTGCAGGGATCGTGATGGCGGGGCTACTCCAAACAGGTGCGGCAGCCGTTGGCGCGTATTCGGATATCGCCGTCCAAGGTGAGGAAATGACTGAGGCCGAGTTTGGCGAACTCATTGAAGCAATGCTCTTCTGGCTGATCGGACTGCTCGCCCCTGCCCTCGTCGGCCTCAAAGCTGCCGCGATGGCAGGGATGTCGCCGAGAGGCCTCGGCCGTCGGAGTGCAAAGAGCAGCTCGAAGTCGCAAGCTCAGAGCTCTTCAACGAACCAGTCAGGTGGAAAATCGCGACGTACTGCACTGATGGAACAGGCGAGGTACGGAGGGGCGAGGGGGGCCAAGTGGGGCGACAGTTTAACGGGTGGAAGGGGGAGCAGTGCTGCCAGCAGAGTGGGATCACGCGTCGGCCAAACGAAAGCAGCAGTTGGGAGTGCAGCTTCGTCGAAAGTCCCAGATGGTATTGTCAGCAGAGGTAAGACAGCGGGATCTGGTGTGAAAAAAGGCGGAAAGCGCGCGGTTCAGGACATGAAAGCTGGTGCTACCTATGGACCACGAAATCTTCACGAATCCCCGACCGAGTGGGCGGCGGCCGGGTTGGAACGTTATCGGGAAAACCCCGTTATCGACACGTCGACTCAACAATCGACTAGTGATGGGGTAGCCGAGGCCAGCACCAACGCTGCCGACACATCGCCAGACCCGGAATCGAGTCAACAGACACTGGACGAATACGACAACAACAATAACTAACGGAGAATGGAAAGAAAAACTCAACCCAAGAAATTCTTGAAGAAAGCTGTTGTTAGAATTTTCTCCTTAACTCTCTTTTCTGTGAACTTTGTAGCTGCACCACTAGGGATCGTTTGGATTGTAGCGTATTTTTCTGACCCAATTATAGCGCTAATCGCAATCCCTGCTATCTGGCTAATCCCTTCATTGACTGCTGCGTGCTTGGTTGTCGGCATCTCTCCACTCTATGGGGAGGAGCCCGAACATGCAGATATCGATTTCCTGTTTGGAGGCGTCTTTGGAGCAGCAATATTGACGGCGGTGTGGTTTTTCCCTATCTGGGAGAATAATCTGCCTGCTCTCGCAAGCATTCTTGCCCCGTTCCGAATCCCCTCCATGTTTGAAAGCTCTTGGTACATGGGAGCCAGTTGGCTTGCGTGTGTCCCACTGATGTTATCAGTAAGTATCGGAACCGCCGCAGAAGCTCTCGAAGAGGAAACCTCAACGGGAGAAGTGGAGCAGACGGACGCAGTGGATGCGGCTGCTCAGAGAGAGAAAACCGAGGCCAAACACAAGAAGACGCCTCACTCCAGCAATGGAGCGACTCAAGAGCACCCCATTCCCTCCCAACTCCAATACGGCTGGCAGTCTGCGCCCGACACTAGATTTGCGGACGTTGGTGGGATGGAGCCACTCAAAACGGAGGTCGAGCGCTCGGTGATCCGTCCATTGACTCGGCTGGATGCCGCCTACGAACGCTTCAACATCTCCCCACCGAACGGGATTCTCTTCTACGGTCCTCCAGGGACAGGCAAGACGCTGTTCGCTCGAGCCATTGCTGGCGAACTCGGCCACCCGTATCTCGAGCTCTCGGCGGGCGATATCAAATCGCGCTGGGTCAATGAGTCCACCGAGCAGGTCAACCGACTGTTCGCGGAGGCCGCACAGTTCGATCGGTGTGTGATCTTCATCGACGAGATCGACGCGCTGCTTGCCTCCCGTGAAAGCGACGTCAATCGCGAGCACACCCAGGTCGTCAACGAGTTCCTCGCTCACCTGGACGCCGACGATCCGAATTACCTCGTGATCGCAGCTACGAACCGCGCTGAACTCCTTGATGAGGCGGCTACTCGCCGGGGTCGCTTTGACCAGCAGTACGAACTCGGACTTCCAGATCGCGACGCTCGAGAGGCCATTTTCCGCGTCCGGCTCGACGAGCTGCCGACGGACTTTGACAACAACGCATATAGGAAGATGGCCGAGCAGACAGAAGGAGTCAGTAGCGCAGATATCGCTGGGATTGTCGACGACGCCGCGATGCGCGCCGCCGAACGCGACGCTGACGAACTTACGCTCGAGGATCTCCACATGTCGCTCCCAGACCAACCAGACCAACGGTCTTGAGACCGTACTCAGCAAGAGGTAGGTTGGGGCCGCAAGATCGTTCAAAATGGGCGCTTCATTGGAACATCAAAATTGGGAGTAACTTTTAACTAGATATCCCTAAGACGTACAGATTGCCTATGGAAACATTCCCTATCGCAGGGCGTGTCGTTAATACGAAGTTGGTTTTCGGGTTGACCGCCCGAGAAGCTGGCGAGGTTCTCGTGGTCCCGTTCTTGGCCATGGGTATCGCCCAAAGCCTCGGCTTCACTGGGACACTGTTCCTGGGTGCCGGCGGGATCGGACTCGCCATCGGCATCCTCACCCTACTGGTTTCCCCTGCTGGCCAACGACCCATCAGCTACGCCCGTGCCGCCGCCGAGTACTATCTCGGGTCGAATGGGTACCACAACCGGAGAACGCGACCCGAACCAGAGACACCCGTCGCCCAGGACGTCGTCTACGTTCGGCAGGCTGGCCTCGATATCGAGACGATCGAAGCCGAACAGGAAGCGGAAGCTGACGGACGGTGATCGATAATGGGAACTGCACCCACCGACGAGACAGCCACCGAAATAGCCTCAGAATCACACGAAGAGGACGAGGAGCCTGTTGTCCAGTCGACTGCCAGCAGTGATCACACGCCGCCCACACCCGAGTCCGACCTCGAGGTCCTACGAGCACTCGACAAATTCCTTGACGATATTGACACGAACCTCCCAACCGCTCGAGAGCGCTCCCGAGCGCGTGATCACTTCGACCTCAAGGATCGCCTTGGTGGATCGACAACGACCCAGGAGACACTCAGCTTCGACTACGTCCGGGAGGATGGTATCGCCGTCGACGGTGACAGCTATATCGGCCTCTTGAAAGTCCATCCACAGAACTGGCTCTCGCTCAGTGAACAGGCCAGACACGACACGATGAGCGCGTACATGTCCTTCCTGATGTCGCTCGAGTTCAGCGTGGCCGTCCCCTGCTACCCGAAAACGTTCGACCTTACGGGACACCTCGAGCGCTTCTACACGGCATCATCGAGGACGACTGCTCGAGAAGAGACGCCGATCCTCCAGTACGGACGGAAGTTCTACATCCAGTGGGCGAGCAACCGGATCAGAGACGCCGACCTCAAACAACGCGATTTCTACATCGTCACCCGTGTCGACGCTGATCAAGTCCACAAGAATCTCGACACGGGAAGCGTTCTGAGCCAGCTTGGCGATCTCCCGCTTATCGGCGCTGCCTGCTCACGAGTGCTTGCCCATACGCCATTCGGCGATTCGCACGAGGACGCACGAACTGAGCTCTGCATTCGCGAAGTGAGACAGCGACAGCGCCGGATTACGAACAAACTCGGCCGGACGGAGGTCTCGATTGACCAGGTAACCGACCGTCAGGAAACCATGGAAATCCTGTACCACTACTACAACCACGTCGACCCGCAGTTCGAGAAGTTCAATCAAGCGACCAAAACGGAGGGTGAGTACTGATGGGCTTCCTTTCAGGACTTCGTTCTCGTCTTACTTCGGGCAATAAGCACACGCTCAAGGAGATCGATGACGAGACGTTCGACCGGGCAGCAGCGATCGTCGAGGCCAACGGCGACGACCTCACCAAGGAAAACATCCGCGAGCAAGCCGAGCATCTCCTCGAACTCGAGGAGGTCGACGAAGGTGAGTTCCGACTGGGGGTCGTCCAGGACGACACCGAACAGTCGCTCGCCGACCGAGATATCATCGCCCCACGAAAGCTGAAAGAGGTCTCCAACTTCTTCGAATCGGGGTATATGATCCGCAACGACAAGTTCGTCCGTACACTGACGATTCACGGCTACCCCGAACGCGTCCCCTTAGGCTGGCTCGATGAACTGTATACGACGAACGATCACGTTCGGGTCACTCAACACATCCAGCCACGCGATACCGGCTCCGTCCTCCGTAAGTTGCAGAAACGCCTCACTCAGTTACGGGCTCGCCTCCACAAGAAACACGAGAAGAGTCAGACCGACACCCACGAGGAGGAGGCCGACCGCGACATGGTCCAGGATCTCATCTGGGATATCATCCTCGGGGAGACGAAGCTGTTCGACTTCGCGATCTACATCGAAGTGGTCGCCGACACTGAACAGGAACTCAACGAGGCAACCGAACGCGTCGTTGATTCGCTCAGTACCGCGAACGCGGAAGCAGTCCCCCTCGAGAAACGGCAAGTCGAATCACAGGACGCACTCGGCCCGCTTGGTGACGATCCGATCAAGTCGACCCAGTTGATGCAGGAGACCGCCATCGGCACGATGTTTCCGTTCATTGAGCCGGTGATCACCGATCCCGAGGGAATCTTCTATGGGTTTGATACGACGGACACACCCGTAATCCTCGACAGATACGAGCTCTCCTCGTACTCAAAAGCAATCGCCGGCACAATGGGCTCCGGAAAGACGTTCGCCGAGAAACACGAGATGTACCATCGGTTGATGATGGACCCCGAGATCGAGATGCTGGTTCTCGATCCGCTTGGAGACTTCGTTGACTTCGCGAACGATCTTGGTGGGCAAGTGATCCGCTTCGGCGGCGATAACACAGTCAACCCCCTCGAGATCCAGCGGGGTATCGACGACGCTGTGGACGATCCATTTAAGAAGAAATTGCGCTCGGTGATGGAGCTGTTTCGCATCCATTTCTCGGCGGTGACCGAGCAGTCGTTAAGCAAGGAACAGGAGGGAATCCTGCGGCGAGCGGTCCGACTTGCCTACCTCCAATACGGTATCACGGAAGAGACGGTGACCCACGAGAACACGAGCCCGACGATCGAGGACCTCCTTGATATCCTCGCAGAAATCGCCGACGGTGGCCTACCATCGGAATTCTTGGAACTGCACGAGGATGCGAACGACGAGCGAGTGTGGCCCGAGATTGACCAGCTCGAGACGCGATTTCGGGATGGCGACGAGCAGTACGCTTACCAATTATTGCTTGGTCTCGAGGCGTTCCAGAAGGGCGGCGAGAACGACAATTTGACCGGCCGGACGAACGTCGAACTCGACAACCGTTTAGTCGTCATCGACATGTCGATGTTTGCCGACACGGGGCAGGCACCACTGTTTATGCACGTGATGTTCGACTGGATCTACCAGCGAGCGGCCAGCGATCACGATCGCCGGACGCAGGTGACGATCGACGAGGCTCACTACCTGTTGCGACGGGAGGCGACGACAGATATGATCGATCTGTTCATCCGGCACAGTCGCCATTTCAACACGGCAATCACGCTCATCTCCCAGACTGTCGATGAGTTCGTCGCCCAGTCGGACGACCAGTCCAAGGAGGCCGCCGAGAAAGCGCGCAACGTCTACAATCTCTGCGATATCAAGCAAATCTTCCACCACGAGTCGGTCAGCGACGAGATGATCGACTTCCATGATCTCACCCCTTCCGAGCAAACGTTCCTGACGACGGCTCAGACTGGCGAAGACGGGGGCTACTCGGAGTTTTTGCTTGGTGTCAATGAGTGGTCGAAACCACTCGCACTCCACGTGAACGACTACGAAGTCAGCGTCCTCGACGATGACCTCGATCCGTGGGAGTATCTCGCCGAGAACCGGTATATCGACGCCGACGACGCCAGTTTCCTTGCCGCAGAGGACCGACTCGATGACTACGAGATTCCGGAGTCGGTGCTCGAGGAGGTGGATTTGAATGAGATCGACAGGGACCCCGAAACCGATGAGACGGTCGTCAAGCACGCCGATCGGGAGCGAGCCGATGTGGAGACCGAATATCACGAAAGAGACGTTAGTGAGACTGTTGAGGCCAGTCAAGGAGCGATAGCAGCTGCAGATGAGGGAGCGGAGGAACCGCATGAAGAAGCAGTAGAGGAACCGCATGAGAAGGTGGCAGAGGATTCGCGTGCTGAAGCGGCAGAAGATCGAGGCGACGATCTCTCTACGATCACTGGAGTCGGCGAGACGTACGCAGGATATCTCGCCGACGCAGGTGTCGAGACGGTTGGCGAGCTCGCTGTGGCAGATATTGAGTCTCTTTCAGAGGAGACGTCGATCCCGCTCACGCTGCTTGATGAGTGGGTTGATGCTGCCAGCACGATGTGTGAACCAGAGACCGCGAGTGGTGACGCTTCTTCGAGCACGGAGGTGACAACCGATGCAGACGACTGAGAAAACCGAGAGTACCCCCGACATCGGCGCTGAATCCCTTGAATGGATCGTGGCAGAGGACGAGCAAGTGAAGCAGGTCTCCGACCTAGACGTGCAGTGGACTGGTACGCCACTGTTTCGAGGCGGATCTCTGACGTTTCTGGTCGCACTCGTCTTCATAGCGGTCGCGCTTGCTCTTGCGACCGAGAGCATCGCCGGGGTCACAACAGGATCGTCGCTCGTCGGGCTCGAGTCCTATACGCTCGCGGTGGAGGGAACCAGTATCGAAATCCCACTGTGGTGGCTGAGTGCTATTCCGTTCCTGGTTGGCCTGATAGGCATCGCGATCAGTGTGCGTCCGATTGTTCGGGCGCTTCGCACCACCTACGTCCTCACCTCGGAGAAACTCTACGTCCGCACACGGGGAATTCATGGCGATGGATTCACGAAACTCCCGCTCGACCATGTCGTCGACACTACTTTTCATCAGTCCTCCATCGGCCGGCTGTTGTCGTATGGAACCGTCACGTTCAGTACGTTCGACCACACGTCGCCCGAAATCCAGTGCTGGGCGATTGAGGACCCAATAGAGCTTCACGAACGAGTGCTCGAGCTTGAGGCGTCCGCTAGCTCGCCGCTCGAGCGTAAACAAGAGTATATCCGAGTTGTGCCGTCGACGGGCGAGCGACCGCCACGGGAAGTTATCAACCAGATCCGTCCCTTGCACGACGTCCGACGAGGTGGGGTGCCGTGGTGGCAACAGCTCAACCCGCTTTCGGATCCCGACCCGCTCACGTTCGAGTTTGTGATTTACAGCGACGGGACGGATTCACCGATCGAATTCTATTATTCCTGTGAGCAGCACCTCTCCACGCTCTACGATCGGCTCAACTCGGCCTACCCCGACTCCGTGGAAATCGAGCGTGTGACTGTTGATTTTGCGGAGAAGCTCATCACCCCACAGCAGTATTCGTACGACGAGTTCGAGACCGCCCTCGAGAACGGCACTCTCCAGTGTACACCGGCTGAAGTCGATGCGCTCGTTCGTGTCCGGGGCTCCAAACCGACGCTTGCTGACGGAGGAGCTACGACCATCGGCGAGCAGGTTGATCGAGACAAGACTACCGAAGAGAACACCAGTACGGAGGCGTCTGATTCCGAGGCTTCCGCTTCTGAGTCTTATTCTCCTACCAGCTCCGATTCCAGTCTCCTACTCGGCAAGCAACTCCCGAGCATCGACCTCGATGCACTCCGTGCGAAAGAGAAGGCAGAAAACCGCGATCCAGGGTCGCTCACGTTCGCCCTCGAGACGCCAGTTGACACTGGTGAGGGGGTACTCGCCCGGCCACATCCGGATGAAGTTGAACCGTACGGACTGCGGTGGACCGGCAGCGGAGACCCGTTGGCAGCAATCAAGAAATTCGATCAGAAAATGGGAGAAACTGATCGGTCGAAGGCGAGCTCACACGCGCCGTTGACCGTGCTAATCGATCATTTTGCAAGCACGGACCATCCAATCGTCTTCCAGGCCGCGTTCGAAGGCGAGCCCGATCTAACGAAAGAGGGTGAATACCACATCGACGAAATCGAACAGGGTCGCGAGACGCTGTGGGGTGAAGCCGCCATAGCCCTTGAAGAGCTTCTACGCGGTCCAAAGAATAACGAGTCGTCTTCGTCGCGGTCAGAGTCACTCAGTGAATCTCGATCTGAGCGCATTACCGAGATCAAAAACGAAGACTGGGGCCATACGTTCACGACCAACCTGCGGGTAGTGACTGTCCCCACGAACTCGTCTCTGAGCGACACATCCGAAATCGAACACGGCCTACGGAATCTGAGTACCGTGTTCGATCCGCTTGCCGGTGACTACTACAAACTCGAGAGCGAAATCCTCTACGAGAAAGGAGTTCTTGAGCGCAGTCGGCGAAAGCGGTTGCGACGCTGTTTTAATCGGTTTCTCGAGGGTGAGGTCGTCGCTGGTGGGCGGGTGAGCCGCTCCGAACCCGACCTCCATCTCGATCCCGGCGAGCTCTGCAATCTGGTGATCGTTCCCAGTACCGAGCATTTGACTGATGAAGCAGTCAAAGAGACGCATGCGAATCCAGAAAGCCGCACGGCTCTTCCCGGGTTGGACACCGCCCAACGCCGCCAGTACACCACGGGAATGGTCCTCGGTCAGGACGCCAACAGTGCTGTTGAGGGGCCGCTTCGGTTACCGCCGAGCCGGCAAACACGCCACTGGTTGCTCTGTGGCGCAACTGGAAGCGGGAAGAGCCAAGTCACGTACCACATGTTGCGCTCGCTCGCCGAGACGACACCTGGGCCGAACGTCCTCTTCGACCCGAAAGGCGACAACATGTGTCAGAACTACCTGATGGCCCACTATAAGAAATTCGGGCACCTCGACGACGTATACCACTTCCGCGTACCGGAGACGCTTCCTGCAATCTCGTTCTTCGATATTCGACCAGCACTCGATGGGAACGATCGCGAGACGGCAGTCAAGGAGAAAGTCGACCACTTCCATGAACTGATGCGGATGATCATGGGAGCGGAGAAGTACGAACAGGCGTTCGTGGCGAACGAAATTCTGACGTTCCTGATCCAAGCGTTGTTCGATCCGAAACACGGTGACGACGTCTTCGGGTTGGATGATCTCGTCGGGGCCGCGACGAGAATGCATCGTCATCAGGAGCTGCCGGAGGTTTCGGAGATCAATGCCGACATCCACGACTCACTCGCCGCCCAGTTCGCCAAGGACGAGAACCAGTTCGACACGACGATGGGGGCGGTGATGAACCGGCTGAACAAACTGAAAGAGGATCGCCACCTTCACTGGATGCTTCGACACAAACCCGGTCGCGAAGTCGAATCCACCGGAGACGATCTCTACGGCTTCCACCAGCAGGAGACCCATTTCGACTTCAGTGAGTTCCTCGAGGAAGATGTCACGATCCTGTTCGACCTGGGTGACCTGTCGTTACCCGCCCAGCGCGGGTTCACCACAGTCTTATTGAGTAATCTGTGGCATTCAATCCAGCGACGGCGGCGGACGAACCCCGAGAACGTGGTCAACGTCATCATGGAAGAGGCTGCACCGTTCGTCGCGACCGAACTGGTCGCCGATCAACTGCTCCCCCAGGGCCGATCGTCGGGACTGAGCCTCGGCTTCGTCATGCAGTATCCCGAGCAGGTCAAGAAGTTCCACAATGGGAATGGTGCGTACGAAGAACTGCTGACAGAGGTGCATACGAAACTGATTGGTGACATCTCGATGAAGAACCGGTTCGCGAAGACGTTCACGCACGACGAGTTGTCTGTGGAGGATGTCCGGAACCGGAACAACCGGATGGCAGCGGGCGAGTGGTTCACGAAACTCGTTTCCCCTGGGTTCGGTGAGGAGCGACCAGCGCCGTTGACTCTGCACTCGCCCCCGATCATAAGCGGGCATCCAGAAAGCGACGAGCCGTTGACGGCGGCCGAACAGCAGCAATTCGACGAAGAGCTTCTGCCGGAGGTGCTCGAGCGGACTGAGGACGAGTACGGGTTATACGTACCGACCCACGAGGACGCGATGGAGTGGTCAAATTGGAGCGACACAGATCGGCGGGCTGGTGCGTCGCCGGCGCTGGACGAAGATGAGAGTGCAGAGATAGTGGAGTCCAACGAAGAGAGTGAGGTCATAGAAGCCCAGCAGCCGCTCGAGAAGACCAGCCTTGACGATGGGGGCGACGATCAGTACGATGATCGAGACGATAGCAGTAAAGCAGAGACTACCGACGACGATCCAGTTGACGTTGCAAACGGAGCCGCCTTCTTCGATTCGTCCACGGGCGAAGAGGAATGCCCAGTCTCGGACGATGAACTTCGGCGGCGGGGGCTCTCTCGAGACGACGCGATCTTCCTCAAACGTGTTCTTGACGCGATGAACCGTGACCTCCCGGAGTACACGCTGTTGGAAGGGATGGGCGAATTACAAGAGGATCTTGATGGGGTTGACGTCGACGTGTTGATCGAACTCGGGCTGCTCGAGAAAGGGAAGGTGGACCGACGACCGTATTATACGGTGCTTCCGGATGGACGAGAGCTTCTCGGCGAGACAATCACCGCCCAACCGGGGATTGGAGATCTTGGAGAGAAGACGCCACACAAAGTTGGGGTCGAACTCCTGGTGCGCTGGCTCGAGACTCTCGAGGAGGTCGATCGAGTGGAGCGATACTATCAGCAGTCCTCGGAGACGATTTTCGACGCTGCCGCGTTCGACGTTGATGATGAACTTGTGTGGGTTGGAGAAGTGGAGATGACCTCAAATAACGTGGAGGCAGTTGTGAGTGATTACGAGAAGATGGCTGCGGTCGACGCGGATGCCGTGTGGGCGTTCCCGTCACGTGACGACGCTGGCGAGATCGTGAATGTGCTCGCCGATGCAGAACGTCTTCCTGAGAATGTGAGTGGTCGAACAGCTAACTCATTTTCACGTCTCCAGGAGGCAGTCGAAGGATTCGAAGCCGATGGAATGGCGACTATCCACACCTTCAGGAAGCTGACCTAAACAAGGTGAAATAATGAAGGTTGATATGACATTCGCATTCACCGGTGGTAGACCCTTATGACTTGGCGACAGGCAACCCGTGGCGAGGTCTATGCGTACTATACCGAGGAGTTCCCCGAGTATGTAGACCAGTTGCCGCCGTTCATCACACCAACGGCACCGAAAGAGTTCGGGATCAGCTTCCGCGAGCGCCATCCCATCCGCAAAGCGGAGCGCCCCGATCGCGACTTCATTCGACGGCCGACGTGGCGCACTGACTCAGATGGCGAGCCGATTGCACAGAACTTCAGCAACGTCGAAGAACTCGTCTCGTTCATCCAATCTCCCGCACGGTACGACCCGTTCCAGGGGAGTGAATACGCCTTGGCTGATCCCGATCTGCTCGAGAAGAGTGATCCGATTTCGGATGGCGTCTACTACGGGTTGGACAACTGGGACCGATCGTGGGTTCTCGCGGTCGATATCGATGCGAAAGGCATCGCCACAGCACGCGCTGAACGCGAACTTGACGAGAATGACCTCGAGATCCAATCAACAGATGTGAGTCGTGACGACGCGTTGCTCGCCGAATTCGAGATTTGTGACGCCGATCCGAGGGGGTATCCCTACTCGTTCGAGGACATCGACCGTGCGATCGAGTACGGCTTCGAAACACGAGACCTCTTCATGGATGTATTTGCTGCCGAGAAGACGATGGTCGTCTATTCCGGTCAAGGCGTCCACGTCTATCTGCTCGACAACGAGCTTGAGTACGGGTATGACGAGAAAAGCCGAGAAGTGCTCAACGATCTCTTGCTCGAGCGTTATGAGATCCCGATCGATCCCGTTGTGACTGCCGACCGAAGCCGTCTCCTTCGCGTGCCCTACTCGTTGCACGCAGAGGTCTGCCGTGTCGTCCAGCCGATCGAGAGCCCAGCGTTCGATCCCCAAACGGAAGCCCGACCACAGTTCCTTGAAACCGAGCGTGAACTTACCCATGATTGATCCACGAGAGACCGAGCGAGACGCCTACCTCGCTGCAGCGATCCCTATCAACTACACTGACAGAGAGATCGTTCAATTGTTCACCCGCGGGTACGACCGCTACGTCGTCGATAATACGCCAGACCGAGAGACGCTGCTTTCGGATATCGAACAGTTCGGGACTGCTGCGTTCAAGAGTTCCAAGCGTAACCGTCCGCTCGAGTACCCATTCGTCGACGAGCCCGCAACGCTCGTTTTGCTGGCTACTCTCAGTTCAATCTGCGTGAGCGAACAACCTCGCTTCGAGGACACGCCGCCTCGGCAGAACCAAGTCCTTCACAACATCCGCGAACTGTTCGCGACTAACCTCCTCGCACTTGTGCATGAGTACGACGATCCAACGCTCTACCAAGAGATGGCTGAGGTCCTCTACGCGAAAGGCCCCAGTCAGGACGGTCCCCACCCGGGTCGCGTTTGTACGGACGTCAAACCGATGCCCGAATTCGACGAGGAGGTGACTGCCGATACCGAGTACGATCTCTACGTCGAGATCCCAATGGCGGCTGCCTCTCGAAAGTGTCTCGCTCGAGCATCCACCGAAGCGACGAGTGCCGACGAAACGGGCGAGATTCGAACGCAGGTCAAGGACAATCATCTCTACGTCCCGCTCGACCACCTCCATGACACTTATCGATCGTACGGCAAGCGGTGTTTTGGCCGGCTACAGGCAGTCCAAGAGGATGAACTCGGCGAGCCACAACGCAAGTGGCTTCGAGAGCACGAAACTGCCATCACCGAGCGGACTGACTACGCCCTCGAGATCGGCCACTACGAGAAGGTGTGGAAAAACTGGGATCAAGGCGAGCAGATCGTCCGACTGCTCCGAAATGCTGTGCAAGCATCACCACACACTCAGATCGGTGAGTTTCATACTGCTCAGGAGTTGTCCGATGCTCTTGAAGTATATGAGCCAGAAAACGAGAGTGAACGAGCCCAGCTCACACAATTGTCGACCCCCCGAAGTGTAGGGAACTCGCTTGCAGATCACTTATCGCATCGATCGGTGACAGTCGATCGGGGTGACCGCGTCAATACGTATCGAATCGGCCACTCGGGCGGTGGATCGCGGCCACTCGAGATTACGGAACTCGAAGACCTGTTTGAACTGCCTTGTCTTGCTGCGATGGATGAGCGACTCCAAGAGGAGAAACCGGTCCGAAAAGACCTCTTCAACCTCGTTCGGATGGTAATGTGGCTCCCGCAGTACCGCGAGAAATCCGTCGACGCGATCACCGATGAACTCAAAGACCTGTTCAGCCGGTGGCCATGGTTTGATCCAGAGATCTCTGCCTACCAGATCAAGTACGAAGCCCGACGGGGCGATCGTGGAATTGGCCCCGACGGGAACACACCCCTGCCAATGAATTGTAATAATGACGATATGCAACGGTACTGTATTGGCAAAGAGCAGTGCCCCTACTCAATTTATGGTAGCCTTCCATTCCCCGACGATATGTACGACCAACTCGAGGAAACCGACCCCGTTTAGTATAGCGATGAACTCCCTCGGATCCAACCCTCTCTTTAGCCCATTCATTTCACAACTATACAGAGGATCTTAAAACCGGATTTGGCGCTATTCTACTAAATCAATATAATATCTGGAATACATTAATTACATATACTAAACAGGAGATAAAATCACGTTGCGTATTATCTGAGCCTTCGTGATGGAGAAATCAGCAGATAAGGGATATTCTTCTAAGAATGTGATATCGAACTGTCCCTTCTGCCGTTCTTCAATTTGAACATTGAAACTCAGAATCGACTGAGTTGGGTGGCTGAAACTCCCCGTTGCGCGTTTTTTGACTTTCGTGCTTGAAATTTTCACTTGTTGCGCGTGTTGTTACGGCCTTAGATATGTGCAACGGGAATTTAAAATGATTTGAGTCCGCAAAACTGGTCGTGAATGACGAAAAATCGTCCAAAGGAATGGGGAGGTATGCAGAAACAGAGGTGTGCGCGACGGGGAATGAGACGTGGAGAGTCAGAGAGCAGGGTAGGTAAATACATCAGGATATGGAGAATTAGATAGGGGGTGTGTTATGACTCGAGAATGGTGGGATTGAGTTGGGTGTAGAAGGGTGGAAGGTAGGGGCATAACAAGGGGGCGGACGGAAGGAGAATGAGAGAGGAGTGAGAAGCATTTTCAGAATACGATCAGTGGGGGACTGGAGAGCGGTAGAGAGGTGGGTGAGGGAGAGGTGTGAAGCGAGGTGATAGATATAAAAGAAAGTTGAGAAGAGAGCAGAATGTGAGGGGCCAATAGAGAAAGAAGAGGGGTGGGAGAAGTAGAGAGAGGATGGTGCTCGAGAAAAGAGAGTGAGGTCTGGAGAACGAGTGAAGGGCGGAGAACAGGGTAGAGGGTGGTGATCGGGTGGAGAGGAGTGGGGCAGGAGACTGAAGATGAAGCTGAGGCATGGGGAGAGAGGAACGTACAGGTTAGGAGCCGGGCGTGACAGGGAATGTGGAGAAGGACTCGAGGATAGAGCGGACCTGGAAGAGGTGGTGACGGAACGTAGGTTGTTCTCCTCAAAGAGCGGATAGAGGCAGTGGGCGAGGACGTCGGCGGTGAGATTGGACTCGAGGGCGGTGGTGAGTGAAGAGCAGCTAGGAGGACGTCAGGGTAGATAATCGTGATGGTGGTGTACGTAGAGTGGCAGGGAAGACGTCAGGCTAGGCGATCGCGAGGCGGTGTTGTTCGCCCACCTGAGAGTGGTAAGCCGGATATGAACTGGACAGATCAACACCAGACGGAAGACGCAGAGGACGACGACCAGATCCTGAGCGAGGAATTCGACGACTGGGTTCGAGAAGGAGCAGCGCTAGGTGAGGAAGACGAATCGGAGGCAGACCAAGCTGATACCACAGTGGACGAAGCCGAGAGTTCAGCCGAGGATAGTGAGGTGAGCAGTGAGGGTGACCAGGCCAGGGTTGCATCGACGAGTTCAGGTACTGTCTCGAGGCAGGGGTCAGACAAGCCACTGATGATGGACCAGTGTCCGCGGTGTGACGGTCGCGAGCTCGCTCGAAAAAGCTCGTGTACGAGGAGTTCCACTACAGCGAGGAGGGCGAGCTCGAGGGGCACCAGAACAGAGCTCGAGCCGAGTTCGAGTACACGTGTCTGGAGTGTCAGGAACGGTTCCGCGAATTGCCGAGGGGTGCGCGATCGTACTACTCGGAAGTGGCGGTGCTGGGGCAGGATCTGCGACGAGCGATCCAAGTACAGCTGCGAGCATGGGGCAGTTCAATGAGATCCTGGATCCGGAAACCGTACAGAAGGTAGGGAGTCGGTGCGGTTTGAGTGAGTGGGAGGACGGGAGTGGTGAGATGAGGTGAGTATGGCGAGCGGGACGACGGGCGGACCGCACCGCACAGTACCGCCCTCCCACGATCACCCGCCCACCTCCAGGTTCCGGGCTGCTCGCTCTCTCTCTTCGAGCTCGCTGTGCTGCCGGGCTTTCCCCCAGTGCAGGGTGCCATAGGTTCTTCTCAAAGTTAATTTCTCTCGACACACCAGTGAATCAGCTGGTATGTAGGTGGGCAGACTGTGCGAACTTCGCTGTACTTTTCGTTGCCGGTCGCCAACAGAGCGTAATGGGTATTCAAAGCTACTTTGAATCCGATCTCCGGTTCTACTATGCGGTTGGTGGGTTCGTGATACTGGTTTTCATAAGCGGGATCGCTGTCTCGGCAATATTGGAACTCGCCGTCATTGATCAGCGGCTCATTCCGCTCATTATCGGATTCTTCTTGTTCATGTTCGTCTACTTTATCTCGGTAAGCGTTCAGGCTCTCGAACCGGATTCGTGACGCGGTCATTTTTGAATATACTGTTCGCTCCTTCACCTGTACATAACACGGAGTCTTCTTGAAGTGATTCGAACTGAAGCATCAGCTCATTATGCAAGAGTGCGCACTGAACGGTACCTCTCCTCAACAACTGTCTGTCGCCCTCCGTAAAGGAAGTAATTTTCGCACCCCGATACTTTCGCATTAAGGGGCGTCATGGGGGAAGGTGCCGGTCATACACGTTCCGTCGGTGACCAATCGCCTCGACGATGAGAACGTTATCGTCGCGATCCCATGTGATGATCGCTCGGTAGTCGCCGGCGCGAAGTTTGTAATATGGGTAGCCGGAAAGACGCTCGAGTCGGTGTTCGGTCCAGTCAGTCGCCTCATCGACTTTATTCATCACACGATCGGCGACTTGCGGGTCAAGGTTCTCAAGGTGGCCGATCGCTTGCTCAGTGTACTTGACGTCAGTCATTCAAGCCGAGGCGCTCGCGAACGTCGTCGGCTGATTGCGTTTCGCCCTGCTCTCGCTGCTCGCGGCTCTTTTCAAGTTCTTCAAGCGTCTCATCAGAGAGCCTCGTCGGTGGATCGATCCAGTCGCGGAGTGCGTCGCGGATCGCTTCCGACCGTGAGGTATACCCGCGACGCTCGTACTCCTCGTCGATCTCCTCGAGGAGCCGGTTTGGAACCCGGACGTCGATTTTGCTGGTGCCGTTGCCGTTCCCTTCACCGGCATCGTTAGTGTCAGTACTCATTACTCTGTGAGACGTGCGTCTCACAAATAAATGTTTGCTCTATACCTAACGCGTTTGGTCTGGTGATCTTGCTTTTTGAGGGCAGACCGAGTATTGTGCAGTTGAAACAGCCAGTACCTCTGGGTGACGATCGAGACAGCAGTCCGAGTGTTGGACAACTGAGATCGGCCTGGCGGGGATGCGACGTGGACGATCGATGAGTTCAATATTGGTGGTGAACGGGACACTCGAGAAGAGAGGGAGAAAGGAGTACACTTCTACCGAAAGCCCTCGGCCGCTCGGCATCCCGCGCCTCGCTGCGCGCCTCACTCCCTCGCTGTGCTCGGTCGTTGCGGTGCTTACGTCGGCGGGGGACGGCCGAGACGTCCTCGCCCTTTCGAAGCCCGCCAGGCTGTGCTAAAGGTGGGGATGCTGTAGCTGTCCCTCAACTGGTGTGAACGAGACGGCACGCCCCGCTCGCCTTCCCTCCCTCTGCATCGCTCGCGACCGACCATTCCAGGCTGCTCGCTCCCGGTGGTCGCTGTGCTGCCGGGCTCTGGTTTCGACGCCAGCGGGTAACCGCGAGGGGTTGCGCGGCGTCGCTGCTCACCCCCCACGGTTACTCCGCTGGACGCTCGCGCCGGTCGTCTCGGCGCGCGGTGCTGGCTGGTGGGGGTGAGTGTCCCGCTCTACTCGCGCCTCAGGGGACCTGAAGGCGCGAGCGAGAGCGGTTGCAGGAGATGAACATAGTTGGGACTCAGAGGTGTTGGAGTGAAGACGCGTTGGAAAGCGCCTTCGGGTTACAAGCAATGAGTTCTACGAACTTCCAAGATGAAAAAACTTTGGATGGATCGAGTGTCAACCAAGAGGCGGCTGCGGAGAAGACGGACGCAGGCGTGGCGGTGGAAGACGAGTTCGCGGAAGACATCGTGGATGAGACGCTGGAGTTCCAAGCGTCGGTCGATCAGGAGATCAACACGAAAGTCGAGACGAACCACCCAGAAACGGTGGTTGGACGCGAGGAGAACGAGTTCGGACACCTGCCACTGGCACAGGAAGAGCGGATTCGGGCTCGAGAGGAGGAACTCGAGTTGATCAGCGCAAGGGCGACGTTCGGAACGCAGGAGGGGCGAGAGAAGCGGACGAGAGAGGTCGTAGTTGAGCAGCGCCGAGAGCGGCGGGTCGAACGGGTGGACCCCCGTTCGGAGCTGGAGCAAGAGCAGTTGGCGGCGGTCAACAAACAATCGGTGCGAATCACGGAGACGGTGCGTGGGGGTCCAAGCCGGGCGGCAGTGAGCCGTGGACTGGCGGAGAAGATGACGGACGGGACGTCGATAATCGATGCAACACTCGAGGAGATGGACGAAGTGAAAGCGGAGTCGGGAACGATCGTCGACATCGCAGACGTGCCGGAGGTGGAGGCAGGCGAAGTGGACGTGGAAGGCGAGATCATCAAACTGTGGGAGCCCTCGCAGCCGTCGATCAGCCAGGTTGGACTGATCGCGGATGAGACCGAGAAGATGAAGTTCACGATCTGGGAGAACTCCTACCAGACAATAGTGAGCGAGGGAGAGACGGTGCGGATCAGGAACGCGGCGAAGAACTGGCACAACGAGCGATGCAGCCTGGCCGTGACCGGCTGGAGCCGCCTCGAGTTCCCCGAACGCGGGCAGTGGTGGACCCAGGAGTAGGCGAGACAGCTCTCTTTTTTGTGTGTTCGACCACACGCTCGCTTCGCTCGCGTCCTCCCCAGCCTCCTCCCTGCGGGGCGCACTCGCGTGCGCCTCCTCGGTCGTCCCTCGCACGTTCTGCGCGCTGAAACGCGCATTCATCGCGCGCCACCGCTGGCACGGCTCAGAGAGCAATACGGAGCTGTCCAGTCGAGCCGCACTCACAGCAGTAGAGAAGGCAGAGACGAGACCGCTCGAGTAGCTGCTCAGTTCGACGCGATTGTGGCGTTGTTCGTCCCTCGCGAGGGGGAGAGGGACCAGAGATGACTGGACAGACAGCGCGCAGGAGTCGATTGTTGAGTTTGCTCTGTCGAATAGGGGTACGGCGTCGGGGAAGACGTGCTACAGCCACGAACGAGAAGTCGAAGGACAATATCTTAGAAATCACTCTTCATTCTTACCCCTAAGCCAGATAGGTACGCTATCCGCAGTTGCTAACAGGGTGTCATAGAAAAGTTCCCATACCCCCTTTGTGACTACCTGATAAACGGTAAGTACAGGCGAAGACGTTCCCGCGACGAGCATCTGCGAACGAAGTGAGCAGTTCACCGCCGAAGCGGGCAAAGCCCGCGGAGGCGGCCTTTTTAGCGTAGATTTTTGCGCCGAGCGGTTCCGAACGGAGTGAGGAATCCCGAGGCGGAAAAAGGTACGTAGGCGAGTGTAGTGAACGGATAGTTCGAACCAGATTGGGTGAGAATAACGTCATGCGGATCGTTCTATGGCACCCTTCTACCTTCACAGTGCGAAGACATACAATTCTCCGTGGAAAGAAGTCAAATGCAGCATCGTTGAATACTCTCGTAATATGGATGACCTCACCGGCTTCCAACGAGACCTCCTGTACGTGATCGCAGGTGCCAACCGACCGTCTGGCCAAGATGTCAAAGAGGAGATAGAGGAGTACTATGAGAGTGAAATTAATCACGGCCGGCTGTACCCAAACCTCGACACGCTTGTCAACAAGGAGTTGGTCGAGAAGGGCGAACTCGATCGACGGACGAACTATTACGCGATCAGCGACGCAGGGGAGCAAGCGATGCAGGATAGACAAGAATGGGAAGATCAGTACGTCGAGTTGTAGTCCAACCCATATTCGTTCCTTCGAGAACGTTGGAAATTTCGACCGTTTTGCCAATGAGAAGGCTTATACTGGCAAAATTGAGTCTACCACTGTATGCCAAGTGGGAGAACGATGACAAATATTGTTACAGTAATCGGTCGTGGAGTGCCATCCAACTACGAAATTAGCGTCGATGGTGATATCGAACCAGTTGAGGCTGACCCGCTCGAGAAACCCACAGTGGTCTCGGAACATGCTGTCGAGGGGACGATCGAAACTGGAGTCCAACGGTTCCGGTTTTCTGGAGAACTGGCGAACGTGCATGTTCTCGATTGGAACGGAACCGCTGCATCCGAATCACCGAGCACACCGGAAGTCCACATCGATTACGGCGTCCCCAGCCGGAAGAACAACAGCTAAACTGGCAGCGCGATCTCGGTTCACTAAATCCTAAATCCTAAATCCTAAATCCTACGAGTTGTCTGAGAAAGCGCTTGCTGCTCGAGCGGTGGGCCCATCTGCACGGTCTAGTTGTTCCCGGTAGGTCCTATTGCTGTGAGCGCAACTGCTAGTCGCAGCCACGATCCAACTCGGTAGTGATTGAGTAATCGCTGGGGGTCCGGCGGCCAGAACAGTACGCTGCCTAGGGGTCGTCGGGATCACTGTATCGCTCTGGCGGGAGGATTGTCTCGAGAAATGCGTCGGCGGCGTCGAGGAGCGTCTGATTCTCTTCGATGACAGTTGGAACAACGGAATCGCGGCGTTCGGAAGTAGTCTGGAACGATAACGCCAGACGATATCCGTTCTTTCTGCTACTTATGTATCAGACAATCAAAGTACCAAACTTTGACCCTTAATGCCAACACCGCCGATGTCGTTTCTGATCTTCAGTAATTCTATGACCTTTCAATTACGTAGCTACGGTTAACGCGAATGAGTCAGCTTACTATCACCGACCGAGCCTACCAAAACTCCAATCTCTTCTCAAGCCACTACCTTGATGAACGCATAAGACACCGTCCCGAATGGGATTGCGACAGCGAAGCAGAAGAGGCTATGAGTGAGCTTCAATCACTCTATCAGTTAGAGGGAGATCTCGTTGAAGGCTACAAAGAAGACGCACTGATCGACAACTGGATCGACGAAGTACTCGACATCCTCGGCTACGGCACCCAAGTCGAAACCACGCTACCAGAAGGCCACGGCTATGTTGACATCCTTCTCTTCGAAAACGAGGAGAAAAGACGAGACGCAGCGCTGGTCAATATAGATACCGACGACACGACAGACCTCTTCAACCAAGGCATTGGAATCGTCGAGGCGAAACAATGGGATGCAGACTTCAATGTCCGTTTCAGCGAACAACGCCCTTACAGAGACGCATCCCACCAAGTCAAACACTACCTCGAGAACGTTGGGGACATCGAATGGGGTATTCTTACTAACGGTAGGAAATGGAGGCTATACGGCACTAAAGACTACGAGACCAAAACCTACTACGAAGTCGACTTACCCGAATTGCTCAGCCAAGGTGATCTGGAGCAGTTCAAATATTTCTACCTGTTTTTCCGGCCAGAAGCACTCCGTGGGGCATCAGGCTCCACTTTCTTGGAAAAGGTTTGGTCTGAGAGCGAGACAGCATCTCAGCAGCTGGGCGAAGACCTTCAAGACAACGTCTTCACCGCATTACGAGTCCTCGGACACGGCTTCATCGAGTCGAACAACCTGGACATCGACCCAGATAATACCGATGGCCTAAACGAACTGAAAGAGCAGTCACTAGTGCTGCTGTACCGCTTGATGTTCGTCCTGTACGCTGAATCTCGGAACCTGATCCATCCTGAAGGGCAGGACGCAATCAAAGAATATGAGAACAACTTCAGTCTGGACCAGCTCCGATTAGAAATCCATGATACAATCGGGGAAGTGGACCAAGGGTTCGAAAACGAGTACAGCGAGCACTCCACAACGATGTGGCGGCGACTCGAGGATCTCTTCAGACTGATCGATAAAGGTGAGGAGTCACTGGGGATACCTCCATACAACGGCGGATTGTTCGACCGAGAGAACCATACGTTCCTTGCTGAGAACTCGGTCAGCAACCGGCACTTGGCTGAGGTCATCTACAGGTTGTCGACCACCGAAAACAGTGAGGGCCGGTATGTTTTAGCGGATTACGCAGACCTAGATACTCGGCATCTCGGAAGTGTGTATGAAGGCCTGTTGGAGCACCAGTTCCGGATCGCTCCTGAAGATTACGCGGCAGTCGAGGAGGATGGTGGCCAAGTCTGGAAGCCTGCGACCGAGGTCACTGTAGCTGACGCAGTTGAAACCGTTCCTGAGGACAGCCTGTACGTTGTCAATGATGAAGGCGAGCGTAAGGCCACAGGCGCATATTACACTCCAGACTATGTGGTGACTCACATCGTTGAGGAAACTGTTGATCCCTTAGTCAATGAGGTCCGAGAGGATTTGATCGAGCAAGGCTTCGAACCAGGAACACAGGAGTACTTAGGGCCGTTTCTCCGCCATGTAACCGATCTGAAGATCTTGGATCCTGCGATGGGGAGCGGGCACTTCCTCACCAGGGCGACCGGCTACCTCACAGAACAGGTGATGAACGAGGTCCGAGAGATTGAAACCGAGATGGGTGTTGCGTTCGACGAGCAACACATCCGCCGGGAGATCGCCAAAGAATGCATCTACGGCGTGGACCTGAACGGGATGGCTGTCGAACTCGCAAAACTCTCAATGTGGCTCGATACCCTAGCAGCTGACCGCCCACTCGCCTTCCTCGACCATCACCTGAAGACTGGCAACTCGTTAATCGGCTCTGATGTCACCGAAGTACTGTCAAACGGGTCGCCCAACAATGATGACGGTCAGATCACCCTCACACAAGCTTGGGCAATAGTCCGCCAGAAAACTCTTGAGCACGTCATGGAGAGGATGCAGGAACTCCTCGAAATCGACAACGAAACCCTGGAAGACGTCAAGTCTATGGAGGAGATCTACGATCAAATCCGGGACGATCCTCTCTACCAACGGCTGTTCAAGCTGACCAACGTACACACAGCCGAACGATTCGATCTAGATGTTCCTCAAGATGCCTATGAGCAAATGGCGGCAGCGATCGATGATGATGACAAATGGAGCGAGATCCAAGAGAAAGACTGGTTCAAGTCCGCACAAGCTCTAAATTCCGATACCGTCTTCTTCCATTGGGAACTCGAATATCCAGAAGTTTTCTTCGACGAAGAAGGTGAGAAACGCGATAACGCAGGATTCGATGCCGTAATCGGAAACCCGCCATATTCGCCAATCCAGCGGCTGCCCAAGCAATTCACCGGCTATTTCAAGTCAGTCTATGATACTGCGATCGGGAACTACGATTTGTACGTGCTATTTATCGAAAAAGGGGCCGATCTACTCAACAATGAAGGGAAATTTGGATATATTATTCCCAACAAAGTATTCCAAGTCGATTACGGGGAAGCACTCCGGAATAAACTAGCCACAAACAAACAGATCTCTGGTATCGCCGATTTCGGATCTAACCAAGTGTTCGCAGGAGCTGCAACCACATACACCACACTACTCTTTTTAGAAGGCCAAGAACAAGAGGAAGCGTTCCCCCATTGGAAACTTGAAGACGATAGCGATCCCGGCACTATTCGAGAACTCGAAGACTCAGATGAATGGGACAAAAACACCTTTGAAAATGAATCGCTCTCTGGTGAGAGCTGGAACTTCCACCGCAGAGAGATACAAACCATAATCAACAAGGCAGAAAGCAAGGCCCAGCCATTAGAAGAAATCGCTGCAGCGATCGGGCGCGGAACCAGCTCCGGTGACGACAGCGTCTTCGAATTGCAAAAGGAAGACCAACACAACAGTATCACAGTTTGTACCTCAGACGCCAAATCCGAGACGTTCAACATTGAAACGGAGGTGCTGAGAAAACCCATTCATTCTACTGACTTCGGAAAATACACGTTCACCGATCCTGAGGACAAATGCTTGATCTGGCCTTATGACTCAGACTACAATCTAATACCTGAAGACGAGTTCTCTACCAACTATCCGCAGGCATGGAGCTATTTGGAAGAGAACCGAGATCTGTTGGAGGATAGAGCAGATTACTCGTACTGGTACGACTACAGTGCACCGCGGAACCTGAGTATCCATGATGAAGCAGAACTGCTAATCCCGCTTCTCGCTGATTCGCCTTCCTTCTCGAAATATCCGGAACCACAATCCGACTACATTCTCATGGCTAGCGGCGGGTTCGCCATCTCCCTTGTGGAGGATACTGACTACTCTGAGCTTTATGTCCTTTCACTTATCAACTCGAACCTGCTGTTCATGTGCCTACAATCGATCAGCAATGTCTTCCGAGGGGGCTATATCACCTGCACTAAGCAATACTTCCAGCAGCTTCCCATTCGGGAAATCCAATTTAACACTCCTGAAGCTGAACGCAAATCTCTACTTGAAAATGCGATCTCCGCCTACGAGTCTGCGTTAGAAACGGGCGATACCAGTGAAGTACTGAGCTTAGTAGAACAGCACATCAACGAGAACAGTACTGACGTCATCCATGACCTGCTCGCATATTTCGCTCAAGAAATAACTGATCTCAATTCACAGTATCAAAACTGCAATCTCTCACTCCTCGACCATCTTGGATCTTACTCAGATGGCCAAACGCTGTCAGAAGTCGGGCTCTCTCAACCGCCAGCAGGCTCGTCAGACTCTATCTTAACTGATACAGCAGAGGACCGTGAAAAGCTCAAAGTTGGAACCGTAGAAGTAGTCCGTGAGTCACCAACCTCTATCGAGATACAGCTGACCGCACGCTACAAGCCGGAAGACGAAGAAGAAGGTGACTATGAGACAGACCAGTGGGGATACACCGAAACCGATCTCAAGCCGGCTCTACAAATCACCGATCTCTCTGAGACTGAGGCAGATTTGATTGAAGAATTTGTGCCGGTAGCCATAAGCGAAGCAGGCGGGTTCGCTAACTTCCGTGAGACAGCAACTAAGACCAATTCCTTAGTGGATCGTCTGCGGAAGCTTACGCTTCCCGAAATCAGTGATATCGAGAGTGGATTAGATAGTTATCTTCAGGTAAAGGATCACGCCGATGAATTGGAGCAAAAGATCGACAGAACAAATGACCTAATCAACGAGATAGTCTATGAACTGTACAAGTTGACTGACGAAGAGATTGAGATCGTAGAAGAAACTGCCAAGCAGAAAGAGTAAATTCGACATATAGATGTTGTCAACGTCGTAGAATCTGGTTCTCTCGACATCGAAATAGAGCTTTCTCAGCTCGTAGATGACTTGGATCCCTCGATCGCCGACTACGACCCTGACAAATACCCTGGAGTCTACCTCCGATTCAGCGACGATGCACCTCTCATCACCATTTACCGTACCGGGAAATACATCGTCACAGGTGCAAAATCCCGGGAGCAAGCACACCAGTACCGAGACCGGTTTCTCAACCTTCTCACTGAGATGGGCGTAGTCTCAGACCCTTCCGACACCCCATTCACTATCCAGAACTATGTCTTCGTAGCCGACCTCGAGAAAAGCCAGAACCTGGAAGCTCTCGCAATCGGCCTCGGCCTCGAACAAACCGAATACGAACCAGAACAATTCCCCGGGCTAGTCTACCGCCCCACAGACGCAAGCTGTGTACTGCTTATCTTCGCCTCAGGTAAGACGATCATTGCCGGGGCAACCAGCGAAGAAACAGCACAAAGTGCATTCACTGATCTGCAAGAAACACTCGAGCAATACCAGCTAAACTAAATCTCAGCTGCACCTCAGAGATACTGGTCTTCCCACTTCCGGCGCTCACTGATTCTCTGATCACTCTCTATAGAACCGAAACCATCTTGGCAACATGTGCGTGAGATTACCGAATATGGACGATAACCATCTTGATTTCTTATTAGTTTTAGGCGCAGGCGCTCTTGTCGGGCTTCTCTTTGCTTATATCGCTCGAGACATTGAAACCCCTGCCCGAGCACTCATACTGCTGGCCACAGTCCAAGGATCCTTCTTAGCGATCGTCATCTCAGTGTTCCTGCTCAGCCTCCAAGTAAATGCTAATGTATTCAGCCCGCTGACCCTGGAGCAGTTTGGAAGACCGAATATATTGACCGGCCTCATACTGTTATATGTCTCATCAATTCTATTGGACCTACTTCATCTAATAACACTCTCAGACCCATTATTCCAGCATGGACTCAACCTCAATACAACACTTGGTATCCCCGTGGGAGTCGCAACTGTATGCCTGCTCTCACTAATACCTATACAACAGGTGATGGCAGATCTCGTCGCCCCAGAAACCATTCTTCGACGAACCGCTGATAATGCCGACACAGAGAGCTTGATCCAAGACCAGTCTGAACTCAATCCCTCCACAATAGAGAATATCGAACCGCCAAAACGCACACCCTTGCTTACTATCGAACAAGTACTGATCTCTTCTTCCAACCGAGATGACGAATTCACAGTACGTCAATCCATCTACTACATGAGCAACATGATCTCAGACTTCCTCCTAAACTACCCCATCACAAACTCCGAAAACGAAGACACAGAAACAGACCTCGAGATCACAGATAATAGCGATATCAACCAGCAATGCGCCTACATCTTCGAACACTGGAGAACATGCATCGAGATCGGGACCAACGGAGAAAAAGGACGGATAGAACTGCTTAACGCTACACATCTAAAGCTCACCAACCTCCTGATCAAAGAAGGATACACAGAACCAGTGAATAATCGACTCGACGAACTCGCCTCCATCCACTTACAGGCATTCGAAATCAACTATATCGAGCCTGAACTGCTCGAATCATACAGCGACTTAGTCTCAACCGCTATAGATGCCGATGAGACAAATCTGATCGAGCCAATTCTCTCCTCGAGACTGCGTATCTGCGAGGACATAACGACAACAGACCCTGTCGATCAAGACTACATCGACTACCTCTCTGGAGAACGAAGAGACGTCGTCTCAGGCGGCCTATCACATACCATAAACAATCTCAAAACAATCACAGAGCGCGAAGAAATCAGCAAGGGTCTCCGCCGCCGAACCAGCAAAAACGCGATCAACAGAATTGACACAATATTGCTGAACTTGATAAATAAACTCCAAGTCTCTGAAACAGAGAACGCTGATGCACAAGGGATAGAGCACAACATTCTTACTGAACTCCAATCGAGCCTACTCTCTGTCTTATCCTCAATATACGAGACCGATGAACTCATTGCAAAGAATTTAGCGATCGCTGCTGTCGAACTCTCCGTTCATCGGGAGCAAAACCCCGACCGATTCCGACACCATCTCGAAGACGAAGTATCTGAAGACCATCTATCAAGCCTTCTTAGCACCATCAAGGGCACAGACTCGCCAGAATCATTACGCCAGATGTGCCCTGCCGACCGTGAAGTCGAACTTTTCATCCAAGAACTGGGAGAACAAACTAGCTAGGACACCATTCAGACCGCTGTTCTTTCAGCTACTTTGTAAAACGTTTTCTCATTCGCATGGTAATAGTCCTCCTCATCATCCAGGATCTTCAATGAAACCAGCTCATCCATTTTGTCACGGAGCACCCAATCATGCAGCCCCGACTGATAGCCGTAGAGATCGACAATATTCGACCGGATCGAATCGAGATCCAAATGAAGGTCCGGATCATTCCTTTCGATCGCATCGAAATAGTACCCGTTCGCAAATTTAGGCAAATGACGCAGGATATTCAAGCCCAATTGTTCACTCAACTGCTTGTATCCGCGTTCAACAACCTCTCCAAGTATTTTCTCGTTGAACTTCTTAGTGGAGATGTCATCAAGATCATATTTGTTGAGAGGATCCTCAGCATACAGCTTTTTCCCATCAAACCTGATGAACCCCAGAGTTTCTAAGGTCTGTACGTACTGCAGAGTCTTCCCATCATCTTTGTCCTGAGCATCCCTAACATCCTCAAAAGACGCCGGATGATACAGCCTTGTCCACCGAAGAATCTGTTTAATAGGATTAAGCTGATTCTCTACAGCCGGTGTCTGAGCAATCTTATCGTAAGTCGCCCGCGCCATAGCATCACCCAGATCCTCACGCAGCTTCCGCTTCTCCCTAGTAAGCCCTTCAGACACTTCTTCTCGAGATTTGATTTGGATCTTGTACCTCGAGTCCACCTGCTCGCCAGTCAGCTCTGCAATACCATCGATGTCAATGAATTTTATAACCGGTTCTTCCCCTGGTCTACAGTCGGTTACATCCTTGGGGAAGGAATTCCCGATTTTGATAGACAGATTCCCTTCCTCAGTTTCGTAGTAGTCGGATATGTATGTCCCTGAGCCATATATTTGCTTCAGCTTTCGTTCAATGAGATTTTCCAAGGGGTACTCCTCACTACGAGGAATGTGAACGACCTCTGGTTCCAGTCTTGATTGGCTCATGTGCTGAATTGAGATATCCGCTGTTGATCTGTTCCCTCTACCCATAGCGTACTCGTTACTTCGTACTTACCAAGCCAGACCTCCTCAAAATCATTTTTATCGATCTGGGTTGGCTCCATATTCCCTTGGCCCTTGTTCCGAAACCGGTATGGGTCGTAAAGCAGTACTTCGGTGTGGTTCACGTTCATCACAAGAACGTATAGCTCTTTGCCGCTATTTCGAGAATCGGTTTGCGCAGAATATCCTTGACAGTATTGAAAATAGGCGGGAGAAACTTGCACCGCCGGCAACGAGCGGTTGTCATCTTCTGCGACCGCCTTCAACTCATCTATCATGAGACTGTCTTCATAACAGGCCTTGAACGGGTAATCGCTTAGCTCAGCTGTTAACCGAGACGCAATATCAAGCGAATAGTTCCCTGTGTTACAGGTATCACAGATCTTTTTTGCCCGTCTCTCACTTAAGGTAAGATCATCAGGTACACCATCTCGATCAGCGAATTCATGAAGCATATTCTGAAGAACATTTGGAAGGTCTGCTGTCAGCTCATCTTGAGCTCCAAACTGGCCGATTTGAACTTCCGCAGTTCTTAGATCCTGTGAAGTGATTGTCATTGATGACTACCGAAAGGGGATGCGTGGACTGATTTCATTAGTTTCCTGCCACTCTCTGGTTATAAAGTTGCTCTTTTGATACTCTTTTTCACAACCGTTACCGCAGAGATTCTGTAAGCTGGCGTGATCGCTTCGGCGTCACGTATCAAGTGGCTGTCTACCCGAACGCAAATCCGGACTGGGGATCGATCGAAGCCGAAGTCTCAACACTCGAGATCGCAGAAACCGTCTGCAGTGGCCTCGAGGAGCAATACGATCTGTTGACGGAAGACGAGCGAGAGAACGGCGAGGTCGACCTCTCGTCGCGGGGACCAAAGCTGATCGTCTGAGCCAACAGCCTCGCAACGAACGTACAGCCGGTGGCGTTGTTCGCTCCTCACGAGGAGTAGAGGGATCAAAGACGATGCAAACTGCCAGCCAGATCACGAATCCACTCGCCGTTGAGTTCACTACCGAGTCCGATTCGACCGTCGAGCATTCCCGCTTTGACGTATTCGACGCGTCTGAGCACACTAACACGAGCTGTGACTACTGCGGAAAGTTCGGGCTTGTTCCGACCCAGAGCTGTGAAACTGCCCGTGATCTTGGCGTTCAACTCATCTGCTCCGACTGCGAGAGCGCGTGACTCGACACGATCGACCAGTCTACCGGTAGTTACACCTAGCCTATGTCAATATCACCATCAGCACATCCGATCGAGCGACTTGAACCGACCCAGCGGACGCTCCGACGCGCCCAGTACGAAGCCTTCGAGTTCGAACTTGTCGCACAGGGCGTCCTCGTTCGCAACGCCAGCCACGCAAATCCCGGGGACCATGAGTATCTGGTCACGATCGAGGACGGCTTGCCGCACAGCTGTCCGTGTCCAGCAGACGAACACTACCAAGGTGCATGCAAACATCGGGTTGCGGTCGCGATCCGAACGTCCGTTCTCGAGACTGCACGCAACGTACAGCGGATTCGCGAACTGAATACCTGCAAGTGTAGGTCAAAAAAGCTCTGTGGAAACCTCCTGTAGATGATAAGCTTGACTGTCTCAATAAGCAATTTACTGAGTGTTCCCAAGCTATAGGAGGGAGGAATTTACCCTGTTTTCACGAACTTCGCGTTACCATTCTGTTTGACAGTAATTCGATACCCGTGATAACTGAACTTGACTTCCATTTGGGCCTCTGGTGACGGTGGATTAGAAAAGAGTTCATTGAGCATTCCGTCTATACAGTCGTAAATCGTGGGTAGTTCGGTAGCATCTGCACCTTCAAAATCCATGATCTCCTCAACAACCTGCACTGATGGGTTATCGCCATCAGGGTCTAGATCCCGATGGACGACCTCCCTTTCAGTTCGATCTGACATTACGCTACTGTCTATTGTGAACGGCCGGTATAGCTGTTTATATAAGAAACTACAGGTGTTCCCTCGAAATAAGGAGGTTCGAATTGCTTTGCTGGTTGTTTGAAGGTCTAAACGGTCAGTAAGCACCTGTAGTGATCGGGCGTTTCACTGTGATAGGCGTCCGAGAAAAAATGACTTCCACAGAGCTAGCCAGAATGAATTTGTTGGCTCCGTAAGTTACCGCACGAACGTACCGCACGTGGTGTTGTTGCACCCTCGAGAGGAATGGAGGGTATCACAGATGTCACGAGTAGACGATACGGCAGCACAGCCAACGGAAACACCCGATAACGAGCAGTCAACCGACTACACGACGCCGCTTCCACGGCGGTTCCTCGCGACTGCCAGTGGGCCGGTCACTCGGATCACTGACCATAGTGACGAGACAACCGAGCGTGTTCGCGCCGACATCTCAATCGAGTACTCGATCGAAACGCTCGAGGAGTTCGCCACGTTCTGGGGCTTCCACGATTACCGCAGCTGGAAGCGAGCGGCTCTCGAGGCTCTCCTCGAGAGACAGGAACCCGACGCTGTGACGTACGCCGTCGACGAGGACGACCTCGAAGAGTGGGACGTCACGGTCGACGGACGTGTTGAGGCATTTGCGGGACTCGTCGAGACGATGGCCGACTACACAGGACGAGATCCTTCTTGTCGAGATGCAATCCCTCATCAGATTGCAGCTCGGATCAACGGTCTCACTGATGGTCGCCAGACGACTGACGACGTTCTCACGGAGTTTGCTGACGAGCTGCATCGGGCAGAGCTGTGGGGGCTTGGGGCGCACCTTGCGCTCCTGAACGTCAGACACGCCCACCACGAGCCGATTGAACAGCAGGCCGCAACGCTTGCTCGCACTCTCAGTGACGACGAGGTGAGCCGATGAGCGAACAGTCGATCAAACTTGGTGACGTCTGTTTGGATCTCGCACAGGGGCGGCCAGTCCACGTGATCGCAGATACTGGCCAGACCGTAGCCGAGTGGTCCGAGGCAAACAACTACAATCTACTCGATAATTACGGGAACTCACGATTCGACACAACCAACGACGATCGCGTGTTTGATGTCGTCTACTGTTCGAGCCTGAAGTCCAGGCCTTCGAAAACCTACGCATATCCCGAGTCACGGCTTGGTCGTATCGAGAGCGAGGTAGCCGATGCTGGCCGCCAGGTCGCTGATCGGGTGGTCGTCACCGTCCTTGAGAAACTGTTCGAACGAGCAGCCACGGACGACGATGGAGCCGTGGCCGTCCTCGAGAGCTATGCCACCGACGTCGGATATGCGGACGAGGCCGCTGAAGCGCGTGAACTGGCTGAGGTCGATCGGATCATCAGAGGTGAGGCGTGATGGTGGCCGATCTGCTGACGTACGTCGACGAGAGTGACGCACCCGAGGACACGCTCACCGAGTCGCAAGTGTGGGCGCTTCGCCAGGGCGTGCAGGCGGCGATCGATCGCGGTGACGGGAGTCTCTCACTTCCGTCGAGAGCACTCTCGGCTGACCGATGGCATCATTGGGGCATCGGCATCTCTGTCTGGGTCCACGACAGCGGTGTCCTCGTCCTCCAGAAGGACGGGAACACGATCGTGACCGATATCTCGATGCTCGAGCACGTTTCGCTGGTACTGGCTGGCGCCCACGCCAGGATCGGACGCGTGACGCGGATCGGTCCAGAGAGAGGTGACGGGTGATGGCGATCGTCGATACTGAAGATCGGTATGCTGGTGCGTTCGACACGGTGGAGTGTCCTGTCTGTGGCTCCGATGAATGGACACACCTTGTCTATCAGGGCGTTTTCTGTGTGACCTGCAACACTCGGTGTACGCTGCGTGAAGCGTCTGGCGACCAGGGCTTCATCGCCGAGTTCGACAGCCAGTACACGTGGTCCGTCGAAGAGGCTGAGCCGATTCCTGAGACTGATGAGTACGGCGCGCTCGCGTCGGGCAAGTGGCTTGGGACCGAGTCTCGTGGCTACGATCGCTACTGGTTTTCGGCGTATGCAGACCACGTTGACGGGCATGAGAACGAGTGGGAGCCAGCGTGGGATCGAGAGACAGTGACCGCAGAAGCTGACTAGCGCTCAATTAGACACGAAGACACCTAGCGACAGCACTGGACGTCCTCCTTGCCGTTCGGTGGTGTTGTTCTCCCCTCGAGAGGGGTGGAGGGTTTGACAGATGAGCCGATTCAGAGAGCTGAAACAGATTGTACAACGATCCGAATACTATGAAACCGATACGGGCCGAAAACTGCGCCTGCGTGCGGAAGCCGAGGTGATTGCTCGTACAGAGTGGTTGGTTCCTGACGGCGGGACCGTAACCGCCGAGGCTACTCGGAGTGAGTCCGAGAAACCGACGTACACGCAGCATGTCGAACCGCCGGAACAGGGCGGGAAGGAGTACGTCCGATGTACGTATTGCGAACGCGAACTGCTGGTCGAACTCGGTGGACAGGACAACCTGTCGCATGCGCCCGGCTGCCCAGAGCGTGAGTCGCGATGAGCGAGTCCACCGACAGCTGGTCTGACGAACGAGTGCAGGCCGAACTCGAAGCAGTACTGGCCGATCTGCAAACGCTCGAGGAGCACCTGGCCGAGCCGTTGACTCTCTCAGGTGCGATCACTGAGATCGAGACGACGATCACCATGTACAAGCAGACGGACATGGGGCCTGATGATGCCTGAGTGTTCGAACTGCGGCGCGCACGTCACAGAACAATACAAGCGGGTATTTGCGGACAACACCGGAACGCTCCACGCCTGTCCGAACTGCCGATCCCAGCGCGAGCGATATCATGGAGCAGGGGCCGGGCTAGCGGAGGAGGTGAGTCATGGTAACTGAGCAAGTCGAATACGAGTAGCCCTCAACGGTCACTGCTGCACCACCAAGGAGTTCACAGATACCCACTGTTGTACGTGCAGGGCATGTCTTAGCGAAAAACTGCTCGTAAGTGTCATTGACGTCTTCATACGCGTCCATATCTGCAAGATACAACGTTAATTGAAGAACATGAGATGGGTCTTTGCCATATCGGTTCAGTTCCGCTTTGAGTTTTGGAGACAGATTTCTAATTGCTGCGATGGTGGTTCGCTACGAGCGACTTCGCCATCCTGTTCTGGGAGCAAGCCCTCAATAAAGACAAGATCAGAACTCCCGGTTTTCTTCCCGAACGCACCAACGAACTCTGATCCGTCCCGTTGCTTCCGACTGGTTTCACTGACACGAACAGGACTGGACTCGACTCTCTGCTTGTTTTCCATAGCAGAGTTTAGATATCTCTCAACTAAAAGCGTTGGGGTATTTCTAATTATGCGGTCTGATATCCGTATTACAGGGTATTAGGCTCGTCACCATGGATTTCTACCGGAAGCATTAATTGAATCGTCACTCAATCAATTAGTGATGGCACAAGCGACGGAGCGACTCCAACGATATCTCGAAGACGAACTCGGAGAGTGTCGCAGCGAAGATGTCGAAGAACGGCTCAACGAACTCAGCACGCTCGAGGAAGCGATTGGAGCGGAACAAGTCAACGCCGAACTCGACGTTCTTTCTGCGCTGGCCAACGAGACGCGCTATACGCTCGTTCGCGTTCTTGTCGCCGCAGAAGCGGAACTCTGCGTCTGCGAACTGAACGCTGTCGTTGATGTGACCGAGAGTGGCCTCAGTCATGCGCTCTCAGCACTCGTCGAGGCGGGACTCGTCTCGAGCCGGAAAGACGGACGCTGGAAGAAGTACCGAGCGACCAACCGCGCTGTTGCCCTCGTAACAGTCCTCGAAGGGAGCGTGAGCGATGAGTAACGCGACCCACGAACACGGCCCGAACTGCGGCTGTAAGAGCTGTGGCGATCCACGGTCGATGGATTTCCTCGATAAGTATCTCACCGTCTGGATCTTCGGTGCGATGGCAATCGGTGTCGGCCTCGGCTATGCTGCTCCGTCAGTGACTGGGCCAATTCAGGACCTCCATCTCGTCGAGATTGGTCTCATCTTGATGATGTACCCCCCGTTAGCGAAGGCGGACTACTCACGGCTTCCAACTGTATTTAGTAACTGGCGGGTTCTCGGGTTGAGCCTCATTCAGAACTGGCTGATTGGCCCGACGCTAATGTTCGGGCTTGCAGTCGTCTTCTTCAGCGGACTCGTGCCCGGTCTACCGGCTCGTCCCGAGTACTTCCTTGGACTGATATTCATCGGAATGGCCCGGTGTATCGCGATGGTGCTGGTCTGGAACGAACTTGCGGAAGGATCGACTGAGTATGTAACCGGCTTAGTCGCGTTCAATAGTCTCTTCCAGATCATCACCTACGGAGTGTACGTCTGGTTCTTTGCCCTCTTCCTTCCACCGCTATTGGGCATGGAGACGCTTGTTGACGGGATTACGACCTTCGATATCACGCCGATGCAAGTGTTCGCAGCGATTGTAATTTTCCTTGGTATCCCCTTTGCGGGCGGGTTCCTTACTCGGTATGTCGGAACACGAACAAAGGGCGAGGACTGGTATGACGACGAATTTATCCCGAAAATAGACCCATTAACGCTGATCGCACTGCTGTTCACCATCATTGTAATGTTTGCCACGCAGGGCGAGAACATTGTCGCGGCCCCCGCAGACGTTCTGTTGATTGCCGTCCCACTGACGATTTACTTCGTCGTGATGTTCCTCGTGAGCTTCGGCATGGGTCGCGGTATTGGTGCAGACTACTCGACGACGACAGCAATCGGATTCACAGCGGCTTCGAATAATTTTGAGTTGGCGATTGCCGTCTCGGTCGCCGTCTTCGGTGTCGGATCTGGCGTTGCCTTTGCGACCGTCGTTGGCCCGCTCATCGAAGTACCCGTCTTACTCGCACTCGTCCATGTGGCACTGTACTTCCAGCGTGCATTCGATTGGGATGGCTTTGAGACGGGACAGATAGTCGATCCGACCGAAACAGCCGTCTCAGAAGACGACTAATCAACAACCATGAGTCAGAACATTACACGTATCGCGTTCGTCTGTGTGCAGAACGCTGGCCGCTCGCAGATGGCGTTTGCTTTCGCTGAGCGCGAGCGGAACGTCCGGAAGTTAGCCGATTCTATCGAGATCAGGACTGGTGGCACGCAGCCAGCCAATTCCGTTCACGAGGAAGTGGTCGAGGTTATGCAAGAGAAAGATATCGACCTCCGTAATCGAACACCTCGAGAGATTATACATTATGATCTCCAAGACTGTGAATACGTAATTACAATGGGGTGTTCCGCAGAAGGAGTCTGTCCAGCCACATGGAGCGGTGAAAACCGTGACTGGGGACTTGCTGATCCCCACGGAAAGGATCTTGAGACGGTACGGGAGATCCGCGATGAAATTGAGATTAGGGTTAATTCATTGTTCAACGAAATAACTGGTAAACAACAGACCAATAACTAAGTCAGCTGTACTTACCGCAGAGGGCGCCAAACCCATCATATTCTAAGTATTCCAACAGAGTCTCTCGATTGTACCACTTGGGTTCTCTGTAGCCCTCTGCGCTTTCGACGCGATCGATTGTGGTGTTGCTCACCCCCTCAGAGGGGTGGAAGGAGCGTGTACAAGCGATACACGCTCTCCAAGACTGATCATCATGCCACTCCTAGACGTATACGAACACACGTTCGACGAAGACGTCCCCCTCTCTCGAGAGCCGCCCGTCGGAGACGGGGACAGCGAGGAACAGATACTGCCCTACGACGGACTCAGCGCAGACAGCAACACCGAGGAGGATTGATCCTCACCGTGACGATCGAGATCCAGAACACGATGGCGTGGGTGGCGGCGAGCGTGGGGTCGAAGATGGTTGGGGTACACGGCGAGTGACTATGACTTTGAGCGATATATTTTGCCCAGAGGAAGAAATATGTGTGTTAATCCCGTTGGTAGGAGTATGACAGACGATGTCCGTCACGACGGCCCACCTCCGTTCGATAGACCGTTCGAAGGCGAGGACACGAAGCAGCGCGTGTACGGTGCGGTGTTACACGCTCGAGAGCCGATGACGGCCGCCGAGATCGCCGAGCGAGCAGACTGTTCTGGGGAGTCGGCACGGACACACCTGTCCTTCTACGCCGACCTCGGCATCGTCATTCGGCATGAGGGCCGGCCGGTCAGGTACGAGCGCAACGATGACTATTTCGAGTGGCGGCGGGTCAACAAGCTGGCGCGGGAGAACACTGTCGACGAGTTGCAGGCCCACGTGTCGGAATTGACCGACCGGATCGAGGAATACCGCGGGGAATATGGGGTCGACTCGCCCGCCGAGGTCGATGTCCTTGAGTTCGACGCGGAGCGGATTGATGACGTGTACGTGGAACTCAGTAATTGGGCCACCCTTATCGAGGAGCGTCGCCTACACGAACGCGCCAGAACAAAGGCCGCCGGCTCGACGGCCCCGTCGCACAGCTGAGATGGTGCCGACGGATGATGGTTCGAGTCCCGCACCGATAGACCGGTCGGTGTTGGAACGAATGCGTTCCCGATTCGTTGGGCGTCGCATGTTCGAATCGGCGGAGATCGTCAAGGAGGGGAAGTTGCACCTCCGCGTCGAGCTGTCAGGCGACTACTATCCGAACGAGGCGTCTGCTCGCTTTGAGATTCGCTGGTATCGCAACGACGACTTCAACTTCCACTACCAGGAGCAGCGGCGGGACAGCGACTGGAAGTGTCGATGGGATCGGCACCCAAACGCACACAACTCACGGGATCACTTCCATCCACCACCGGCCGCTAGCCGCATCGATGCGGAGAACGCTCAGTGGCCGGACGACCACCGCGACGTGAGCCGCCTCGTCCTTGATCACATCGAGGAACGCATCGAGATGCTGTGGGAGCAGCAGTAGGCGGAGGCATTGCCAAACGTGTTAAGGAGATCCGTTCGAGAAGTGCGACTGTTACTTTTGTCCGGAGGAGACGCTGAGATTCGACTGACCCGGTTTTCGGAGTGAACGGACACTTCGAAAGAGCGCTATTCGACCCTCAAAGAGGGATATAGGAACTGTTGAGATGGAGACGAGTGGACTAGCGACTCATGCTCTACGGTGGGAAACAAAACATACGGAAAGCGCGGGTGAGGGTGCCTCTGACAGGTAACAGCCGAACGGACGACAACCGCCCGGCCTCCCCACATATAAACCAACTAATACGTATAGATAATTCTTTTGATCTATAGACAAAATGTTGTTTCACTTTCACTCCACTACTCGGAGATTCACGAGGGAAGGGATAAGAGCGAAAATTGACGACACACGAAGAGTTCCACAACACCATGAACTACGATGCTGACGACCGCTGGGAGTTCGCTCCCGAAGACGAAGGAAGTATTGCCCCCGATGTGACTGACTCGAGAGCCGTCGACGACGGCAGCTACGAACGCATCAACAACTCCCTCAAAATCAATCACGTGGAGTATCCAGACGCTCCTGAATCAGCATCCTACGAGGACGGCTCCACCGCTGAGAATCAGTGCGAGTGTGGCACAGATATCGCACACAACCGGACGAAGTGCGACTTCTGTCTCACGAACAGCCTCGACTACGGTGATCTGACGGTCCAACCTGACACCAAGCGCGAGCTCACTGGGCTGATTCACGTCCTCGTCGACGCGAAAACTGATCACAATGCCATTAGCAAAGCCAAAGTCATCTTCAGAGGATTGACTAGCAATCCCTTCACTACCTCTATCGACGGTATCGACGAGTGCGAAGTGATTGCTGACCTCAAGGGCGAGCTCGTGACGCGATTCTCTCGTGAATGGGGTCAATTGCCTGGTGCCGCTGACCTCGACACGACTGAAGGACAGCGCCAGCTCGATCTCATCCGCCAGAACGCCGGCCACGACTACACTATAGCTGCTGAGGAGAGTACCGCCAACACCGAGGGAAACCGACCGACGCTCGAGCCAGTGCTGTTCGACGCTGAAGGCGAGCCAATCACTGACATCGAGGAGGTCGGACAGCTAATTGCCGGCGGCACGCTCGAGCGAACCAGTTCCAACTGGGATACTGACGAATATCCGCGACGTGAGGAGCCAACACGCACCTGGATCGTTCCCGCGATCGCCCTCGAACACGTCTCCCCACCGGATCGCTCCGAGAACCCTCCTCGTGAGGGGCGAACCCGTCGCAATCTAGAGTGTCAGTCTTGCGGTGAGGCGACGCACCACACGTTCGGTGGCTTCGATGAAGTGCCAGTTCCAGAGATTCCCGGCTCACCGATCTGGGAGTGTACTCAGTGTCAGTTACCCCGGCACGGCCCGAGTCCTGACAGTCCGAGAGCAAACACGCACTACCGCTAAATATAGCGTTGCGTCAATCGTAGACTGATGAGTTCGTTGTCTCGCACCCAGACGTCCAAGAACAAATAGTTCTCCTACCACATGCGAGATACACGGCACGTATCGGTTATCGACTATGATCGAATTATACCTCGAAAGTTGCAATCATCGGAGCATGGTCACTACAACCGAAGCCGTCTTGGTCGTAATAACAATCTTTTGGGTTCAGTTCAGCAGAAGCAATCATATGGTCGAACCGCTTCCCTTGGATATCCTCAGGTGTGACCGCTAACGGATCATCAGTTTGGGTGGCGTGGCTCACATCAAGAATGTCAAGTTTGCCATAACCATGCTGCTCCCGAAATACATCGATCATCCCCTTCTCTTCCAGCCCAGTGAGAATATTCAACTCCGCTTTCTGCCATCGACGAGCAATTTTCCCGTCTTCATGGTGTCGCCATGGGATAGTTGTTCCATCTGCCAATTCCCTATCTGGGGCGTTGAAATCGCCAGTAAGGAGGCATAGTGACTTGCTACCCTTGGCGATCCGATTATAGGTGTTTTCGAGAATCTTAATTTTCTCCTCGCCGTGCATACTCCCAGGGACAGCACGAACATTCCAGAGTTCAAGGGTAGTATCATTGAACTCTACCGTAGCATTGAGGATTTTCTCAGGCACGTTCGTATCCCAATCTTTCAGGTCTGCCCCTTCCCAGGGGCCGTACCGAATACTCGGTTGTAAGCGGGTGAGGTTGCTCCCGACAAAGTCGTCATGAACAGCAGTGAGATTTCCATTCACGTGGTTATAATCCTGGTGCGGAGGGATCTCGCTCTCACCTAGTTCTTCAGCCCAATCAAGCGTGTGCACAACCTCTGTATACCCAATGTCGTTCAATTTATCAATCCACACATCACGTCGATGACGGCTGACCTCGTTGAGCGCAATGATGTCTGGATAATCAACACTCTCCTCAAGGTATTGAAGTTGGTTTTCTATTCGTTCAATCGGGGTATAAGGGGGAAAAGCTCCCTGCACGTTCCACGAAAGGATGTCCATCCTATCATCGAAGGTGGAGTCGCTTACATATCAATATAGGGGCAAGATCCTTCCAATGTTCGGCGCTAACCAGTATACTGAATCCAACCTCTATATCTCGCACGCCGTTTCTATCAGATAATGACCCTCTCTCCAGTCTTGGAGAATACTGAATCCATCAATCGACGGTTAAAGCACTACTAGGAACGTGAACGGCGAGACCCTCTCGCTGCTTCAATGTGGTTGTCAGACCAGAGGCACCGTCTTGTGGCGTTGTTTCTCTCCTCGAAGGGTGAGAGAATTCTACGATGTCAGAACATAATCGCACTAACGAGCCGCTGACGCCCCAGCAGCGCCTCGAGTCATCGAATCCCCGGATCATTGATGCGGGAATCGCGACGATCACCGACATGGAGACACTTCAGGCGTGTGTCGCCTACGAAAACCAGCACCAACAACGCCTTCCGATCCTCAAACAGCTAGGCCACGAGCTGAAGAACTTCGTGAGGAGTCGTGACTGGTCCACCGATTACGACGCCTGCGAAGATCTGAGAGTGTTGTTTGTACCCTCGAGAGGGGTGGATGTTTTTCCAGATAACAGATCGACCCGAGATTACGATCCAACAACAGACAGGTTCACCGCTGACGGTGGACTCGAACCGACCGAAGAAAGTGTTGCGACCTCGCTCGAGGATTTCGGCGCTGACGTCAGCCATCGCAAGGTCGAAACACGACTCGATCGCCCCGTGCCAGCGAGTTCGGCATCGACGACCGCGTCGACGAACTCGAGGCAACACTCGGGGAGAAAGACGACCGTATCAACGAACTTGAGGCGACTAATGAAGCGCTTCGAGAGCAACTCAGTGACTATCAAGAGGTACTCGAGCGTCGTGATCAATATTCGAACCCGAGATAGATGAGACGGGTGCTGATGACGGTGACTCGATCTGGGGTCGTGCACGGCGGTTCGTCGGAAATGGCAACTGAGACCTATTCCAAAGTTATTCGCCGAGCTTTTCGACTGAGGTGACGGCTGAGATTCGGTCACCTGGTCTATTCTCTGGATTGGCGATAACTGGATCGACCGGCGGGATCGGTGTTTCCTATGAAGCAGTAGTCGGTAGACTGGCAGTAATCTTGGCGCTCCTGATCAGTAGTTGGTGGTTCCGGTTAGCGTCTCCCTCTGAAGGCCGTGAATCTCATCGGGTGGGACCCGGTTGTTCTCTGTATCGGCGGAGCGTTGGATTTCTTAGGGAAGGTATGGCTATGTCTATTCTTTAGATGAAAGTCCTCAAGATGCGAACTGATGCGTTCGTGCGCCATCCATTTTCAGTTTCACCGTGGTTGGATCGCCTATTTGTGAATACGGATACTCTCCTACTTGTAGAGGGAGTAACCACATCATCCCCTGTCGCAGTCACACGCTCCCTCTATATTACCTTCACAAATTCATGTCCACGACGAACCCACCGGATCTCGGTGCGTGTCCGTTCTGCCAGGCCGAGATCACGACGCTCAATGTGATCCTCGAGTATGAGACCGAGACGGGACCGGCCGTATACGCCGAGTGTCCTGAGTGCCGCGACGTCGTGAACCCACAGTAACCACCGCCCATGCTATGTGACAGAGTAGGCCGGTTGTTTGGCCTAGTGAACGAAAAGGACGTCGTGTACGAGTGTCGGCGCTGTGGCACCACTGTCGACAAAGATACCGATACCTGTCCTGAATGCCGGACAGAAACGATCGTACAACATCGGATATCCTGACCTATGGACAAGGAGTACAACCAGATCCTGGAACTCGTGGCGGAGAGTCCGGGGACCACCCTCAAGGAAATTACCGATCTGGCAACCGATCACGGTGTCATTGATACGGACATCCCGGATATCCTTTCAGAGGCGCTAAGAAACGATGATCTTCTCGAGTTTGATGACCGGTACTGGGTGATGCGGAAGGGAAAGTACGGGTTCCACCAATACGATCATCCGGAAACCTGATTGCAAGTGGATTCGGAACGAGTACCGGGATTGGAAGCCACGCCTCTGGGAGGTGCATCTGGTCTGCTACAAGCATCTCATCTCCAGCGTATAACGTGATGGACCAGCTATTTTGCAGGAAGGTACTGGTCGTATTGTGGTTCGAACAGTTGGCCGCGCTGCTTCAGGTCTTGAATCGCTAATTCGACCTCATGCCGGTACAGGTTGTAATCTTCCATGATGGACTCGATCAATGTTTCTCGTCGAACCGGATCGGCCTCATCCTCGTCACCGGTCCCGGCATGTTCATGGATGAAGTCGTAGACCGCTGTTTCTTCGTCGCTCAGATGGAGACGCGGGTTGTCTCCGTCGTACACTGTCTGGGTATCCGGGTCCTCCCGAACTTCCTCGAGTTGTTCGGTGGGGAGGTCCCAGTTATGGACAAACGGGTAGTCCCCGATCGATCCCAGGTCGTTGTACAGCCAGCTTACCAAGTCGCTATAGCAGAACCGGCACAGCACGTAGAAATCAGTCAGCCCGGGTTCCGAGGTGTCGCCGGAGAAGTATGTGTCAGTGTCGATCTTCGCGAAGTCATAGTTTTCGTCGACATCACGGCCACACCGCTGACAGGTGTGATCCGGCTTCTTGTGCGAGGGCAGGTCGCCGAACGGGATGAAGTACGCGGTGGCGTTCCCAATCTGTGTCGCGGCGATGCGGTCATCCTTGAGCAGTGTGTCAACGTGGTTGTTGATGGTGCGGACGGAGAGGCCGAGTTCGTCGGCGAGCTTTTGTGCGGACAGTGCAGGTTCGTCAGTATTCCGGAGCGTGGTCACGATCCGCTCCTTGGTGTCCCGTTCGGACATACCTGAGGCGACGGCTGCTGGCCTCATAATGTTTACGTACTGTGAGGTGAATTCAGAGTCTATGAATGTATATCGGAGGTTCGGTGGGTGGATCACTGGGTATGAACGTTCATAGTCTGAGAAGGTAGCTGGCAGGAGCAGCCGTGAGCGATGTTATGTCTCTGAAGTGGAACCAGTGTTCTCGGACAAAAATGAACCTAGTCGTCGCGCTATCAGTGGTCGCACCGGGTGCAGCGGAACAGCCGTGTCTCCGGTTCGTCCGCCGAACGGATCTTCGCCGTGTCCGTGGTGGGCTGCTGTCACCGTAGTCATCCAAACGTTCGGGTAGTGGATTGAGGAAGAGGGAGAAAAACGGTTTCACCGTCTTGACTGGTCAGAAGAGTTTCCAATCAAGAACTCGCGGTACTGTCGTACAGTTTCCTATCCTGCCTGTTTCAAAGCTGGGAAAGAATAGTGTTTACTCGGAGAAGAGGCCCTCCACGTACTGTTCCTCCCAGTCACGTCGGGCTTCGGTCTCCCGTGTTCCTCGCCGCGTGGTTGAGTACACGTTCGTCCGCCGATCCGCCTCCCCCTTCTCGACCAATCCTTTGTCGACGAGGGTGTCGAGGTTCGGGTAGAGCCGGCCGTGATGGATATCCTTCTCGTAGTACTCCTCGAGTTCATCCTTGATCGCTAGGCCGTGTGGTTCGTCCAGTCCCGAAGTAACGTACAACAGGTCGCGCTGGAAGCCGGTGAGATCGTACATATCAGCCCCCATGGCTATCAACGGCTTAAAAATAGTGGTACCATGGGCTATGAACCCTTCAACCCCTCCACTATATGGTCACCTACTTTTCCCTCATCTTTCCTCAACTCATGTGTATCTATGTGAGCCAACGTAAGAGTTATTGGACAGGGGGAAGTTGGATAGCACAGAGGTCGCAATGACGCAACCATCGGACACTCCAGACGATATCGATCCTGAACAGCTCAAGGAATACGTGAAGAGCCTCCCAGAAGACGAACGGGAGGAACTCCTAAAAGAAGTCCAGACAGAGGACGTCTACCCCGTCCTCAACTGGGCACCGAACCCTGCCGCCGTGAAAGCCACGCTCAACTTCATCTCGGACAATGGCACGGTCACCTATGAGGAACTGCGTCAGCACCTCGTGAATCTGGACTACGCCGATACCGATGAGGGGAAGTACAACTTCGGGATCGTCTCGGTAGAGGAGGACGACCCCGTCTTCAACACGACCGGTGGCCAGGAGGCTGATACCGAGATTTCGCTGACACCGATCGGAGAGGAGATCGCCAGCGTGTTCGACGACCACAAGGAGATTCGTCCCGTTGAACGGGCATTATTGTGTGGCCTCCAGCCCTACGGTAGTGGCTTCGCGTATCTTTCGCTGCTGGATGAGCACCGTGAGGACGGCATCCTCCGTCAGAATCTGGAAGATGCGATGATCGACCGGTTCGGTGGATCTGGGAAGTACTTTACTGGGTACTTCACGTCGTGGTATGCGAAACTCGGGTTGCTCGAGAAAGAGCAGGTAGGTCGGAAAAAGAAGTTCCATCCGGCCTTCCCCGAGGCCTGGTGAGAACCTTCTCACCGGATATCCCCTTAATCAATCCTAATTCTTGCTTTCGTGTCTAATTCAGGTACTTGGCGATCTTTAGTTCGGCATCTTTAATGACCTCCTCCAGACTCCGGAACAGGGCGTGCTGCTTCTCCTTCCGCTTCTGGATCACAGGATTGCACGTCGACAGAATCCGTTTCCCGAATATGTACACGAGTCACGACTCATCGTGTGTATATCTCGAGTCAACCTGTTGTTTGAGCCGCTGTTTGTCTCTGAATAGCCGACACGTTACGCCGATTTTGGACCGAAATGGGCCGTTCAATGAGCCGAAAAACAAGGAATTCGGGGGTCGTGTGTACGAGTATGCAGGATCGACGGCGACTATGCATATCGACGAGACGCGATCGAACGTCCAGCTCACTTCTACGACTGCAATAAGACAAAAGCGGCGGTGAGTGTCTGTGACGACGTTTTAAAGTTTGTTCAGGCGTCTCGCCAATTCCTTGAGCGCGACGACCTCACACTCAAGCAGCACCAGGAAATCGCCGAGATGCTGTCGACGCGACCGGTAACCTTCGAGGTCAGTACCGCGATTATCGCCGAGACGGAGTGAGAGTTTCAGCAGGACCGTTGTAGGGTTGAAGCTTCCTAAATATGTGGCACTGATATCACGGACCCTTCTACTGGACTCTAGAATCAACTAGTGGTGTTTATCGCCCCAGTAGCGGTGAAGGGGCTGATCAGTTGTCCTCTTCGGAGTTATCGATGGCAACGAGAGACATCTACACGACGACGTTTGACGACGGCGTTCAGACGGCTACAACTACCTGTCCAGACTGTGGCGGCAGCGTTCGAACGACTGACCGCGAGACGATCTGTGAGGACTGTGGACGTATCCTCAAGGACACCAAACTAGACCGAGGACCAGACTGGGGTCGACATGACGAGCAGGGATCCAAGAGACGGACCGGTGCCCCGCTGACACCGACACGCCACGATCGAGGCCTCTCCACTGAGATCGGGTACAAGCAAGACGGACATGGAAACGCCCTCTCGAACACGAAGCGCCGACAATTGAACCGGCTCCGTCGCGAACAGTCCCGTGCCCAGTGGCAGTCGAAAGCTGAACGGAACCTCGCCTATGGACTCGGGGAAATCCGGCGGGTTGTTGCGAGTCTCGGCCTTCCACAGAGTATCCGGGATCAGGCGTGTTCGCTGTTCCGAACTGCACAGTCCGAACAGCTCTGTCGCGGACGATCGCTCGAGGCGGTGGCTGCAGCCAGTGTCTACGCAACAACCCGGTGTAACGGACTCGGGCGATCACGAGCAGAAATCGCAGCCTGTGCACGCTGTAATCAGCAGAGACTCACCAACGCCTACACCGTGATGAACGTCGAACTCGAATTACCAACACAGCCGATTGCAGCAACAGATCGGATTCCGAGGCTTGCGACAGAACTCGAGGTTCCGGACCACGTGCGTCGACGAGCGCTCGAACTCGCACAGAAGGCACGCGAACGCGGAATGACGATCGGCCGCCGGCCGAGTGGCGTCGCAGCAGGTTGTCTCTATCTCGCTGCCCAGCGAGTCGGATTCTGTCTCTCGCAACAACGGATCGCCGATATCGCAGGAACATCACCGAACACGCTCCGCAATCGGCGAGACGAGTTACTCGAGATTGAAGCCGAAACCTGATCGTCGCAACCCGGATGAGACACTTGTAACGGAGCCGCTCGAGCGTTCCCTCGAGTGTGTTTTTCTTCCCCCAAAGGGGTGAGGGGCGTTCCAGAACGGAGCGTCCGTCGTCGAGAACGATGACTACGAGCGACTGTTCGCAGGTGTCCTTCGATGATTCGGACACCAGACGTGACGAGATGCATAACACGATGGAAACTTGGGTCGAAGACCTCGTTGACGAGGTTGATGACGCGGTCTCGAGTGAGCAGTTCCAGGAGTGGCTCGACGTGCAGAGTCACTTCCATGACTACTCCTACCGAAACACACTGCTAATCACTCGCCAGTGTCCGAACGCGACTCGCGTCGCTGGCTATCGAACGTGGCAAAACGAGTTCGATCGGCACGTGACGGAAGGCGAGAGCGCGATCTGGATCTGGGCACCGATCATCGCAAAGCAGTGCCCCGAGTGTGAGAACTCACCGTCATACCACGATCGAAGCGACTGCGAATACGACGAGACGTCACCAGAAGAGTGGTCGAAAGGACTTGTCGGCTTTCGGCCAGCGCCAGTCTTTGATATTTCCCAGACTGAGGGAGAGCCACTGCCCGAACTCGAGACGGAGGCGACCGGGGAGGCCGACGAACTGGTGCCAGCGCTCCTCGAGGGAGCTTCGATGCTTGAAGTGGAATCCAAGGTCGTTTCTCCAGCGGAATGGACTCATGGAGATGCCAGAGGCGTGTGTCAGTACCGCTCTCCTTCAGAGCGACCACTAATCGAGGTCCGCGATCGTGAGAACAGCGCCGACCTTGCCGTAACGACTGTCCACGAGTACGCCCACGCACTCTTGCACGGTGACGTCGACGACGAGACCGAACGCTCGAAACGCGAACTCGAGGCCGAAGCAGTCGCCTACATCGTCGGACGGTATTTCGGGCTGGACACGAGCGGGTCGGCGTTCTACCTTGCTGCATGGGAGGGCGAAGAGTCGGAGGCTATCCTCGATCGACTTGAGCGTATCAGTTCGACCGCTGCGGAGATTATTGATGTCGTCGACGAGGTGATCACAGATGAGTAATCGGCACCTCCTCTTCGAAATCGTCGACGCGCTCGAAACGGAGGGACTCGATCGTGACGAGTACCAACTGCAACGGGTGATCGACATCGAAGCACTCGAGCAACTCGTGGACTCGGTGAACAATGACCTCGAAGTAAGATTCTCGGTTGGTGAGTTTCGTGTCCTCGTTACGCAGTCCGATGTACGGATCCTCACAAATCCGTAGATTGGCTCTGGTGGAATCCCTAACCTATGGTAGTTTCTACACTACCAATCGCTCAGTAGAGGTCAAGGACTTACTGCAGAAGCTATTCCTATCAGTCCACTCTCATAATTGCTAACCGAAACTGCTCGAACGACCGAATTAGCTCAACAAACTCGCCAGGATCAACCGGTTTTTCGAGGACTGCATCTTCGTCCGTATCATGATCGAGATCCCGGGATTCAATCAAGCTCTCATCCATCCCGGTTAAGACAATCACTGGTACGTCATCCAGTTCTGGGTGGTGTTTGATCTCGTGTAGAACGTCCTCTCCGTCCACTTTCGGTAGGTTCAGATCAAGCAGTATAATGTCCGGCTGAGGAGCGTCTTCGTACTCGCCACGTTGATCGATAAAGTCCAGTGCTGCTCGGCCATCAGTGACGGTGGTGAGCGTATTTCCGATGTTGCCGTCTGAGAAGGCCTCTTCGATGAGACGGATATCGCCAGGGTTGTCTTCTACCAGCAGTATCACCGCCCCTGATGAGCCACTCCCCATAGTATGATGATCCGAGTGAATCGGTATAAGAATTCGGTGAGGTGCCTATTAAGCGGAATTTCAAGCTCCGGTATCAGCTATTGCTGAAGACTCTTGATCAGTAAGCACGTTTGGTGTACAGTAGATTTACATGAATGGTTCTTTAAAGAAGAGGATTTCAACAGAGCCGATAGCCTCTCACTTGGTGTGCACTCTCCTCCAGAGTTTTAACCGTGTGAGGGCCGTATTTTTGTCTACATTGAAACTCGCACAGACACTCCAAGATAGACCTGTGGATTCGAATTTGGTGAGAGGCGTATGACAGACATGAGGTATGATTCGTGCAGTACGCGGTTAGAATTCTACAGAGGGGTGAGATACTGTCCGGCTTGCCAAAGCAAAGCGTAGGTGAAACAGAAGATTGACTCACAACGGGGACTATAGAGAGAACTGGCACCTACGGTGTGACTTCTATTCTCGGAAACAGTTCCCAATGATTCTTTTCACACATCGTTGAGGTGAATAGGGGCCGTGAATGTTTCGTGTCGTTCCTAACTCAACAATCCACTTCCTCTACAGTTTTGGAAGATGAACTATTTTGGGAGATGGTCAAGCTGATTCTGCATCATATCTACTCTATAGTCATTCAGTCATATGTATGAAAATCAACTTCTTGCTCGAGAAGTTCGTCGGGAATCCCAGGAACTTCATCGGAACGGACTGGACCCTGTTCCTCGATGACGTCGAGATCGCGGGGGAATTCACGTAACGCGAAATGCAATGAAATACCAGCCTTTGCTCCTTCGCCCAATGCAATCGGGAGTTGATTGTGCCCAGGTGTCAGGTCTCCCACTGCATAGACGCGATCGACTGTTGTCTGCCCGTGATCATCGACGACGACCGTCCCATCATCGTTGACATCACAGCCGAGATTACGGGCCAGACCGTTGTTGTACTCGGCACCGTACATGGCGAAGCCACCCTTGTACTCGCGAATCATGCCGTCTTCGAACTCGAAGGCTGCTAACCAGCCATCTTTGTCGTTTTGAACGCCAGTGATGTCCTCGTGAATGATATCGATCGGATGGTTCGAGAGCATCGTTGCCGTCTCGTCGCTCCATTCAGGGCTATCATTGCGAGTGAGTAGATCAACATCGTCGGTGAAGTTCAGCATGATCGCAGCTACGTGTGCAGCGCTCTCCCCGTATCCCATGACGTAGACGGGTTCATCGACGAACATGTAAGCATCACAGTGCAAGCAGTAGTGGAGCCCGCGACCGGTCCGCGGTAGTGGCGGTTCCGGGCGGATATCGTTGAATCCCGTCGCGAGAACAACGTACTCTGCGCGATAGTCAGCATTATTCCCGCAGAGACGGATCGAACCATCCTCAGTACTGTCGCAGGAGACGAGTAGATCATTGTGGATATCGCACCCGTACTCCCGAAGTTGGTCTCTACCAACCGAGAGAAATTCGTTCCCGGATGTCTCCTCCGTGATACCCAGTAAATTGTGGACCTCTTGCATCATCGCTGCGCGTCCACCGCCTCGATCGACGACGGCCGTTCGATGACCGAGTCGCGTTGTATACAGCGCTGCGGTCATTCCAGCCGGACCGCCTCCGACGACGAGAACTTCGTAATCGTGAACAGTTGAATCAGTAGCCATCGTCTCTTCGTCCGATATCGACACATAAAATGGTGGTTCGAAATCGGCGTGATATTGTGGATACAGTGACAAAGCCAGCGAGTGAGCTCTAGTTCTTGAATTCTATAGACTTACTGAGCAGCCGTTCCTAATCTAATAATTCATAGAATGCATGTTTCCAGCTACAGAGGAATCTCAAATGCGGCCTCTTCCGTTCGCTCGAGCGTCTCGAGGTGCGCTTCGGCATCGAGTGCTGCCATGCTGCCGGTTCCGGCAGCGGTGACCGCCTGTTGATAGTGCGGATCAGCGACGTCACCGGCGGCGAAGACGCCCTCGACCGCCGTCTCGGTCGTCGCGCGGCCGGCGTCGTCCGTACGGGTGCGGAGATAGCCGCTCTTGTCGCGGTCGACGGCGGTCCCCTCGAGGAATTCGGTGTTCGGTGTGTGGCCGATGGCGTAGAACACGCCGCCGACATCGACGGTCTCTCGGTCGACGTCGACGCCGGTTGCGGCCTTCTCCGCGGGATAGCCGTCGGGATGCGAGACGAGCGTCGCGCTGGTGACGCCCTCCTCCTGCGAGCCGTGTATCGCCTCGAGTTCCGTGTTCCAGCGGAACTCGATGGTCTCGTTGTCGCGGGCGCGGTCGGCCATGATCTCGGAGGCGCGCAGTTCCTCGCGACGGTGAACGATCGTCACATTATCGGCGAACTTCGCGAGGAAGAGCGCTTCTTCCATCGCCGAATCACCGCCGCCGATCACGAGGACGTCGTCACCGCGGTGGAACGCGCCGTCGCAGGTCGCACACGTGGAGAGCCCATAGCCCATCAGTTCGTCTTCGTTCTCGGCGCCGACCCAGCGAGCGCTCGCGCCGCTCGCGACGATCAGCGCACGCGTTTGCAACGTGTCGCCGTTCGAGAGTTCGAGTTCGAACGGCCGCTCTGCGAGCATCGCGTTTTCGACAGTGCCGTGGGTGAACTCAGCGCCGAAGCGCTCGGCCTGGTCCTTCCCGTTTTGGATCAGTTCCATCCCGCCGACGCCCTCAGGGAAGCCGAGGTAGTTCTCGACGTCGGTCGTCAGCGTCAGTTGGCCGCCCGGTTCGGGTCCTTCGAGCACCAACGGCTCGAGGTCGGCCCGCGCGGCGTAGACGGCCGCGGAGAGGCCGGCGACGCCGGAACCGACGATCACTACGTTGCGAACATCCGTGGTCGTGTCTGTTTCCTCGTTCATTCGGTGTATCTCCCGATCAGGCTACGGAGTCGGTCTTCCGGCAGCGCGCCGGACTGCTGTTCGACCTGCTCGCCGTCAGCGAAGAGGGCTAGCGTTGGCACACCCCGAACGCCGAACGAGCCCGCGAGTTGCTGGTGTTCGTCGACATCGACCTTGGCGATCACGGCCTCGGTCGTGTCCGCGAGCTGCTCGAGGACGGGATTGAGCATCTGACAGGGGCCACACCAGTCGGCGTAGAAGTCCACGAGAACGACGTCGTGCGCCGTCGTGACGTCCTCGAGGTGGCTTCTCCCGTCGATGTAGATCGGTTCGTCGAGCGATTCTCCGGAGGCACCGCGTGCATCAGTTGCCATCACCACTACGTATGGACTGATAGCATTTAAAGGTTTTGTGAGAATTGCACAATATAGGGGCCATAGTAAAGGCTGTCTTCATTCTCCACACTACGACGAACGAACCGATCCGTGGACCGCGCTAAGTAGAGGTTCGGTGAGGATGATTGAGGAGACGTGACAACGCTTTCGTCGGTCGAACCGTCCCGATCGGTTTTGCACAGTAACCTAACAACCGCTCATTCGACAGAGTCGGCCGACCGATCTGAAATACCCGCGTCAAAGCGGGTGAAATACCCAACTCGCGTTCCGACGCGCGCGTCGAACGTCAGTCCCCGCTGTTCGACACGGCGTCGCAGCCCTTCGAATCCGACGAAGTGCGGGTCGGGGAGAGACTCACCGATGACGAGTCGACCGTCGGGTTTCAAAACCCGCTCGAGTTCGTCGAGGGCTCGCTCTTGGTCAGGAATTTCCCCGAGGACTAAGACCAGATACGCAGCGTCGAACGTGTCGTCCGGATACGGAAGCGATCGTGCGTCGCCGCGGATCGGTTCGACGTTCGGGTTCCCTTCCTGTCGCATTCGCGTTCGGACGTGTTCGACCATCTCCGATTGGACGTCCACGGCGTGCAGTGTCCCCGACGGTTCGATTGCCCGTGCGACCATCCCGGTATAGTAGCCGGTTCCCGGTCCGACCTCGAGAAGACGTTCACTGGGCTGGGGCTTGAGTACGTCGCGCAGCCGGGAGCGAGTAATGACCGGACGCGGGAAGTTGATCGCGTGGCGCTGGGCGTACGGGCACGGTGACGGGTTCGATCGCCACCGGAGGGCGTATCCGAGTCCGGCGAGCACCGTGAGTCCGAGTAGAGCGGCGATCGCTCGTACGGTACGACGCGAAACCATAGTAAACCCTTCATCGTGGACTGACTACAGTCTTCCCCGACCCGAGCACGCGCCGTGGGCTTGCCGTTGCTACCCCAACTACAATCATTCTCGAAGTCGATCGTACAGTATGTCCTACACGATTCGCACGCAAGTCGACGGCGACTTCGACGACATCGTCGAGAAAACGATCGACGCCCTTGAGGACGAGGGGTTCGGCGTGCTCTGCGATATCGACGTCCGGGAAACGCTGAAAAAGAAACTCGACGAGGACTTCCGACAGTATAGAATTCTGGGTGCGTGCAATCCGCAGTTGGCCCACCAGGGACTCGAGCACGATCTCGAACTCGGGACATTGCTCCCGTGCAACGTCGTCGTCTACGACGATGACGACGGCGTCGTCGTTAGCGCGGTCGACCCGCAGCGTCTGATCGGTGTCGCTGACGACGACGAACTCGACCCGATCGGTGACGATGCTTACGAACGCTTCGAACGTGTTCTCGAGTCGTTATAGTTCGGGTCCGGTGCAGCCATTCATGATCGCTCCTGTCGTCCCAAGCGAAGGGCGAATTTCGCAAAGAGAACAGGGCAGGAGGTGACTGGAAGGATTCCAATGTAGAAGACGTGCCACGGAACCGATGATCGACCGTACAGAACCGATTCGAGTCTGACTGCGCGAACTAGGCCGCGCAGTTATTTGGCCCTAACTCGAGTTCCGTCGCCTCGGACTCGTCCTCGGGTGGCTCCGAACCCGTGTTGATCTCGATCACGCGCTCGTAGTTCGGCGGCTTGTCGGGCGCGTTGTCGACCAATCGGTCCACGAACTCGTCCTCGTCCAGTCCCAGCAGGTCGAGGTCGTCGCGGAGGTCACCCAGTCGAGCGACGATCAGTTCGCCGGGCGAGCCGACCTCGTATCGGTTGTCCTCCGTGACCGACACGTGGCCCGGAAGGATCCGCGTCTCCTCCGGTAACTCGAGGATGGTGTCGTGAATCGATTCGTATAGCAGTTCGGCGCCGCGTGCCGCATCCTCGTCACCGAATTGAAGCTCTGTCCGGCCGACGGACTCGACGAACAGCGTGTCGCCGGTCAGCAACGCCTCGCCGTCGACCAGGTAGTTGACCATCTCGGACGTGTGCCCCGGCGTGTGCAGCGCTTCGATCTCGATCTCGCCGAGTTCGATCGTCTCGCCGTCGGCGAGGGGTTCGTAGTCGTACTCGACGCCCCGCTCGCTCGCGTGTTCGCCGAGGTGGTACGGTACGTCGAGTTCGTCCGCGAGCTTCGGTCCACCCGAGATGTGGTCGGCGTGAACGTGGGTATCGAGGACGCGCTCGATCGTGAGCCCGGCCTCCTCGGCGACGATTTTGAACTGGTCCGTCTGACGGGTCGCATCGACGACGACCGCCGACTCGGCGTCCCTCGAGCCGACGATATAGCCGAGACAGCCCTTCGCCCGTCGCTGTAGCTGCAGGACGACGAGGTCGTCGTTTTCGGTCTCGACGGGAACGACCTCGTAGACTTTGCTCCAATCCTCCATACCGCCCTTCACGACGGACACGTCGTCGTAGCCGTGTTGCTCGAGTTCGAAGCTGAACGGCGTCGACGTAAGCCCCTTTCCACAGATCGCGACTACTGTCTCTCCGTCTTTGGCCTCCTCAACGCGCTCGAGTTCTTCGTCCCCGATCTCGTTGTCTGGACCGAACGGGATGTTCTCGGCGCCGTGAATACGCCAGCCCTCGTAACTATCTTCAGGGCGCGTATCGACGAGCGTGAACGACTCGTTTGAGTCAATCATATCCGCGAGCCGTTCAGGGGAAATTTGGTTCACCATTGGAATCACCTTACAATACTATCTGGTGCGAGGCCGCCGATAGTTCTCATCCCTGCATAGGCATCCTCGGCTACCGGTACGGATTTCGCCCGCTCTCGGGGAAGCGGGTCCCGGTTGGGATTAACCGCGTCTCGCAGTACTCATCTCCGCCCGCGTAATCAACCCCCGGTTGGACGTACGGGTACGGTCCGTCAGCGGGCGTATTCTGGACCCATCCGCCGTTGTCGGGCGTCTGGACGAGCGTCGTCTCCTCGTAATCGATCGGCGAGTAGTCCTCGAGGTAGTCGACGACGACGTCGACCGGAACGACGCCGTCTTCAATGTCGATGTCTTGGAACGGGAAGCCGCAGTTTCCGAGATCACGTTCGGGATCACCGGGACGGGTAAACGTCGCGATCGAGTAGCGCGCTTCGGGATCGACCGGTTCCCCGTCGACGACGAGATCGACGAGTCTGCGTTCGCGTTTCGCGGTCGGATCGATGATCACCTCCACGTTCGAAGAGTAGTTCCGGACACGACCGTCCTCTTGCTCGTAAACGTACGGTGTGAAGTTGTCAGTAAGGAACGCTTCCATGTGGTTCAGCAGCTGCTGACCGTACGCTTCGCCACGGGCCACCGGTGCGGTCATCGGAAACGCTTGATATAGGTGCTCGAGCGTTATCTCGCCGGCGGGAACTGCCGGACCGTAACGGAAGCCGTGGGTGACCGCTAATTCGGTGCCGAAGTACGTTCGTAGTGCGTCGGCGAACAGCGCGTTCCAGTCGCTCTCGAGGAACGATTGTCGATCGAGCGACGCCTCCGTCCTCCCGACGACTGTGTCCAGCGGCCGCTCGAGGGTTCCGTCTCCTCGCTCGTAGGAAGTTTCGTCGTCGAAGAACGGCGATCGAATATCCGCAACCGTCCGTTCGGCCACCGGTGCCGGGTCGGATGTGTAGTCGTGGTCTTCGGCGAGACAATAGAGGATGTGGCGAAATGCGACGCCGTCGTCATCGATGTGGAGGTCCACGCGTCCAAGTCCGTCGCCCGTTCCTGATTCGACGACGAGCGTCTCCGTCTTCTCGATCAGGATCGGATCGTGAGTGTACTCGTGAGTATGCGCACTGAACAGAACATCGATACTCTCGATGTCCTTCGCCGCTTGGACGGCCCACGGCAGTCCGATCTCGGTGACCGCGAGGACGACATCGGCACCCTCGTTGCGCACGGAGTCTGCGGCTTCCTCGAGCAACGCTGGGTGTTTTCCGAACCGATACTTTCCCTCATGGAACGCCGGCGCCATACGGTCGACGTAGACGTTCGTCATCCCGACGATTCCGATGTCGACGCCGTTCGCGCGTTCAATCGTGTAGGGTTCGAACAGCAACCCGTCCGCATCTGGCCCGTAGAGGTTGTTCGCCAACACCTGCGCCTCGAGTTCGTCCATCAGGTCCCGCAGGTTCCCGTCCTCGGCGGCCTCGTTCCCGAAGTCCCAGTTCCCCGGAACGTACACGTCCGGATCGACGTGCTCGGTTATCGGTTCTAGCATCGCCCTGCCCTTCGTGTACGTCGTCACCGCGGTGCCATGGAACGTGTCGCCGCTCATCAGCGTAAGCGTCTCATCGGTAGCCGAGCGGATCTCTTTGAGTTTGCCGGCTAACAGCGGGATCCCGCCGCCGCGCCGGAGGATCCGGTCGTTGCCACCGAAGTCGAAATCGGGGCTCGATTCGGGATTATCGTAGTAGACGTGATATTCGGGAACGAGCTGGCCGTGCAGGTCGCTGACGTGGAGACAGACTACGTCCGGTACTTGTCCCTGATCGCGGTCAGCCGCGTCCGATCCGTCGAGCCGTTTCCACTCCTTCATGTATTCCGTGTCGAGATCCATGCGATGCTCTTTCACCTCCTACGAGAGCATGTACTCAAGCCGTTACCCTGCATTGTGCTCCCGCGATTCCCACTCTTGCTCCAGTCCGTCGAGCAGTCGATCGATGTCGTTTGCAGTATTGACTGCGTGGACGGACGCTCGAACGGCGGTCGGAGATGGCAGTGCTCGAACGACGATCCCGTCGGCAGCCAGCCGTTCGACCGTCGTCGCCGGATCGTCAACATCGATGGTCACGAGCCCCGACTCCGGCACTGAGGGGCTGAGAAGACGGTCAACGGGGACACCGTCTACTAGTCGACCGGCGAGACGGCGGACGCGGTCTTCGATCTGGTCGATCCCGACTTCATCGATCACGTTGATTGCTTCCCGGAGCGCGACGTGGGGTGCCGGGTTCGCTGACCCAACTTCGAACCGACGTGCGCCGGCTGCGTACTTGTAGGGATCGTCGGATGGCGTCTCGACGCTTCGATAGCCGACCGTTCGCGGCTCGAAACCCTCAGCGACGTCACGGTCGACGTAGAGGAAGCCGCCGCCCCACAGCCCGAGCAGCCACTTATGGCCGGCAGCAGCGACCGCATCAGCACCCCACTCCGCGACGTTCATTGGTAGTTGTCCGGGGACCTGTACGGCGTCGACGAGCGCAAGCGCACCAGCGTCGTGGGCGATATCAACCAGTTTCCCTACCGGAAGCTGCGTCCCGTGGGTCCACGTGACCGCGCTGAAGCAGGCGACTCTGGCATCCGTGACGGCCTCGGCGAAACGCTCGAGATCGATGCGGCCGTCCTCGGTCTCGACGATTCGAACCTCGACGCCTTCCCGCTCGAGGCGTTGCCACGGGAGGATTCCGGCGGGATGCTCGAGGTCCGTCCGCACGACGACGTCGCCGGGCTGCCAGTCGATCGCGTTGGCGACGGCGTTGATCCCAGCCGTCGTACTCTCGGTGAGCGCGATCTCGTCCGGGTTGGCGCCGACAAACGACCCGACCCGCTCTCGAGTCCGGTCAAACGCTCGGAACGCCGTCTCGTAGGGGTGGTCGCCAACCGGTGACTCGTACTCGTGCTCGCGGACGAACTCGTCGGCGGCATCGACGACATATTTCGGACTTGGACCGTGAGCGCCGAAGTTGAGATAGGTTCCCTCCTGTAAGGCAGGGATATCCGCCCTGAACTCGGTCGGCGTCATCGTCGGACTCGATTGCATACGGTATCTTACGAACGCAGTAGATAATATTCTTGGGTTCACTATGAAATACTGGGAGTAGTCACCGTGAACGAGCAATTCACCGACGAGTAACGGGGGTTGCAAGAAACCGGTCCCCAGCCCCATCTCGAACACTTCGTTCATCCGGAGAACCGTTCCTGGCGATTCGGCAACAACTATCGTGACCACTGAACGTTATTGCACACCTGATCGGAGGCGACAGTATTATATTATATTGGGACTATAGTACAATACATGTCTGAACCAGGAGGCGACGACACTGGGGAACAATTGGGAATCGTACTCGAAACCAGCGACCCCGAACGCGCGTGGAACGCCTTTCGTCTTGGAATCACCGCACTAGAGAACGGAAACGACGTGTCAGTGTTCCTGCTCGGCGACGGTGTCGAAGCCGAGGAGATCACGGACGATCAGTTCGACGTACGGAATCGAATGGAGGAGTTTGACGAGGCCGGCGGGGAGTTGCTGGCCTGTGGTACCTGTCTGGACATCCGAAACAGCGATGGGAGCGAGGTCTGCCCAATCTCGACGATGAACGATCTCCTTGAGGTCGTGACGACTGCCGATCGAGTGCTGACGATCGGATAGTGATCGGTTCCGGATACCCTGCACAGCGGAGCGCTCGAGCGTCGGAGTGCTATCCGGATGGATCCATCCTGTCGACTGCAGACGCCCATACTTCGGGCAGGCGCGCGTACACCATCGCGTTCCCGATGAGCGCGTCGACGGTCGTGTACTCGTCGACCGCGTGGACGGTATCCGTCGCGAGCGCGAACTCTACCGTCGGAACGCCGGCGTTTCGAAGTGTCTTCGCGTCGCCGCCGCCGGTCGCGACGAGGAGGTCGTCGTAGGGCTGTTCGTCCGTCTCGTCGCAGGTCTCGACCGTCACCGTCTGCGCGTCGAGATCGATACCGACGACCTCTGCGCTCGTTCGCAGGTCGACATCCCGTCCCTCCCGGAACTCCTCGGGCGTCACGGTAACGAGGTCGTCCAGGTCGTCCACCGCGCCCTTCACGTAGTAGGGCATCCCGCAGGCGGCGTAGGAGACCCACTCCCCTTTCTCGAAGACGATCACCTCCCGCTCGGGATCCTCGCGTTTCGCCTTGCTCGCGGCGCTCATTCCCGCGGCGTCACCGCCGATAACGACGAATGTCTCAGTCATACGTGAGGAATAGGACGGTAGCGCCTAAGGTATTTCTGTATATACCCAATACTATACAAACTAATACAGATATTGCTTCGATAGCATCTCTCGTCACGAGTCTCTGTTCGACGAGTTCGGTACGGTCTCCAATGTCACGATCAGTGTGGAAGCGTCCACCGCTTGCGTCGATGGATTACTCGAGGTCAGCGTTTCGCTCCACACTCGGGGACCGCTGCGCTTCCCGGTCCGCGTCACGGGCCGAACACGAACAGTTCGAGCGCACTCGGATCAGTAGCGCGATGACGCCGAGCACTGCGAAGATCACCGCTCCCTGTACGACTCCAGCGATCATTCCGACTGACGTCCCGCCGGCGATGGCGGCGGTCCCCGGTCCGATACAACAGAGGCTCGCGAGCCCTGCCAGCCCGAGCAGCGATTGACTGGAAACGTCCGAACTCATACGTGAATTTGAGGACAGAAGGGAATATGTGTTCGGTCGATTTTCCGAGTCAGCGATTGCGGTCTCAAACTGACCGCCCGCCCGATATCCCTCTGCTACGTGCCCACTCGCTTGTCGAACGATGCAGGAGGCTCCTACACGCGATTCGTCCGCCCGGTTTTCGCTGGAGCAGCGCACGATGGTGTACTCCTACGAATCGGTGGTTGTCCCGAGCGATCGATGGTGGAATCCAGAACTGATTTTTGTGGTAGTCCCAATACTATACATGAATGACGCTGCCAATCGACCCTAGTCAAATCGATCCGGACGACATCGGTGCGAAACAGACGACCCTCGAGATGGACCACGAAGACGCCGTCGAACACGTCCGCGAGGTGTTCACCGACGCGGGGTTCGGCATTCCCGTCGAATTCTCGCCGTCGGAACTGCTCAACGAGAAGGTCGATGCCGACCGCGACCCCTACTACGTCCTCGGCGCGTGTAATCCGTCGGTCGCCGACCGGGCACTCGAGGCCAGCGACGGCGAACTCGGCGCGCTCTTCCCGTGTAACGTTGTCGTCTGGGAGGAAGAATCCGGTCGACAGCGCGTCTACCACGTCTCGATCATGCGGATCGCGCGGCTCGTCGGAATAGCACCGGACGACGACGAGATGGAAGATATCGTCGCGGAGACTGGCGAACTGGTCGATACCGCGTTCGAAAACCTGTAACCATGGGATACCACACGTTCGACGCCGAGCGAGCGGACAAGTTAGAGGTTGCCGGACGGCGCTATCGGTTCGTCTCGGCCGAGGAACTGCTGTGGGCGCTCTCGCTCTCGCCAGACGACACCGTCGCCGACCTCGGTAGCGGAACCGGTTTCTTCACCGACGACGTCGCGCCGAACGCGAGGACGGTCTACGCGGTGGATGTCCAAGAGGAGATGCACGAGTACTACCGGGAGAAGGGCGTCCCGGAGAACGTCAATCTCGTGACCAGCGACGTGAGCGACCTGCCGTTCGACGACGGCGGCGTCGACGCCGCGTTCTCAACGATGACCTACCACGAGTTCGCAAGCGACGCGGCGCTGGCCGAGATTCGCCGGGTCCTCGCTGCCGACGGCCGACTCGTTGTTGTCGACTGGGCGGCCACCGGAACCGGCGAGAACGGTCCGCCGGTCGACGAGCGCTACAGCGCCGACGAGGCAGCGACCGCCCTCCGCGACCACAGGTTCGACGTCGAGCACGAGGCCGTCCGACCGGAGACCTTCCTACTGATCGCGACGCTCGAGTGAGATCGGAAGCGGCGTTCTGACCGGAATAAGGGCGGTTATTCTTACGCGTCCCCGATCCGCTCGATCGCCTCGTCGAAGCGCTCGATTGGCTGTGCGCCGACGAGCGTCCCGACGGATTCGGAGTCCGGATCGAAGACGGAGAATGTCGGCGTCCCCCCAACGCCAAACGAGCGTGCTTGCTCGCTATCCGCGTTGATCTCGTCTTCGAGCGCCGATCGTCGATCGTCGAGACACGACTCGAGCGAGTCGGCGTCGACGCCGTCGACCGAGCGCGTGTACTCGAGGAGATTCTCGGCTGTGGCCCAGCCGGAGTTCTTCTCTCCCTGTTCCTCGAAGATCGCCGCATGCCAGTCCCAGTACGTCGATGGGTCGGCGTCGCGAACCTGGTCCCATACGCACTTGCCGCCGATCGCGGCCGTCATCGAGTCAGCACCGAAGTACGGCAGCGAGATGAATATGATTCGGACCGTACCCTGTTCGACGTACTTTCGAACGAGGTCGGGGAGCGTCTCCCGTTCGAACTGTTCGCAGAACGGACACTGGAAGTCCGTCCAGTAGTAGATATCGAGCGGTGCATCGGACGCACCCATAATCGGCTTCCCCTGCAATTCGACGCCGAGGTTCGATGTCTCGTCGCTCGAGTGAAACGACGGGGAGAGGTCGTGAGCGGTGCCGTCAGATCGCGTGAGATAGTAAGCGCCACCGACGCCGAGCGTTCCAACGAGACCTGTAACGAGAGCGCGACGAGACGGCTGATCGAGCGACATCGATTGTTCGCGCTCACATTTACGCGACCGGTCCTAAACGGATCCGCTGATTTGCTGACCCAGCAAATCGGAGTCGGTGATTTCAGTCATCTCTGCATCGGTGTGGATAGATGTTCACGCGCGATTCGATCAGCAGGTACCTGACGAACCTCGCTGCAGCGGTCTCGTACCCGTTCGAGACGTGGCGAGGGACGATCGGACTGGTACTCGTGACGGTCGCCACCTACGTCCTCCTGATCCTGAGTACGATGCCGGAGTTCTCGCTCCAGATGCTCGGCGACGGACTCCACTGGTTCGAATACGTCCTCGTCTCGCTCACGGAGACGATTTACCGAACCGACGGCTGGTTGGGGCTCGCGGTCATCGTCCTCTACGCCCTGCTCTCGGGCGTCGCGGTCGTCAACGCCGTTGCGCAACTGCAGATCGTCGGTCTCTCGAGTCTCACCGACCTCTCCGGCGTCGTCCCGGGGCTCCTCGCATCGGGGTGTGCGAGCTGCGGTGCCGGCCTCCTCGGCTTTCTTGGGTTCGCCGGGGGACTGGCAGTACTCCCGTACGACGGCGCGTTGCTTCGCATCGGCGGGCTCGCCCTCTTGGTGTTCTTCCTCGGACGAGCGGGCCATCCGGAACACTGTGTGATCACGACGGAGGCGACGAAATGACGGCACACGACTTCGCCCGATCGATTCGATCGGATCGGCGAGCGATGCTGTGGGGAACGGCCACCGGAATTGGCGTGGTCGTGCTATTCGGGCTCGTCACCGGTCTCATCCCGAACCCCCTGTACGTTCGGATGGTCCCCCGGACGCCCACCGACTACCTGTTTCTGATGCTGACCGCGCTGCTGGCGGCCGTCTACACCGCACAGCGACTGGCGACCAAGGTGTCCGATCCCGACCTCGAGGGCGACGACGAGAGCGAGGCCGACGGCGCGAGCAGCGAGGATCGCTGGGCGCTCGGCGGTCTCGTCGGCGGATTCCTGGCGGTCGGTTGTCCGATCTGTAACGTTGCCCTGCTCGCCCTGTTCAGTTCGTCCGCGCTCATGACGTACTTCGATCCGTTACGACCGGCCCTCGGCGCGCTCTCCGTGGCGATTCTGGCGGGACTTATCTACGTTCGCCACAGGCGGTCGTGTCCGACCTGCACACCGTGATGCGTTCGACCATGAATCACCACCGCATTGTTGAATTATTGAAATAATGATATACACGCCCTCCCGAAACTGGCGCCCGCTCCTCGAGACGCTCGATATCGATCCCAAATGGACGGACGTTCCCATCATCGTCTTCACAGAGTTAGACGGGGAATGTATCGCACAGTCATACGCGCTCCGCGCAAACGCATATATTCGGAAGCCGGATGACCGAGACGGGTTCGTCGACGTCGTCCACACGCTCGAGGCGTTCTGGTTCGACGTCGTCTGGTTACCGCCAGGAGACGAAGCGGATGACGACCGACAGTAGTCACGAGTGCTACCCGAAAGTCAGGGATAAGACGGTGACGGTGATTTGCTGAGTCGGGGAATCGTGGCCTATTTGGTACTGAACGACGGGGTCTATCGTGTGCAACACGGAGGCTCTTCGGACTCGGCGGAAATCTTTCAGATCCTCGCGGACGAGTATGCACGGAAGATACTCCTCGCCGCGGATCACGGGCCGAAGACCGCGAAAACGCTCAGTGAGGAATGCGACGCCTCGCTCACGACGATCTATCGGCGAGTATCGACGCTGCAGGACCACGACCTTATCGAGGAACGGAACACCGTCGATTCGGACGGCTCCCATCGAAGCAAGTTCCAAACGTCGCTCGAGGAGCTCCACGTCGATATCACCGACGGGCAGCTCTCGCTGACGCTGGAGACCCGCGACGAACTCGCTGACAACTTCACGTCCCTCTGGAGCGATCTCCGGGGTGACGACTGATGGAAGCGTCGTTCGTGATCGCCAAACTGTTCACGTTCGTGTTGAGTCTCGGCGTCGCGTATCTGGCGTATCACGGCTATCGGCGCAGCGGTCAGACGCCAATGCTGTACGTCTCCGGCGGGTTCGTCTTCATCGGCGCCGGCGCGATCTGCGAGGGACTCATCTACCACGTGTTCGGGACGACGATCGCGTCCGCCGCCCTCGTGCAGGCGGCCATCGTCTCGAGCGGGATGGTGCTCGTTCTCATTTCGTTGACGAAGTGATATCTCGAACTCCCGAGCGGCATTCGCGCTCCTCGTTCACCCTCGCCGCTGCCCTTTTTTCTGACTCGGGGAATCGCCGCGCAGGATTTCCGATTCCCACCGAAACGTCGAGGTATGAACCGGCGTCTCTGGCTCCGATCGATCGCCGCCTCGAGTGTCGCTACCACTGCAGGCTGTCTGGATTCCTTCTCGAGTGGCGAGGGACAGGCAGACGACAGCGACGGTAGTGAACGGAAGCGTGCCGACGGAGCGGTTCTCGGCCCACCGGATCAAGATCTGAGCGAGTCGTCGCATCCGAGCTACGGCGACGACGTTCCGTCGGTCGAACTCCCCAACCCGCTGACCGGTGAAACCGTCTCGACGGACCAGTTCGAGAGCGACCGGGCCGTTTTGATGACCTTCTTTTATACGTCGTGTCCCGATGGGATGTGTCCGGCATTGATACTCCGACTCCGCCGTGCACAGGAAGCCGCTGCTGCCAACGGGTACGGTGACGATGTCCAACTGCTCGCGATGACGTTCGACCCGGAACGGGACACGGAAGACGCGCTTCGAACGTTCGCCGGTCAGCAGGGAGTCGATCTCGAGGCCAGGAACTGGGACTTCCTCAGACCGGAGCGGTACGAAACGGCGAAGAAAATCTTGACCGATCAGATCGGGTTGCCGCTCAAGAAGATCGACGCCGAGAAGTACGATTCGCTCGAGTATCAGTTTCCCCACTATAATTTGATCCTGCTCGCGAACGAACGGGGGATCGTCGAGCGAGCGTATCCCCGGGGGGCAACGGTCGAGATCTCACGGGTAGTCGACGATCTCGAAACGGTGGTGTCAGCGTAAGATGCGCAGGCGAGATATCCTCGCCGGAGTCAGCAGTCTGGGTACGATCGGTGGCGCAGGAGCGCTGGCGATACGCGGTCCACCGTCGTTCGGAGATGGAACAGACGAAACCCAGAGCGAGAATTCGGATGGAACAGGATCTCCGGACACCGAACCGCTCACGATCGAGACGATCGATGCCCCGGGAAGCGAAGCCGGCGAGGTCCGTGTTCCGGCGTCCGACCGACCCACGTTCATCGATTTCTTCGGCACGTGGTGTCCGCCGTGTATCGAGCAGATGCCTGCACTTGCGGCGGCGAACGATCGCATCGGTGACGACGTGCTATTCATCTCGATCACGAGCGAAGCGATCGGGCGATCAGTGACGAAAGCAGAACTAGTCGACTGGTGGGAGAAACACGACGGGAACTGGTCTCTCGGCCTCGATCCGACTGCGGAACTGACTGCACGGTATCTCGCGAGCGGCTATCCCTCTGCGGTTGCGATCGATACGTCCGGTCGCGTCCAGTGGTCGGACACCAGAGTCAAAACGGCGGACGAACTCGTGGCGGGGATCGAACAGGCGCTCAAGACGAGGACGGACGCGTGATCGACGCACCGTTCCTGTCGACGGTCGTCTTCGCACTCACTGCCGGCGTCGCGACCTTCTTTAGCCCCTGTGCGTATCCGCTGTTGCCCGGGTACGTCGGGTTATACGTCAGCCGGACGGACGGCGACGCATCACTCGGTGGGGCGACGACCCGCGGTATCGCCGCAGGCGTTGGCGTTCTGGGAACGCTCGCAGCCCTCATCGGGGTGACGTTCGTAATCGGTCAGCAGACGCTATCGAACCTCACGATCTTCGAGTCGCTCGTCGGCGGACTACTGGTGATCTTCGGCGCGCTCGTTCTCGCCGGTCGCGCCCCCTCGCTGTCGATTCCGCTTCCGAAGCGGCGCTCGAGTATCTTCGGATTCGGACTCTTCGGTTCGGGGTACGCGCTCGCTGGGGCCGGTTGCGTCGCGCCCGTCTTCCTCGCGGTCGTCGCCCGCTCGCTATCGCTGCCGACCGAGGCGGCGGCGCTCGTCCTGATGACCTACATCGGTAGCGTCGTCGCCCTGATGATCGCGGTGACGGTCGCGACCGGAATGGGGCTGGTTGCGAGTGCAGGTCGGTTCGCGGCCTACTCGGGACCCCTCAAGTGGCTCGCCGGAGGCCTGATGATCGTGGCTGGAGCCGGACAGCTTTATCTGGCGCTCGTTGTCTATTAGCACGATTTCATCATTTAGAACAACTCGTGTAACTCACGGTCAGTACAGTCTGCTAAGATGGCGATCCCGTTGAATGGAGACTGCGTATTTTTACAGTTCTCTGTAGGACACCATCTTATGGTAGCGACCAATCAAATCCTGTCCGTTTTCATCATCTTTGCCCTCGCACTACTGGTGGTTCGGATCGGAGCGATTGCGCTTCGAATGACTGGTCTCTCACCGGACGTGGCCACATTTCAGTCAGCATCGGCATTTTCGGGAGCGGGGTACACGACCGAAGAAGCAGAGTTTACGGTCTCAGAGCCGAGCAGACGAACTATTGTCATCTGGCTCATCCGAATCGGAAGTATCGGGGTTGTGAGTGCGCTTGCGTCGGTCCTTCTATCGTTCATCAACGCTGAGGGCGAGGACTTTCTTACCCTCATCTACGTTATCAGTGGGATTGTCGGGATTATTCTTCTCGCTCATAGCCAGCTATTAAATCGAGCAGTAACGCCAGTTATCGAATGGACACTTGACCAGACGACGGATCTTGCTATCCAAGATTACACGAAGGTACTTGGTCTTCAGAGTGAATATCGCATTGCTGAAGTTGAGGTCAACGATGATGAATGGTTGGCAAATGATACGGCCAGAGGATTGAATCTCTCTGACGAAGGCGTGATCCTGCTTGGGGTTGAGCGAAATGGTGACTATATCGGTGCCCCCGGTCCTGATACAGAGATCCAACCGGGAGATACCGTTGTCCTCTATGGGAAAGAAGATCGATTACAGGAACTTGCAGACCGAGATGGAGGGGATGTTAAAGCACACAAGGAGGCACGTGACGAACATGAGAACATCCTTGCTGAACAAGAACAAATCATCGATCAGTAAGCACACGTAGTTACCGTTCTGTACAGATGGTTACGAAAATGATCTCAAAGTACGAGGTTAAATTCACGTTCGCAATAACTCAGAACTTTCTGTGTTGGTAGTAAGCGCAAATACGATGAGCAATCATCCAGACACCACGCGTGATCAGACCCAGAATACGGTGACTCAACGCGCGCTAATCGCGGCAGGAGTATTCGGATTTGGATTCAGCGGGTTAATTGACGTACTCGTTTTGCACCATATCCTCCAGTGGCATCACTTGGTTTCTGGAATCTATCCAATGTACACGCTGGACGGCCTTGAGACAAACATCCTTGCAGATGGGCTGTTCTCACTTGCGATGTTAATTATTATGGGAGTCGGGGCCGGCCTTGTGTGGCAGTCTGAGCGACGAACTGTTGTTCCGTTGGCCGTCCAACCGCTGGCTGGTGCTGCTCTCATCGGTCTCGGCGTGTTTGATGTCTATGACGCCTTCATTGACCACGCTCTGTTAGGCCTTCATCAGCCAGTCGGTCCTGGCGGGAAATCCTTGTCTTGGGGTGGTCAGTATAACCCTCATTGGATAGTGGTCAGCCTCCTCTTCATCACTGCGGGGTACTACGTCTATAGAACGGGGATACAGAATCGTAGTGGCGAGCGGGAAGAAGCCACATAATTTGTCTGCAATTTCATACTCATGTTTGTTCTACGTATCCTCTCAATGCTTGGGCTTCTGTTATACGGAAGTCCGTTACATGGTCCTCCGCAAGCGCCACCGCCGCCAGTCCCCCATTGGGTCGTACTGCTCGTTGTTGTTCCTATCCTTTGGCTTGTCATCGGTGGTACAGTACTAATGATCGATTGGCTGTTACGACAGTTCTGAAAAGTAGGGACGTGAACAGGACTCATTGAAATGTTACTGTTCCGGTCACGTCGAAGCACAGCAATATGTTCGTATACGTAATTGCTGTTCGTAGAGGGCAAGGACATACCGGTGTGAGTAGCTATTTCTCAAATTAGGGATTTAAGTTATGTTCACTACTTAACCGCTTCTCCTCCTACTTGTAATTCGCAACTGGTGCAATATTGTTGTTCATTATTTTGGACACCTACGTGTATGGGAATTGAGCCTATTAATAGGAAACTACTACCAGTAGCCGCGATGAACGCTTGTTGCCCCGAATGCGACAGTGGACTGGGTGAACTGGTCGAAAAGTACGCTGTGGAAGAGGTTGCAAAAGCGAGTTTCCAGTGCCGAAGCTGCGAACACGAATGGTCGGTTATATTGTAGCTCCTTCTCAAACCCATTTTGTTTTTATTCCTCGTGCATGATTTCGGCGACCGCATCAATATCGAGGTTTTGGAGAGGCATGTCTCTGCCAATTGTGTATTCTGATATTTGCCCACAGTCGTAGCACTCAAGGACGAAATCTGTCTTATGAGCCATCATCCGTGCGTTTTCCTGTCTTTCACAGCTAGGGCATGAAAGCCAATCCCGAAACGTGTATCCCATATCTCTCTCAAACGTGTCTATCTATCATGGTTTTAGGGGGTGCATTCGATATACACACGTACTTACCGGATCAAGTGCTCCAGTTTCAGGTGCCGTATTGCACACTAAACCCGTATTCCAACGACTGTTAGAAGAACAGCGCCGGCACGGAGTTCCGGAAGATGTTGAGCGAGATAACGAACAGGAGTCCGACGACGAACCAGTTGAACGCGCGCTCGTCGAACTCGAGGCGTCGGAGATACGTCCCCACCAGCAGGCCGACGATCGTGACGACGGCGATCACCGACCCGAGCCAGAGCCGGTAGGTCGTCAGGAGATCGGTGAACAGCGCCATCTGTATGATACGAACCGTAAATATCGTTCCGAGAACCATTGCCAACCCGCCGATGTATCGCTCGGCATCCCGCTCGAAGGTATGGAAGTACGCCGGGAGCAGCGGCCCGAGATTCGCGAGAGCGAGCAGGAAGCCTTGGGAAAACCCAGCCATACCGAGGGCGACTGGGTGGTGTGCTTCCTCGACCGTGACGAAGTTCTGTACGACCTGAAAGACAACGTAACTGAGGAGGACGAGTCCGATAACGAAGGGGACGAGCGGTCCGGCGCTGTACGTTGCCAACGCTGCGACGCCGATAATAGTCCCAATAACGGCGAGCAATAGGAGCGACCACTCCTCGCGAACGAACGACCGCCCCGTTCCGGTTTCCGCGATCTGGAACATATTGAGCATCCACGGGGGAATCGCCAAGACGACGACGGCGACGGTCGGATCGATCACCGTCGCGAATATCGGTGTCATGATGAGCGAGTAGCCAAAGCCGGTCATTCCCTTGACGATGCCAGCGACAATCGCGACCATGCTCAGTACGGCGAGCAATCCGACTGAAAGTTCGGACTGAACGCCCCGTCCGGCGTTCTCGAAACCCGGGAAGAAGACGATCGAGGCGACGAGAACGGTCAGCGTCGCGCCGACCATCGTCACCTCGCGGTACTGAAACTCGAAGAGATTGGTGAAGAACTGTTCGACATCGACTGTATTTTCGGGAGCACTCATACTAGTTCGAAGGCGCATCTCGACCCTCGAGATCACCGTTTCGATGACATCGGTCGGCCATCCGTATTCCACTGTGCTATTCGGCGAGATTTATCGAAGCTCAAGTTACCGGTAATCTGGCAAATCGTCAGATTAGTCCTTCTCGAACTTGTCTCCAGGGATAACTCAAGAAATAGCTCTGTCGTCTATAGGGGCAATATTAGCCATCAATTTTCCGATCGTCGGTACGCAGTCATCACCATCTTCATCTGTGGATCGATCGACCGATTGCACAATAGTATTGTGCCCATTATGCAAAACACTGATACCCATTCGGACCCTAGCAGTCGTGATGAGCAAACCCACACCCTCAGAGCTGACCGGTGACGGCCGCGCGACCCACAAACCCGTCCAGTTACACGATATGGCGGACTACGACGACTTACTCACGGCACACGACCTCGTCTTGCTCGAGTTCGTCACGTCCGGCTGTGGAATCTGCGCGTCGATGGAGCCGGTGCTCACTGGAGTCGCGCGCAGCGCACCTGGCGTCGTGGCGACGGTGAACGCCGGTCTCGTTCCGGATCTCGCCACCGAGTTCGGCGTCCAGAGCGTCCCGACGCTCGTCGTCCTGCGCGACGGCGACGAAGTCGCCCGCCTCGACGACGGGTTCCAGAGCACTGAAACGCTCGTGGACGTCCTGGAGACACACGCGGCGCGCTAACGTCGCCGACGACTGTCCCAAGGACGGTCTCGCTGCTACTGCTGTATCGGGTCCAGCGCGTCTTCCGAACGGAGTGATAGGGCCGACCGCCGATCAGTTTTCGTCACGTCCTTTTCGACCACGAGGTCCTCGAGGACGAGCACGTCAAGTCCCATTCCGTAAAAGTCCTTGATCGCCTGTGTCGGCGTCTGGACGATCGGTTCGGCGTGATCGTTGAACGAGGTGTTGAGGACGACCGGCACGCCGGTGATGTCGGCGAACTCGGAGATGAGCCGGTGATAGCTCGGGTGATGGTCCTCGCGAACGGTCTGAGGGCGCGTCGAGTCGTCGGCCGGATGCAAAACGGCCTCAAGTTCGTCGGTTCTCTCAGGACGGATGTCGTAGGCATCGATCATGAACGGCGCCGAACCGCCGTCGATGAGGTACTCCTCGACGGCCGACTCGAGCAGCGAGGGAGCGAACGGGCGCCACTCCTCGCAATGTTTGACAAACCGATTCACTCGATCACGGGACTCGGCGGTGCGCGGATCGGCGAGGATGCTCCTGGCACCGAGTGCCCGCGGCCCCATCTCCATCCGGCCTTGGAACCAGCCAACGAGGTCGCCGTCGGCAAGCCGTTCGGCGACGTACCGCTCGAGGTCGTCCGGTTCCCCGTACTCAGTTTGTTCGTCTTGAGGGTCGAACGAATCTCCTCGGTTTCGTATTGGGGACCGAGGTAGACATCGGTCTGGCGGTCGACGGCCGACGGTGGCTGTCCCGTCCATCCCGCACCGAGCGCGAGCCCCGCATCGTTGGCGACCGGCTGGACGAAGACGTCGTCGACGTATGGTGACTCACGAACGCGCTTGTTCAGCTTGCAGTTCAGCGCGACACCACCGGCGAGTGCGACGTTCGCCGTGCCCAACTGATCGACGGCTGTCTCCGCGATGTCGACGACTGTCTCCTCGAGCAGATTCTGAGCAGTGTACGCGAGGTCTTTCTCCCACTGGTCGAACTCGCCGGGCGTTTCGTTTCGAGGACGGCCAAACGCGTCCTCGAGGGTTTCGATGCCGTGGCCGGTTCCCCAGCGCTTCGTCAGTTCGGTGACGTCGTAATCGGCGCCTGTGTCGATCAGCCCGCGTAGGACGCCTTCGATCTCTGGATTGTCCTCGCCATAGGGTGCCAGCCCCATCACTTTCCCCTCGCCGTTGAACATCCGGTAGCCGAGGAACTCCGTGACGACCGCGAAGAAGAGCCCGAGACTGTTCGGGTGTTCGTAAGTGTACGCGCGTGTCAGGCCGTCCTCGTCGCCGCGCCAGACGACCGTCGAGTCGTACTCACCTTTCGCGTCGACCGTGAGGACAATCCCCTCGTCGAACCCGACGGATGGAACGCGCTCGCAGCGTGGCAGCGGTGATGCGGAATCGTCTCGATCGGCGGCACCGGCGAACCGATCGACTCGAGGCGGTTCTCGATCTGTCGGGTCGGAACGAACCGGCTCCGAACCTGCGTGACGAGCGTCTGTTCGAGTGCGGAGAATTTTCGTCCGATTCCGGGCGCTCGGATCGCGTCGGAAACGTAGTGTGAAGCGATCTCGCCCCGGAGCTGCGGCTCGTACGGGAGGAGGATCCGATTCAGGTCCGGAAGGGACAGGTTTCGATGGTCGAGACACGCCCGGATCGCGTGTTTGGGAAACGTATCCGTCGCGTGTTTGTCCCGCGTGTATCGCTCTTCCTCGACGCCGAAGACGGGCGTCCCATCATCGAAGAGAACGGCGCTCGGGTCGTGCTGGCCGTAAAGCCCGGTCGCCGGTTTGAACGCGAGTTGGTAGTCAGTCATGGCTCGTGAAAGTTGCGTACTGTAATCCAACCCTGGAGACGGCAAAACGACGCTGACGATTTGCTAACCTAGCAAATCGTCGACGACGTAGTCGTATTCGTCGTCACTCTGGTACTGGTCCACTCTCTCATGGATCTCGACGCGGTCGGGCACTCTGCTCGAGACCCCGCCCAGCACGATGCCCGCGAGGCTCTCGACGATGTCTCTTCTTCCGATTCCTACTGCATCGGAATCGACCGGTCCTGCATATACGGACCATTCATAGGCAGAGCTATGGGAAATCACACTGGACCGTCCAGACCGAGTGTCTCGCGCCGCGAGCTCTGCATCGCAGCCGGGGCCGCGGGTATCTCGGCTCTCGCAGGCTGTTCGACGGGGAATACGAATTCATCCCGAGCGGGGAACGCGACGACGATAACGGACCACTCGTCGCCGGACCTCGAGAAGTGGGTCGACGAGGTCCCCCGGCCGAGCGTCGCGGAACCGTCCGGAACGAAGGATGGACGCCCTCGCTACGAGATAGCAATGGGCGAGGTCGAACAGAAGCTACACCGCGATCTCCCGGCGACGACCGTCTGGGGCTACGACGGGCAGTTCCCAGGCCCAACGATCGAAGCCGAGCAGGGCGAACCGATCTACGTCCGCTGGACGAACGACCTTCCGGACGAGCATCTCCTGCCCGAAGACACGACGATTCATAGCGACCTCATTCCGTACGATACGCCGGGCGTACGGACCGTAACGCATCTTCACGGCGGAAACGTCGAGTCCGAGAGCGACGGTCATGCACAGGCGTGGTTCACTCGAGACTTTCAGGAGACGGGCCCCGAGTTCGAGAAGAAAGACTACTACTATGTAAACGACCAGCCGCCGGCGACGCTGTGGTATCACGACCACTCGCTCGGCATTACGCGATTAAACGTCTACGCCGGGCTCGCGGGGTTCTATCTCTTGCGGAGTGACCACGAACGGAGCCTCGGTCTGCCCGAGGGCGAGTACGAGATCCCGCTCGTCCTGCAGGATCGGAGTTTCGAGAGGGATGGATCGTTGTTCTATCCAACGGCCATCTCGGACGAGAAAGGCGGCAGCGACGAGTCACACCCCGATCCGAGTATCGTTCCGCAGTTCTATGGCGACACGTCGGTCGTCAACGGGAAGGCCTGGCCTCGGCTCTCCGTCGAACCCAGATCGTATCGGTTCCGGCTCCTCAATGGGTCGAATAGCCGATATTATTCCCTCCAATTCCGCCGGTACGACGAATCGCCGGGCGAGACTGATGGAGACGGACCGTCGTTCGTCCAGGTCGGGAACGACGGCGGCCTCCTCTCGACGCCGGTCGAGATCGGCGATCGCCTCGAGCTCGGCGCTGGCCAGCGCGCCGACGTCGTCGTCGACTTCTCCGAATCCGCCGGCGAGACGCTGCTGCTCCACAACGACGCGCCCGCTCAGTATCGCGGCAAGACGGGTTTGGGGGACGACGACATCGTTCCGCTCCCCGAGATCATGCTCGTGGACGTGAACGAGGCCGGAGATTCACAGGATGCTACTGAGCTCCCCGACGAACTCACTCGTGTTCCGGACATTTCCATCGATTCGGTCGACAACGAGCGATACCTCACGCTCAACGGCGGCGCGACCGACGACTACAGCCGACAGCTCTACTTGCTCGGAACTGCTGAAGAGCCGGACGGTCTCAAAATCGACGCCCCCGTGACCGAGGAACCTGCGCTCGGTGACACCGAGATTTGGAGTTTCGCTAACCGAAGTGGGATGTCCCATCCGATGCATCTCCACCTCGTGCACTTCCAGATGGTAGGACGACAGTCGATCGGAGACTACGATCCAGACGAGGACGAGCTCGACCTCGAGGCGCTCGAAGCACCCAAGCCGTACGAACGAGGGTGGAATGACGTGATCACCGTCGATCCCGGTGAAATAGTCCACGTAATCGTCCACTTCGGGGGGCACGACGGACTATTCAACGATCAGACGGGCACGTACATGTGGCACTGTCACATGCTCGAACACGAGGACCATGACATGATGCGGCCGTTCACCGTCTTACCGAACGATGGTAGGGGCGCCGATAGCGACGACGTCGACGATTCTACTACCCAGCGCTGAAGCGGTGGGCTCGTCGGGGGACTCCCGTCAGCGAAACGACCTAAAAGCGGTTCGAGGAGAGTGAAAGTACGGACGAGAGCGAAGAGAGTAGCGGCCGGAAGACGATTAGCTCTGTGCGGGCATCTCGATGTCGGCCTCTGCGTGTTCGTACTTGTCCTCGAACTCTTGGATGAGCTGCCCCATCTTCGCGTACCAGTCATTGAGCTTTCGCTGCATGTCGTTCGCGATCTGGGTCGGATCCGTCGGGTAGTAGACGTGGTAGTAGCCGCCCTGCTCGTAGTTGATCTGCTCCTTCTGGATGAATCCGCTCTGGAGCAGGCGCTGGATCGATCGGTACGCGGTCGAGCGCTCGCGGTCGACCCGCTCGGCGACCTCGTCGATCGTCAGCGCTTCCTCGCTCTCGACCATCACGCGGAAACAGTCCTTATCGAGTTGCTTGAGTCCGTGAATGCACTCCAAGAGCCCTTCGCACTCCATGTCCTGCTGCAGTTGTTCCGCCATCGAATTAGCCATTGTACTACTAGCCGATAGGGACCGCGTCGGTATAAGGGTTGTGTGAATATTGTGCAATCTCGATGAGCCGATACCAAACGGGATGAGTGGCGTCTACAGCGTCAGTCTGCGGACGTCGCGGACGCGTTCGACTGGGCACGCATCGTCGTGATCGTGCTGTAGATCACGGCCCCGCTGACCATGAACGCCGAGAGCAGGATCAGCACGAAGCTGGCCGTATTCAGCACGTCCATCCCGAGGTAGTCGCCCGCCTGACGGAACGCGACGGCGATCGAACCACCGACCAGCATCAGCCCGAAGTAGATCTTGATGTCATCTTCGTCGACGATGCCGGTCGCGGCCGAGCCGATCCGGGCGCCGAGCGCGCTCCCCGCAAGTAGCGGTGCGACGATCGAAAGGTCGACGCCACCGTTGAGTCCGTAGGTGAACGCGCCGAAGCCGCCCGAGAAGACGATCTCGAAGAGGTCGGTCCCGACCGCGACGGGAACCGGGACGCCGATCAGGTAGACCATCGCGGGCATCTTGATGAAACCGCCACCGACACCCAGGAAACCCGACAGCAGACCCGTGGCGAACGCGACGACCAGAATCAACCAGAGCGAGACCTGGATCCCGCCGGCAACTGTCATCATCGGCGGGATACGGTAAGACTGAATCCGCTTCGCGAGGGGTGGAATCGCGTCCGGATCGATCTCCCCGTCGGACTCGTGGTGGCTGCCACTCGAATCGTCTCCGCCGTCGTTTACGAGCGCATTTCGGGTGACGAACAGCCCGACCGCACCCAACAGGACGACGTACGTGATGCCGATGGCACCGCTGGCGAGTCCCAATTCCTCGAGATAGTACACTATCCGACTCCCCACCTCGATACCGCTCGTCGTCCCGACGATCATCAGTCCGCCAAGTTTGTAGTCGACCTGGCCGAGGTCGCGGTGTTTCAGCGTCGCAATCATGGCCGTCCCGAAGACGAAGGCCATGCCGCTCCCGACGGCGACTCTGGCGGGATACCCCATCACGAGTAACGCCGGTGTGACGAGGAACGAACCGCCCATGCCAAAGAAGCCGAATAGGACGCCGACCATGAAGCCGAAGCTTACGAACAGTGCGAGCGTCATCAGGGCGATTCCGAATAGCTCCATCTATGCGCGTGTGATTTTCTCGACGATCGGCGCTGCGACTCGCTCGAGCGCGCCGTACCCGACGTAGAGAACGAACGCCTCGAGGAGGACGGCGCCAACGAGGACGCCTGACTGTACTGCTGACGAATACGCTGCGAGGTCGATCATCGATACCGACCTCCGTCGCCCGATTGTGTGCGGAGCATAGGTTTCTACTCGGTATCGTCTATCCGGAGGACGGATATAACATTTTTGGGAATTCCGCACAATATTACTGCAGTCTATCTCACGGCTATCCAACGAGAATATTCCAGTAAGTTATACGGAGCCGAGGAACGAACCGACGGAGACTCCTTCCGCTGGCGCGCGGTCGGAACGCGGTGTCAGCGGATTCGTGACGAGACGGAGTCGGCGTCGCGATACCTACGGATCGGTTACGACTGATAATTCGGAGTAGGTATTGGTTTGCACAAACAATATTATGCGTCCGAAGCCTACGACCGGTATGATAGCGATCTGTGCGACCGATCTCTCGGCCGCCAGCGAGGCGACGATCGAGAGCGAGACCTGTCTCGAGTGTCTCGGCCGAATCGGTGTCGAGGAGATCCACCTCGTGACCGTGATCCCGTCGAACGTCCACGCGGGGATGCCCGGTATCGACTTCGCAGCGCGACGCGAGCAAGCGCTCGATCGCTATCGCAGCGTTATCGAAGACGCGGACTTCGACGTCGAGGCACACGTCGTTCGCGGGACGCCTCATCGACGCATCAACGGGATCGCAGAGGCGGTCGGCGCTAGCCTTACAGTCATCGGCTCGCGCGGAAAGAGTCCGCTTGAGAACCGCGTTATCGGATCGACTGCACGCAATCTCGCGCGGACGACGATCGTCCCACTGCTGGTCAACCGGATCGAACGCGGGGCGGACGAGCCAGCCGTCGTTCGCGAACACCTGTTTCGGCGGATGCTGTTCGCGACGGACTTCTCGGAGAACGCCGAGCGGGCGTTCGAGGCGTTCTCGTACCTCCGTCACGCGACGCAGGAGGCGACGCTAGTCCACGTTGAAACGCCGAAGGATCCGGCGCTTCCAGAGGGCGCCGACCCCGAAGCGCGACTGGCGGAGTTGGCGACCAAACTCGAGGACTGGGAGATCGAGACGCGAACGGCGGTCCATCAAGGTGATCCGGCGGACGAGATTCTCGCTGCGGAAGTCGAATACGAACCGACGACGATTCTCGTCGGCTCGCGCGGTCACAGCAGGCTCCGCAGACTCTTGCTCGGGAGCGTCTCCGAAGATATCGTCGCACGGGCGGACGGCAACGTTATGCTCGTACCGCCGGATCGAACGGCGTAACACGAGGGCGAACCGTCGGCTCACTCGAGCGTGAACCGGTTCACCGATCGTGAGAGATGGAGTCGACGCGTTCGTCGGCAAACCAGTGTGCGATCGCGCTCTCCGCGCGATGCAGGACATCGCTACAGGTCGACTTGGTCACACCGAGCGCCGACGCGATGTCCGTCAGCGTCGCCTCGCGGGGAACGTCGTAGTACCCCGCCTCGAGAGCGGTGCGGAAGACCTCGAGCTGCCGATCCGTCAACAGATTCTCTGCGTCGCTCGCGGCGACGGCGTGTACGTACTCGATGTGGTATTCGATGCCACGCTCATCGAACGCGTCGCCGAGCATCGATAACCGGTCCGCACTCGTCGTCAGTTCCCAAGTCACCACGCCGTCTTCGACCGCAAACGGCGTCTCCATTGGAACGCCGGCCTGCTGCATGGGAACGAGCAGTGACGGATTCGATGTCTCGACCTGCAGGAGTGCGGTCTCGTCGTGCTTCCAGAGCAACTCGAGGTCCCGGATATCGCTCCGCTCGTCGATCGCGGCGAGTATCGGGACCGGATTCGACGCCGCCAGTTCGATGACACCGATCGCGACGTCCGATCCCGGCAACACTGAACTGACTCGAAACGTAGTGTCGGGATAGGCCGTCGAAATCTCGTGGATCCAGAGGGATTCGGGGAGTTGGACGGTGAGTTTCGCCCGTGGCATCAGTATTGATGATTGGCAGTCGAACACCGTAGCATACGCTTCGAACATGTTCGAAGCACCCAGCAATATTCGCGACAACGGATACACAGCGGCCGATCAAACGAACGTGTATGGCTAATACGGATCCGTGCGACCCACGTCCAAGCGACTCCGAATACCGATCCACCCGGCGGATGGCTGATGGACCGACGCTCACTCTGACGCCGTTTCACGTTGCTGGCATCGCATTCCTGTTTGTCGGTTTCGCGCTCGCTCTCTATCAGGGCCTTCAAGCATTCGAACTCGTTCCGCAGGTATCGTGGATCACGTGGACGCACATCCACTTCGTTACGATCGGCGCGTTCACGCAGTTGCTCTTCGGCACGCTGCCACAGCTGACGGCGCGGAAACTCGAGCAACCGGGACCGTCAGCAACGGCTATCAAAGCCGTTTTTCTCGGATTGAACGGCGCCGTACTACTCGCCTGGTACGGTCGTGCCTTTGGCGAGCCACTGTGGTTCGACATCGGCCTCGGGACGATCTGGCTGCTTACGGGCTGGCTGTTCGCCGTCGTTCTCCTGATGGTACGCAGAAGCGACGGCGGGCGAGCGCGCGACCCGACCATTGGCTTTTACCTCCTCTCACCGTTCGTCTACCAGATCGGGCTCACGTTCGCGTTCGGACTGTACAGCCACGGCTGGGACGTCCCCGGCGGCTGGTACGGACTCCGGGAGGCACACGTCCACGCCAACGCGTGGGGGTTTCTGGGCCTCGCGGCGATCGGCACGCTGTACGATCTCTTTCCGCGGCTCGTGGACGCGGAGCTATACAGCGACCGCCTGAAACGATACTCGTTCCCGCTGTTTGCACTCGGTATCGTCCCGCTCGTCGTCGGACCGGTGCTCGGCATGGGGAAGACGGTGACCGCGATCGGACTAGTACTGTACGCCGCCGGCTACGTTCTCTATATTTACACGCTCGCTCAAACCTACCGGGCCGGCACGCCGAGCGGGACAGCGCTCTCGGTGCTCGTCGCCCAGCTGTGGATCCTCGGCCCGGCGAGCTTCGCCCCGTTCATCCTGTTCGGCATCCCGCTGGGAATCCCCGAACCGTGGATCGAGACCGGTGCGCTACACTTCTTCTTCCTCGGGTGGGCGCTTCCGGTCGCGCTCGCGGGCTCGCTGCTCGTCGCCCGCTCGCTCGAGTGGGATCCCGAAACTGTCTGTGGTGACGACCGCGAGGACCGCGTCGATGGACTCGTTCCCACCGATCGTCTGCCGATGGTCGTTGGACGAGGTTCCGTTCTTGCATGGAATCTCGCAGTACTCGCTGTCGGGATCGGCTTCTTCTATCAGGACCAGCCGTGGTCGGCGCTACTGCACGGCTCAGGATTCGCCGTCCTCCTCGGTTTCTGGGGCTACTATCTATTCAAAATCATCGAGCAACGGTGGGCAGTACGGTCACGCGCGTCGCCGGCCTGAGTGCGATTCCGAACTCGGTCGATCCAAGTGCTGTGTGCACAACCATCGTCCGGTTTCTCTCGTGACGGACAGCGTGCAACGCTATTCCCCGTGAACGATTTCGCCTCGTCTCTTCACTAGCCGGGCACACTTTCTATATCCCGGCCCGACTACGCTACGATAGGTCTCCTCTCGAGTCGGACACGAAGGACGCGTGAATCTATTCACATCAACACGGGTCAGAAATGAACGTCGTTTATCTCGCGCTCGGTGTCGGCCTTCTCGCTACCACTGTCATCGATATCGTCTGGACGACGCTCTGGGTCGAAGGGGGGGCCGGCCCGCTCACGTCTCGACTGATGGTGTGGACGTGGCGCACGCTACGACGAATAGGCGGTCAGAATCCCAGACTGCTCAGCCTGTCCGGACCGTTACTCTTTGTGCTGACTCTCACGATATGGATCGTGCTGCTCTGGGGTGGTTGGACGCTCGTCTTCGCCAGTGCCGAGAACGTCCTCATTGATACGCTCAACCGAGAGTCCGTCTCGTGGTCCGACCGATTCTATTTCACCGGCTATACGATATTCACGTTAGGTATCGGAGATTTCGTTCCCAGAACAGGACGCTGGCAGGTCGTCACGATACTCGCGACTGGGAACGGATTGCTCTTCGTCACCCTGATCGTCACCTACGCGCTTTCTGTCCTCGAGGCGGTCACCCAGAAACGCGCGTTCGCCAGCACTGTGAGCGCGTTCGGGACCCACAGTGAGGAGCTCGTTCGAACGAGTTGGACCGGCGAAGAGTTTCGAGGACTTGAGGTCCCGCTGAATACCGTCGCGACGCAGCTCGCGACCCTCACCGAGAATCACAAGGCCTACCCGATCCTTCACTACTTTCACAGCGCCCGGCCGGATCGATCGCCGATCGTCGAAATCGTAGTCCTCGATGAGGCGTTGACGCTGCTCCGATTCGGCGTTCCGAAACGACAGCGGCCGAACGAGATTACCGTCCGAAACGCCCGCATAAGTGTTGAACACTACCTCGAGACGCTCCGCGAGAGGTTCGTCGAACCCGCAGACGACCTACCTCCTGCGCCCGATCTTCGCACCCTCCGCGAGGCAGGTATTCCTACCGTGTCGGACGACGAGTTCGAGACTGCCCTCGATGAACTCGAAGCGCGACGGCGACTGCTGTACGGACTCGTCGACTCCGACGCTCGAGAGTGGCCGTCCCGGAGGACTGACAGAGCCTCTTGACGCGGACGGACGGATCGTTCCCGGTACTCGGTATTCACCATATCGTTCAATACTCTGGCGATCGAAGGACAACGTATGGCAACCGACGACTCACTGATTCGAACGCTGTTGATCGTTATCGCCGCGATCCTGCTCCTGCCGGTACTCATGATGGCGCTCGCGATGCCCATGATGGGCGTCTGGGGCGGCGGCCACATGTGGAACGGCGGAATGTGGGACGGAACTGGCGCCACGTGGATGTGGCTCCTCATGTCGGTTATTCCGTTGTTGGTGCTTCTCGGTCTCGGATATCTCCTGTACAGCGCGGTTCGGCACTCAGGCGGACAACGGGCGGATCCTGCACTCGAGGAACTGAGAACCGCCTACGCCCGCGGCGACCTCACAGACGAGGAGTTCGAGGAGCGCCGTGAACGCTTGCGACAGGAGAAGTAGTACGCGGGTGGATGCATTCCGAGCGGGACGCCGCCACTTCTGTCCGGCAGTGCCCTCTCTCGATGGATCGAAGCACGTTCGCCCAGTCGGTCCCGGACGTGCTTTTCGCTGATCTCGCAACGGGGTACACGGCCGCAGACGGCGGATTCGAGGACCGTCCTTTCGAGTTCGTCGGAATGGTACCGACTGGAGCGATGAGCGCGACCGCGACTAACATGGCACGGTTCGTCCGGGTACACCTTCACGGCGGAGCCGTCGATACTGATCGGATCCTCGAGTCGGAAACGGTCGCGGAGATGCACCGTCGGCAGTTCACCAACGACAAACGGAATGGGAGGAGGTGCGAGACGCGGCGAAGCGGTCTTGGGTCACCGCAGCAGCCACGAGAGCGGTCGATACGGTACTGCACTACCCGATCAAACGGGCGGTGTCAACGCCGTGGTATGGTTCATTACTGGACTCGAGGACGCTCTGTTCCCGGTCTGCTCAGCCCGAACGATGTGAGGGTCGGCCGGCGATCCGCGACGAGACTAGTGCGAGTCCAAACCGGCCATATGATATTGTAGTTAGCTCACAAAACCGTTATTGCTGTGGAAACCGTACCGTCGATCGATGAGCGACTCCGCAAACGACGAACGCCAACGGATCCGCGACCAGAAGAAGCGAGAGCTGCAGGAACGTCTCGAGAACGGTGGGAGCCTCGACGCGGCCGACGGGGGGAGCACCGCACCCGACGAGCCAATCGCGATCACAGGCCAGGGTCACCTCGATGAGGTCGTCGCGGAGCACGACGTCGTCCTCGTGGACTGTTACGCCGACTGGTGTGGCCCCTGTCAGATGATGGAGCCGACGATCGAGGCCCTCGCGGCGGAGACCGACGCCGCGGTCGCGAAGGTCGACGTCGACGCTCACCAGCAGATCGCCCAGCAACTGGGCGCTCGCGGCGTCCCGACGCTCGTCCTCTACGCCGACGGCCAGCCGGTCGAGCGGATGGTCGGCGTCCAGGACCGCGGAACGCTGGAGGGGCTAATCGAGCAACATGCGTAGTGACGCACCTGCCGAGGCCACGGCAGTCGATAGTGATTATCTGAACAGCGCCCTGGTCCGACCTAAATACGGGGACTGGCGACACGACCACGACACACTGACCTTCAACCATGACCACCGATTGGCGGCGAGCGATCGAGACGCAACGGGAAGAGAAAGACCGGTACTTCGGCGGCGACCCGCACTCGCCGATTCCGTCGGACGAGCGCGAGTCGTTCGACGGCCTCGAGTATTACCCGATCGACGAGGCATACCGGTTCGAACTGCCGCTGCACGAGTACAACGACCCTGAACCGGTCACCGTCGGGACGAGTACCGACGGCGAGCGGAAGTACCTTCGGTGGGGCGAGTTCCGATTCACCGTCGACGGCGAAGACATCACACTGCAGGCCTACAAGGCGGATCCGGACGACGATCGGCTTTGGGTCCCGTTCCGAGACGTGACCAGCGGCGACGAGACCTACGGCGCCGGTCGGTACCTCGACCTCGAAGGCGACGGCCATCGAACGGACGACGGTAACTGGATCCTCGACTTTAACGAGGCGTACAATCCGACGTGCGCGTACTCGGATCGGTACGAGTGCCCGCTCCCGCCGACGGAAAACTGGCTCGAGATCTCGATCGAGGCCGGCGAACAGGCGTACCACTGACGATGGTTCCGGACTAATTCGGCGCCCTCAACGGAATTTAGCCGTTTTCGAACGACGTAGACGCTAGCGAACCACCGTGACCGTCGTCGATCGTGAGAATACCACCAGTTATATTGTCTGCTGAAACTATTACTCACAAGAGTACCCAATGACGACCACCGAAGACCGAATCCGAACGACGCACATCGGGAGCCTCCCACGCCCGCCGGCGCTTCTCGACCTCCTCGAGGCGCGTCAGAACGACGAACCGGTCGACGAGGACGACTGGAACGAAACTGTCGCGGAGGCCACGCGGGCCGTCGTCGAGCGACAGGCCGAGGTCGGGCTCGACGTCATCAATAACGGCGAACAGTCGCGGGTCTCGTTCAACTGGTACGTTGCGGACCGTCTGAGCGGGATTGACGGGAAGCGCGAACAGGAGCTCTGGGCGGATCTTCAGGAGTTCCCCGAGTACGCCGAGGAGACGTTCAAGACGGACGTCATCGATCTCTCGATGCAGCCCGTCATCGACGGTCCCATCGAGTACACCGGCCACGGGGAAGCCGAGGACGAACTCGAGGAGTTCCGAGACGCGCTCGCGGCCGTCGACGCCGACTTCGAGGGGACGTTCGTGACCTCGGCGTCGCCGAGCATCGTCGCAACCACGCACGTCAACGAGTACTACGATACCTACGAGGAGTTCCTCTTCGCCGTCGCGGACGCGATGCAAGCGGAGTACGAACTGATCGCCGAGACCGGAATGACCCTCCAGATCGACGCACCCGAACTCCTCACCATTGGCCAGACGGCGGCCTACGCGGACGAACCGCTCGAGGAGATCAGAGCAGCCACGCGTCTCCACGTCGAGGCGCTCAACGAAGCCCTCGAGAACATCCCCGCTGAGCAGGTCCGCCTCCACACCTGCTGGGGGAGCTACGAGGGCCCCCACCACCTCGACGCGGACCTCGTTGACCTCCTGCCGGAGATCTACGAGGCCGATATCACTGGACTGAGCGTCGAACAGGCCAACCCCCGCCACCAGCACGAGTACCGCGCGTTCGCCGAACAGCCGCTTCCCGACGGCTGGACGCTGATGCCCGGCGTCGTCGACGTCAAGACGAACATCATCGACCACCCGGAGACGATCGCGGACCGCCTCGAGCGCGTCGCGGACGCGGTCGACGAGTCGACGCCGATCGTCGCCGCGCCCGACTGCGGCTTCGGCACGCAGGCCGGCCTCGGCATGGTCGACCCCGAGATCGCGTGGGCAAAACTCGAGGCGCTCGTCGAGGGCGCCGAGATCGCGACCGAGCGCATCTACTGACCGACCACCGGCGATGACCGTCGCAGCGCGGGACTCGCGAGACCGTTACGGACAGTCGCGCTCGCCGAACGAGCAAGCGAACGATCCCTGGTCGGCGACCCGCGTCTCGCCTGACTGGAGTGCGACAAGCATCGCTCGTCCACCGTAGCCGTGGATCTCGTCGTAACCGTGGACAATGACACACGAGACGTCGTCAGGCACTTTAACGCACTCGGAACGAGTGAACGGCTGTTCGGAGTGGGGGGTGTCAGGTCGCGCCAACCGAGGAGCGTCCCGTTGAGGCGCTCGACCTGCCACCAGTTCGTGTAGCCGTCCTCGCCGTCGGTCACGTCTCCGCCGTCGTTCTTGTCGGTCCTGTTGACGTCGCTCGAGTCAATGTCCCAACCGAGGTCGCTACAGCCGGCCAGCGCGGCGATCGCGAGCGTTCCCGCCGTACGCTCGAGTAGTCGCCGTCGGGACAGATCGGGTCCGGTCATCTGCCACAACTATATCGTCTCGTCGGGATCGTGTTCCTCCACCATGCGCGCTGCTTCGTCGGCATACCGGTCGCGAACGTCTGGATCCTCGACGGTCGCGAGGTCATCGGGAGAGACGTCCTTCGCGGCAGTGACCGTGTCCAGGTCGACCGCCTGTACTGCGAGTTCCTTTCGGAAGGTTCGAGTTCCGTCAGGAGTCGCATAGGTGAGGATGATGAGGTCTCGATTGTCGTAATCGCGCTCGACCAGCCACACGCGAACGTCGGCCGACTCCGATGGCATGAGAACCCGAACGGGAAGCGTAAGGGTAGTCGTTGGGGTTGAGAGTTTAGTGGCTTGAGAACCTCATCGGTATCCACGCCTTCGGCTCGAGAATGTCACCACCGACGCTCGTCTACGACGACGATTGCGGGGTCTGTACTCGTGCAGCGCGGTTCGTGGACCGCCGCGCGGCGATTGACATCGTCGGCTTTTCGGAACTCACAGACGGCCTGCAAGCGCGCTTGCCGCTCGACTACGAGGCGTGTGCGCATCTGGTTACCGACGAGACGACCTACTCCTGTGGGGCAGCGATGGAACGCGCCTACGAACGGACCGGCCTTCTGCCATCGCAGTTTTTTCCGCTGTTTCGTCGTATTCCTGGATATGCACCCGTCCGCGAGTTCGTCTATCGCGTCGTCGCGTCGAACCGGCCGTCGATCGGCCGATTGCTACCGTAGCTTCTCGAAAGCGTATAGGCAACCCGCTATTCCGACCGAGATTCGATCGAAAACGGACGGTGATCGAAGAAGGGCCGAACGCGTCCTGCAGCTTCAGAGGTCCAGAAGAAGCATCGACCCGTAGCCGAGACCGAACGCGAGTATGAACGATCCGACCCAGGCGGCAACGGTGAGTCCCAGCTTTCGCGGACTGACGCCGGCTCCGCCGGCGACCGCGGCCCCGCTGCCGACGATCGCACTCACGATGATCTCGTTGAACGAGACCGGGACTCCCAGCAGAACCGCGCTCTGTGCGATGAGAAACGAAGGGACGAGCGTCGCGATCGAGCGACGCGGCCCCAGCGACGCGTACTCCTGGGAGATCGACTTGATCATTCGCGGGGCGCCCGTCCACGAGCCGACGAGGATTCCGACGCCGCCGCCGAGCAGGACTGCGATCGGCGACACCGTCGGCAACTCCTCGAGCAGCGGGAACAGCGGTCCGACGGCGAGTCCCACTTGACTCGCGCCCGCCGAGAACGCCACGAGCGCACCCAGCGAGAGCAGGAACCGGCGCAGACCGCCGGCCTCGTCGCGACCGACGTCCCAGCGGACGACGGCCGCAGCGACAGCTCCGAAACCTAGCGAGACTACGACCGTGGCGGCGGTACCGTCGAACGGAATCGCGGTGGCGCCGCCGGCGGCGAGCGTCCCGCCGACCGACGCGAGGAACGCGAACTCGAGGTTCGCGACCACGAGGCCAACGACGCCAGCGAGAATCGGAACGCTCGTCGCCTCGGGAACGTCCGGTCGCGGAAGAACACTCGCGATACCGTAGGCGATTCCCCCGCCCACGAACGGTGTAAGGACCCAGACCGCGCCGATTTCGGCGTACTTCCCCCAGGCCGGATTGCCGCCGAGCGCGAGGCCGACGCCGATGACCGATCCGGTCACGGTAAACGCGGTCGCGATCGGATATCCGGTGTAGATGCCGATCGCCATCAGTCCGGCGCCAATCAGCAGGACGACGATGACGCCGCTGACCGGGAGGCTGATCCCGTCGACGAGGCCGCTGCCGACGGCTTCGGAGACGTTTCCGCCCTGCGTCACCGCGCCAGCGAAGCCGAGAATGCCGACGAGAAACGCCGCGCGCATCGTCGGAATCGCGTTCGCGCCGACGGCCGGGGCGAACGGGGTCGCGCCGCTCGAGCCGGCGCCGATGACCCACGCCATGAAGAGGCTCGCGACCGCGGCCGCTGCGAACAGGAGTATCGTTGTGGGTTCCATTAGTGTACGAAAATCCTCCGTTTCAGTTCTCGAGGTGCGAAATTCGAACGGTGTTAGTCAGCACTCGCTGGACCGGAGTCGGCCGCGGCGCGCTTGCTGCGCCAGACCCCCTGCAAGTAGGCGCCGGCGAACATGCCGACGAGCGCCCACAGGATGGCGACGTTTCCGATCCCGAGGCTGGCGTAGGCCGCGCCGGGGCAGATCCCCGAGAGCCCCCAGCCGACACCGAAGATCCCGCCGCCGATCAGGACGTTTCGATCGAACGATTTCAGCCGTCGACGGTACACGTCGCCCGTCAGCGGTGCGCTGTCGCGAATCCGGGGCATGATCGCGAAGGCGATCCCGGAGACGATCGCGGCGCCAAACATGACGAACGGCAGGCCGAGGTCGTCGAACTGGAGGAAGTCCAGCACGACTTCCGGCCGGGCCATGTGGCTGTACGCCAGTCCGAAGCCGAAGATCAGACCGCCGACGAGGATCAGCGGCATGAACAGCGGATGGCGATTTCTGCTCATGTTACGGACTCACCCCCATTGCCTGGACGATCTGGGCGGTCACGATCGCGACCGTCAGGAACGTGATCACGCCGACGATCGACGTTTTCGAGGCCGAGCCGACGCCGCAGACGCCGTGGCCCGACGTGCAACCCTTCCCGACGCGCGTCCCGATCCCGACGAGGACGCCACCGAGCAGCAACCGCCAGGGCTGGACGTCGGTTGTCCACGTCCCGCCCTGCCAGAAGACGGCGTAGACCGCCGCTCCCAGAATGATTCCGAGCGTGAAGACGACGCGCCAGTCCCGGGAGCCGCGGTACTGCTTGAACCGTGACTGATCCGAAACGTACGACAGCGTCGACTCGAGGAACGTACTCGCGCCCGCGGCGATCCCCGTCCCGAGATAGATGACGACCGCGCCGAGGCCGACGAGCAGTCCACCGATAGCGTACCGGGAGATGCCGTTGGGAAACGGCTCGGCGGGCACTACCTGACCCGGGGCGGCAAGTTCGGCGAACAGTGCGATCTCGATCACGGTGATCAGTCACCCGCCAGCGACTCTTGGCTGGCCGCGCAGTTGTTCGGGCCGAGCTCGAGTTCGAACGCTTCCTTGTCGTTGGCCTCCTGCTGTCCGAGGTTCGTGAGGATGATATCCTCGTAGTTGGCCGGACGGGGCGGCATATCCGAGAGGATCAGCTCGACGAACTCGTCTTCGTCCATCGTTAGAGCGTCCATCTCTTCTTCGAGTTGGCCGATCGGTGCCGTATAGGTGCCATCGTCGGCGGGATCGGCGGAGTCACTGAAGTGAGCCCCGCCGACGAGCGTGTCGTTAGGCAGGGTCAGCACGCGCTCCTGCAGCGACTCGTAGAGCTGGCGTGCGGCGTCTTCTGCGCCCTCGTCGCCCTCCTCTAAGTCAGGGCGGGCAACACTCTCGACGAACAGGCCGTCGCCAGTCGCAAGCAGCGAGTCGTCGATCAGGTACGAGGTCATCCCGGAGGTATGTCCGGGCGTGTAGACGGTTTCGATCGTGGCAGCACCGACTTCGAACTCGTCGCCGTCTGCTGCGAGAGTCATCTCGTCGGCGTAGGTGATACCGCGGTCGACCGCCGCCTTGGGGATGACGCCCTCGACGCCCTCATCGGCGAGGTCGCGGATGCCTGAGATGTGATCCGCGTGGATGTGCGTATCGATTGCGTACTTCAGGTCGGCGTCCAGTTCGTCCGCATCTTGGAGATATCGGTCGGTGAATGCACGCAGTGGGTCAATCAAGGCCGCCTCGTCGCCGTCAACGATGAGGTAGCCGAGACAGCCGCTCGAGGGACGCTGGTACTGGTAGAGCGTCCCCGCGCCGTCGTAGCGCTCGACCTCGACGCGCTCGTAGATGCGCGCCCAGCCGTTCATCCCGTCCTCAAGGTGGTCGACGTCGTAGCCGCGCTCTCTCAACTGTGCGGCGACGTACTCGCTCGAGCCACCCTTCGCACAGAGAACCGTGATTTCGCGGTCATCGGGAATCTGTGCAAGGACATCGTCGTCAATTTCGTCGTCCAGGAACTCGAAGTACGGGATGTTGATCGATTCAACGGTCTCTCCGTCGATCTTCCACTCGTTGTACTCCGATTCCATGCGGGTATCGAGGAGCGTGACGTCCTCGCCCGCGTCGATTTGCCCCTTCAATTCGTCTGGACTGACCGATTCGATCTCGACGTCCGGCATTGGAAGATCCATATCGTCCATGTTGTACAGTTCCCAGTATCGGCTACTGGCACTTAAGGGTTTGTGTAGTATTTCCTATTATCTACAATACAAGCTAGCCCAATACAGCCTCTAGATTTCTATATGCGCGTATGCAAGGTACTAACTAGTTATTTTGCCCTCCTCAGGATTGGGGGTGTTCGTGTATTGTGCAATAACCGGAGGCCTTATATGGGAGCATCCAATATTGTATGATAGCTCCAATACGGGGCCAGAACGAAACTATGAGTTCGGAATACCAGACCACGGAGACGCTAGACGTGAAAGGACAGTCGTGCCCGATGCCCATCGTGAAGACCAAGCAATCGATCGACGATCTCGAGGCCGGCGACGTCCTCGAGGTCGTCGCGACTGACTCGGGCAGCATGAGCGACATTCAGGGGTGGGCCGACGGCACCGACGGCGTCGAACTCCTCGAGCAGGTCGAGGAGGACGATTTGTACACTCACTACGTGAAGAAAACGGAATAATGAGCACGGATAACCCAACGACGGCAGTCGACGACGCCGATTCGGACGTCGACGCCGCCGAGTTACAGGCGCTGCGCGAGCGCGTCGAGGAATTGGAAGAATCGATGGCAGCGGTGGACACTGGCGACGATCAGAAGAAGATGACCATCGTCGCGACACAGGGGAGCTTCGACATGGCGTATCCACCGTTAATCCTCGCGAGCACTGCGGCCGCCTTCGGCTGGGAGGTTGTCGTCTTCCACACGTTTTGGGGGCTCGATATCCTCCACGAGGAGAAGTCGAAGGACCTCAAGTTGAGCGCCGTCGGCAACCCGAATATGCCGGTCCCGAACGCCGTCGCTGCTCTGCCAGGCATGGACAAGATGGCCACGAAGATGATGCAGAAGAAGATTGACGACAACGGGACTGCCACCATCGAGGAACTGATCGACCTCTCGCTCGAGAGCGGCGTCGATCTGCAGGCGTGTCAGATGACGATCGAACTGATGGACTATGATGAGGACGACTTCTACGACGGCGTCACCACTGGCGTCGGTGCGGCCACCGCGCTGCAACACATGGCTGAATCCGACATTCAGCTCCTCGTCTAATCCATGACTGCCACCGAGTCAACGCGCTCAAAGCCGAGCCTACGCGTCCTTGAAGCGATTGCCGACGCGGAAGATGTCTCCCCGATTACCCTCGAGCCACCGCTCAACGACGTTGTGGATCCTGCTGCGCTGGACCGATTGTTTGAACCGACCGCTGCTGACGACTCGGTCCGAAGCGGACACGTTTCGTTCCGGTACCGAGGGTATGACGTAACAATCTCTTCGGATGGGACCATCAAACTGTCGTAAGAAGAGTTTGGGATTCGCTTCCACGACCCTCGGCTATTGTCATTTTCATGCACTACTACTACCTTCGGTTGAATCACGCGACGCAGAGGGTCTGGAATCGATTAGTTACTGAGCGACTCGTACTCCTACTTGCTGTCAGTTTCTCTTCTGTCTAAGGGGAAACAAAGCCACGCATCAAAATCATCCTTCGAGGTTGTGTAGTTCCGAATGTTATTACTGGGTACAGGTATGTGCGGGTCGTTCACAACGTTCTCATCGTTCTCATTCGGACTGAGTCTCGACTCGGTCGTCACAGTGGCTGGCAACAGTCGACGACTAGCAGGCAGCAATCCGGGAGTTGAACGGCGCGATGGAGAGCGGTCACCTATACCGGGTGAGGTCCAAGGTGAGAACGAATGAGTAACGATACAATCGAACTCGAACTACTCGGCAACGCCACGGTGGTCCAAACCGACGGCGAGCCTCCGATGGCCGCCCCTCAGACCGTGACATTCTCGGCTCCATCGAAGAGCGATCATGTAGCCGTACTTCGGGCCGACCCCGATGTGTCGTTCATCCACGTGTTCCCGCAAGACGACGACCCCAAGGAGATTGACAGTGGCCTCGTTACCACGACCACTGTCGACGGCAAGTCTCGCAGCGAGTGCTGGGTATCCGCGTCGGCGCTCGAAAATGCCGACCGGCTTTCGATCGATACCCAAAGCGGCCAGGATCTCGAGGCCGTGTCGATCGACGTAGAATACCGTGGGTGGAAAGCACGACTCCAGAAACGTGTTCGCGAGTGGAAACAGAACCGGCGGGCGAATAAGGCGCTTGCTCGCCGGTAGTTCGTAGTCTCTCCTACACCGTATCCCGCTGCGAAAGTGCATCCTCAATCACAAGCCCGTGACTCGCGGCGATCTCGCCGGCCATCACCACGCTCGAGCCGCCCGTTCGGGTTGGACGTTCATTCGATCTGCGTGGTATTCGACGAGCGCCTCGATTAGGAGCAAGTCTTCTTGTGAGGTTCGCATGTGGAGGTTGGGCTCGGCTTTGGACTTAAATCCATTCGGTAGGATTAAAGCCTCCTCGAAAAATCGATTTCTTGCCCGCAAAGACCGGTACCGAACGTAGGCAGTGAGGTCGGGCACGCAACGGGCAGAGGTATCTATGTCAGGCCCCGCTGGAATCGCCGTGGCGATCGTCCTCGTCGGAATAGCACAGCTAATCGTTAGCCTCGCTAGTCTCTGGTATCGGATACGAAAGCGCTAGAAGCAGCACTAACGCCCGTATCGAACGTAGGCGCTCGAAACTGAAGCAAGGAGCGTATTTATTCTTCCGGCTATCGCGCCTCGAGCCGTGGGATATGATCGGACTCAGCGTGGCCGGCTATCCCGACTAGACGCACTGTCAGGGGTGTGGCGCGGTCGCTCCTAGCGAGACGTTCCTACACGTCGGCCTTGAGCGCCGAGGCGTGACGCGAACAGTCGGCGAGAAAATCTTTCACCCTGATAAAATATGCGAGTAGGTACTGGTGTACTAAAGCCGACGAAGTCAGTTTTCCGGCATGGTCACGCGAAGTTCACCGTCAACCTCATAGAAATAACCTCGTTCGAGCAACCGAGTAAGTGCATGGGTCGCGTCCTCGGGTTCGAGGGCCAATTCATCGGTACTACAGAGGACCTCGAGCGCTTGCTCTCGAGAGATCAACTGGACGTTTTCATGCTCAGCCGAGTTGTAACTGTGAGTACAAAGGATATCGTACGCATCCACTATCCACTCTGGAAGCGGTGGCCGTGGATCAGAGAGATCGTTCATCGCGACTTCGTGCTTCCAATCTTTGCTATCGTCCTGCTTAAGAATATCCCTCAGTAGGGGACAGGATCGATTCCGTGAGATACTGAACGATCACGGGATGCTACTTCGAACAAACGGGAACTGAGATCCCCATATAGATGATCTCTCCACCACCGAGTACCTGAAAGCTGTTTTTTCGCGCCTGACGGGTGAGGCGCAACAATGTGTGTCTCAAGAGTTCCTATGAGTACAGATCAACCGATCCATCGCGAGCAGCATCACGACTATAGAGAGAGACCAGTGACCGAGAGCAGAGGTATTTCGGCTACATCGCTCGACTGAACGGACATGAACTGATCGCGATTGATGAGTGGCTACCAGGTAAGGAACCAACACCATACGAGATTAACCTTACTGACGGCTTCGAATACCGGACACGAGAATGGCGCTGTCGAAACTGTGGTCAGGAGCGAAATCGCCGTAATGCGTTCAACGATCAGTGCGAGACACCAACACCACCGACTCCACTCGAGGCCGGTGGCTTCTCAATCGACGAGCCGCGAACCCGCCGCGCGCTGAGCAAGAATATGGACGTCCGCTTCGCCTCGGTGGGTTCCCTCTACGAGGTTATTAGTGAGAGCGAAAACATCTACAACGTCGACATCGAGGGAGAGATGTGTAGCTGTCCGGATTTCGAGTAACGTCAGCCAGACGACGGCTGTAAGCATCTTCGGCATGTCGACCTCGAGATCCGCACGGGGCTGATTCCTACCCCGGACAGCACATTCGATCACTAACTGTGAGTGACCGAGACGTCTCTTGAGACAGTTTATCGCCCCCAGAAGGGGTGCGGGGCTCGAACGGAGTCCACCGCAGCAATCCATGAATAGAACTGATGGAGTAACAGCGTCACCAGCCAGTGGGACGACTCGTTTTCTGAATCGAGGTATCGCCAGATGACCGACTCTAGCGAGTGTCAACTGCCAACCTGTACGAGACTTGCCCGCGATCAACCAGGGTACGCTGGCCGATTCTGTTCGGACAGCTGTGAGGTCCGATACGATCACCTACAGGCGGACGCTCGAGACGCGGCTCAGGAGGCTGCACTCTGATGCTCGAGCAGATCGACCACCGAGGCAAGCGTTTCACGATCGATGACGACGACGTCGTCGATGACGTGGGAATCGACCGCTGTCGTCGGGTAGACGCTCTCGAACGGCAGGCCCAGCAAGAGCTCCGCGAACTCGAGCGTGCGAAAGTGGTCGCTGGGCCAACCGGTGCGAATCCCGACGTCGAAGTAATTGATCTTTGACGCTAAACGGGCCCGATCCACAGGATGTCCTGAGTTCGATCGAGCTCTCGGTGTCGACGATCCGGTTCCCGACTCGGCGTACGGTGATCAAGGGTATCACCCAGAACGTGGCGCCGTGGATGGTGGGCAGATTCCTGTCGACGAACTACACGAGATACTCCTCGAGGTTGAACAGACGCTGAGAAAGATAGAACATCGGTCGCGGAGATGTCAACAGCTCCACGAGCTACAAACAGTTCTCAAGAGTCTCCGTTGGGAGGAGGTGTAAAGGAAAATTCAGCTACTATTCAGATAGACCAGCGGTCAAGAGAAGGTTAAAATTAACTTTAACATTAAGCCAATGGGATGAGCGCCAAAAACCGGATTTTAGAAAGGGTGATAACGCTGGCCTAATTAGATACGTTAGACTGTTTAATAATCGCTGGAAGGCCCGCTAGACAAACGAATTAGCAAAAGTAGTATCATCACAAAGTCGAAAATAGAGAATAATGGCCGAAGACACAATCGACAACTCGCTTCTATCTAACCTCCATCGCCACAATCCATGGTGGAGAAACGGAGTGAGCGCACTTGATGAATTAGACATCCCAGCGCAAAAGAAAAGTGATTTTTATCGGTTCGCATCACCCTACAAATCCGAGCCGGAACCCGACAAATACGACGTGTATGCGTTAGTTGGGCAAAGAGGAGTCGGAAAAACCGTACTCATTAATCAGTTTATCCGTCAGCGAATCAAAGCAGACGAGATACCTCCTCAAAACGTACTCTACATTCCGTTCGACGAAAACCCGCTATATCAGCTCCAGTCAAATGATCAGCTGCGACGTGCGGTCAATTATTACGAGGGACGCATCCTGAGCCAAGTGTTTGAGAACGAAGCACCACAGTACATCATCTTAGACGACGTACATCGGATTGAACATCCGAATAAGTCTCTGGAAGGATGGGGTAAGGAAGTTAAGTCACTACTCGAGGGAGCGGAAGACCGACATGTGATTCTCACTGCAAGTGCAGAACTCCAAATCGAACGGGAACTCAAACGAGTTGGATTCGATGCAGATCGATATTCGGTCTGGCCGATTTTTCCTGAAAAATTCCGTGACCATATTCAGAGTGTTTTCCCAGAACTCGAAGAAGATGAGAGACGACTAAGCCCCTCACCAATTCGTCAAGGTGAGACAGGTTTACCAAACGCCTGTCGCACGAACGACCCAACGCAATTTTTCGAGACATTACGCGAACTCTATGACTCTGTAGAGATCGATGCGAGTCGCATTCGTTCACAGGTGGTGCACTACCTCGCACTCGGTGGGGTCCTCAGCTACGAAGCAGAAGGGATCGATTCTGCATCTAACCTCTCAGAAGATGCGTACAAACACCGTCGCGAAGACGTACGGCTCTCTCTCTACCAAGAGATACCGGGCCTAGATGCAGTAAAGAATATTGCAGACTTGGAGCGGCTGTGTGCACTCGTTGCAGCAGATCTGGAAACACCGTTCAGATACAACCGTCTTTCTGAACTCTTCGACGTCGATCGGCGAACACTTCGAGAGAGCTACTTCGAAGCTCTCAGTAAGCTGTTCCTCCTCACACCATCGCCAGAATACGATAACAGTCGACCACGTTCCATTCGACTCTACCTACGTGATACAGCACTCGTCAATGCCTATACAGGCCACACGCCCAGTGAGGTCCTCAATGACTATCAGCTCGAATCGAAGCTGGCGCATGTGGCAGCCTTCGACCACTCGATGCGTCTCAGTTTCAATATGAACTTTTCCGCAGGGTATGAATTCAATGACTATGATCCACCAGCTGAACCGACAGTCGAGTACTGGCCCGGAACGGAAGGCGAGGTCGATTTCGTGTTCGAATGTGCTGGTGTTCCTGTTCCGATCGGACTCGGCTACAGGGCAGGTTCGATGGAGCCAACAACGAATGCAGTCGCGGAGTTCATCGAGACCTACGAAGCTCCGCTTGGGGTTGTTGTTGCGGGAGACACAGCGACCTTGCCAGAACCAGTCGAAGTTCTTGAAGAGACTCCGATCGTACGTATTCCATACTGGTTCTACCTCATGCTCACATAGCGACACAAAGATTGGATAGTGAAAAGAATACGTGCAGACTATCTGAATCCCAGACGCTGCAAGAACCCGCGTTTGGGTTTGATACCAGTCCACTCAAAGAACCGCTCAGGTTGACTAAACTCGATCCGTGCTCGTTGCTTTTCTGCCCGAATCGTCGCGGGCACGAGCTTCTGGTACTTCCAGACGTCTTGTGACTCGAGTTCAGCGGAGAAGTCGGCCCGGATGACCCCGTTCCGCGTTTCAAGGGTGAACAGGCCGCTCTCGTGTGCGTGTCGCCACACTCGCCGGCCATGGTCATAGATGTCCTCGGCAGGGCCTTCAGACGGGAAGTAGTTTGGTTCGTCACGCTCGGCAAATTCGTAGAGCTGTTTGAAGACATCTCGAGCGACAGCTAACTTGTCCGACCGGTCCGGAAGCGAAAGGTCTTGCTCGAACATGAAGTGCGAGAACCAGGAGAAGAGTCGGTTCGGTTCGTTTGCAATTCGGGCGGCTTTCTCGCGCTGGTCACCAGTGACATCGAACATGACGTCGAAGTCGAGGACCTTCATTCGGGTGCGGAACTCCGATTTGGGCTTCGTGTGGTTACTGGTGAAAATGAATGTGGGGAACGAAACTGAGCCATCCCATCCCCCTTCCCAGTAGGTCTTGACGATGTCTCGCTCGACATTGCCCTTATCGACGTCGTCGACGACGAACGGGAAGACGGTATTCGACCCTCGACACCGGTTGATTGCGTCCTTCGTGAACTGTGTTCCTTCCACAGGTTCTGCCACATACCCATTCGAGATGAGTCGAATCGCAAACCGGATGAACATCCCCTTTCCGGAGTCGTTTCCACCGTGAATGTAGAGGAATGGGAGATCCTTGTCGAGCTCAGCGCCGGGAGTACCAGCGTAGTGGCTAGCGAAGTAATCCGCGAACGGGGCCCAAAAAAAGTAGATCAGTGCCTCATAGAAATGGGCCATCGTGGCCTCGGAGTACTTCGTGTCCCCAAAGCGCTGAATCGTCTCGATGTAAGATTCAATATGCGCTAGTGCGTCGTCGACCTCCGAGGCGTGGTCGGGCGAAGCAGTGAGTTCTAGGGTGGTGTTGTCCACCTGCATTCTAACCGACTGCTCTTTCTCATTGAGCCACATTATCGGAAAGTCGTCATTGAACGACCGCATATAGCGAGCGAAGCCAGCTGGTGATCCACGAAGTTCGGTCGGTTTCACGGCAACGTTGTGACGTGTAAGCGTAGATTTGGCGCTTTTGACCGGGTCTTCGAGACCCTGTGGCGAGAGTCGAATCTGTTGGCTCGGTCCAACATCGGTGGGGTCGACATCTCCGGAACCGTCCGTTGCGAGCGCAATAACTTCGTCTGCCTCATCCGGGTCGGAAGCCACGTTGACCCGTCGAATCCGCTCGTCGTTTTCGTCGAGAAGATCGACGATACGGCGGTGAAGATCTCCAGTGGGGTTGTTCGACGGCATCGTTCCATCGACCCAGAGGTGCAGTTCCTCTGTTTGCTCCTCTGGTGTCTCGGCAGCATCGAGTCGCTCTGTGAGATCCTTCATGAACACCTCGCATTGCTTTCGATGTGCCTCATAGAACTTCTCGAACCAGGTGTCGATAAGTGAAGTCCCATCCGTTGTAAAGGCAACCAGCATGTTCGTCTGGTTTCCCTCCCACGCTTGTTTCGAGAGGTTGGGTGACCCGAGTATGAGTGTACGAGTACCATCGCGATTCTCGATCAGGTACAGCTTCGAGTGAAGCGTCACCTGCTTATCGAGAGTAAACAGCTGAAGCTGCTCATTCTGGAGCAGATGGTTTAGTTGCGCTGCCAAGTCGACGTCTCCCTGCAGATCTTTTCGATACTCACTCTGGCGGTAATCACCGATAACCACTTCGAGGAAGTCGATGTCGAGCTTTTCGTGATTGAATACTTCGTGAATTATCTGTGGCGACTGCGAGTAGGTGACAGTGCGAATCGCCCGTGCTTCACCGAAGTACTTCACGAACGACCGCCACGACCGGACCATCGCGAACTCCATCTCGATTTCGACCGTGTCGTCGCCGTCACTGCGTGGGACTGTGATAGGGGTGCTGAAGTTCATGGATTTGTGGGTTTGAACGGACTCAGTGGTGAGATCACCGCTCACCATCGGCCGAGGGGTGGCTACAGGTACGGAACCCCCTCGATCAGTTCACCGTGGAGTAGATAGCCTTCTCGAGCGTGCTCAGCGCAGCGGTCTGCATAGTAGGTCGTAATTGGAAGCCGAACACTCCGCGAGACACTTCCGACGTGGGCTTCACTCAGCCAGTACACCTGCTTCAGGAGCGTCAGCATCGGCGTGTCGCCCGCACGTCGAACGACGCGTAGCGTTTTCGGGGTACCGAGGTTATCCGAATCATCGAATTCGGGTTTCCCGGTGGTCGCGATGAACCCGTGGGTATCATCTTGGGAGATGAACAGCCTGCCCTTTTCATCGATTTTGAACGAGTTATCCTCGTACTGGGCGATGCGTGGAGCACCGCTCTTCCGGATGTCGAGGATGTCGATTGAGACGCCCGAGTCTGCAAATGGAGCCTGAATCTCATCTGCATCCTCGAATAGCCGACCGTCGCGATGGATGACGATATGCTCGGGTGACCGCCCTTCGCGTCGAACGAATTCCTGGAAGACGTCTTTGATGACGTCGATGATGGATTGTTCGTCGAACGTCTCTCCCGATTGCAGTGTCTGGGTCTTCGAGGCGAAGACCGTACCGTCAGCGTAGACCACGTTTGCACTGGCCCCGAGATGTTGCCCCGTCTCCGGATCGCGAGTGACGTCGAGGCCGATGAAACAGTCCGCTTCGCCGGGCATCTCGTCGACGCGCCATGGAACACCACCAGCACCTGCAATGAGCCCCATTGCAGTGTTGTTCATCACCCATCTCGTGCCGAGGTTTTCGGTCACGATCATCTGAGACGGAATCTTTTGCTTTCCGAGCCCTTTCTTGAATTCAGGGTACGGATCGGTGATATCCCCAGCAGTGATTCGGTCGTCGTCCCGTGGTGGGACGACAGCAAGGACAGCGTCTACCGACTCCAGTTCGTTGATGACAGCAAGGTAGCTGAGTTCACCACCGAGTTCGTAGGGAACATGACGCGCTGCCGTTGGCTCACACTGGCATTGTGAAAGCTTGTTCTCGAAGTTCGAGATGAACTGCTTACTCTCCTGTTCGCTCTCCGTGGGGTAGACGTACGCGATATCGAAGCTCGTGGGTTGCTGGTAAACCCCTGAGCGAATCCCACTCGACGGAGTGGTAGCCGTTCGTCCGTCCTTGAATCGGAGATTCTTCTCGCGATCGACGGCTGTCGACATATAGGAGAGACTCGGACCGAGAGGCTCTGGAGCAACCGTCGCATCGATGTCGGGAAGGCTGCCGAGATGATCGACGAACTCGATAGCGTGGCGGAACCGCTTGTCTGGGAGCATCTTTGCCTCGCGGTCCCACCGTCGATGGAAGGCTGGGTCCAGTTCCTTGACCACTTCCTTGCGCGGCGCGACTCGGAGCAGATCTGGCACGTGGATTCGAGCAGGTTCGTCTTCTTGATACTGGATATCGACGAGCCGTGGATTTTTCTCGCGGAGCGCCTCAAGGACACCTTCGGGAACGCGATCCTTCTGAGCATACCAGTCTGCAAGTGAGAGGCCGCCGAGTTCGTCGAGAGCATCGGTGAAGTGGTGATCGGTGAATCCCACTACTCGTCCGGTCCCACTGATGTTGTACCGCTCGGGGTCGTGCTCGACGATAGTTCCGACCAACTCGGCAGTCTTGTCCTCGTAGACGTCAGCAGTGACCTGACTCCGTGTGTGGTAGCGCACTTCGATGCCTACGAATGCATCACCCGATGGCATGACATCAACCCGTGCGGCGAATTCGTAACACGCCTCGAAGAGCCCATCTCCGGCAGTGATCGACGGTGTTCGCGCACGAATCCGGTTGATCTGGTACGGGTCGTACGTCGAGTCGTCGATTGCAGCTTTGACGAGTGACTTGAGGAGCCGCTCGATCCGATGACGGTCTCGAGCATCAGTCGCATTCAACTCTCGCTCTGTGGGCTCGCTCAGTGAAAAGGGATCCGCGAGTTTATCTGGGAGTTTTCGGGTCGATACTATTCGCATTGAACCAGCATACGCTACACCCGCGCCAGTGATCCGTCGGAGTCGACCAGCGCACCGGTAGGTGACTGTATCAGGGGCATCCTCGAAGGCCTCAGCCGCTTCAATCGAGTACTCGTAGACCGAGAGGGTATCGAAGGATCGACTGATCGGGAAGAGCGAAAGGTATGCCTGGTCAGGCGACATGTTTCCGAGGATGGTATCAACACGGCCTACATCGTCGGTACTGGTCTCGTCTTCCTCTGATGCCTCCAGGGGTGTTGCACGCATTTTCGACGAGCCATTCAGACTCTGTTTCCCGTTGAAGACATTTCCGCGTGCGTTCTCGAGTCGGTACCATTGGCCGATCGTCCAGTCATAATCCGAGAGCGCGTTATTCTTCCAGATCGCCAACGAGAACCGGTTCCCGTCACGGTCAGCGACAAGAAAACGGGTCGCCATCTTCGGACTGGGCTTGTCGAGTTCCTTGAGGATCTGAACCTCGATTGTTATCGGCTGCTTGTGAGCGATGTCGTCCTGAGTCTTCATCCTCAAACAGAGGTACGCATCACATAACTTAATTCTAGGGGAAAGCTGAAACGCGATGTTGCTTTTGATTCTAGAAACCCAATTGGGGGTCGATTTTTGAATTGGCACATCAGAAGAAGTACTACAGCCATTTAATGATAATATTAATCTTAAGAGTGTCAGAACCGGTATCGAGCCACTATTCGGGTCACAGAATTGTAAGGGGAGAATTGAATTCGCTATACGGGCTCTTCAGGAGGGTTAAATAGACGGTCGAGTTCGAAAAGGGGCTCAATGTCCCCTGTAGCATAATGCGAAATCAATCGTTCGAGGTCATCTATCGAGCAGGGGCCAGTATCACCGTTATCAAGTCCATCGACATACAGCTCTCCCAGAACCTGCCCGATGTGCTTGCCCTGTACATGTGCGGAGTCAATCGCATCGTATCCCTGCAGAGACGTCTCCAGATTATAATCGGAGTAGTAGGTAGATGTCGTCTCAACGCCCTCCCAGTCACAGAGCGTCTCGAACTTCGGGAAGTCCTTCCATTCCGGAAGTCGATTACCGTGGCGTTCAGTCGCTGGATGTCTCAGATCCTCGTGACCAACGAGCAGCGGTTCAACGTCGACACCCACGAGTGCACCCCAGTTGCGAAGGTGGATGGCGTCAAACCCATCTCCGTTATAGGTGAGCGTACGACTTGCATCCCGAGCACGACACCAGGAGACGGCGTCTTCTAACAGAGAGGCGGTAGAGTCATCGTCCCATCCCCCACGACGAAAGAGCACCGTCGTCTCAATTGGGCCCTCAGGTTCAGATTGATAGCCAAGCGCAATTGCAACCAGTTCGAAGTAAGCGGTGTCATCGAAATCATCCCAGCCAGGATCGTTAAAGGGGCTAGCAGTTTCGACGTCAATCGCGAGCGTTCCGTGACTCATATCCGCTGACTGCTCAATACGTGGATATAAATCACTGGTAGACTCATCCATGGTTCGGGGAAAATCCGGCAAATACGCAGTTGTTTCTACCAGATGTTTTGATTCTGGGTTACTCCTTGTGTACAGCCACCTGTCCGACCTCGCCGAGAAGGTCGGTAAGCGCGTTCTCGAATTCCCTAGTTTGATCCGGGAATGGAGTCCGAGTGTGCGCCAGCTCATGAAGCAGCACCCCCAGGAAAGTGCTTGCGTCAGTCAGGACATCTCGATGGACGATAATACGTTGGTCACGACCCTGATGGAGTCCCTGCGTTGAATCGTCGTCAGTCGCTCTGAACTGTTGTGCAATGCGGAACTCATAGTCAGCAGGGTGGCTTACAATTTCAAAGAGGTCGTGACGGAGGTCCCAGATTTGTCGTTCAGGTTCCCTGAGGTCGGTCTCCGTAACCCACGTGAACTCGAAGCTGTCCTCATACTCGTTCTGATACACGGAGACGTCGCGAATCGTGTTCCCATCGATATCATCTGTCGAGTTCAATTCGTCACGGATCCGGTCAGGAACCGTCACGACATCGTATCCGTCGTCTCGGGCATGGTCAAGCAGGTCTCTGTTGCGTCGTTGTTCGTCGACGGTCGAGACCACGACCTTCCGGCGGGCGTTGAGGATCTGGACTGCGTGAAGCTGAATTGGCTTCCAACCGAGTTCGTCGTGGGTACTCCCCTCAGTAAACCGCTGGAGATCGTCGACAAGACGTTCGGCGACAGTTTCAGACTCGCATGCCCGAAGGATTCGTTTCACTCGGGCAGTATAGGCCGTTCGCCCAACGTTCGAACGCTCCCGATTGAGCGCATCTCGGATTTGCTTCGTCGTGTTGGTGATGTCGTACGAGAAGAGGAAGTTCTCCTCTTCAGCGACTTTTAATCCGGTGACGTAGACCGCGGCGGATTCGCCGTCGGCGACCCGATAGACGTTCCCAAAGCGAGTCGCTTCCAGTTGTTCGACATCGCTGTACCGGATGAAGTTCCCTTTCGCTTCCTCGATCGCGTCTTTGCTTATTCCGTCGAGAATGACGTCGGTCCCCTCGAGAGACTGCTTTGGCGGTTGCACGTCGACGTGAAGGGTAGAGATGTCTTCGAATCCATGCTTTGGTGCTTCCTCGGTTCGGAACGTGTTGTGCTTCGAGTGAATAACCACGTTGATACCGTGCCGATGGAAGGTCGCGAGCGCATCCTTCAGCCCAACGCCGAACTTCCCAATGACCGTATCTGGGCGTTCGAGTTTCTCCTCGTTTTCTGCCTGCGTGAAGTGATCATATCGGAGTCCTCGGCCGAAATCTCGAATGTGCCACCGACCCTTATCATCCAGGTAGATATCAGGCTCTTGCGTGTCGGTGAGTGCGTGTTCGTCGAGGGCGTTAGCAATGAGTTCTCGAGCCCCGTCAGCAGGCCCCCAAGCCTCAAGAACGTCCTCCATATTTAGGTCGAACTTTCCAGTTTTCGTATTCATGTCTTCCAGAATTGACTTCTATACGATAAATGTGCCGTCTATCGAGAGCCTGTTGGTTACTTTCTCGTCAGGGATCAAAGCCCAAGAACCGCTGTAAAATGAGTGCTAGCCTAATTAAGTCCACGTCGCAGAATGGGCACCTAGTAGTTACAGAGGACAGCTACGTCTCTGGAAGAGGGTCAGGGTTGTTCTGTTTCTCTATGTCTGTCCCAAGGCTCCAGGTATCTTCCCCACTAGGGCCGATACGGGGATACGAACTATATTCACCCGGTAGTTCGCGATGGTTGGCGGTTTGCAGTATGTCGATTGTGGCGAGAAGGTCAAGCCATTGCGGTTTGGTGAGTTCCACATCAACCCCTTCGGCATTACCTTCTCCGAGACGCATTTTTGCGAACACATTGTCTTCGTTCGAGGAAGTAATCTGCAGTATTAATGGTTCTTCTTCGCCAGAGCTGCCGGATATCCGGTGAGGCTCGTTCTCGGCATGATCGAACGGGTATGTCTCCAGATCGAGGACTTTTCCCTGACCAGGGACCTCACCACCAGAAATTGTCTCAAGCGATACCAGCACAGCCTCCAGTTGTTTGACCTCGTCGCCAGCTAACCAGATGTAACCTCCCTCCCACGACCCGCGTCCAAAATGAAGCTTGAGAGCAAAGTCTCCATCCGCTTCGAAATCGGTGATAGTGAGGCGAACATAGCCTTGTTTCATCTCTGATGGGTTTTCGAACGGGTCCTCGCTATCATGGTAGGGATCAGCAGACCGTCCTTTGAGGAGATACGATCGAGCTTTTTTCCCTTGTTCAAACTCAGACTCTGGCGACCGGAGTGAGTTTGAAAAGGTTGCAGAGATCCAGCCATTTGTATCCGCTAATTCTGAATTGTCGGTCAGGAGATCCTGTGCATACTCGGCTGCATCTGAGTTCTTCAAGCGTTCTGCTTCTTCTTCAGTAACAAAGGGAGAGATGACATCCTGTCCTCGTTCAAGTGTGATGTCCCCGTAGCCGATTTTTCTGGGCCTGTATCTATCCATGTATCCATCGTGCTGAGGGATCATATTCGTCGCTCGCCGAGCGAGGCTGACCGTCCCGTCCTCATCGACGGCCAGGATCCCTACTTCATCCAGTTCCTCATGCAGAGATAGAACGTTTAGACTCTCCTCTTCGAGGGATTGAGGAACTGCAAGATAGAGCCGAGATAGGGTCTTTGTCTGGAGAAATTCAGAGAGCTGCCGAATCATTCGGTCCCCGCCAAAGGATGATTCACCCTTTGCTTCAACGCCAATGACCTCGTTGAGATCCGGGGCCTCGACAGCATCTGTCGGGTCTGGACTTTCTGGGAATGCGAGGAGATCTATCGGGCGGAACGCCTGATCCGACTCCCGTACATTAGGGAGATACGCCTCGGGAAGACCCCCATACTCTCGCCAGATACAATGACGGACCCACGGTTCTTCACGTCGCGCGAACACGGGGTCGGTCTCGCGAGAGAGGAACTCAGCATCGCGCAAGATATGAGGTTCGTAGGCTTGGTCTGGGTCGATATTTTTCTCAATATCGTAGAGGACGCCTCCCCTGAGATTGAGCGGGACATGGATAATTCCCATCTCCGTGGGGCAGCGAGCGCGTTGAAGCTCGGTCATAGCCTGTGTCAACGGAATCGGGGATTTTGAGTCCGCCACTGGCCCATCAAGTTTAGAGGAGATGTACTTCCGAATAGTAGCGGCCGCCGAAGTGCGACGATTCAGAAATTCCTCCGGGAGCGCCTGTTCAATCGCATGATCGACGGTTTCCCGTTTATACTCCCCAGCAGTGATACCAGCACACAGCTTCTGACTGGTCTGGTTTAAAATGCCGATGTCTGGTTTGTTCGACCCATTGAGAACATTCTGGAGACCATCAACGGCATGGGATGCGAAGAAAATCCGATCTAGAGCACCGCTCTCCATGTATCGATGGCTCTGATCATAGAGAGTAGATCCAAAACCGACTCCAGATTTGCTTTTCAACTCAATCCCCCATACCTCGTTGTCCGGCGTCTTGGCAATCAGATCGATGCGTCCCGTTCCAAGATTCACCTCTCCTTCAACATCCATCCCTTTCTGAGTCTCTAACCAGTACCAGAGCCGTTCCTTCAGCAGAGCTTCGATAAATGCGGCCATTGAATTGTCACTATAAAATGGTAAGTCATCTATAAAAGATTATCTCTTTGAATCTCATGGTAGGATTCAGATGAGAGACGATAAGGTGCGTATCGAGATATGTGAAGCCCAAGACCACATCTATGACAAGACTAGGGCATGGGCAACATTTGATCCTGAATCCTATCAATCCTTTTTCCCGGATAGGTGTCGAGATTTTTACGGCGTTCCATCAGACAATGGACAGTACATTGCATGCTGGGCAGAGAACGAACGGGAATATTCCAGGGGTTACGAACCAGCCGGAATCTGTCTTGTCAGCACCCACAAGGTCGTTCAAGTAATCGAAGTTTCTGGCATCTCGGAAGCGGTTCCTGGGAATGATGGAACGATAGCAGCGCTAGGCGATCGAGGCAATACGTTCTATTTGTTCGATTCTAACGGCACGCAGCTTTTGAAAGAGTCCTTTGAGAGTAACACTGCAGCGTTAGCGATCTCACCCGATGGTCAGTACGCTGCTGTGGCTACCGCGTTCCCAGACAACGCAGTTCACATCTACGAAACTCGAAACGGTCGATATCTTGGACGTACCGAAAACGTGTCTACCAGCGTTCTCGGCCATCTTCAGTTCACATCCCGTGGTGACAGGAGAATCGTTGAGACATACAATATCGGTCCAGATTCGACATTAGATGTTGACCCAAAGCGGAAGGAAGTATTGGATGAGATTCCCGTAGAGGCACAGTTAGATGTAATGCAGTTGGAAGGAATTGTAATCGTTCCTGACTCGTCTATTGGGGAGTGGCACTTCATCCCCAACGAAATACTGGAAGAAGTAGATGGGGCACTCCGGATTCCAGGCGTGGAACTTGTGATGAGTTGCGGCGAAAAAGTTGAACCGCTTACTGCAGATTTGATTATCGACAACCCCCAGAACGCGGTGAAAGGGAGGTATGAGTTCTGTGAAAAGTGCAAATCTTCATCGGCCGCGTATCCTGATACGAAGGTAGAGCGGACACGTTGACGCAAGGGAGTGAAGTCAGCCGACAGAAGTGAAGACGCGCTTTCTCCTACCCTACAATCACCCGATCGAGGAACACCCTACTCGCCTCGTGGAACCTAACAACTCCGTCTCGCCCCGGACAGTGGATGGGTAACAAGCAGAGACACCTAGAGCGCCATCCAACTGGTGACAGATACGGTCTCGGCACAACCGTCAGCCGATAAACTCGCACCACGAACGCGGCGAGCATGCGACGAAAAGATGGATGTCTCGCTAGCGAAGAAGGGCGGCGTGTACGAGGTTCATACCGAATCAAGGAATTTCTACGATGTCGCCGCTGAGACGAGTACCTGTCTCGACTGGCAGCGGTACGACCCGAAGAGGGCTGTAAGGATATGCGTCGCGTCGATATCGAAATTGAGGCAGGGCACGTCCCAAGACCAGACGAACATCGTCCTCTCACGGAATCGAAACAGCAGCCAAATTCGCTACTGTAGGCTGTCAGTAGCGGTTGAACTTAACCAGAATCATAATATTAAGATTAAGTGATAAACTGGGGCCTCGGAAAGCTAGCTAACGGAATCCTCGTCCACGGTGAATTCTGCAGTGATTAGTACCGACTCGAGGTGTTCGATTTCATCAGCACACTCCAACTCGCCGATCCATCGATCGGGGAGTGCATCTGCTCCGAAGCGAGCTCCCGCGATAGCTCCCGTAACTGCACCGACGGTGTCGGTGTCTTCTCCCATATTTACAGCAGAGACGATGGCTTCCTCCGCCGTGTCCGCAGTAAGTCCGTGATACAGCGACGTTTGCAACGTATCGATTACGTAGCCGCTTGCACGGAGCGTATCGGGATTAGTATCGTCCGGAATCGATCGTAATGCTGTGAGGAGTTCCTCGGGAGCATCGGCTTCGACATGAACGAGAGCGTCTTTGAGATGCGTTGGTCGCTGGGCTACTAATTCTGCCAAAATGAGATTGAGCACGATGCAACCATACGTGCAGCGCGAATCCGCGTGATCGCTGAAGACGTCGCACTCACACGTGCGAGGTCGCTCCACTCATCTCGAAAGGCGGCTGAATATGGTGCACAGCGCATGATACTCCCAATTCCGGCATTGCTCCCTTCAGCGCGGGATTCCCACACCTGCTGGCCAGCATCACGCCAGGATACACCGTGTTTGATTTTTTGGAGGGCATCGCTGGTCATCAGGCCAATATCGAACGGACCACCGTCATACCAGGCGACAAAGCGCTTAGCGATATCGTCCGGCCTGAACGCGTGATGCTCGGAAAGGCTTCGGGCAATACAAAGCGCCATTTCGGTATCGTCAGTAATGGTCCCTGCAGGCTGATTGTGCGTCCCGTGGCCCAGCATCTCTGTAACCGTCCCATGCGTCTGCGAGATCTGGTGTGAGGAACGGAATTCACTTCTTGGCCTAATGCCGGCCGTTTGGCTTATTGTCCAATACCTGATGTATGTATTTACCGCGTGACTGTCCTGGGGTAGTAAACTCTTCCCAAACATGTCGTGGGCAATTTCCATACCACCACTCAGTTCCGTCCGTAAATCGAACGTAAATACGCTGTACATCTTCGTCGTACGCTTCAGCGACGATTCGTGAGGAGTGATGAACCGGGTCCCAGTCAAGCACGATAATATCTTATTGATAGATATCCCGCCAAGATGTCAAAACGTCTTCGACATCAGGAGCTTCGGGATTTGAACGCCATGGTTCTAGTGAGGGGTCCTCTGCTTCAGGCCAGGGGTTCGGTTTATCGAGGAAAGCCCGTACCGGCAATTCTACGGCTTCACCGCTAATGATTGCTTCATGCGTACGTAGCGATGGAAGAACGTCAGCGATGCCAGTGACAGTGTCGGGAAGCGCTGCCTTGATTGTTCCTTGATCTTCGGAGTTGGTGAGTCGAAGAGAAATAAGGGTTCCACACTGGGCCAATGCCGTCGCAGGAAGCTCTTTCGGGCGTTGAGTCACTGCCAGGAGTCCCACTCCGTACTTACGTCCTTCCCGTGCTATACGATTCGCTGCATCCCGCGTGAGACCATCCGCACTGTCGCTGAGGTATCGGTGGGCCTCCTCTAGAACTACCAGAACGGGAGATGGGCGCCCAATCCCCCTCCCATCGGCATCACTTCGCAATGCCAGTTCAAAAAGTAGGTCTAAAACAACTCCAATGGCAATGTCGGCGGTCTGATTTGGGACACCACTAAAGTCGAGTACCGATATCGGTTTTTCGCCTCCAAGCCATCCTTTTGTGACTTCAACAAGTGGGTCCTCACCCGTCGGGTCTCCGAGTGGCCGCTGGAAGAACCGGAGTTGCGGGTCGAGTAATCCCAGTCGGAGATGTTCTGGGCTATTTCCGTAGTGGTTGTACTTCGGTCCTTTGTTTGGTGGCTGACCAGCTGGCCCGTATGGTTCGTACTGTGCTGGTTCAAGGTCGCCAGCGTCACCAGGGTCGGTCTGACATGCTGTTTCGGGGTCATCTGTTACTTGGCGAGTCTCTCGATTTTCCGCATCGATCTTGTGCCAAATTGAGCGTATGTCGAACGGAATCGGTGTCTCCGAACTCACGGCAGTTGGATCGATGTCCAACCACTCCGCTTCCTTAGCAAAATCACCACGTGCTTCGGTTATGAGTTCCTCAAAACGGTTTTGAAATGTCTTATTCGGTTGACCGCCCACGAATATTTCCAAAATTTCCTCTGCAGGGAGTGCCCAATACGGAACTCGCAATTGGGCGTCTCCATCTGCAAAAACGCTGAGAACTGATGCGATATCCTCTAACGCCGTCGCGTACTCTCCGTGTGGGTCTATGACGATAATGTTGCTAGCATTCCATCCTTCTTTTACGAAATTCTGCAGAAGAGAGGAAACGGCACTCGTCTTTCCCGAACCAGTGGACCCTACGATTGCTGCGTGTTGGACTACCAATTGCTCGGCGTTCAGGGTCACTGGGATGTCCTCGTCGACAGAGAGACAACCTGCTCGGAACCGTTCGCCGTCAGAGAGCGGAAAAATCGACTTTAAATCTGACGACGTCGTGAAGTGAACAGGATCGTTCAATCCAGGATACGACCCGACGCCACGTTGAAATTGTTCTGTTCCACGGTCGATCTGTCCAATCAATTCAACTCGTAGTCCGCGCTCGTCGTCAATTTGTGCGGCCGTCATTTCAGAATCAGTAACCGATTCTGTGATGCTGACTTTGTTGACTGTCGCTACAAGATCCACCAACCCTTGCGGAATTCTGACTAACGACCCGACCTGCCCAATCGAGTGGAGATTCCCACGGTAGATGGGAGATGTCCCCGCCATCTCTTGGTCGAGGCCAACAGTGATAGAAGCACCGTTGACATCACGGACCCGACCAATCTGGGTGGGACTATCGTTAAACATTGCTCTCCCCGAAACGACTAATCTCGTCTTCCTCTATGGACTCATCAAAACTACCCTCTTCGTCAGTTTCACTGAGCATTTCTGCCAGTTGCTCTTCCATCGTTTCCGATCTACGCTGCGTCTCGACAGACAAATTTCGAGCGAGATATTTCGAGAGATTTCGGAAGTCCCGCAGGGCCATCTTTCCATCTTTCCAGACCAAGTCTCCGTTTTCCGTTTCGTCTCTCGGAGTCTCCCACTCACCACGGTTGCCTCCGATAATAGCCTCGTGGGGGCCTATAGCCTGAATATTCGGTATCTTTTCGGCTCGCTCGGCAAGTTTCTCGGGTATCTCGGAATAGCAAAACGCGATAAACTCTGATCGTTTGCACCGAGTCGCGGCCTCAAAGATTATTTCGTTCAGGTGCTGGTCTCCGAATCCATATCCCGAAATGATGAGGATGGTCTCGTCTTCGTGTAGTGCCCGTCGGAACCGATCTTGGAGCGCCAAGAAGGGAACTCTCCTTGACTCTTCGTACTTCCTGTCGGACGGATATATTGCGGCCGCACTTTCCTCTGCTTCTTGGCCGACCCGGACGATGTCACCGTCTTTCCGGACCCAGTTAATCGAGCCATGCACTTTCCACAGTCGCACGAATGACGACGGTATTTCATCGCCATTGGCACCTTTCGTCCGTTCGACGAGCTCCGTCTGGAACCGTGCGTTCAGGTTGCCGACGAACCCGTCGAAGTACCGCGCACCGACTTTCTCAAATGCAGTCTCTAACAATAGGTCGTAATTTACTGTGAACACTTCTACAGGGCGATGGTAGTCTCCACGCGCTGCCCACGTGGCGAAATATAGCATCGGGTCGATGTCAGCCTGTTCAATATCCAATGCCTGCACAATTTCTCGACAAATTGCTTCGTCAAGAGCCGCCGCGTCTTCTGCCGTCAGATCATCGAGAGACTGCCCCTCGTTGACTAAGGCTGAAATAGACCTAATTCTACTTAATGCATCCTCTAGTTCGTTTTCAGCTAACTGATTCTCAAATGCCACTGCGTGTTTCGTACTCAACTCTGAGAGAACCTCCCTTTGAAGGGCCGATACGTCCGACAGTCCACACGCAGAGGCAGCACCAGCACCGAGGAAGGTACAGACGTGACGCTCCCGCGTCGCTAACTTCGAACTGAGTGAATTTGCATACTCTATCGGGTTATGTGTAGTCACGAGCAACTCCTCCTTTGCAGTTTAGAGCGAGTTCTGTCGGTTAGTGTTGCTTCGGAATTGCTGGACAATTCAATGTCTTTAATCTTGTTCATCTTCATTCCTGCTTTCGAACCCTATTATAATCCATAAGGGTGACATTGGATCCAATGGTATTGTAAATATCGGAATTAATTACTTACTCTCGCTTTGTCGAATACGGCTACATTTGGCTGGTGTCGCGACTCAAATGAGATTCTAACATAGAGACTCCATGAGAGGCATTTAATAGCTGATTGAAATATATTGCTGCTAAACGGTGATCTTTCATTTGAACAGTTACCAATTCCCCTGTATCGTTTGTAAATCACACTAAGCTGCCAACTTCTGAGAAGGATCCACAGTTTCGGAGTTTTTGGTTGTGTTGTGTGCCTTATTTTCACTGCTGATGAGACCGGCTAGGTTCTCTTCCGGTGATGTGAGAGGAAATCAGAATCGCTAGGCATCTCCCGTTTCATAACTATTCCCGGAGAACAGAAGGCACGCTTCAAAACCATCCTCCGAAGTTGTGGCCTTCAGGCCTAGGGCTTCGTATAGCCACATACAATTTATAAATTAGAATGTCGCCGTTACATCCCTCCTATCCTTCGATATAGGAAGAATTCGAGAATCCAAATCTACTGTGTATTATCCCAGTTGTACACAGTAGATTTACGTGGGTCGCCGCCGTCGGTCAAGCACGAACCATGGAACCGGACGAGGGAGACGCTACACCCGGGGGAACGCCGGTCGAGGCGGCCATCCAGCAGTACCTCGACAGTGTTGAGGCTGGCAACTCCCGGAAGAACTTCCAGTCGACCCTCGTGACGTGGCAGTCTTGGCTACACGAGGAGCGGGGAGTGACGAGCCTCGAAGAGCTGGACGTCCTCGACTGTCGACGGTACGCTCGCCACCTCAAGCGACGTGTCCGTACCGGGGACCTGAAAGCAAGCACCGTGACGACCTACTACGCGTACGTCCGTGCGTTCCTCTCCTTCTGTGTTGCCGACGAACTCCTGGACTCGAATCCAGCGAAGGCCAAGCGCGCGACTGACGAACTCCCAGAAGACCTCGGTGATGCCGATCGCCAGTTCTGGCGACAAGAAGAACGGCGTGCGATCCTGCGCTATGTCGACGAGCGAGTCCAGCGTGCCCTCGATGACGAGGCAGACATCGCTCGGGATCGTGCCTACCGTGACCGGGCAATCATCTATCTCTTGTCTCTCTCGGGTGTCCGTGGGGCAGAGGTATTCGCCGAGCCTTCCGACGAGAAACGCACCGGAATCACCTGGAGGGACGTCCAGCTCGACGCTGGTGCCGTCCGCGTCCTCGGGAAGTCACGCGAGTACGAGTATGCCCAGCTTCCTGAGAGGGCTGCGACGGCGCTCAAACGGTACAAGAACGTCCTCGATCCACCGACCGACGAGTGGCCGGTCTTTCCCAGTGCACACGCTCCCTCGAAATATCGCGCCGTACGCGAGCAGCTGTCGCAGCGGGATGTTCCAGACGACGAAATCGAGACCATCCTCGAGAGCGACAACATCGATACGATACTCCGAGAACACGATGTCGTCCCCCCAGCAATTTCGACGAACGGAGCACGCAACCTGATGAAGCGGCTCTGTAAGGATGCCGACATCGCTGTCGACGGTGACTATCTGAAACCCCACGGTGCTCGTCGAGGACTGGGCCACGAACTCTACGCTAACGGTCATGCTGAATTAGCGCAGTCAGCGCTCCGTCACGCCAGCATCGAGACGACCCACGAATCCTACTCCGATATCCAAGCTGCAGAGACTGCGCAGCAGGTCGATGATCTACTGAGCGAATGATTTAACCAACAGGAAGTTTCTGGAGTAGTTTGTTGGTTAAGAACCAGCACTACCGGAAGGCCAGTTAATCGTAATATTAAGATTAAATCTGCTCAGAAATCGACGTGTCGAGAGATTACGTTCCGACACTCACGGTGGGGAAGGAACTCAGAGGCACGTTCTGGCGTTCCATTCTCGTGTTGACTCGCATGCTCCTTGATAAGTGACTGAAGCATTGTGAGCGGAACAGCTCCATCTCGAGACTCTATGTCTCGTTTGATGCCAGCACAGATTTCTGTCGTTCGATGGTCATCGGGCCCCATCCACTGGTAGACGTACTCTTGGGAATCAGCTTGGGACGAATAGCTTTGTACCCGTCTCAGGTTCGACATCGCGGTACTTTCCGTTCCTATAATCGTGAATGCTCGATCTTCATCTAATTCCGTGCGTTCAATTACCTCGTCGGCGATTCCTCGCATACTGTAATTGCCCTCAGTTAGTTTTCTGCATAGAATCTCTGCGATTTGCTGGGCCTGAGACTTCGGTATTCCTTCATAATACTGGTGTATCGCCTCAGAACGAGCGTTAACGTCGTTCCAATCGTACTGTGGAATCGTCTCTGACGGTTCTTCCTCGGACATACGGGTGTTCCCAAACAGCCGGTCAATAAGTCCCATAGTAGGATTGATATTTGTTACTACAAAATAATTCACACGATTGGAGGGGTGTTACACTCGCTTTCTCATAGAGCCAATTCAGACATCAACCCTAATTCTTAATCTTAAGAATAAGATTATACCATATCAACCGAGGTTCAGCGCCAAGATGAATAGGAGAAGTTCGGTCGGAGAGAAAATGCTTTCCGAAAATTCGTTGGATATGGGTGCCAGTAGTCCGACCAATAGTCGATCGAATTGGCCTGTCCTATCTCGGTCACCCGTTATCGAGCGTTAGGTGTCTCGGACTCGGGCTCATCAAACTCGAGGGCGTCAGTGACGCCCTGAGGGAGATCTGGTCGCGGAGCGCCTTCGTGACGCATCACCCGCTCAGACTTTTTCGTCTCCTCATAGACTGCGCGTGCTATCGGGACGCCCCGGAGGAAGTTGTGTTCGTAGAGAATCTCGACACCGCGTTCAGTTGGTCCCCAGAATTTTGAGGGGAGATTCCGCGTCGACGCATTCGGTTCATGAACGTAGACGTCAAGGATATCCGCCTTTCGAAGCCGCTCAAGTTGATCGAGGATAGCAGCCTCGTTCTTCGGGATCATGTAGTCAAGTTCGGCCAGCGACACGAGGTGAGCTGGATGGCCGAGGATTAACTGGATGATGAGGTGCCGAGTCTCCTGCGAGAGCAGCTCACGTATTCGTCGCTGCTCTGCAAATGGATCCTCGAATCCCTCCGGAGCCGTATCGCTCATATCTCAACCTAGCCTTCTCGACTGCATAATGGTTTGGGTCAACTAGGTCAATAAAGTCGTTGTTTGACTGAGTCAATTAGAAACGCCTATGACCCAACCAATTGTGTCTAACGGTATGAGTAGTCCGTCCGTTCCGCCGAACGCAGGCAAAATTATGGCGGCCGTGCAGCGGGCGTTACGCGGCCTTGACGTCGGGTCCACCGAAGCGACCCAAATTCTGTCATGGGCAAACAGTGAGACGCCGGCAATCTACGACCGCGACCAGACTGCCTATCTCGTCCTTGGAAGCTATCGTGATTCGTATCTCCGACGCGTACGGGCGGTCAGCGATCGATTGAACCGCCGCTATGGAACGTACGCATTTCTCATCGGCGACCTCACCGACATCGACATCCCACGTCTCCCCGAATTTCGCGTGAAATTCCATATCACAGCAACACTTAGTGACTACGTCGCTGCCGTCTTCGAACAGGATGCAGGTGGCGAAGTCAACGAACTCGGCAAACTTGGTGAAACCGAGTACTTCGAGAAGGCGTACGCCTTCCCCCGCGCGTACCACTGGGAAATGGAGGGAAATTTCGCAACTGAACGCGACGTTCTCGCTGCTGGGGCACAGATTATGGCTGCTACGGACGTCGACGAGGAGACGAAAGCTGCAGAACTCGAGGCGCTCGTCGACCGGGCAGAACACGCTGGTATCGACATCACGGTCGACGACGTGATTAGCAAGCTCGAGGATCAGCAGATCGACGTTCCCTCGTACAGCTGGGTTCACTTGAACGACTTTCGCCTCTTCGAACTCCACGGGCGGTGTTATCCCTGGACAACTGTGGATGAACTACTCGGAGCAACGGACGAGCTTCCAGGATCTCCCAGACCGAGCTGGGAACAACAGTAGAAGAATAACCTTATCCTTAAGATTAAGTTCCATCTATGGACGCACTTCCTCCAATATCTCGAATGCATTCGAGAGGAAGCCTCGCCAGCCATTCTTCTCAATGTACTCGAAATCCGGGGAAAGGATAGCGAGCTTTGTGAGTTCCTCTTCCCATCCAGCCTGAGGGTGAGTGTAGACGATCCAAGGGGCAAAGCTCGGTTTGGGGAAAATCTCGTACTCACCACCACGCCCACCCCTAATTTTCAGGGTTGTTTCGCCAACGCTCGTTCCAAAGCCAGTGATAGCGTATGAAGTCGAGTCGTAGTTTCAGTCCACCGTCTCCCAGATTACTCGATAGTCGTCTAACAGTGCTTGATCGACGCTTTCCAGCGAAGCAATTGCTTCAGTAAGAGCCTCGAATACGGACTTCTCTCCATGTCGGGTCGACCAATTGAGGACGAACCACTCTGAGCAGACATCCAGAGATATTACGTTCCAGATACAATAAACAAATCGCTATCAAATACTCCAAGCTATAGGAGACGCATTAATCCTAAGTTTAATTCTAATATTAAGATTGGTTCGGTTGGACATCGGCAACAACAGCAATCGACAGGCAGGAGAGTAGAAGAGTTTGCGAGAGTTTAGCGAATTTGGCTGCAGGACAGGCTGCGATGGGGACACCATTTGCAGTGATCACCTGCAGTATAGTTATCAAAGGTCGAGTCTTCAGCCTCTTGTAACCGTGTGAGGAGGTCTTCCCGACACTGATCTAACTCATCTCTCGAAAACGAACGAGTACTCATGTCGGGGCCAACTGAACCGACATAGACATAGCCGGCTTCATCGATTCGTTCGTCGAAGAGCTGTTGACATGCGAGCAGGTAGATCGGTAACTGGAGGTTGTCATCGAGTGAGCGCTTCACCGTGGTCGCCTTGTAATCGAGGACGACGAGATTACCAGCCGAGTTGCGACAGACAACGTCAATTTTCCCCGTAATCGTATGACCATCAATGTCGAGCGTGAACGACCGTTCTGCATCGAGGATCTCCCACGAACTCGCCTCAGTGCTGAAGTACCGATCGACGCAATCCTTGGCCTGATCAACGATATCAGCCGAGTAACTCTCCTGGCGGCCGAGTTCCTCACAGACATTGTTCCACTCCTCGGGTGACATTAGGCTCCGTTTCGCAGCTATCTCAGCAGTATCGTGGAAGAGGATACCCATGTCCCGAATCGACACGGTGTCGGAACCGGTGGCACCTCGCTGGGGGTCCTCGAACGCACGAACAAGATAATCGAGATAGTGTCGCCGGGAACACTGGCTGTACTTCTCGAGCGAAGTATAGCTGTGCCGGTGACTCAACGCGGGGCCACCATCCGTCGACAGTGCTTCAACGGCAAATCCAGCCGTTGCAGGTGAGACAGAGTCGAGGTCCCCGTTCAGCAAACCACGAGCAAGTTCAAGGACGCGATCCCGCGCCGCTGACTGGGATAAGGGTTCGCCGTTCACAGAGATAGTCGGATCCAGGCCGCCATCGGTCGGAGCAACCTCATCCGTCCAATCTGTAGCCTCCGGTGGAAGTCCAGTGGTGACCTCTTGCCAGATAGGGAAGGACGCACCGGTGGCTCGCCAAGGGATTTGCTCGGGGAGCCAGGAGTCGATGAACGATAGCGAGAGATCACCGTCATCAACTCCGCCGTCGTCGGCGTGCCGACCAACGAGTACGAGTTGCTCTTCCGCACGCGTCATGGCGACGTGGAAAATGCGGCGCGCTTCATACTCGTCGCGCTTTTCGAAGTCCTGGTCGAGAGGGGTAGCAGCCGTCTCTTCGAGCGTGTGACCGAGTGTATCGTACGAGCGCGTGCCTGGTTCCCACTGGTCAGCAGAAAGGTTCGGAAGAAAGACGACCGGGAATTCTAGTCCCTTGCTCTTGTGTACGGTCATGATATTGACCGCGTCATTCACCGCTTCAGCTTGGTCTTGCACGCCAGCGATACTATCGTCGAGTGACTCCATGAGGGAGAGCAGATCGAGGAACGACTCGTCTAATGCTGGCTGGAGCGCTCCCTCTCCGAAGGAGTCGATAAGTGACTCCAGTGTTCGTAGGTCTCGTCGTTCTTGTGGCGACAGGTACCAGTCGATATTTGTTTGTTCTTTCAACTCGCGGAACAGACGAGCTACAGAGTAGATCTCTCGCTTGGCACGCAGCGCCTGGAAATCTTCGCGGGCTCGTTGAACACGTTCCGGTTCACGAAACTGGTCGAGCGGAAGCGACTGCAATGCCTCCGATAACGAATCAGAGGCAGTGTTGAGTGATATGAGATCAGCGTCGTGAAGGCGATAGCGCATCGTCAACACACGATTCAGACTGACCTCGTCCGCTGGATTTGCGAGTGCTTTGAGATACGCGAGGACGGTCTCAACACCAACCGAATCAGCTGCGAGTCCACCAGCGAGTTGATACGGGATGCCGCGCTCTTCAAGCGCCCGTACAATCGGCTTTGCATGACGATTTTTCCGTACGAGAAGTGCGATGTCGCCTGCGTCGTACGTTTCATCGACGTCATCGAGTGACCCTGTAAGGAGGTGGCCGATTGCAGTCGCAATCTGTTCAGCTTGCTCTTCATCGTCCTCAGCTGCCGTTATCGTCGCAATGCCATCGCTCGCATCCGCAGCGTCACCGACCGCGGTGAGTTCCTTCTCGCTCCCCCGGGCCTCTAGCTGTGCGATGACGTTGTTCGCGACATCCAGAATCGGTTGCTTGGAGCGGAAGTTCTCCTCAAGTGTTTCTGAAACCAGTGTCTCGTATCTTTCCTCGAGTCGGCGCCCGATATTCTCAACTGCCGCCCCACGCCATTCGTAAACCGCCTGGTCATCATCACCGACCACGAACAGTTGGTCATCGTCGGCGAGCTGGTCGACGAGCTCGAATTGGACAGCATCCGTATCCTGGAATTCGTCACAGAACACGTAATCATACTGTCCCGCAATCTCGGCACGGATGTCTGGGTCCTCAAGGAGCTCGAGTGTCGCACCGATCAAGTCGGCAAAGTCGACCAACGATGCCTCGTGTAGGCGTTGCTCGTACGCCGTATAGCCGGCTACCAGATCGGCTGCTTCTTGGCATTCCTCGACGAACGACCGAAGTTTCCCGGTGAGCGTGACGGAGATCGAATCGGGGATACCGCTCGGTGGACTGGAATACGTCCCGAACAGATAGGCCGGTAAACGGAACGCGGGCTTGTGCTCACCATCGATGATCGACGCCTCCTCCGTTTCTAATAGCTCAGCGAGTGAAGTACAGGTTTCCTCCATGCCGCGCAGATATGTCGCGACCGACCGTTCAACCCCAGCCTGACCGAGCGCGGATCGTTCGTTTGCTATCGATTGCTGAAGGTCAGCGATTCCGTCACGCATCTCCTCGAGGCGGTCTGCAGACGGAGCCCGCCAGCTGACCCGCACCGTCTCGTTCGCCCGGTCGACAATTCGGTCGACGAGTGCCTCTAGTTCTAGGAGGCGGTCAGCGTCACCAAGGAATGTCTCGATGGTACTCGGGGAGATCCCTTTGCTCTTCATCGTGGAGATGAATTTGAGCAGGCTGCCTGCCGCCCCATCGGCATGCGAATCGGGGCCATAGACTTCAGGACTGGTGAATCGATAGGTGATTTCATCAAGCGCTTCGTGAATGAGGGCGGTTCGATCAGCGTTATTCACGACATCGAATTGCGGATCGATTTCAGCGTGATACGCATACTCTCGAAGGATATCGTGGCAGATGGAGTGATAGGTATACGCGTTTACGTCGTATCCCGGTGCGCCAAGCTTCTCGTTCAGCTTCTCTCGCATCGAGTCTGCAGCCTTGTTCGTGAACGTCAATGCGAGGATTCGATCCGGTGAGACATCGTGTTCGTCGATCAGGTGCTCGACCTTTCGAACCATCGTGAACGTCTTACCGGTCCCGGCTCCGGCCAACACTCGCATCGGATACTCACCAGACTCGATGATGCGCTGTTGGGGAATCCGCGGTGACGGCTCTTCGACGGGTTCGTCTTCGGAGGGTGGTGACATCAGAACTGCACCTCCTCTGCGAGTGCATCGGTACACATAGATCGATAATCACATCGGTCACAGGCGTTCTCGCGGATGGCGTCCCACTGAATGGGTTCGAAGTTGTTCTCACGTATCCCGTCGTGTGCCCGCTGAATCAGCCCCCAGATCGTTTCTTCTTCGCTATAGTAGGTTTCCTCGACATCGCGACCATAGCCCGAGACACGGGGTCGGACGCCGGCAGTACTCTTTTCGAGATCCGTGTTTGCGAGTAGCCCATAGTACGTGAAGACGACCTCCATCCCCGGCTCGTAGACGGATGTATTCTGAATCCCCTCGATGTAGGTCGCCACCTGAATTGCGCTCTTAACGATACGAGGGTGATAGTCCTCGCCGGCAAGGTGCTCGCGGAGCTTCTCCTTTGCGCGGTCGCTCGTCGAGAGCTCATACCTGACGGATGGCTTGTAGTCGATAATCTGGAGGCCGTCGTCCGTACGGACGACATTATCAGCGTATCCGTGGAGGAAAATACCATCTCGTTCACATTCGAGTTCGACTTCCGTGAGAATGGATCCACGAACGTGATCAAGTCCTGGACCGGTCGAGAAGTAGGCCTCAATCGCTGCACGGGCGAGTTGTTTATCATACTCGTAGTGAGCAGCAGTGGCGTACTCAGTGCGACTCATGCGAGAGTCCCACTCGTCGGCGAAGGCATCGAGCGCGAGAGTACGAATCTCTTCATCCGACTCTCCAGTTACGGTCTCACAGACATACTCAATGGTGCCGTGCAGCGCCAGCCCACGGTCTAAATATCGGCGCGTTTGATTGGGATTTTCGACAGAGAGGTTGTGCTTGTATTCGTACTGACGCGAACACCGAGTGTACGTTCCCAGTCGGGAAGGAGACAACGGTCGCGATGAGTCGGAATCAGTCACGGCGAACCCTCCCTTCAGCGAAGTCGACATGTGCTTCGAATGCGGCTTCAAGTCCGGGGTCATCTGTCTCATCCAACAGCTGCTGGATCGCGCCGAACTGCGTCTCAATCGCGTTCAGGTCGACGTCGCCGCCAGTGACGGGTGCGGTCCGTACGTCCTGAAGAGCACGATCTACGCTGGAGAGTACTCTCGTTGCAGCACGACCCTGGCTATGGACGTCCTCGTGGGTGATTGAGTCGAATTCAAACTGGTCCCGGAGCTGTTGCAAGAAGCGGGACGGCTGTTTGTACTTTCCTGGATCTGCTGCGTTCTCTGTATAGGTACAGAAATACAGTTGATCCGTCGCCGCATTGGCGCCAACCGCGAGGAGCCGTCGGCTCAGTTCAGTGTAGTACGCCGAGAATGGGTGGTTGATGTCGTCATCTGCAGTCGGGAAGGTTTCACGGACTTCGTCTCGAGTCGGACTCGTAACAGCAGGGTATTCGGGGAGTGATTTGAGTTGTGCAATCGGAAAGAGCGATGAAAAGCGTGGGACTGCAGGGTACTCTTCCTCAACGACGTTCAGGACGAACACCGCCTTCCAGGAAGCGTTTTTGACCACACGAGCAGAGTCGACAAGGACCCCGCCCTCCTTCACGTCGACCTCGCTGTAGAAGTCAGGAGCAGAGTATCGGAATGCTCGCTCCAGTGCCTGACAGAACGCGTCCCACGAGGAGTCCAGTAGCGGACAATCCTCAACGAACCTCGCGAGGTCGAGAATACGCCCGATGTGCTGGAACTGGATACGAGCCTCCAGACGTGATTCGTTCGCAGCTACCCGTTGCTTGAGATCCGTGTCAAGAACCCAGGTCGTCAATGCGTTCGAAACTGGTTCAGTCGCCAGCTCGTCATCGTCGAGAATCGTTGTGAAGTCCGGAACTCTCGCTTCAAGCAGAGTTCGGGATTGGTCATCTCCACCCGACTCAAGAGATCGAGCAACATGATACAGCTCCCGAGCGGCAGGGTCATCAGAAAGCGCACTCGTGGTGATGGACGCCGTCGGAATGCCTGCTTGCTGTAAGATACGAACGGTCTCTTGGATAGGTGAACTCGAATCTTTGAGGACGACCGCGAATTCATCGTACGACCACCCCTCTGTCGTTCGACGGCGTTCGATTTCTTCTGCGACGGTCTGCACCTGATCGGCGAACGTTTCCTCGGTTATCTCGAATAGACCGTCCGTAGCTGCCAGTTGTGGCGCTTCGCCTGTCGTGAGATACGCTGCTACCTGAGCAGGTCCTGATATGGGGCGCGATGAATCGTGATCGATGGTTTCCATGCGAAGATGGTCGGTGATGTCTCCGGGTTCGTTCCGGACCCGCTGAATACTCCCATGTCGTTCTCCGACACACACCAAATCAGTGTCCGTCGACGCGGCTGCCAAGAATCGGCGTTCCAGGGCAGAAAACTCCTCAACCTCTACTGTCAGAATCACATCGAACTGATCGAGAATCGGCGGACGTGCGGTCTCCGCCTCCAGGTACTCTAAAGCTCGTGGGATAATGCTCGCACGTTCAGCATATCCGTTCGTCGCAAGAACCTCCTGCAGGTGAGCCGTGAAGTCAAATAATTCAGTGAGCGAAGAATCGTTCGGGTCCACGTTCTGATTTTGCCACGCTGCTGCGAGCGTGAAGCGTCCGACGTCGTCTTCGAAGGCATCGAAGGCCGACGCTTGTTGCAGAAACGAATCGGCCCATTCGTACTCGGAGAGCACCGACGCAAGAACAGCAGCACGCTCATGCTGCGAGACGAGCGTCGGGTTCTGTGGGCTTGCTTCGAGGATTGTTCGAGCAAATCGCGTGAGCGACATCACTTCTGGTCGTTCAACGGTATCGACGTGAGTTGCCAGAATATCGGTAAACGTCTCGATGCCGGTCGGGAACCGCTTCAACACGAGGATATCGCCGACATCGTGTTCACTCAGACACTCGACGAAGATAGGCGCGACTCGCTCCTCGATCGGGGGGCCGGTTGGAGAGAACAGATGAAGCTCACCAGGAAGCTCCGACATTGTGTGACCAATTGCAGACATAGTACTGTCGTCTGCACCCCCATTTGATAAATCTTCAGTACGTGACTATGCGATGACGGAGATATAACGCGAAAAACCATGTTCAGCCGATTACTGCGTACACTCGGAAGCAAAGTGGATGATAGCCCAAAGGAGGATTCAGCAACGGCTTCCCCGGACGATTCGTTCAATCACTACACAGACACAGTCGATACAATCAAACAGCTAAAGCGAGAGCAGCGCCACGACGAAGCCGAATCGTTGCTCCTCTGGTGTATTGAGCAAACTGAACAGGAGGATGCTGGTAATCCAGCGCCGTGGTACTACAAACATCTCGCAATCGTCTATCGTAAGGAGAACCGATACGAGGATGAGGTTCAGGTCATCAAGCGCTACCTCAATAACGCTTCCTCACCCCGGGAAGATCTTCAGAAGCGATTGCATCGTGCAAAGGAACTCGCAGAGAACAAAGAATCTGGATAACTACGACCAGGTCGGCTCCAGCAGTTCGCAGGGGTCGTCCGGCTTCGAGTAGGGACCATTGAACTGCCCATCGTCAAGACTCCAGTACTGGACGCTATCTATGTGCGTATCAACTCGTTCAAGAAGTTCCGGGTGGCATGTCAGCAAGAACACTTGGTTCGTATCCGCGAGTTCAGAGATCGTCTGTAGCGTTCGAACGTGATGGCTGGGGTCGAAGTTTGTCAGCGAATCATCGAGTAACACAGGGAGTGACGACTCATGGCGACGAATTCGTGCAAGGCGAATCGCGAGGAAGAGCTGCTCAGCGGTGGCTCGTGATAGTTCCGCAGTTTGTTGTGTCTGTCCATCAGCGAGCACCGATTGGAAGTCGAGATTGTCGAATTCCTTGGTGGAGTCAACTTTGGTGTAGGCGTTGTCGGTAATCCGCGCGAAAATCTCGCTGGCTTCGTCGAGGAGTGGCCCAGTCGTTCGGTCAATGAATCGTTCGTGGAGTTCGTTCAGCAGGTACTCCGCGATGCGGTGCATCGCATACTCTTCGGCAAGCGGTTCGAGCCGACGTCGTCCCGCCTCGATCGTCGCATGTGCCTCGCGGACATCATCATCGGATGCTAGCTCTTCGAGTTCCTTCGTAAGCTCAACTCGCTCTTCAACGCATCCCGATCGCTCTGTTTCAAGATTCTCGATTGTTTCGTCGATCGTATCGAGTCGTTCTTCGATTGCCTCTCTATCAGTGTACGCCTCAATGATACGCTCGAACGCAGCGATCGCCCAGTCGTCATCGTCATGCTCCGAGTCGCGGTACGGTTCAAACGCCGGTTCGATAGCTGAGGCCGTCAGTCGCCGCTGGAGTCGGACGCGAATTCCGTCACGCTGTTCCCGCGCTTCCACGAGCTCAGTGACGTTCTTACCGCGTTCGAGGAACTGGTCGACAGTACGAACGAGGGTTGCTGAATCAGCATTAGTAAGATCTGGTGCATCGTTCCACTCGGCAAGGAGATCACGGAGGTCATCTTTGCGACTGGTGACAGTCTGCTGGGCTGTAGTGACCGTTTGTGCAAGGTCGAGATCCTCTTCAATACTTTCGATAGTCGTGAATAATTTCTCTGCGTCTTCGAGCGGGTCACTATCGTCAGTATCGAGAACACCGAGTTCGGATACGGTCTCGGCGGCTGCTGCGAGGTCTGAACGGAGAGTTTCCTCTTTCGTGTCGAGAGCTTCAACGTCGCCTTCCAACGTTGTGAGATCGTTCCGGAGCGATGAGAGGTCTTCATAGAACTCTCGCACGGCAGCCGGACTCGTATCGTCTGAGAGTCCAAGCTTCTCTCGAAGCGAGTCCAATTGCTCGGTCGCGGTCGAATACTCCGTTTCGAGATCCGTTTTCCGGGAACGCAGTCCTTCAATATCGGCAGTCAGGCTGCGTTTGTCTGCCCGAAGGGTCTCGACAGATACGCCATCGACTTCAAGGGACTCGAATTTAAGCCGTGATGCAGCATACGCGCCGACGATCAGTATTATCACGAGTGTGATGACGACACCAAGAACCGCACCACCAACAACTCTTAGCGCACTTCCCACGATCAGCGCGAGTACCGTCCCACCTGCAGCGACAGGAAGCTGGTCACGAAGTGTAAGAGATGCCTCAGATGACGAGTCGGTTGCAGTGTCGATTTCGTGTTCCAGCTGCTCGTGACGAGCCGTCTTTTCGGTCAGGTTTCGCTCGACCTCGTTCAATTCGGATCGGACATCCTCACAGGTCCGCGTAATCGACCGAACCTCGTCTCGAGAGAACAGGTCGGTTTCAACATCACGGACCCGGTCAAGCAAGGAGTCGTCATCCCACCCGGGTTGCAAATCCGCTGCCCGGGAGCGAAGTTTTCGACGCTCTTTCGCAAGCTCTGACCGTTGCTCCTGAAGTGAATTTACCCGCTCACGCCAGCCAGCGATTTCCCTATTATATGTCTGTATCGTAGACGTAGCATCCAGTAATTGGTCGCGATATGCTTCGGGATCCTCTACAGTAACCTGTTGAGCGAACTCCTCTTCTGCAGTCGTCAGTTCCTCCTGCACTTCCTCAAGTTGACTTTGTAGTTGCCGACCACGGTCAAGTTGCTCTGTCGGGAACGCATCGACCTGGTCAAGGTCGGCACCATCAAGTTCAAGATTCAGCTCCTGGAGTGTCTCGAACTCCCCGTATTCCGTGAGAACCGTGTTAAGACGAGTTTGTTCCGTTGTTAGATCAGCAATCTCCTCATCGAGTTCCGCTACGCGGGAATTGACATCGTCTCGAGCAGCCTCTTTCCGATCGTGCTCGTCGACCTGAGCGACGGCGGCATCTCGCGCATCGACCCCCGACTGAATCTCGCTAATCGGCTCTTTAAGCTCATAGACCGAGCGTCCGTGTTTACCTCCGATCGATTTCGCCCGATCACTGAATGCGGCTTGAATCTGGGGAATTTTGAGAACGTCGCCATATGCCGCACCGAGTAAGATTGCAGACAGGCTAACGTCGTCGTCGAGACTCGTTGGCATACGCCGGAGTTCGTCGAGGCTAATGGTGAAGAGCTGCTGGTACTGTGCGGGCCCTAGATTGCCGAATACATCAGAGAGTGCTCGATCGGGGGCACCATTGATAGGCACTAGTGCGGGATCACCATAGCCAGTGAGTGCTAGCTCGTATTCAGCGCCATCAACGACGACATCGGCCGTGAGGTCATACTGGTCCGTTGCTGGCGGGAGACCATTGCCGCGAGGAATCCCATAGCCAAGATGGCGAACCGCTTCCATAAACGTCGTTTTCCCAGCCCGTTGTGGACCAGCGATGACGGTCAATCCGCTATCGACATTTTGGAGTCGAGCTCGCCTGAAGCATCCAAAATCATCCAGATCGAGGTTCTTAATTTGCATTGTCCCTCCGCGTCGCAAGTTCGTCGATTGACCGAGTGACGGCACGGTCAATCAAATCGTCTAGCCGTTTCTCGTCCAAACCAATCCGATCCTCGGAAATGTCTTCGTGTTCTTCGTCCGCACGCCACTCCCAGACATCACCTGTTTTCGCTCGCAGTTCAGCTCGTGTCGCGTCGTCTTCTCGAATCTCGTTGGAAAGCTCAACCAGTTCGCTGATAATCTCGTCCGATTCTACCAACGTCTCGAGGTCTGGAAGTGGTGGTGCAGAGTAATCACGGACGGACTCGGTCCACACAAAGGGTGAGGCACTACTGCTGCGGTCCCGCAATCGGTTGGCGAGCACATCCGTTGCTTCCTCGTCGAGCGCTTCAAACAGCTCTCCACGGCCACTCAGCGTCCATCGGCACACAAACCCCTCTGGCATCCAGTCTGTCTCAGCCACCGGCATCGAAAGGGTGTCAGTGAGAGAGTCTTGGTCCGCTGCCCGGAGATCCAGCATACGCTCCTCGAGGTACCCTTCTGCATCTGCGAGGTTACGAAGGGGAGTATCATCGTCTGTACTCGCGGTACTGAGATCGACCACGATTTCTTGCCAGACAATCGGGCTCGTCGGAACAAACTCGATGTCAGGATCGCTGCCTGCATCCACGTCGACGAGCAAACAACCACCGATGGCAGTTTCGCCAATATTTCGTCCTTGTGGTATACCAGCGTACGCTGCTGGCGCTCCGTCGACCAGCTGTGGCGTATGGATGTGCCCGAGCGCCCAGTAGTCGATCTCCTTCTGTGCTAAGTCGCTCGGCCCACAGGGGGCGTACCGCCGACCATCCGGATTTAGGCCCGTATGGAGCAGGCCGATATTCGGGATTGCTGTATCTGGCGGTGTGTAGTGGTAATACAGGGAGTTGCTTTCCCACTGGCTTCCATACGATTGCCCCATGATGCGGGCCTCCGGTTCATCGTCATTCGGGTACAGAACCGTTTCAACGTCGTCTGCACCGAACACATGGACATTATTGGGTAAGGGGAGTTTCTCTGCCCCTGCTCCCAATGGATCATGATTCCCATGGATGACATAACATGGTATTTCAGCGTCTTCGAGCCGCTCGAACTGATCGACGAGAAATTCATTCGCGTAGACGGAGCGCGCTTGTTGATCGTAGAGGTCGCCAGCGACGACGACGAAGTCGACGTCCTTGTCGAGTGCGACTTGGATAACTCGACAGAGAGCTTCGTGTGTCGCTCGCTGCAGGCGCTCAGCCAATGATTCAGATGCCGCTTCCACAGCGCGGAGAGGACTTCCGAGATGGAAATCTGCAGTGTGGAGGAACGTGACTCCCATTCAGTGGACTGTTATATGAATCGTATATCAAGTTTCCTGTTTAATACAAATGCTATGAATAGCTCTCCAATTTAACCAACAGGACTAATGTCTTCTGCCCCCAATTGTTGGTTAAGTCGTCACATGTCGTACTCAGAACCAACGATCCCACCCGAGGTTCCCGGAGAGTTAGCGGCCTTACTCGATGAGTGTAATGCGGAAACACTCCGGTCTATTGCCAAGTATGCAGATGCACTCGCAGAGTATCAAGAGCGAGAAGAGCGGATCAACGAGACTGAAGATGAAGAGACTGCTCAAGAACACCCTGAGGATATGCCCGAAGATGTCCCCACCAAAGCGACACTGACAGAGAAGGAAATCAACGGGAATCGATATTACTACTGGCAGTGGAGAGAAGGTGATAAAATCAAATCCCAATACAAGGGCCCGGTGAATCCGAGCGAGTGAGGGTTAACCAACATTTGGTTGATTGCCAGCGTGATTGTTGGTTAATTCTGTGGACTTGTTGTTGCAGGTACCGATATCAAGATCGTGCTGTACGGTAGATATCTTCCCCGTATTCGGGAGAATCAGATCTCAATAGATACTCAATTCAGAGCGTGGCCGAAGTAGCCGAGGTTAATCTTAATATTAATGTTCAAATTAGATTTAAGTCGATTGAGTATGTGCATCCACTATGAGCGACCAATTCACCGAAGCCCTCGATCAAACAGAGGAGGCACAGGAAACCTATGCGAATCAACTCGGGATCAAACCAGAGAAGATTCCGTTTACGGCTGAAACACTTCCTGACGCGGGTATTGCGGTACGCACGAATCAAGATCTGCTCAATGAAGTTGCGAGCCACATCCTGAATCGAGCAGGCCACATCTCGATCATCGATGAACGGGGAGCTGGGAAATCTCACTTCCGTGATCTCGTGTACGATGCTCTTTCAGAGGGCCCTCGGAGCGAGGAGTTCCGAGTCGCTCGAATACGCGAAGTCGAGTCCATCACAACCCGTCGTTTCTATACGCGTCTTCTTGACGAACTTAGTGAGTACGATGACCTTGAGATTCCAGAGTCGTACCCTCATGCCACAGACGAAGTTCGTCAGCTTGTCGAAGAGGTTGCCGAACAACTCGAATCTCTCAATATCGCGTGTATCATCCAAGTTGACCAACTCGAGGATGCCGCTCGGAATACACGAACTTTCGAGCAGCTACTAGCCGCGTTGCAGAGCGTCGGTGACCTCGGAGAAAGTGAACCTGTATTCATTCTCTTCCTATTCGGAACTGAACGTGCTGGTGATCGAATCGACGAACTGCGTGAGACGCTCAGTTCGCGACTCGTCGCAAAGGATCGAACGTTGGAACGGTTCGGATTCGCAGAAACCGAGGAACTCATCGCCAGGTGGCTTGCCTGGGCCCGTGAAGAAGAGTACGATTCTGGATATCCGTCAGACCCCTACACGGCGAATGCTATCGAGACTATCGTCGAGGTCAGTGATGGGACCCCGCGTGATACTCGACAGAAGTGCTATCATGCCTTCCGAGCTGGCGCACAGCAGTTCGCTGCCGAACGAGACGTCGAAATCACGAACGAGACGTTAGACACATATCTTTAATATTAAGCTTAAGAATAAGGGTGTATGAGCAACGACAATCCATTCGGCGAAGCGATGGATGAGGCATCAGAGGAAAAAGACCGAGAGGACCAGCAACCTGCATCAGACTTCGATACCGAACCCTACTACGACGCGCTCAACACTGGCGTAAAGGACCACACGATAGGCGTCTCCGTAAGCGAAGAGATGCATCAGTTCTGGCGTGAACTCCAGGATACGGACGACGTCGACGTCGACCCTGCCCAGTCCATTCGGAATCATCTCGAAAATCTCGCGCATCGACATCCCGACGTGTTCGAACGAGCAATGCGGAAGCTCGAAATAGATCGTGAGATGTGACCATCAAGTTAACCAACATAGAATTGACAGCTAACCCGGTGTTGGTTAACTAACTCACGTAATCGACTATAGCTCTTAGATTGGAGGATACGGCTACACTATACCAGTTTCTTCGCAGTCGCGATATCAATCAGATCCTCAACGACATCGTCAATTCGGCCATCCTCACCGAGGATGTCAAGGGTAGCTTCGAGATCTGTTTTCAGTTCGAATCGATAGTGAGACCCACCCTGAATTCCTGTATTCCGGGTTTCTGCTAGAAGGAATCCCTGCATCCCGAGACTTTGGAGATGATCACGGACGCGACGCTCAACGAGTTGATTCCCATTTAGTCGGTCGACGATTGATTTGTACTTCTGGAATACTTGGCGTGTCCGGGCCGGCGTCTCTTCGTCGATCTCGAGGGCAACTACGGAAAGAAGTGCGAACTGATCCTGTGTCGTCAAGCTACGCATCCCTTCTTCAATTCGTTTCCGTTCGAGGATATCGCGAGCTTCGCGTACGTGTTGTTCAAGTACGCCCTCGTCATCGTGATTGAGCGCTAGTTCGCCCGCTTTATACAAGAGACGAATAGCCTGCCGAGCGCTGCCTTCGTCCTGGGCAGCAAACGCTGAACACAATGGAATGACCTCGCCATCGAGAACACCATCAACGAATGCGCGTTCTGCACGTCGTTCCAGAATTGTCGTCAACTGATTAGCGTTGTATGGAGCGAACTCGATTTCCGAATCGTAGAGGGAATCTTTGACCTTGGGCGAAAGATTATCACGGAATTGGAGATTGTTGCTGATCCCGATTACACTCACCCATTGGTCCTCGATATGGCCGTTTTTCCGGGCTCTCGGGAGTTCATACAGGAGTTCGTCGTTACTTCCGATTGCATCGATCTCGTCAATGACGATGATGACGGTGTCTTTGAGATTACTGATTTCTTGATAGAGGAGATCGAACATCGATTGCTGGTCGATACCACTCGGCTTCTTCGTCCCACCACGGATCTCCTTGATGAGATGCGCACAGAGTTGATAGCTTGTTGTTTGATTGTTCGCGCTCGTCTTGATGACACTTAGATTGAGTTCATTACTACTGTCAGCGTATTCTTGAAGCAATTCGATTTCGTGGTCGATGGCAACGGTTTTTCCTTGGCCGGTTTTCCCGTAGAGAAATAGATTGTGGGCGTTGACTCCCCTTGTTGCGGGGGCGAGAGCGTTCCTGATCTCCTCGAGCTCAGGTTCCCGCTCGGGGAGCTGTTCAGGTTGCCAATCTTCTTTTAAGACGCTTTCATCGGCGAAGATCTCAACCGACGTGCCGTAGGGATTGTCGTCAAGTGTCCCATAGGGATTCTCTGAGTTCGCTTCATCACCGGCCATGTTATGCGGCACCAATAATGCGGAAGTATATAAAACCCCCTTGTCCGGAGCGTCCAGTGTGTCTGCATAGCCAGATTAGTTTATACCCCCGCCCCCCACCGTGTCCGCATAACCACGGACCAAGAAACCACTCTCACACAAAGTCCCGGTGAAAGAACTAGGATAGGCAAAGAACTAAATGGTACGAAAGCTAGTCGGTCCGTAGTAGTCAATTTCCAGTAGATGAATGAGTCTTATCTAGCAAGAATCAACGCAAGTCGGAACGTCTGACGTTCTTGCGTCCAAATTATGCGGACGTGGTGGGGTGTGACGGGACGTCGTCTCAAACATCTCCGAACAATTTATGCGGACATGGTGGGGGGCGGGGGTTCTCTTCTTTCGATATCTCCAGTTCTTTTTCAGAAGATTATGCGGACAAAGGGGGGTGTCCCTCTCTATCATTATGGCGGCACTAGTCTTCCAACTTTTTGCGTACTGTTGTACAACCAGTACGCAAACGAGGAATCATGACTCCCAATAAGACACCTCGAGCAACGCGTCGTGATTGAACGACTGGCCGTGACGAAAGCCCAAATCGAGGGGTTAGACCTCCAGCAAAAGCCAATCGAAGAAAGCGAGGCAAGAGGGACCGGCGGCGTGGCGTACAACCGCTGTATCACCGAGTAGGAACAGGAACACGGGTTGGCGCGACCGAATTGAATGCTCTCAGCAACATCTCGACGAGTTCCGTCGTATCGTTTGGTCAGCCCTTGAGCGCTACACCGACCTAGATCTCGAGCACAAAAACGACCGTCGCGGCGTCGAGTGGGAAGACAACGTCGAGTCCCGCACCAAATCGAGGGCCTTGAGGACTGGCTCCGGGATTTCAACGGGGCGTATGCGGAGGTCGCCGACGTCTTCGAGGACCTCCGCTAGAAGATGGACAGGGATTCGGCGATCGGGGCGTGGGAATCGATGGTCCAAGAGTTGCTTGCGAAGGTCGATATCTCCGTCGCGACGGTCCCGAAGAGCGAGGCCGCGTTGCCTGACGGTCCGATCTATGACTCAAGTCGGTCCTACGCG
>NZ_AOIO01000040.1 GCF_000337555.1 Natrialba asiatica DSM 12278 | reverse complement strand
ATACGTAGGCGGGCTTATCAACCGTGTTCGGGATGGGTACGGGAGGTTCCCCGCCACTGTGGCCGCCCTAACGCCGATCAACGGAATCGAACCGCTGTCAAACCATAATCGGTGGCATAACCGTAATGTACGTGTAGTCCAGTTTGCGTCCGGACCCGTTCACGGGTCCGATCCAGATGCAGTATGAATGTGTGGCTTGGCCGATTAGTGCTCGCGGGCTCAACGTCTCGTTGCCTCGACGCGTACACCCCGAGTCTATCGATCTTCTCTTCTAGAAGTGGCCTCAATGGTTCCTCTTTTCCAGGTGGGTTTCGAGCTTAGATGCGTTCAGCTCTTACCCCGTGGTGCGTGGCTACCCGGCACGTGCTCTGTCGAANTGGTTCCTCTTTTCCAGGTGGGTTTCGAGCTTAGATGCGTTCAGCTCTTACCCCGTGGTGCGTGGCTACCCGGCACGTGCTCTGTCGAACAGCCGGTACACCAGTGGCACCCATTCGGAGTTCCTCTCGTACTATACGAACGTTCCTGTCAGGAACCTCACACCCCCAATAGATAGCAGCCGACCTGTCTCACGACGGTCTAAACCCAGCTCACGACCTCCTTTAATAGGCGAACAACCTCACCCTTGCCCGCTGCTGCACGGGCAGGATGGAGGGAACCGACATCGAGGTAGCAAGCCACCCGGTCGATATGTGCTCTTGCGGGTGACGACTCTGTTATCCCTAAGGTAGCTTTTCTGTCAGCAATTGGCCGCATCAAGCAGCCTAATTGGTTCGCTAGACCACGCTTTCGCGTCAGCGTCCGTCGTTAGGCCGGACACTGTCAGACTTCCGTATGCTCTTGCGCTCTTTCCCGCGTCTCCGACGCGGGTGAGGAAATCTTGGGGCGCGCCCGATATCTTTTCAGGCGCGTACCGCCCCAGTCAAACTGCCCGGCTACCAGTGTCCTCCGCCAGGAGTGAGAGTCGCAGTCACCATCGGGTAGTATTTCAATNTGCCTCGGTGACCCGCTAGCGCGGGTACCTGTGTAGCGGCTCCTACCTATGCTGCACAATGGCGACCACGTCTCAGTGACAGCCTGCAGTAAAGCTCTATAGGGTCTTCGCTTCCCCTTGGGGGTCTCCAGACTCCGCACTGGAACGTACAGTTCACCGGGCCCAACGTTGGGACAGTGGCGCTCTCATTGATCCATTCATGCAAGCCGCTACTGAAGCGGCAAGGTACTACGCTACCTTAAGAGGGTCATAGTTACCCCCGCCGTTAACGGGTCCTTCGTCCCATTGTACTGGGTGTTCAGATACCCGCACTGGGCAGGATTCAGTGACCGTACGAGTCCTTGCGGATTTGCGGTCACCTATGTTGTTACTAGACAGTTGGAGCGCCCGAGTCACTGCGACCTGCCCCATTGCAGGGCAGGCATCCCTTATTGCGAACGTACGGGACTAACTTGCCGAATTCCCTAACGTCGGTTATTCCCGACAGACCTTGGCTTTCGCTGCCACGAGTACCTGTGTCGGATCTCGGTACGGACGGTATGCTCGTCTTTTCACGGGCTCCAGGTTGGCTCGACTTGCGCTATCCAGTCATTCGATCGCTTCGTGCCATTACGGCTTCCACGGTCTTCGACTGTTCGACCGGGCGAGTGCCCGGTTCGAGCGGCCCCGAAGCGTCAACTTTGATTGCATACCGGCACAGGAATATTAACCTGTTTCCCTGTTGTCTCAGTCGAACTGCGGTGAGACTTAGGACCGGCTAACCCTCAGCTGATTAGCATTGCTGAGGAACCCTTACTCGTTCGGCCGTCGGGGTTCTCACCCGACTCACGCTGCTACTATGACCAGGATTTTCGTTTCTGAACGGTCCACACGAACTCTCGTTCGTGCTTCCACCCGAACAGAACGCCAACCTACACGGTTNACGGCCAGGTCTCGGTGGTGGATTTGAGCCCCGATCATTTTGGGCGCCTCAAACCTCGGCCGGTAAGCTGTTACGCTTTTCTTAGAGGGTAGCTGCTTCTAAGCTCACCTCCCGGCTGTCTGGGGCTTGAGACCACCTTCGATCGCACTTAATCCACACTTGGGGACCTTAACCCGGCGCTGGGTTGTCTCCCTTACGGTACACAGGCTTACCCCGTGCACCGAACTCCCTGCGTCAAACGACGTTCGTAAGTTCGGAGTTGGACAGGGGGGCGCACTCCTCTCGGAGTGCGGTCCCCCAATCCGTAGCTCTACCTCACGAACTATCTCGGCAGAGGTAATGCTTCGACATTTTTCGGTTGGAACCAGCTGTTTCCGGACTCGATGGGCCTTTCACCCCTAGACATAGATCACGCGAGGGTATTGTAGGACACCAACGCTAACAGGCCTCCACGTGCCTTTCGGCACGCTTCACCTTATCCATGTCTAGATCGTCCGGTTTCGGGTCGTGCCCGTTTGACTCCCCGCGCTTGAACACGGTGGCCCTCGTCGAAAGACTGCGGCCATATCGGTTTCCCTACGCCTTCCCNTTCGGGTCGTGCCCGTTTGACTCCCCGCGCTTGAACACGGTGGCCCTCGTCGAAAGACTGCGGCCATATCGGTTTCCCTACGCCTTCCCTGATAAGCAGGTTAGACTCGTCAAACAGGCACACTCCCTGGTTCGTTTTTCAAAACGCACGACACAACACCGGCTTCCCGTGATGTCTACTACAGGTTCGCACCTGCCTCGTTGCTCACGGGACCTTGTGTGCTCTGTCGTTCGATCGCCAACTGATTTCACGCCCTATTGCACCTCCCTTCGTGGGGTGCTTTTCAGCGTTCGTTCACACTACTTGTTCGCTATNGTCGTTCGATCGCCAACTGATTTCACGCCCTATTGCACCTCCCTTCGTGGGGTGCTTTTCAGCGTTCGTTCACACTACTTGTTCGCTATCGGTCTTGAGGAGTATTTAGTCTTCTCAGTCGATGCCTGAGATATTCACGAGGGATATCCAACCCCCGATACTCTGGAGCTGACTCGTCTCTTACTACGTTACAGTACGGGACTGTCACCCTGTCTCGTGCTCTGTTCCAAGAGACTTCTTGTAACGGTTCTGAGAGTGCATGTCAGTCCGAACACCACATTGCCCGAAGGCTTCGGTTTGGACTGGGATCGCGTTCCTTCGCCAGTACTAACGACATCACGATTACGTTTTCTCTTCCTGCCGATACTGAGATGTTTCAGTTCTCGGCGTTCCCCATTGCGCGAAGCAATTGCGGTGGGGATTCCCATTCGGAAATCCTGTGTTCTTTCCCTCCGTGCGGGTCCCACAGGCTTATCGCAGCTTGGCACGTCCGTCTTCAGCTCTCAAGCCGAGCGATCCACCAGCTGGCACAGTAGCCACGTTCTTCGGATCTGCGTTCCACCAGAGGTGGAACGCAAGTGACCCGGGAACGGGTCCAGTGGACGCCTGGACTACACGTACACACGGTCGCATTTGCACGCCGGTAGACGGCCGGCCTGCATTGACCCTTCCCACTCACGCTTACGCGGAGTGGTGCATCNCTACACGTACACACGGTCGCATTTGCACGCCGGTAGACGGCCGGCCTGCATTGACCCTTCCCACTCACGCTTACGCGGAGTGGTGCATCGGTTACAAGCGACCCGCACTGAGTGCGCGTCGCGATATGGACCCACTGGGATTTGAACCCAGGGCATCCTCCTTGCAAAGGAGGCACTCTCCCACTGAGCTATGGGCCCACCCCGATGGCTCAAACGAGCCATCGGGAAGCGTGATGTAAGCCTTGGTAGTTCAAAGGTGCCCGCTCGGTTCGGCGGACGGCTGCTGTAACCGAACGTGGACTGTAGGTGGGCTGGGGCGTCGCCCCAGTCCCGATCTGTGGAGGTGATCCAGCCGCAGATTCCCCTACGGCTACCTTGTTACGACTTAAGCCCCCTTGCGGAGCCCAGATTCGACCCGGGAACCGGGCCTCATCCGGACCCCACTCGGGTGCTTTGACGGGCGGTGTGTGCAAGGAGCAGGGACGTATTCACCGCGCCCTTCTGAGGCGCGATTACTACCGAATCCAGCTTCATGAGGGCGAGTTTCAGCCCTCAATCCGAACTACGATCGAGTTTCGGAGATTAGCGTCGCCTTTCGGCGTTGCATCCCACTGTCTCGACCATTGTAGCCCGCGTGTCGCCCAGCACATTCGGGGCATACTGACCTACCGTTGCCCGTTCCTTCCTCCAGTTTGGCACTGGCAGTCCTCTTAATGTACCCAACCACCACAAGGGTGTTGCTGGCAATTAAGGGTGCGGGTCTCGCTCGTTGCCTGACTTAACAGGACGCCTCACGGTACGAGCTGACGGCGGCCATGCACCTCCTCTCAGTGGCTCAGGTAAGCTCATCACACTGACCGTCACTGCACACTGTCGATGCTGGTGAGATGTCCGGCGTTGAGTCCAATTAAACCGCAGGCTCCTCCGGTTGTAGTGCTCCCCCGCCAATTCCTTTAAGTTTCATCCTTGCGGACGTACTTCCCAGGCGGTCTGCTTCACGGCTTCCCTACGGCACAACACAGGCTCGTAGCCTGTGTCACACCTAGCAGACATCGTTTACAGCTCGGACTACCCGGGTATCTAATCCGGTTCGTGACCCGAGCTTTCGTCCCTCACCGTCGGATCCGTCTTCCAGAGGCGCTTTCGCCACCGGTGGTCCGTCCAGGATTACGGGATTTCACTCCTACCCCAGACGTACCCCTCTGGTCTTCCGGTCCCAAGCCAGGCAGTTTCCACCGGACGCCTGCGCGTTAGGCGCGCAGATTTCCCGATGAACTTGTCTGGCCAGCTACGGACGCTTTAGGCCCAATAACAGCGGTCATCACTTGTGCTGCCGGTATTACCGCGGCGGCTGGCACCGGTCTTGCCCAGCACTTGTTCCTCNGAGAAAAGCGAGGACTATATGCCCTCGCACCTGGAGTCCCCTTATCGCACTCGCGTGCAGTGTAAAGGTTTCGCGCCTGCTGCGCCCCGTAGGGCCCGGTATCTTGTCTCAGATACCGTCTCCGGGCTCTTGCTCTCACAACCCGTACCGATTACTGGCACGGTGGGCCGTTACCCCACCGTCTACCTAATCGGCCGCAGCCACATCCTATAGCGCCGGAGCGTTTCACGCTCTCGCCACTCCAGGCTGAAAGCGTTATTCCGGATTAGCCTCAGTTTCCCGAGGTTGGCCGGATCTATAGGGTAGTTTGGCCACGTGTTACTGAGCTATCTGCCACGAGTCTAAACTCGTGCGACTAGCATGGCTAAATCGGACTCCAATAGCAATGACCTCCGGCAGGATCAACCGGAATGGTCTCCCCAGCGCGAAGCTGGGGGGTTGGCGGTGAATGCTAATGCACTCACACTAAATGGGTCCACGTTCGGTGAGCGGCCGCGATCGTGAACCGATCGGGCGTCACCGAACTACCAAGGCTCACATCAGANATGCACTCACACTAAATGGGTCCACGTTCGGTGAGCGGCCGCGATCGTGAACCGATCGGGCGTCACCGAACTACCAAGGCTCACATCAGATCCCATCTGTACGGCGGACCGCAGGGGTGGAATCCTCATTTCCTTCGGACGTATTCGTAGGTTATCTGGGGTACTTAACCCCTTCGAACCCGAACCGTCCGAGCGACGACGCGCTGAGAGTTCAGCACGTCGCCATCACGCGTTCGTTGCGTCATATCCGAGTGCCCTGGTATACTTAAGGGCATCGTCTCGCGGTGCGAGGCACCCCGAGACGAGACCCCAGGTGACAGCCGAGGTGGCTGACGGGCAGGTGGATATGATGCCGACCTCCGTGCCGGGAAACGGCCGGAGGGGACGTGGCGGCGTGGGCCACGTCGTTCGCATTAAAGACGAGGCGAGGGTACATATATAAGGCCGTCGTCTCGGAGGCGGTCTGGTCCGTGTTGATCCCTCTCTCAAGGTAGAGAGTCACGATGGTTGATTGCCGGCTGTATTTCCTAGTTTGAGTGGGTCAAAGAAGAATAGAAGGACCGAGACCAACACTGAGTATCTTATTACCAGTGGCTAAAGCACAACTGTGGATGCGAGTTGGAGCTACAGGTGGCTATGTTGAGAGCAATGTCCGTCTCGGTAGAGAAAGGTCTCGTCTCGAGTTCAGGTCAGGGAGAGTCGAGTATGAACGTGTTACGCGGGCGGAGGTCGGTCGGTCATCCCGTCCTCGTAGATCGGTCGGACCGGATGATACCCGCGTGGGGTGTGTTCGGAGGCGCGAGTGTAAGAAGGTTTGTAGTTGGTGGTTGTGGTCGGTGTGGCGTGGCAGCGGTGTTCCAGCGGGAGTGGGAGAGGACGGTTGAAATGGAATACGATTACTGATTTGTGTGGGGTCGATCGGTAGTGGAGATGGGGTCGGTCTAGCAGTTGGAAACGATTCACTGTTTGCCGAGCACCGCTCGGGTCGATCGGCGACAACGGTTGAGAAAACCGCTGAAATCGGGAATAAGGCGATCAGCGGGGGAGCACATCGATGCGAATAAACGGCACGCGTTACAAGGAGAGAATGAATGGTCCGGGACCCGATCGGTTCGGAGTCGATGCCGTCTGCAGCGGAGATTTGCGCTGCACTCGACGACCCTGACTGCCGTGAGATTATTCGAAATCTCGAGGAACCGATGACGGCTTCTGAACTCACTGCCCGGTGTGAGATCCCGCAGTCGACGCTCTACCGAAAACTCGAGTTACTGACGGAGTCGACGTTGCTCGAGGAGACGACGGAGATTCGCCGCGACGGGCACCACGCAAGCAAGTATGCTGTCGCGTTCGATGAGATCACACTAGGGTTAGACGAGGACCGGTCGCTATCGGTGCAGATCGACCGTCCAGCTCAGACGGCAGACTAACGGCTTGCAGAACTCTGGTCGGAGGTGCGAAAGGAGACATGAGTCCATACAACACTGGCGGAGCAGAGATCGCGCTTGCACTCGCAGTCGTCAAAACGCTCGTCCTCATCGTGGGAGGCATCATTACGTACTTCGCGTTCAAGGCTTATCGGCGGACGAGACAGCGAGCACTCGGGTATCTGTCGTTCGGATTCGGCCTCGTAACGCTCGGATTCGTACTGGCAGGAATGCTGTATGAAGTCCTCAACGTCCATCTGATGATGGGGGTCTTGCTCGAGAGTCTGCTCGTACTCGCAGGCTTTCTCGTGATCGCGTATTCACTGTACGTACAGTAACAGCGAGATATCGAGAGTGAACCCGAGTGCAGGCCCTGAGAGTGAAGCGGCCCGAAGAGCGGCAACTGATTTCGAGCGGAGCGCTATCGATTTAGTGTGTGAATTGCGTGTCCAAGCGCGTTCTCAGCGGCTTCCATCACTGACTCCGAGAGTGTCGGATGTGTGTGTACCGTCGAGGCAACATCCTCAAGAGTTGCCCCGAGTTCGATTGCGAGTCCGAGTTCGGCGACGAGTTCGGACGCTTCGGGGCCGACGATGCTAGCACCGAGGACGTAGCCCTCGTTTTCCTCGGCGACGATTTTGACGAAGCCGTCGCTCTCACCGGTCGTGAGCGCGCGGCCGCTGGCCTGGAAGGGGAATTTTCCGACGGCGGTGTCGAAGCCGGCGTCCGCCGCGTCCGTCTCGGTCATGCCGACGGTGGCGATTTCGGGGTCGGTGAAGACGACGGCGGGCATCGCCTGGTAGTCGATCGCCGACGGCTCGCCGGCGATGACCTCGGCGGCAACCTGACCCTCCATGCTGCCCTTGTGGGCGAGCATCGGTTCGCCGGCAACGTCGCCGACGGCGTAGATGTGGTCGACGGACGTGCGTGCGCGCGAATCGGTTTCGATGAAGCCGTTGTCGTCGATGTCGACGCCGGCCGCATCAAGGTCGAGCGTATCCGAGACGGGGCGGCGGCCGACGGCGACGAGGACTTTCTCGGCGTCGAGGTCGAGCGATGCTGGCTCCTCGCCTTCGCCCTCGGCCTCGGCTTCGCCGGCTGCAGCGCCACCGTCCGCCGCAACATCGGCTCCGTCGACGGGATCTGCGACGACGCGAATGCCGGACCCGTCCTCGCGTTCGGACCACTCTGCAGCCGTGTAGCCGAACTCGAACTCGATGCCGAGGTCGGTCGCGTGCTGTTTGACGGGACGTTTGAGGTCGTCGTCGTAGCCCGGTAGCATCTCGTCGAGCATTTCGATGACCGTCACGTCCGTGCCGAGTTTGGCGAAGACGCTCGCGAGTTCCATGCCGATGTAGCCGGCACCGACGACGACCAGCGAGTCGGGGACGGAGTCGAGCGAGAGCGCCTGGCGCGAGTTCAGGACGGGCTCGTCGCCGTAGGAGAAGTTGGGAATCTCGATGGGGCTCGAACCGGTCGCGACGATCGCGTGTTCGAACTCGAGGGTTTCGGAGCCCTGGCCGTCGCCGTCGTGGGAGATACGGACGGTGTTTTCGTCGGTGAAGGTGGCGGTGCCCTCCATCAGGTTGACGCCGTTTGCCTTGCAGAGCTTTTCGACGCCGCCGGTGAGCTGGTCGACGACGTCGTCTTTCCAGCTGACCATCCCCGAGAGATCGATTGCGGGATCGGCGTGGATGCCCATCTGCTCGGCGTTGCGGGCGTCGTGGGCGATGTCGGTGGCCGTGATCAAGGCTTTCGATGGGATACAGCCGTAGTTCAGGCAGGTGCCGCCGTAGGCGTCTTTCTCGACGAGCGTGACGTCGAGGTCGAGCTGGCCGGCTCGAATGGCGGCGACGTAGCCGGCGGGCCCGGCACCGATGACGAGGACGTCGGTCCCGGTGGTAACGTCTCCGACGACCATCAGTGGAGACCTCCGTTCGAAGTCGCGCTCGAGTTTTCGGTAGCCAATCGTACCGTGTGCGTGCGCATGTGCATAGGTAGGGTGGGTAGTGTCTAACGTTTAGGGGTGGTGGTCACTCGAGCAGGAGCAAGTCCGGATTCTCGAGGTATTCCATCACCGTGTTCGTAAACCGTGCGCCGTCGGCACCGTCGATCAGTCGGTGGTCGAACGACACCGAGAGGGTCAGCACGGACCGCGGCTCGATCGACTCGTCGCCGTGCTCGTCGGTGACGACGCGGGGCTTGCGCTTGATCTCGCCGATGGCGAGGATGCCCGATTCGGGGTAGTTCAGAATCGGGGTCGCGTACTCGCCGCCGATGCCGCCGATGTTCGTGATCGTGAACGTCGACCCGCGGAGTTCGTCCGGGCTGATCGAGCGGTCGCGAGCGCGCGCTATGAGTTCGTTCATCTCGGAGGACAGTTGGAGCAGTCCCTTCCCGTCGGCGTCGTCGACGACCGGCACCATCAGCCCGACGTCGGTCGCCGTCGCAACGCCGATGTTGTAGTAGTTGCGGTGGACGATCTCCTCGTTTGCCTCGTCGATGACCGCGTTCATCTCGGGGTGTTGCTTGAGCGCCGCGACGACGGCTTTCATGATGAACGGCATGTAAGTCAGCCGAATACCCTGGTCCTCGGCGCGGGATTTGAGCCGTTCGCGGGCCTCGACGAGTTCGGTGACGTCGACCTCGTCGTGGTGGGTGACGTGGGGTGCCGAGAACTTCGACTCGACCATCGCGTCGGCGATGGTCTTGCGGACGCCGCGGAACGGTTCGCGGCGTTCGCGCTGGCCCTCGGCGAACTCGTCCGCCGTCTCGCCGACCGCCTCGCCGGCTTCGAGCGCCGCCGCGTCGGCTTCCTGAGCCTGGCGCTGGGCGTCGGCGTATTCCTGAACCGCTTCGGGCGTGACGAACGCCTCGCCGTCTCGCTCCTCGGTGGCGGGGACGGCGTCGAGGTCGACGCCTTCTTCCCGGGCGATCCGACGGGTCGCAGGAGCGGCGAGCGTTCGGTCGCGGTCCGCAGCGTCGACCTGCGCCGGCGGCTGCGTTTGTGTCGCGGTGGCGGTCTGGGGACTGGATCCGGTTGCCGTCTCCGTTCCAGAACTGGAGTCTGCTGCCGACCCTTCCTCGGTTGCGTCGGCCGTCGTCTCCGCAGCAGCGCCCTCGTCGGCCCCCGCAGCCGCTTGTGCCGTCCCGCTCGGTGCGGTACCCGCAGCGGCCTGCACGTCGGCAGCAGTGACCCGTCCGCCCGGACCGCTGCCCCGGATCTGCGAGAGGTCGATTCCCTCGTCGCGGGCCATACGTCGCACTCGCGGGGGCGCGAAGATCCGATCGTCGGGCGTCTCCGCCGACTCGGTGTCTTCACCGGCACCGGTCGCGCCGGGATCGCCCGCGGGTTCGGTGCCGCTGTCGCTGTCGCTGTCGGTTTCCGCCGCACTGTCGGGCGTTTCAGCCGCTTCCTCCGCTGTGGCATCGGTCGCTTCGTCCTCGCCGTCCACGTCGAACGTGACGAACACGTCCCCGACCGGGATCACGTCGCCCTCTTCGAAGTGCAACTCGCGGACCGTTCCGTTGACCGGGGCAGGGACCTCGACGAGCGCCTTGTCCGTCTCGACCTCCGCGACCGGCTGGTCCTCGCTGACCGTCTCCCCCGATTCGACGAGCCAAGAGACGAGTTCACCTTCGGCGACGCCCTCGCCGACGTCGGGGAGTTCGAACTCGCGGACCATGTTAGATCCCCACCGCGTTCCGAATACCCGACTCGATACGGGCCGCCTCGGGCAGGTAGTAGTCTTCGAGCGCGTACAGCGGGAACGGGGTGTCGAAGCCGGTGATTCGCTCGACCGGTGCCTCCTGGTAGAGCAGCGCCTCCTCCTGGATCGTCGCGGTGATCTCCGCGCCGAGACCGCCGGTCTGTGGCGCTTCGTGGACGACCGCCGCCCGACCGGTTTTCTTGAAGGATTCGACGATCGCGTCCTCGTCGAGCGGCGAGAGCGTTCGCAGGTCGACGACCTCGACGTCGATCTCGCCTTCGAGGTTCTCGGCGGCTTCGATCGTCGGACGCGTCATCGCACCCCACGTGAAGACGGAGATATCGGACCCCTCGCGGCGGACCGCAGCCTCGCCGAGCGGCACTTCGTACGATTCCGCGGGGACCTCCTCGCGGAAGGCTCGGTAGATGAGCTTCGGCTCCAGGAAGACCACCGGATCGGGCGAGCGGATCGCACTCGTCAACAGCCCCTTCGTATCGTACGGCGTCGAGGGGACGACGACCTTGAGCCCGGGTTGGTGGACGAACATCGACTCCGAGGATTCGGAGTGGTGTTCGGGGGCGCGGATGCCGCCGCCGTAGGGCGCGCGAAGAACCATCGGGCACGTAAACCGACCGCGCGAGCGCGTTCGGAGCCGCGCCGCGTGCGAGACGATCTGATCGAATCCCGGGTAGATGAAGCCGAGGAACTGAATTTCGGGCACCGGGCGCATCCCGTAGGCGGCCATGCCGACCGCCGTGCCGATGATTCCGGACTCCGCGAGCGGCGTGTCGATGACGCGGTCGTCACCGAACTCGTCGTATAACCCCTCCGTGGCGCGGAAGACGCCGCCGTTTCGGCCGACGTCTTCGCCCATGACGACGACGTCCTCGTCGCGCGCCATCTCGCTCTGGAGTCCGTCGCGGACCGCCTGTACCAGCGTGAGGTTGTCGGATTCGGATTGTGCGTGTGAGTGTGATTCTGCAGCCATGTTATCCCTCCAACAGCGCGTCGTCGCCGTGTTCCTCGCGAATCGATTCGAACCACTCGAGTTGCTCCTGCAGCCGCTTCGGCATGCCCTCGTAGACGTGCGCGAAGATTTCGGCCGGGTCGGGCCGTTCGACGGATTCCGCGGCGTCGATGGCATCTGCGACGTCGCTTTCGATTCGGGATTCGATCGCACCGACGCGTTCGTCGTCGAGCATCCCGTTGTTCCGCAGGAACGTCTCGAGACGCGGAATTGGGTCCTTTTGCTTCCAGCGTTCGACTTCGTCATCGTCGCGGTAGACCGAGGGGTCGTCGGCGGTCGTGTGTGCGCCGAAGCGGTACTGGACGGCCTCGATCAGGGTCGGCCGGAGTTCGTCGTCGTCCGGGTTCTTCGCTTTCTCGACGGCGTCTCGTGTGACCTTGTACACCGCGAGCGGGTCCATCCCGTCGACCTGGACGCCTTCGAAACCGTAGGCGGTCGCCTTCTGGGCTAACGTGGCGCTCGCGGTCTGGCGCTCGCGCGGCACGGAGATGGCCCACTGATTGTTGTTACAGAAGAAAACGTTCGGCGTGTCGAAGACGCCGGCGAAGTTCAGTCCCTCGTGGAAGTCGCCTTCGGAGGTCGCGCCGTCGCCGAAGTAACAGAGAAAGGCCTTCTCCTCGTCCTGCAGTTGCGAGGCCCAGGCGGCCCCCGTCGCGTGCGGGATCTGGGTCGCGATCGGAACGGCGACGGTGAAGATATTCGTGTCCTCGGGGATGTGATTGCCCTTCTCGTGGCCCATCCAGTACAGTAGGGTGTGTTCCAACGAGAGGCCACGAACCAGCCCGACGCCGTGTTCGCGGTAGCTGGGGAAGACCCAATCGTCGGTATCCAGCGCGTGCGCGCTGCCAACTTGTGCGGCTTCCTGTCCCGACAGCGGCGGATACGTTCCCATCCGTCCCTGTCGCTGCAGGCTCACCGCGCGTTCGTCGAAGTGGCGAACCAGCCGCATCTGTTCGTACATCTCGACGAGTTCAGCCTCGGAGAGGTCGGGGACCTCGGCGTCGTTCAGGACGCGGCCGGTGTCGTCGAGGATCTGTACTCGTTCTCGGGGGTCGCGTTGTATCGTGCTCACGGAGATACCCACCTGCGCATGCTCTAGTGAATTATCGCTCCTGTTAAAGGATTTTCGTAAATAGTTTACTGTCAGTGGAATTCTTGCCATCGTGAGCGAAGGACCGGGGAGAATCGCGTCGAGAATGCCGCGATCGTTTACCTTGATTATTATTTTTAGAATAGCCCCGGAAAGAGCGACGGCTTTCGCCAGAACAGTGGACAGTTGGGCAGCAAACTGTCGGAAACGGGCGATACGAACGGTACCGATGGTGACGTAGATTCGCGAATCGAGATCGATCGACGAAAACGGACGGGTGCGAGGCGGAAGGAAAGAGAAGGAAACGAAACGGGACAGGTCGGGACGCTCAAACCGCGCTCGTCGCCGCGCCTACTCGGTCGCCGAGACGGGTGAATCGACGCGCCGAGCGTTCCTGCGGGCCTCCTCGACGCTCTTGCCCGCTCGGAGGACGGCGTCGACGAATAACTCGCCCGCTTTGTACGACGAGCGGACCATCGGACCGCTGGCGCAGTAGAGATACCCCAGTTCTTCTTCTGCGACCTGCCGCCACGTCTCGTACTTGTGCGGGTGATCGTAGCGCTCGACATCCAGGTGGTTCCGCGAGGGCTGGAGGTATTGCCCGAGGGTGACGATGTCGACGCCGCGCTCGCGACAGTCCGCGAGGGTCTGGTAGACCTCGTGGTCGTACTCGCCGTGGCCGAGCATGATCGACGTTTTCGTGTAAATATCGGACTCGCGGTCGACCTGCTCCAGCACGGAGAGGGACTGTTCGTAGCCGGCGCGGCGGTCGCGCACGGGAAACTGGAGGCGATCGACGGTTTCGACGTTGTGCGCGATCACGTCCGGATCGGCGTCGATGATCTTCCGCACGAGTTCGGGTTCCCCTCGGAAGTCGGGGATCAGCACCTCGACGAGGATGCCGGGGTGGCGGTCCGTGATCTCGCGGATGGTATCGGCGAAGTGACCCGCGCCCTGATCGGGGAGGTCGTCCCGGTCGACGGACGTGAGGACGACGTAGTCGAGGCCGATTTCGGCGATGGCGTCGGCGACGTTCGCGGGTTCGTCGGGATCGAGCGGCTCCATGCCGCCGGTGGTCACGTCGCAGAAGTTGCACGCGCGCGAGCAGCGATCGCCCATGAGCATGAACGTGGCCGTGCCGCCCTCCCCCTCGCCCGTTCCGGCCCCGCCGGACCAACACTCCCCGAGATTCGGGCAGTTCGCCTCCTCGCAGACCGTATGCAGGTCCCGCTCGCGGAGCGTTTCCCGAATATCGGTGAACTCCCGCCCCGACGGGGGCCGCATCTTGAGCCAGTCGGGCTTTCGTGCGCTGCGCATACCGGACCGTTGCCGCGCGAGGTGAAAAACCGTGGTGGTTCTCGCGGTCTGACGATCCTCCCGCACTCCCGGCCGGACACGCGCCCCCGCTCCGGAAAAGTCGGATGCTGAACTCGTGACCGTCGGCGCTCGCATTTCTCAGGGAACCAAAGAGGCGCTCGTGACCGCACTCGCGGTCCGTTCGTCGACCGGCACGCACCCAGTTTCGATGGCAAACGCCGAGAAGATCGTCGACTTCGTGGCCGGAATCGATCCGATTCTGGATCGGCTTCGGACAATGACCACCATTTCGGGTGATCTCGCCGTCACGACGGTCGTCGGCCGCTGGAACGACGCGGTCGAGTTCAGCGCCGGCGTCTGGAACGGAGAGTCGCCGACCGAACGCGCCGACGGATAGGGACCGCGACCGGTTCGATTTCCGCACTTCCGAAGCGGCGATCGAGCTGCCGCTACTTAGGCATTCTCACGCCACCTTTACGGCCACGAACGGAGTAACGGCGGGCAATGGGGTTGGGTTCGACTCCCAAGTGGTTTCACATCAGCGACGACGAGGACATCATCTGGGAGAGTCGTCCGCATCCGATTTCGATGGGGACCAGGATGCCGATCGGAATCGGGGTCGCACTCGTCGGCGTCTTGCTCGCTACCTGGAGTGCGACCGGCGGTATCGACACGCTGACGCTGTTCGGCGTCGCAGTCGCCCTCGTTGGCGCGGCCATCGCGCTCGCGTGCTACCTCGCCTGGACGAACACCCGGTACGTAATCACCTCCGGCGAACTGTACAAGAAACACGGCGTCATCTCCCGGAACGTCATCCAGTTTCGCCTCGATCGCATCCAGAACACCAGCCTCCGGCAGACGATGCTCGGCCGCGTCCTCGGCTACGGCGACCTGACCGTCTACACGGCCGGCTCCGGCGACCCCGAACTCACCTTCGAGCGCGTTCCCCAACCCGAACGCGCCTCCAGTTTGCTCAGCGACGAACTCGAGGAGACCGTACGCAACGAGCCGGCCGTGTAGCCGTGTGAATCGCGCTCCGGACTACCGGGGCTACACCAGCAACTGTGCCACCCCGAACGAAACGACCACCTGATCCGGCGATACACAAAGCATATTACGCGGACGATGGTCGCCCCAGCCGATGGCACACCGGTCGCTGTCGGTAACGGGACGGTCGGTATCGCGCGCGACACGCGTCGCGGCCAGCGCCGGCGTCGGCGTTCTCGCTGCCGCGGTCGGCTACCTCGTCACCTACCTGCTGGTCGTCGACGAGGTTCGCGAGGCCTTCGGCGATAGCGTCGCCGACTGGATGGGCGTCGCCTGGTACTACTACAACGCCCACTTCGTCGAAATCGAAGCCTACGGGGAGGTCGGCGGCTTCAGTCGCACTGATACCGTCGACCTGATCGCCCAGTCCGAAACCACGAGTTCGGTAGCCGCGTATGCGATCCCGCCGCTCGTCCTCGTCGCCGTCGGGGCGATACTGGCGTCGCAGTTCGACGCGCGAAATCTCGGCGAAGCGGTTGTGGTCGGCGCGCCGGTCACGATCGGCTACGCCGTCGTGATGGGGCTGGGCGCGGTCGTCGCCGAGTCGAACACGGAGGCCTCGTTCTTCGGCATCGATTCTGCAGCATCGATGGCTCCAGAACTCCCGCCCGCGCTCGTCCTCGGCGGCGTGCTCTATCCGGTCGTGTTCGCCACGGTCGGAGCGGTCGCGGCGGCCCTGGTCCGGTCGCAGTAATCGGTCTCCGTCTCGAATCGGTTGCCCGCAGTTGTCAGCCCGCTCGCACGCACCGAAGGAAACGCCTTTCACCACCCGCTTCCCGTTTTTGCCTGATGGAGGTCGCCGAGGTTCTTCCCGAGTTCGCCGACGCCTTCGCCTTTACCGAGTTCAACCGCATGCAACGCGAGGCCCTGCCCGCGCTGCTCGAATCCGAGGCCAACGTCGTCGCCAGCGCGCCGACCGCCTCGGGCAAGACCGCGCTCGCCGAACTCGCGATCTGCAAGGCGCTCGCCGACGGCGGGACCGCGCTCTTTATCGCGCCGCTGCGGGCGCTGACCAACGAGAAGGAAGACGACTGGGACCGCTTCGAGGAACTCGGCTACTCGGTCTACGTCGTCACGGGCGAGCGCGAACTGAACTCGCGACGCGCGCGCCACGCGGACATCCTCGTGATGACGCCCGAGAAACTCGACTCGGCGACCCGCAAGCACGATTCCCGACGGTACGATTTCGTCACGGACATCGACGTGTGCGTCATCGACGAGGTTCACCTGTTGGACGCCGATCGACGGGGATCCGTCCTCGAAGTCACGATCTCCCGCCTGCGTCGGCTCTGTGACCCGCGCGTCGTCGCGCTCTCGGCGACCATGCCGAACGTCTCCGACGTGGCGGCCTGGCTCGACGCGCCCGATGAGACCACCTTCGAGTTCGACGAGGAGTACCGCCCGGTCGAACTCAACGCCGGCGTCAAGACCTACACGCACGGCGAGAACTCCTTCGCGGACAAGTACCGCCGGCTGTACCGGGCGCTCGATTTGGCGGAGCCGCACCTCCGAGAGGACGGCCAGGCGCTCGTGTTCGTCTCCTCCCGACAGGACACCGTGCGGGCGGCCGAGAAGGCCCGCGACGAGATCGCCGAACGCGACGTACCGATGGGCGCGCGCGGCGACTACGATTTCCATACGGAGTCGAAGGAACTCGACAACGACACGCTCCGCAACTCCGTCCTCGACGGCGTCGCCTTCCACCACGCGGGCCTCTCGAAGAACGACCGCGACCTCGTCGAGGAGTGGTTCAAGGAGGGCATCGTCGAACTGCTCTTTTCGACCTCGACGCTGGCCTGGGGGGTGAACCTGCCCGCCCGCTGCGTCGTGATTCGAGACACGAAGCTCCACGACCCCCTGGAGGGCGAGGTCGACATGAGTCCGCTCGACGTGCTCCAGATGCTCGGGCGCGCGGGCCGACCGGGCTACGACGACGTGGGCTACGGCTGGGTCGTCTGCGACGGCGCGGAGGCCGACAAGTACCGTCGCCTCCTGCGAAACGGCAAAGAGATCGAATCGCGCCTCGCCGAGAGCCTGGAAACGCACCTGAACGCCGAGATCGCGATGGGCACCATCACCGATCTCGACGACGTGATGGACTGGCTCGAAACGACCTTCTACTACGTCCGCGGGCAGTCCCGCCCCGAGGACTACGACTTTCCGAACCTCAGACAGCGCGTCCGGGACTGCCTCGAAGAACTCGTCGACCGCGGCTTCGTCGAAACCGGCGAGGACCTCTCGATCGAAGCGACCCCCCGCGGCGTGCTCGCCTCGAAGTACTACCTGCGGCTCCCGACCGCCGCCGCCTTCGCCGAACTCTGTGACCGCGCGGCCGACGGCCCGGGAACGCTCGAGATGGACGACATTTTGACGGCCGTGGCGACCGCCGACGAGTTCGACTCGGTGTCGGCCCGCCAGGACGAACGCGACGCGATCGACGCGGTCCTCGTCGGGACCGACGCCGGCGACCTCGAAGCCGGGCAGCGGAAGGTGCTCGCAATCTTGCGCAGTTCCGCGAGCGGCACGACGCCGGCGGAGTTGCGAAGCGACGCCTGGGTCATCCAGCGGAACGCGACGCGACTCATCTCCGCGCTGGGGGCGTTTCTCGACCGATTCGTCGGGCCGCACGCGGCGAATCTCGCGCGCCGAACCGAAGCCCGAATCGAGAACGGCGTCGCCGAGGACGCGGTCGGGCTGACGGCCATCGACGGCGTCGCGGCCGGGCGGGCGAGTAAACTCGCGAAAGAAGGTGTGTCGACCCCCGGCGACGTTCTCGACGCCGATATCGACGGCATCGTCGGTGCCGGCCTCTCGGAAGGCGTCGCCGAGCGGATTTACGAGGGGGCACAGTCCCTTCCCTCGATCGAGTTCAGCTGGGGTGCGTTCCCCGAGTCGATCGACGCGGGCGAGAACGAGGTCTGCGAGGTGACGATCCGTAACATCGGCGAGCCGGCGCGGGCCGGCATCCGCGTCACGGTCAATAGCGTCGAGATGACCGCCACCAGTACCTATCTTCGAGATACCGAAACCGTCCCGGTCGGCGTTTTCGGTGCCGACGCGGACGAACTCGAGTTCACGGTGAGCGTGGCCTTCCCCGAGGAACCGCTGGTTCCGGTCGAGGGGACGCGGACCGTCCGCGTTCGGTGACGGGAGCCGAACCGGGGTACGTCTTCAATGTCCCTCTTCCGGTGGTACTCGAGCGAGGGGGCGGGGAAAGCGCCCGAGGCGGGAAGCCCAACTTCGCCGATCGGTTTGTATCTGACCGAACGTGTTAGCATGCAGGAGTCAATTTTATCTCGGTCCTTCTGGCAAACGCGAATGAGCGTGAAACGTGAACTGTTCCCACGAACGCTACTGACAGCCATCGGCAGTGAGGCGATAGCCTGGGCGGGCGGACCAGCGTCGACGACGGCCGAGGACCACGAAATCATCGATTTTGACCACGAGACGACCGCGCATCGCGAGCGCCTCGCACTCGCGGTGGGGACGCGAGACGAACTCGGCCTCGAGAACGGAGACCAGGTGAGAATCGGGTGCGGCGACTGCAACGACAGCACCGAAGACGGAATCGCCACGATCGGCGTCGGGCTGGCGGAGCGGCGAGGCGACGTCGTCGGCTTCGACGAGGCTACCGCCGAGCGATTAGCGTTCATCGACGGCGGGTCGATGGACGGCATCGTCGGCGAAGCGGCGTCGATCAAACCGTACGGTCCACACCCCGAGTACGAGACTCGGCAGGACGCACTCGATCACAACGAGTACGTCGAAGTCCTCGAAGACGATGGAACAGCCGATGAACTCGTCATCACCGCCCCCCACGGGACGTATCTCGAGTACAATACCGAGAAACAGGCCGACCGGGTTTACGAACGGACCACCGCCGCGGCCGTCGAGTGGACCTGCGTCGGCTACAGCGCGGAGAAGGGTGCGTTCGACCGCTGGCATATCATGTCCGCGGATATTAGCCCGCAATCGTTTCCCGAACTCGACCGAATCGCCGACCGCGGGTTCGACCACGCGGTGAGTTTTCACGGCTTCAGCGACTGGGACTGTTTCGACGAGGATATCGTGATCGGTGGCGGCGCCCCCGAGCAACTGAAGCGAGACCTCGAAGCCGAAATCGAAGCCCGCACCGAGTTCGCGGTCCTCGTCACGGGTATCGACGGCGACGAAGCGACCGATCACGACTGCGAGCAGGAACCGTTTCCCGGGACCAGCACCGCCAACTTCGTCAACTGGCTCACGGAGGACGATTCCAGCGGCCTCCAGGTCGAGCAGTCGCCCGCCGTTCGAGAGGACGGGAACTGGGAAGCGATCGCCGACGCCGTCGTCGATGTCTACGAGCGAGCGATCTAGCGGGTGTCGTCCGCGGTGAACGCCAGGACGGTCCGACGGAGCGCCGCCGACGTCTCGACCACCACGTCCGCGCCCGACCGATCGATGTCGCCGTGGGCGTCGATCCGGTAGGCGATCACGGCGGTTCCGGCGCGATCCGCCGCCTCGATGCCGTTCGCCGAATCCTCGACGACGGCACACCTGGCGGCCGGAACGCCGACTTCGTCCGCGGCGTACTCGAACACGTCGGGAGCCGGCTTGCTCGCCGCGTCGATGTCGTCGGCGCTGATAACGTAGTCGAACGAGTCGGCGAGCTCGAATCGGTCCGTGACCCAGCCGATCCACTCGTGGGGCGACGAGGAGACGATCGCCGTCTCGATACCGCGCGCATCGAGTTCGGCGAGCAAGTCGTGCAGCCCGTCCAACAGTTCGACCCGTTCCGTGTAGAGTTCTTCCGCGGCCAGGGCGAACCGCANTCGCCGTCTCGATACCGCGCGCATCGAGTTCGGCGAGCAAGTCGTGCAGCCCGTCCAACAGTTCGACCCGTTCCGTGTAGAGTTCTTCCGCGGCCAGGGCGAACCGCTCGACGAACGCTTCGCGCGTGATCGCCGCTCCGTACGTCGAGTCGAGGTAGTCGTAGATCTCCCGGTAGTTCATGCCGCTGACTTCGGCGACGTCGACGTCTTCGTTCGGGACCGCCGCGGGCAGGATCTCTTCCTCCTGGAAGGTCACCCAGTAGTCCTCGCTGTTGACGAGGACGCCGTCCATATCGAATAACACTGCGTCGACGCTCACGTCCGTCGTGACTGCCGTCGCTTCGTCCATGTGTATCGGGCTACCCGACGGTCCCGTATAGCAGTTTGGCTCGCAGTCGGTTTCGTCGCAAGTTAGCCGAAAACGTCGCCGCGGCGCTCGTGGGCCATTTCGGTTGCCACCTCGTCCGCGACCGACGCGCCGAACTCGCGCTCGACGAGCCAGAGGCCGAGGTCGATCCCCGAGGTGACGCCGCCGGCGGTGAGCACGTCGCCGTCGTCGACCACGCGCTCGTCGACGACGTTGGCAGCGGTCGCCTCGAGATCGTCGACCGCGACGCGGTGCGTGGTCGCGGGGCGACCCTCGAGCAGCCCCGCCTCGGCGAGGACCATCGCCCCGGTACAGACCGAGGCAACGGTCGCGCCGTTCGTGTAGCGTTCGTCGACCGCGTCCGGCAACGCGCCGCCCTCGACGGCCGCGCGGACGCCCTCGTTCGCGCTCGTCCACCCGCCGCCCGGGACGAGCAACAGGTCCGGGTCGCCGAGCGTCCCGTCGGGTTCGACCCGCAGGTCGTGGCTGGCCGTCACGAGATCGGTCTCCTCGAGCGTCACGAGTTCCGTGTCGACCGACGCGCCGGCGTGGGCGGCGTTCTCGAGCACCTCGTACGGACCGATCGCGTCGAGTTCATCGAAGCCGTCGAACAGGACGATTTCGGCGGTAAGATCGACCATGTGCAACCGGTCACTGTCGCGGAAGAAACGTGTTGTGCCGGCATCAACGTGCAACGCAGCCCCGAGCCGATCATCTTTTCTTCCGACAGGTTCTGGGGCGACCTATGACGACCCAGTCTCAGTCCCAGCAGGACCGCGTCGCCGCGTTCATCGACCGCCACGACCTCGAAACCCCACCCGCGTTCAGGCTGCTCGATCTCACGTCCGAGGTGGGTGAGCTCGCGAAGGACGCGAACGAGTCGACCGACTACGGCTCGGCCCCGGACGAACTCGACCTCTCCGCGGATGAACTCGGGGACGTCCTGTTCGCGCTGCTCGCGCTCGCGAACTCGGTCGATGTCGATGCGAACGCGGCTCTGAACGAAGCGCTCGAGAAGTACGAAACGCGCCTCGAAGATGCGGAGTCGCCGGGGTCGGGACGGTAAAGTAACGACGGACGGAGACTACGGGGCGACCGTCGCCTCAGTCTCGAGGACGGCTGCCGCGGCGTCGCGCACCGCCGATAACGCGGGTTCGGGCGCGTAGACGCCGAGCCGCCAGATTTCGCGGGCACAGGCGTCCAGTCCGGCGACGAGCGAGGACCGCTCTTCGAGCCGTCGAAGTTCGCCGTTGACCACGATTTTGGCCCGCGATTCGGGAGAACTGGGGACCGGCGGGCTGTCGACGATGACGGCGGACGGGTCGACGCCGGCGAGTTCGGCGATCTCGCGTTCGAGTTCACGCGTGCGGTCGTACGCGAGGCCGACGAACCGGTCCGGCACGGTTCCGCGCTGTGCCCAGATCGCCCGTTTGTAGAGCGAGCGCTCGCGGAGCCGGGTTTCGAAATCGGCCGTCGACTCGTGTTCTGCGAGCAGTGAGAGCAGTTCCGAATCGGTGAGTCGTGCGAATCGCTCGGGCGCGACGACCGCGTCGCGCAGCACGCGTTCGCTCGCGCGGTCGAGCATCGCGCCGGCGATGCGGGAAACGTGGTGGCCGTAGACGGTCGCGTTCATCAGCGTGCGGGCGATCAACGCGCTCTCGGCCGTGGCGACGTTGCCCGCCTCGAGCGCGAGGTCGCCGTCGACGGTGCGGAGGGAATAGAGGAGTCGCGAGTGGTCGATGGTGCCGTAGGGAACGCCGGTGTGGTGGGCGTCGCGAACGAGGTAATCCATTCGGTCGACGTCGAGCGAGCCGGAGACGAGTTCGCCGAGCGGGCCGCGACCGTCGACGGTCGCCGCGACCGCCTCGGGGTCGAGTCCCTGCGCTTCGAGGGCGCTGGCGAGTTCGCTGTCGGTAAGGAGCCACTCGATTTCGTCGTGGTGGCGGCCGAGGTGGCGTTCGATGGCGGCCTCCGTCTGGTGGCCGAACGGGCCGTGGCCGACGTCGTGGACGAGCGCCGCGGCGCGGAGGCGGTCGGCGAGCGGGTCGTCGACGCCGAGCCGGTCGACGGCGCGCGAGGCGAGGTGGTAGACGCCGAGGCTGTGCTCGAAGCGCGTGTGATTTGCGGACGGATAGACCAACTGGACGGTGCTCAGTTGCCGGACGTAGCGCAGCCGCTGCATCGGGGCGGTATCGAGCAGCGCTTCCGCGGTCGGACAGAGTTCGATGTAGTCGTGAACGCTGTCCTTGATCGTCGTCGCCGTCGGAGTCATAGTCGACCACTCGGCGGAGGGCTCTTAGACGCGGTGGTCTCAGAGTCATCGCCGGCGAGGTGGGACCGACGCGCTCGATGCACCGATGACTGAAAAGGGACTACAGAATGAACTCGTCGATCTGCCGGTAGGTCTCCTCGAGCGTCCCCGAATTGTCGATGACGACGTGATCGCGCTCGACGGGGTCGAACGTCTCGCGCAACTGTAGGTGCTGTTCGAACTGCGCGTCGCTGATCGAGTTCGTTCGCGCTTCGATCCGTTCCTGAACGACCTCGAGGTCGCAAGTCACGCGGACGAACGTGAACTCGGCACCGGTTGCGGTTGCGACCGCAGCAGCGCGGTCCCGGTAGCGTCGGGACTGAAACGTCGCGTCGAGGACGACGTTCGACCCGCTCTCGAGGGCCGTGCGAGCGCGTTCGAGTAGTTCCTCGTAGGTCGCGTCGGTTTCCGCCGTCGTATAGTCGGGATCGGAAAAGAGCTGTTTGCGGACCCGGTCGGTCCGGTAGCGTTCAGCGGGGAGTTCAGCAGCAGTATAGGCTGAAGCGGCCGATTTCCCCGTCCCAGGGAGGCCACAGTAGACGGTTAGCGTTGGACGAGCCACGTGTTCCAGTTCCGGGTCGGATACTAAATCCGCCTGGATTTCGATATCGAAATCCGATAGTTGGAGCGAATACCCAGAGAGATGGATTCGACCGGGGGACGTGGACGATTCCGTTGAACACGAGCGAGATATATATGAATATATTCTGTTCCGTAGCAGAATTATCATTATGTTTATAATGCTTCGATTTTCGTACTACGTATGGTGCAGCTACCACGACGCGGCGATCACACCAGACGCACGTTCCTGAAGGCGACAGGGGGGCTTACGCTCGCTGGGATGGCTGGGTGTCTCAGCAGTACCGAAAGCGGTGCAGTCCGGTTCATTCTCAATCCGGCCGAGGAACAGACTGACATCGTACAGGAGTATACGCCGATGAAGGAATATCTCGAGGGCGAAACCGAGGCGGAAATCGAACTCATCCGGGCCGATTCGTACGTCGACACCCTCGAATCGCTCGAAACCGATCAGGGAGATATCGCCGATACGTCGCCGACCGCAGTTCCGGCCGGAGACGGGTTCGCCGATATCATCGGAATGCGAACCGCGTACGGCGGCGCGCTTTACTTTTCGACGATCACGACGCTGGCAGACAGCGACATCGAGAGCTTGTCCGACTTGGAGGGTGAAGTGATGACGACCGGTGCCAGAATGTCGACCAGCGGCACCCTCGCACCGACGCTTATGCTGAAAGACGCCGGTCTCGACACCGGAAACTACCCCGACGGCGACGCGGTCGATCTGGAGCTACAAAACGCACCGGATCACGATCGGTCGCGCGAACAGTTGGTCAACGATGACGCAATTGTCGCCGCCGCAACGGGTGCGTTTGCGTCTGCGCCACAGGTACCACAGGAACAGTTCGACGACTACTCCGAGTTCGTCGAGCATTCGTCCGAGTACGAGGATGCCGGCTCGGGAATCGACGACGAGAACCCGGAACTACGCCTCCTGGCCGTCTCGGATCCCCTTCCACGAGCCCCGATCATGGCTCGCAGCGAGTGGGACGGTTCGGAGCGTGACGCCATCGAAACGGCACTGCTCGAAGCCGACGAGACGGACCTGGTCCCGGAAGATGTCGACGACGAATACGAACTCTGGTTTACCGGCATCGAGGAAGCCGAGCGGAGCGATTACGAACCGATCGACGACATCCTCGATGAACTCGGACTCGAGTTCCAGGATTTCGGCGAATAACGAAGCAACAGACGTAGCCGAGCAACCAACCATTCACACAGCTATCAATGTCTGCGATACGCGTAGAGAACCTCACAAAGCGGTTCGGGGAAACCGTCGCGCTCGACGATGTCTCGTTCGAAATCGAAGCGGGCGAGTTCACCGTCGTGCTCGGTATTTCGGGGTCGGGGAAATCGACGCTACTCCGGTGTGTCAACGGGCTAACTGCCCCAACCAGCGGCCGGGTAGTCGTCGATGGCGACCCCGTGACATCGCATCGAGACGACGTGGCGATGGTCTTCCAACAGCACAATATTCTCGACGGAACGAGCGCGTACTCGAACGCGCTCAGCGGCGCATTAGGCCGGACGAACTTTCTTCGGAGCCTCCTTCGATTCAACGACCGGGAGGATAAACTCCAGGCGCTCGAGGCACTGGATATGGTCGGACTGCTAGACGAGGCGAGCCAACGCGCCGGCAGAATGAGCGGCGGACAACAACAGCGCGTCGGCATCGCTCGCGCGCTCGTCCAGAACCCGCAGATACTGCTCGCCGACGAACCGGTTGCGAGTCTCGACCCCGGTAGTTCACAGACGGTCATGCGGTATCTGCGAGGTGCAGCCGAAGAACGCGGGCTGACGGCGATGATCAGCCTTCACCAGGTGAATCTCGCCCGCCAGTTCGGCGAGCGGTTTATCGGCCTCGCGGACGGACGAGTCGTTTTCGACGGCTACCGAGAGGACCTCACGTTCGACGTCATCGACGATCTGTACGGCGGCATCGACATGGAGGGGTTCCTCTCCGGAAACGAAACCGATGCGACGGTGGTACAATGAGTACCCAATTGTCCCTCGAACAACGACTCGAGGAGATTCGACTTACTCGGCGGGTTCGATGGATACTCTACGGCTTCCTGTCGCTCTGTTTTATCAGCGCGTTCTACGGATCGTTACTCCTGATCCAGTTCTCCGTCGTCGACCTCTATAATCAACTTCCGGTCTTTGCGGAACGGATCACGAACTACACCCCGAACTGGATGTTCATTTTGGAACGGAACCTCCCGCGCGAGTCGGTGATCACCCTCGCGGTCGGCTTTGCGGGAACGGTTATCGGACTCCCGCTGGCACTGCTGCTCGGCGTCCTCGGCAGCTCGCGAGTGACACCGTTCCCCCTGAATTTCCTCTTTCGAGGCGTGATGGGCGTTTTCCGTGCGATTCCGTCGCTCGTCTGGTTCCTGATGTTCATCCCGCTTGCCGGCCTGTCGGCGGTCACCGCGACTATCGCGGTGGTCGTCAGTACGATCGGGAATCTCGGTCGACTGTTCACGGACGAACTCGAGGAGGTCGAGGAGGGACAGATCGAGGCGATGAAGACGACCGGTGCATCGAAGGGACAGACGGTCGTCTTCGGCATGATTAGCCAGGTCAAAACGTCGTTCATCGCCTGGACGCTGTACATCTTCGAGGTGAACGTCCGGACGGCGGTCACGCTCGGCCTGCTCGGCGGCAGCGGGATCGGCGAGATCATTCAGGTCCAACAGGGGCTGCGTGCGTACGGAAACATGATGGCCGGTATTGTCGTGGTCCTGTTCCTGATTCTCGCCGTCGAAATCATCAGCCAGCGGTTCCGGTCGTACCTGCGTGACGACGAAGAGACGAGCGGACTGGTCGCACTCCTGGTCGGCCTGCCACAACGGATGGTCGAATCGGCGCTCAAATAGTGCCACAGGCAGATTTTATGGGTGTGTCGTCGAAATCGACAGTCGATGCGGTTGTGGCGACCACCCGTCCGCCGGCCGCGAGTTTAAATAGGAATCCGCATCAGCCAGCCTATGATCGACGACGCGATTCGCGTCCTCGCCGGCGACTGTACCGTGATCGCCGAGGCCGACGACCGATCGGAGTACCGCGGCCGGGTGACGACGATCGTCAAACCCGACAACACCGTCCTCGTCCACGACGTCGACGGCTACCAGCCCGTCGCCTGGCTCACCCGCGCCGACAGCGTCTCCAGCGACCGCGCGGGCGACTTCACGCTCGTCGCGAAGAAGGACACCCAGACCCTGCGGATCGCGGCCCACGACCAGGACGGCTTCGCTCACTACCCCGCCTCTGCGGCCGGGACGCCCGTCGGAACGTGCCAAAGCGAGGACTGCGACGGTGAACTCGTCCGCTCGAAGGGGGTCCACTGCGTCGACTGCGGGACGCGCTACGGCATCCCGACCGACGCGACGATCAAGGACGACCAATCGTACTGCGACTGCGGGCTTCCGCGGATGCGCGTCGAGCGCGGCCTCGCGTTCGACGTCTGTCTCGATCGCAACTGCGAATCGCTCGATGAGGCCGTCCGAGAGGCCTTCGACCGCGAATGGGACTGTCCGGAGTCGAACTGCGACGGCGACCTTCGCATCCTCCGGCGCGGCGGACTCATCGCCGGTTGTGAGCACTATCCCGAGTGCGACACCGGCTTCGCGATGCCCGCGGGCGTCGTCGACGGCGAGTGTGACTGTGGCCTGCCAACGTTCGAAACGCACGGTGGGACGCGGTGTCTCGATGCGACGTGTGACCGAGCGGCTGCACGACGCGTCGAGGCTGCAAGCGACGACTGACCGGTGGACAATAGACGCAGCGTCGATCCACACGCACTTAACGCACCACAGACAACCACTGCGTATGTCACTGGAGGGGCGATTCGACGCCGAGACGGGCGTCGTCCGCGTCGGCAACGACGCGCGCCAGCGCTATCACGACTCGCGCGGCTACGGCTATCCACTCGAGGGCAACGAGATCGCTCTCGCGCCCGTCGAGGCGGCCCACTTGCTCTATCGCGGCGACCTCGACGCCGTCGTCGACGATGCGACCGGCGACCGACTCGACTTTCAAGCGTTTGCCAGCCGCGAACCCGGTACCGACTTCGGCGTCCGATTTCTCGTCTACGCGGATCTGCGCGAGCGCGGGTTCTACCTTTCACCGGCCGCCGAGCCGTGGGTCGACGACCCGCCAGGGGGAGCGGTCGACTTCGCCGTCTTCCCCCGCGGCAAGGGCCCTGGCGACGGCGAAATCGGCTACGCACTCCGAATCATCGGCGAGCGAACCGACGTCCCCGCGAGTTCACTCGCGGACGGCGTGCTCGCGGTCGTCGACGAAGAAAGCGAGATCACGTACTTCGAGGTGACGGGGAGCGAGCCGACGGGAAACACGGCGACCAGCCTTCCGAGCGGGGTCGACGCAACGTTGCTCGCGGATCGCGTCGTCCTCTGGGAGCCGCCGATCGACCTCTACGAGGATGCGTTCTACGGCCAGCCCCTGGAAGGGCGGGAGTACGAGCGGCCGACGCTGCAGTGTTCGCTCCTCGAAGCGGCTTACCTTGCCAGACGCGACGTGATCGACCTCGAGTTCGGTGCGGTTCGGGAGCGGGGACGCGAGGTCGAGGGGGAACGCTTCGACCGCCGATTGCGCGTCTATACCGAACTGCGCGAGCGCGAAATCGTCCCCAAGACGGGCTACAAGTTCGGGGCTGACTTTCGGACGTACGCCGAGGTTGAGTCTGTCGCCGAACTCGGCCACTCGGAGTTACTGGTACGGGTTCATCCCGCGGAAGCGGTCTTCGAGCCCCGTGATCTGGCACTCGACGTGCGGCTGGCCCACGGGGTGCGAAAGACGATGGTGTTTGCGCTTGTCGAGCGGGGTGACGGAGCAACACCTGCGGAGACTGATATCGAGTGGTGGTCGATCGAGCGGTTAACGCCGTAGTCAGTCCGCTCGTTCGCCTCCACTATCGCGACGCGACAATAGAACCGACACAAACGGAACCATGAAAGTCCCGCCAGACGATAGGGGTAGCCATGCAACTCGAGGTGATCGGGGTCGGCGGCGCAGGATGTCGGATCGCCGAGACGATCCGGACGGCAGAAACCGCGACCCAACCGTTTCTCTGTGACGTCTTCGCGTTCGATACCGATACGCAGGCGCTTGCCGAACTCGACTCCGTTCCCGACGACCACCGCCATCGATACGGTGCAGGCATCGATACCGGCCTCAACGGGAATCTTCAGCGCGGCGAGACGCTCGGCGAAGAACACGTCGACGAACTCAGCCGCAAACTCGACGCCGGCCACCCCTCGGCCGCGGACGCGTTCCTCGTCGTCGTCGGCCTCGGCGGCGCAACCGGCGGCGGGGCCGCACCCGAACTCGTCGCAAATCTGCAGACGCTGTACGACGTACCGGTATACGTTCTCGGGACGCTCCCGGCCGACCGCGAGCGCTCACCCGACGGTGATCCGTCGGTACCGAACGACGATACCCGTCCGTCAGGCGCGGATGCAGACGGCGCGACGCGACCGCTCGCCGCAGCGAACGCGACGCAGACGCTCTCTCGACTCGACGGCCTCGCGAACGCCGTGCTCTGTTTCGACAACGAGCCGTGGCTTCGAACCGGCGAGGACATGGCCGACGGGCGCGCCCGGCTCAATCAAGAACTCGCAGCCCGCGTCGAGGCGCTGTTCGGTGCGACAGCACAGCCGGCCGACGAGAGTGCAACGAGCGCCGAGACCGTCATCGACGCGAACGACATCCGCCGCATTCTGGGCAACGAGACGGCGCTCGTCTCGCTCGGCTACGGCACACAGCGAATCGAGTCCAGCGGCGAGGCCGGCTCCGTACTGGGACTCGAACTCGATCTGGGCCTCGGTCTTTTCGGCTCGGACTCGACCGTGGAAACGAGTGCCGCCGTCAGCGCCGTCGAAACCACGGTCGGCAAAGCGATCCAGGGAAAACTCACGCTCGAGTGCGAGCGCGCGAACACCGACCGGGCGCTGCTCGTCGTCGGCGGGCCGCCCGAGTGGCTCAATCGGACGGCAGTCGCAGACGGTCGCCGCCGGCTCGAATCGGCGACGGAATCGACGCAGACGCTCGGCGGTGACGCACCGCGACCGGACAGCGAGACCGTCTTCGCGCTCGCAGTGCTGGCCGGCATCGAACCCGTCGACCGAATCGAGCAGCTGCGGGCAGCGGCGCACCAGTCCGAGCAGTGACAGCGCAGCACCCCGCCGATCACAATACCCACGCATTCTGTCAGTACTCGACGTGGGAAAAGCGACCGTCCAGTAAGTGTTTTGGCCGTCTGCATGTCATCTGTGCGTACGTTTATAGTCGAAGAACCAATATGTCTCTCCGAACGGTAGGTCTGGATGGGGACGGAACCGACGGAACCGGCGGAATCGACAAGAACGGAGGACGCAGCGACGAGTTCACGGTCGGTATCGGTATCGGCGTCGACATCGGCATCGACACCAGTACCGGAATCCGGATCCGTATCCGAGTTCGAATCCGAGTCCAAGTCGGGCCCCGGCCCAGATTGGATACAGTTCCTGCTCGTTGTACTGACCGTCCTGGTGCTCGCGCTGGCAGCGATTGCGATCCCGGCACTCGGTGGCGGCGGCGACGGAACCCGTTCAGCCGCGGGGGCAGGAAATCTCCTTGAACTCGGCGCGGGCGGGAACGACAGTGCAGACGGCACGGCCGGAACAGGAGGGGCAGCGCGAAGCGGAAACGGCAGTACTGAACTCGGGAGCGGAAGCGAGAGCGGGAACGGGAGTGGTGGATCGGCGTCCAGTGGTGAGGGTGGGGGCGGTGGAGAGGCGGTTCCGAACCGGGGCGGAGAGACGAGTGGTGAAGGCCGTGACGGCGATGGAGACGGGTTCAGTGGCGGNAGGAGGGGGCGGTGAGTCGGGTGAAAGCGGGTTCGAGAGCGACGAGAGCGGCACTGGTGATGAGGGTGGCGCTGGTGGCGGGCAGAGTGAGGACGGCGAAACTGGTGGTGATTCCGGCGGTGAGACCGGCGAAGGAGTCGAGACTGGCGCTGCGGGAGGGAATGGGACGGCTGGAGAACCGGGCGCCGGTGGCGAGTTCGGCGCAGATCCCGACGAGGGAGACGAATTCGGCGACGAGGCCGGCGACGAGTTCGGCCAGGGCGGAAGCGGGTCGGCGGAGAGCGACGGTGGTGGGAACGGTGAGGTGGCCGGGGATGGGGAGGGTGCTCCCGGGGCGGAGACTGAGAGCGGCGGGGCCGACAGTGACGACGGGTTCGAATCGAGCGAGGGCGGAGACGAGTCAGCGGCCGGGTCGGGGGGCGCCGAGGAGTCGGCCGAACGGGACGGGAGTAGCGGGGGAACCGACGGCGAAACGGAGAGCGAGGGGGCCGCAAGCGGCTACGATATTTCCTTCGACGAGTCGCCGACGCCCGGAAGCGAGGTCGAGGTTACCGTCACGGAAGACGGCGACCCGCTCCCGGGTGCGACGGTCTCCTTCAACGGGAACCCGATCGGCACCACCGGTGTTGATGGGGTCGTGAGCGGAACGGTTCCGTTTACGGAGACGGTGACGGTCGCGGTCGAGCCACGGGGACAGGGGCGGGAACGAGAACGGGAGCAGACCCACGCCCAGGAACCGACTACAGCACGGGACCCAGCCGTTCGGGGCGCGATCGGCGCGCGTCTCGGGGGCTCATCGATCCAGTTCTACGGCGGGAACGTCGCCGGTCCACCTGCTCGCCTCCAAGACGAGAGCGCGGACGAGGGAGGTGCTTCGAACGAGTCGGCGCGGCCGGGGGGACGAGCGGCGGGCACAGAACGGACCGTCGAGATGGACGCCGAGACCACGCTCGCGATCAGTCGCGCGGGTGCACTCGCGGACGACGACGCGGTCCCGTCCGGAACGAACGTCACGGTGACGGCCGCGGTCGAAGGAAATCCGATTCCAGCGGGGACGGTGCTACTCGACGGGGAACAAGTCGGAACGACGGACGAGTTCGGAACGGCGGAAATCGAGATGCCGGAAACGCGAGGGGAGACGACGATCGCCGTCGAGCGTGACGACATTCGTGCCGAGCGGACGGTCGGGGTCTACGGACTGTCGATCGAGGTCGCCGAACGGCTCCCGCTCCCGGGACGGACCGTCGAAGCGACGGTCCAGTACGACGGTGGAAGCGCCGCCGCGCGAGCAGACGAGGCGGGCGACGGGACTGGTGTTGGTGGCGAAGCCACCGCGCCTGACGCACCGACCGCGGTGGAGAATGCGACCCTGCTGATCGATGGAGAACCGGTGGCGACGACCGGAACCGACGGAACCGCGACGGTCTCCCTCCCTGTTTCGAACGAGGCGACGATCAGCGCACGGGTCTCCGAGACGACGGCCGAAACCACCCTCACCGGACTCTACCGGAACGCCGCGGTCGTCGCCACCGCCGGACTCACACTCGTCACCCTCCTCGGATGGTTCCTCAAGCGTCGGTTCGGAATGACGACGGCGACGGTCCGAACGCTGCCGGAGCGAGTTCGTCGACTCCTGGCTCGAACGGGCGAGTTCATCCGCGACCTCGGAAGGCGGGCCGTCGAGGCGGTCGTCCGCCTCGCCGCCGCCCTCGAACGAGTCGGGGACTGGTTGGCCGTCCAGGGTCGGGCCGCGCTGCGAGCACTCCGACGGACCGGACGCCGACTCCGCGGACTGCCGGGTGAACTCGCGGAGCGAGGGCTCGCCGCACTGGCGGCGCTCCATCCGAGGCGGCTCGCCGCGTTCATCCGCACCGTCCTGCGGTCGTTGCGACGGTCGGACCGAGAACGCAAAGCGGAGTCGGCTTCGGACGTTCACGCCGAGATAGGCGAGACCGAATCGGCGCGCGAGCCCGGAGGTCGAAGGCGAACGGTTCGGAGACTCTGGCGCGAGTTCGTCCGCGCGGTGCGACCGCCCGGCGTTCGGACGAAGACCGCGGGCGAGATCGGTCGGTACGCGGTCGAGCGCGGGTTTCCGGAGCGGCCGGTCCGGACCGTCGTCGAGGTTTTCAGAGACGCGGAGTACGGCGAGTCATCGCCGGCGGAGCCGCGGATCGAACGCGTTCAGGCTGCCGTGCGGTCGGTCGCTGGAGACACAGCCGCACCGGCGGACGCAGGCGCGGAAACAGGGGCAAGGGCAGCGGAAGCGGAACGGGAAGGAAAAGGAACGACGGATACGATGCCGGGGGGCGAACACGAGTCGAACCGGGAGGATGAGCCGGTAGAAGAGGCAGAAGAGGGTGACCGGCCGTGAGCGACCGATCGGTGCTGAACGTGCTTCTCGGCGTGCTCGCGATCAGTACGCTCGGTATCGGCACGGTACTGGCAGCGGCCCCGACGGTTCTCCCGGCCGCGGTCATCGAACTCGTGGCGACGGTCGAGCAGACGGTCGACGCGGAGCGTGCCCTCCTCGTGCTCGGCGGGCTGATCGGGCTGTTCGCCCTCTGGCGGGCGTACTTCTCGGGAGCGAGTGGCGCGACAGATCGTGGCATCGGCACCGCGTACGAACAGAACCGACCTCGGACGCGAGTTCAAAATCCGCGCGGGGACCGTGTCGGGGATCGACCGCCGACACGAACTCGGGGGACAGCGAGTGAGTCGCCGGCCGTCGAGGTGGTCGGCGAGGAGATCACCGAGCGCGTCGATCGGACGACCCGCGCGTTGAAACGGGGATCGGCGGGACCAGTCCGGACGGAAGCTGTCGTCAAGGAGCTTCGGGAGACGCTTCGAGCCGTCGAGATGGCACACGGTCGGACGGACGGGGCGGGCGGGGCGGACGGAGTCGACGAAACCGACGAGCGGATTCGGTGCGGCGAGTGGACGGACGACCGGATCGCGGCGACGTTTCTCGGCGACGAATCCGCGGGGCGGCTCTCGATCTGGCACCGATTTCGGAACTGGTTGTTCCCGGGACGAACGTTCGAACGCCGCCTCGATCGAACGATTGCCGAACTGGAACGGTACGCAACGGAGTCCGCTGGATCGGCGGCTACAGTAGGAGAGACGAGCGACGCACGGAGGGCGGGAGGGGCGGTGGAAGACCGGGAACCGACCGGTCGAAAGCCAGACGACGCCGGCGGCGATTCCGGCGAGGACACCGCGACACCGACGGAGGGAACGCGTGCGTAGCGTCTCCCGGTGGCACTCCGGCGTCGTCGCGTCGCTCGCCCTCGCCGCCGTCGGCACCGTGTTCGGCTCGGCGACGCTGTTACTCGCCGCGACCGTCCCCGTCTGCTACCTCGGCTACGCCGCGCTGTCGTCCGTTCCCGATCCGGCGGCGGCGGTGTCGATAGAACGCGACTGCGAGCCACGGCTGCCCCACCCCGGCGAGCGCGTCGACGTGACGCTCACGGTTCGAAACGACTCGACTCGGACGCTTCCGGACGTTCGAATCGCCGACCGCGTTCCGGTCGAAACCGCCGTCGTCGACGGAACCGCGCGAACCGCGACGACGCTCCGCCCCGGCGAGCGGACCGAGTTCACCTACGCGGTGCGCCCGCGGCGGGGCACCTACGCCTTCGACGACGCGTGGGTCCGCGTGCGGAGCCTGAGCGGGACGGCCGTGGCGACGGCTTCGATCCCGGCCGCCGGGGACGACGAACTCGAGTGTACGATTCCGGTAGACGGTCTCTCGCTCCGCCGGAAGACGCTGCCGCTCGCCGGCACCGTCGCGAGCGACAGCGGCGGCGCGGGGTACGAGTTCCACTCGACGCGGGACTACCACCGGGGCGATCCGGTGAGCCGGATCGACTGGCGGCGGTACGCCCGGACGGGTGAACTCGGCACCGTGCGCTACCGCGAGCAGGAGGCGACGAAGGTCGTGGTCGTCGTCGACGGCAGGGCGGTGTCGGGAGTCGCGGCGGCCCGCGGACACCCGGGTGGAACCACGCTCGCGTCCTACGCTGGGACGGTGACGAGTGCGACGATGCTCGAGGCCGCCCACAGCGTCGGCGTCGTCGGACTCGGCGTTCGGGGCCGGATACCCGGCGTCTACGCGGGACCGCCGGCATACGTCGAACCGGGAAGGGGCGCGGACGTGAGCGGTCGAATTGCGAGCGTCTGTGACGCCGTCGCCGCGCGCGATGAGCCGACGCGGATGCGGGCGCGAAGCGATGGCGGCGGGGGAGAACGAGCGAGGGCGAGCGAGGCGCCGACGGCGACCGCCGACCGGCTCGAGACGCTGTTGCCGTCGGACGCGCAGCTCGTGGTTTGTACGCCGGCGGTGGACGACGGAATCGTCGACCTCGCGCTGGCGCTTCGCCGGCGCGGGTACCGACTGTCGGTCGTGTCGCCGAACGTGACGACGCGCGCGGAAATCGGGGCGCGGCTGGCGGCGATTCGCCGGGAGGCGCGGCTCGAACGCCTCCGGCGAGGGGAGATTCCCGTGGCGGACTGGGAACCGGAGCAGCCGCTTGCGACGACCCTCGAGCGGGCGTTTGGGGAGGTGCGTCACTAATGGCTCCGGACGACGACCTCGGGTCCCAGGAGAGGAGGCGGACGGAACGGCGACCTGTCGGGGGAGGACCGGCGACGACAACGCGACCGAACGCGACGCGACCCACCACCGCGCGATCCAGCGGGACGGTCAGTGCGTCGATACCGGCCGTCGTGACGATCTTGGCGACGCTCGCGGGGACACTCGTGCTCGGCATCATCGTCGATGCGGTTGCGGCTGCAGTCGTCGCCGGTCTCGCCGGCGGTCTACTGGCGGCGACGGTGACGGCCACGAAACGGCGAACGCCGGGCGGTCGAGCCGTCGGGAGCCTGCTCGCCGTGCTCGCTGCACTCGGAACGGCTGGCGCGCTCGGCCTTGCCCTTCGCGGCGATTCGGCGTCGATTCAGCCGGGGTACCGCGTCGGTGTCGTCCTCGCGATCGTTCTCGCGACGTTCGGCGGCGCGGCGACCAGAACGGGCGCGGTCGGCGACGGTGCCGTCCGCTCCGCGCTGCCGGTCGTCTGGCTCACGTCGATCCTCGTCGCCGTCGTGTCGGCGGCGTTTTTCGACCCGATTCGGTCACCGTCGCTGTGGCCCGCTCTTCCCGGGACGGGGACGGGGACTGGAACAGGGACAAGGAACGGCAACACTCCAGCGCAAGTGCTCGGTGAACTCGTGTCGCCGACGGAGGCGGCGACGACTGCGGGTGCGCTGAGCTTCGTCGGGCTACTCGTGGGACTGCTGTGGCTCGCGGTGCTCGTCCTGCCGCGACTGCCGATTCCGGAGTTATTCCCCCGGGATCGACGCGAGACGGCACGCCGGCGGATCGCGTGGCTCGCCTCGCGAGCGGGCTGGACCGGCTGGGCAGTCCTGGGTGGAACCCTCCTGGCGAGTTCAGTCGCGGTCCTGGCTCGAACCGGCGACAATCGAGGCATCGATACCGCGGCCGCGCTCGTCGAGTCGACGCTCGTCCCGCTCACCATGGCGACACCCGTTCGTGTCGCCGTTCTCGCGGGGATCGTCGCGCTCTGTCTGGCCGGACTCGGTTCGCGGCTCCCAACGCTCTCCAGGCTCCGATACGGGGCCGCCGTCAGGTGGACGCCGGCGTTCGCGGGCGGGGCCCTCATCGTGATCCTCGCCTCGATCGGCTACCCGCTGGCGTTCGACCACTGGATCGGTCCCGAACTCGAGGCGATGGCCGCCGCGAACGAACGGGGCGCGCTGCCGGGACCCGCCGGTGAACTCGCGATCGATGACCTGCGTTCGCTCGCGTCGCCGCCGACGGGCATCGCCATCGCCGGGTTCCTGCTAAGCGGGTTCGTCGGGACGATCTTCGCGCTACTGGTCGCCGTCTGGCTGCTCGGCGCCCTCGGCCCGCTTTCGGACCGCGCGGCTCCCGCGACGCTGGCCGCGAGTTCGCTCGTCGCTGGCGGCGCGGTCGTCGCTCTCGGCGGCGGGTCGACGCTCGCGGTCGGCACCGCCGTCGCCTGCGCACTCGTCGCCTGGGACGCCGGCGGCTACGGCGTCTCGCTCGTCGACGAAATCGGCCGAAACGTCCCCGCACGACGGCCAGCACTGGCGCATACGACCGGCACGGTCCTCGTCGGAACGCTCGGAATCGGTCTCGCAGTCGGTCTCAACTCCCTTCTCGGCCGACTCGCGATCCGAACCGGCGTGACGGTCGCCGTCGCTTGTACCATTGCGTTGGTCGCCTCGCTTATCGTTCTCAAACGACGAGCAACCGCCGCCGCTGCGGCTGGCCGAACCCGAACGGGGGACATCTCTCGGCTCCCCGTCGCGGCGGGAACCGTCCCCGGTATCGACGCCGGCGAGGCCCGCGCCCTGCGAACCGCCGGCTTCGAAACGCTCGGCGACATCCAGACCGCCCGCGCGGCTGAACTCGAATCCGTCGAGACGCTGAGCGACGAGACGGTCGCGGCCATCACCTCGCGTCTCGACGCCGCGCCGTCGGGTGAGTCAGCCGCAGCCGAGTTCACCGGCAGCGAGCCGTCTACGGACGAGAGACCAGGACAGACTGCGGGAGTCTCCGAGTCAGCGCTCGACGAGAGCGAAACGGAGCACTCGGCTTCGAAAACCGACTAGCCGCGTTCGATCGGCCCGGCGCTACGGGTCGACCGCCGGAACCTCGACTCGATCCAGCACGGACCGGACGACGGTCGATCCGTCGACGCCCTCGATTCGCGCGTCGGTCGTCAGCACGAGCCGGTGCTGCATGATCGGCTCGGCGATCCGCTTGATATCGTCCGGTGCGACGTACTCCCGGCCGGAAATCGCCGCCCGTGCGCGTGCGGCCTCGAAATACCGTTGAATCCCCCGCGGCGAGATGCCGATCTCGACCCGATCGTCCGCTCTGGTCGCCCGCGCGAGATCCACGAGATAGCCCCGAACCGGCCCGCTCATCGACACCCGCTCGGGGACGCGCTGGAGCGTCCGCACGCCCGCCGCATCGAGCACCGGCTCGACCGTCGGCAGCTTCGTCTCGCGCTCGCTTCGCCGCTCGATCAACTCGAGTTCACCCGCCCGATCCGGGTAGCCGATGGCGGTCTTGATCGTAAAGCGGTCGCGCTGCGCTTCGGGCAACTCGAAGGTCCCTTCCTGTTCGACCGGGTTCTGCGTCGCGATGACGAGAAACGGGTCCGGCAGATCGCGCGTCGTCCCGTCGACGGTGACCTGTCCTTCGTCCATCGCTTCGAGGAGGGCGGCCTGGGTTTTCGGCGGCGCGCGGTTGATCTCGTCGGCGAGCACCACGTTCGCGAACACCGGTCCGCGGGTGAACTCGAACGCGCCGGTGCGTTCGTTGAAGACGTGCGACCCGGTGATGTCGCTCGGCAGCAGGTCCGGGGTGAACTGGATACGGGAGAACTCGAGCCCGAGCGCCCGGGCGAACGCCAGCGCCGTCAGCGTTTTCCCGGTGCCGGGTACGTCTTCGAGAAGGACGTGGCCGCGGGCGAGCGTCGCGGTGAGCACCTGCTCGAGGAACTCGCGGTCGGTGATCACCGCGTCGCCGATCCGCGAGAGGACTTCGGTGCAGGTCTCGCTCGTCGCGACGGCCGAAACGTCGTCTGCCATCGGTTGGCGTTGTCGTGGGCGTCACATGAAGATACTGGCGGACAGCGGACGGCAAAGAAGCGAAGGCTTTTGCGCGCCGGCGCGCCAAAACGGTGGTAATGACCGGAGACGACCCACGCGAGGAGCCCAGGGAGTTCGAGGACGACGAGTCCGAGACTGCGGCCGACGCTGTCGCTGTCGACGACGAGGGGGCGACACCCCTTCGAGCGGACGGCGGTGCCGCGGGTGCCGACGACGTCGCACTGGACCCGTGGGGCTCCTCGACCGTCTCCGACTACCGCAAACTGTTCGACGAGTTCGGCATCGAGGAGTTCGACGACGTCCTGGACGAGGTCCCGCACCCGCACTACCTGATGCGCCGAGGCGTCATCTTCGGCCAGCGCGAGTACCGGCCGGTCATCCGCGCGCTCCAGAACGACGAGCCGGCGGCCGTCCTCTCGGGATTCATGCCCACCGGCGACCCGCACATCGGCCACAAACTCGTCTTCGACGAGATCATCTGGCACCAACAGCAGGGTGCAGAGGCCCACGCGCTGATCGCCGACCTGGAAGCCAACGCCGCTCGCGGCCTCTCCTGGGAAGAAATCGACGAACACGCCCGCAGCTACCTGCTCTCCCTGCTCGCGCTCGGCTTCGACCCCGAGGACGGCGACCTCTACCGCCAGTCGGAAAACCGCGAGGTCCAGGACCTGGCGTTCGATCTCGGGGCCGAGGCCAACTTCTCCGAGTTCCAGGCGATCTACGGCTTCGACGGCGAGACCGACGTCTCGCACATGCAGTCGGTCGTCACCCAGATGGCGGACATCCTCTACCCGCAGTTGGACGAACCGAAGCCGACCGTGATCCCCGTCGGACCCGACCAGGACCCCCACGTCCGCCTGGCCCGCGACCTCGCCGAACGGATGCGCTTTTTCAAGGTCTCCAAGGCTTACGCCAGCTTCGAACTCGAGGCCGACGAGCGCGAACTCGTCGCCGAGTTCTACGAGCGCCTCGATCCGGCCGACTTCGACGACGAGCGGCTCCGGTGCGTCCACGTCGCCGACACCTTAGAGGAGACGCCGCTCGCCGACCTCGGGATCGACGCGAGCACGCTCGAGTCGGTGTTGACGAAGCTGAACGAGGGCGGAATGGAACCGCTTCGTCCGCGAACCCGCTTCTCCGACCGACGGGCGACCGAAGAGGCCTTCAACGCGCTCATCGACGCCATCGAGGGCGAAAAGCGCGTCTACGAAAACCACGTCGACGCCTTCGAGATCGACCGCGCCGAGGCGGAAGACCTCGCGCGGGAGATCGAGGTCGGGAACGGCGGCTACGGCTTCCAGCCGCCGTCGTCGATCTACCACCGCTTCATGACCGGGCTGACGGGCGGGAAGATGTCCTCCTCGATTCCGGCCTCCCACATCTCCCTGCTCGACGACCCCGAGGACGGCTACGATAAGGTCAAATCGGCGACGACCGGCGGCCGCGAAACCGCCGAAGAGCAACGCGAGAAGGGCGGCAAGGCCGACGAGTGTCCGGTCTACGAACTGTACGCCTACCTGCTCGCCGGCGACGACGACGAGTTCGCAAAGCGCGTCTACGACGAGTGCGTCGGCGGCGAGCGCCTCTGTGGCGACTGCAAGGAACAGGCCGCTCAGTTGATGAAGGAATTCCTCGAAGAGCACCAGCAGAAGCGTGCGGAGGTCGAAGAACTGCTCGAGGAGGCCGATATCGAACTCGAGTCGCCGCGGCGACAGTAGCGCGTTCGCACACACCGAAGTCGAAGAGTCGGACGTGACGGCAGCGGTACGTTTCTCCCCGCGTCGGCGTTGTGTTTTGGCGTCTGACGAAGTTATATAGGGCCGTTCGTGAAAGCACCGACAACGGATGCCCTCCTCTCGCCCTTCCGGTCCGTCCAGTTCCACCGGCAACGCGGACGCCCTCCTGCGCTGTGCGGACGTGCTCGGCTCCTTCGGCGTCACGGCGGCCGACGTTCGCTCTGGTCGAGGTGGTAGCGCCGGCGACACCGGCGACCTCGCAACCGCCCTCGCCGACGAACTCGCGGCCGGCAAGGATCGGACGGCCGTCCTTTGCCGGACGATCGCCGAGAGCGAGCGCGGGCTCGGTTGCGCCGCACGCTACGCCCAGGACACGCTCGATCGGGAACTGGCGGCCGTCTTCGACGCCATCGGCTGGTCGTTTCGGTGCGAACGGATCGCCGCAGCGCTGCGCTCGGACGACCGGCTCCACCTGCGGGCGTCCGACTATCAGGGCCGACGGCGGGAGACGACCGTCGAGTATCCCGACACGCCGCTTGGCACCGACAATCTGCCGGCGATCCTGCAAGCGATCAACGCCTCGCTGCTCGCCGGAACCGACGCGCGATTCGTCCTGCTCTCCGCCGGCGTCGATCGCTGGCGGGCCGCGCTGGTCGAGGAACCCGAACTCGAGCGCCTGCGCGAACGGTACGGCCCGCGAATCGACGCCGTCGGAACGCCGCTACTCCCCGAGTACGAACTCGGGGCGTACGTCCCCGACGAGTCGACAGCCTACTCGAGTGCAATACCGAGCGACGGTGCTGCCCCGTGGCCCGACTGGGCCGCCGACCGCGAGCGCGACGGGACGCGGACGACGGGCGAGGAGTTCGGATCGCTGATCGAGGAGGCAGAAGCCGGAGCGACAGCGGCCCCGGAGCGCGAGAGCAAGAGCAAGAGCAAGAACGACTTCGAACTCCGCGGCTCACCGAGCGTCTCGCGGGTGACCGAGGCCGGCACCGACGAGACCAGCGAAACCGGAACCGACGCCGACACAGCCGGACCCGGCACCGACCCGCGTTCGCAAACTGAACTCGAGGAATTCGACCGATCGGCAGCATCGTCATCGGCCTCAGCCGGTGCGGATGCGACAGCGACCGATTCCGCGGCCGCCGACGAGTTCGGCTCGCTCTCGGGTTCGAGTACGACGACGCGGGTCACAAACGACTCCTTCGGGAGCGATGTCGAGTGGGAGTCAGAAGACGACCGGTATCGTGCGCTGGGTGCGGCGCTCGGTGCCGGCGGGAAGGTCTCCGTGCGCGGACTGCTCGAGGACGAGGAGTTCCTGCCGGAGCTGCCGGAAAGGGAGCGATCGGAGACGCGCATCGAGTTCGGCGACGCGTTCGATCCGGCGGCGGTTTCGCGGGCGAAGGCGGCGGCCGAGCAGTCGGGGTTCGTCTGGGTCGAATCGGGCTCGCTGGAGACGACGCGCGTGTCGAACTCGTAGCCGGCGAGTCCGCGATGGAGCCGCGTTCGAGACCGCTGCAAGAGTCCGTTCGAGGCCACTGGCCGGGCATCGTCCGAACGCGGGTAACGCGGTTGAGCCGGCGCACGATCTGTCGAGGGCAGTGTCACCGTCCCGCAACGCTTTTGCCCCAGCCAGGGCATCGAACGTATATGGCACCCGAATCCCCGACTCGTGCCAGCGTCGTGAGCCAGCCACAGCAGCCACACTCGGGATTCGGGTTCGTTTTTGCGCGCTGAGGGTGAGAGGAACCGGTGAACCCGCGGTGATCCACACCGGGTTGTCGCGGTGAAACCGGTCACGGGACGCCGATGAGCGGCTGTTGCCGCAGTGGCATCGGGACGGAACGGTCGCGAGACGCGAGAGGGTCGTCACACCCGCCGTCGCTCACTGCACTCGCTACCGCCATCGATTCGAGTCGGAACCGCTAACTGACCGCCACGCAGCCATCTATACAAGCGAATGCAACTTCCAGCAGCACAGGTCGCGGTCCTACAGGCCGCGAGCGCGGACGACGCAACGTCCGTCGACGCCATCGCCGAGGCGACCGACTTACCCCCCGAGACCGTCACCGGCGCGGTCTTCGAACTCGAGGACGAGGGACTGGTCGCCGTCGCGGAACGCGTCGACGAAACGATCACGCTCACCGACGAGGGAGCCGAATACGCGGCCGGCGACCTCCCCGAGATCCGCCTCTACGAGGCCGCGCTCGAGGCGGGAGCCGACGACGACCCCGTCTCGATGGGACGGGTCATCGGCGCGGCCGAACTCGACGGCAACCAGGTCGACATCGCGCTCTCGAACTACGCGCGCAAGGGCTACGGACAGATCGACAGCGGCGAGATCACCGCGGACCCGAACGCCGACCCGAACGCCGACGCGGAGGCGAACGCCCTGTCGGCGCTCGAAGACGACGGCGACGGCAACGTCGACGGTGACAGCGACAGTGAACTCGCCGACGAGTTCAGCGACGAGATCCGCGACCAACTCGAGCGCCGCGGATTGCTCGAACTCGCCGAGACGACGACCCGCGAGGTCACGCTGACCGACGACGGCGTCACGGAGCTGATGGCGGGCCTCGAGACGGCCGAGACGGTCGGCCAGGTGACGCCCGAACTCCTCACGGGCGGCGAGTGGGAGGACGTCGAGTTCGCCGAGTACAACGTCGAGGCCGACGCCGAGCAGTTCGAGGGCGGCCGGGTGCACATCCTGCGCCAGACGGCCGACCGCGTGAAGGACGTGCTCGTCGGCATGGGCTTTCGGGAGATGGAAGGCCCGCACGTCGACGCGGACTTCTGGATCAACGACAGCCTGTTCATGCCCCAGGACCACCCTGCCCGCACGCACTGGGACCGGTTCGCCCTGGAGCGGCCGACCCACATCGACGAGTTGCCGGCAGAACTCGTCGAGCGCGTCGAGCGCGCCCACAGGGAGGGCGTCGGCGAGGACGGCGAGGGCTATCACTCGCCCTGGGACGAGGACTTCGCCCGGGCGCTCGCGCTCCGCGGGCACACGACTTCGCTGTCGACGCGCTACCTATCGGGCAGGGAGATCGGCGAGATCGAACCGCCGGCGCGCTTCTTCAGCGTCGAGAAGGTGTATCGGAACGACACGCTCGACCCGACGCACTTGCTCGAGTTCTTCCAGATTGAGGGGTGGGTGATGGCCGAGGACCTCTCGGTCCGGGATCTGATGGGTACCTTCGAGGAATTCTACGCCCAGTTCGGCATCGAAGACATCCAGTTCAAACCCCACTACAACCCCTACACCGAGCCGTCGTTCGAACTGTTCGGGACCCACCCGACGACCGGCGAGTTGGTCGAAATCGGAAACTCGGGCATCTTCCGCGAGGAGATGTTAGAACCCCTCGGCGTGGAGTGCGACGTGATGGCCTGGGGACTGGCCTTAGAGCGCCTGCTCATGCTGATGTACGGCTTCGAGGACATCCGGGACATCCACGGGACGCTGTGTGACCTTGAACTGCTTCGCGAGACGGAGGTGACCTACTGATGCCAACGGTCGATATCGACCCCGACGAACTGCGCGAACTGACCGGCCACGACGAGAAATCCGACGGCGAACTGCAGGAGGACCTGTTCGGCCTCGGACTCGAGTTCGAGGGACGCACCGAAGACGGCGCGTTCGAACTCGAGTTCGCGCCGGATCGGCTCGACCGCCTGTCGGTCGAAGGCGTGGCCCGCTCGATGCGCTACCAGTACGGCGACGCCCGCGGCGTGCACGTTCCCGCGACGAACTCGGCCGAGTGGACCATTCGCGTCGACGAGTCGGTGCCGGACGAGCGGCCGTACGTGACGGGCGCGGTGATCCGCGACATCGATCTCGACGAGGAGAGCCTCGACTCGCTGATCCAACTCCAGGAGAAACTACACGCGACGATGGGCCGAAAGCGCGCGAAGGGCGCGATCGGGATTCACGATCTGACGATGCTCCGCGGAAGCCCGGCGACCGAAGGCAACCCGACCATCGAGTACGTCGGCATCGACCCCGACGGGGACCGCTTCGTGCCGCTCGACTCGGACGCCGAACTGACGCCCGCCGAGGTGCTCGAAGAACACGACACGGGCCGGACCTACGCGGACCTCGTCAGCGAGTACGAGCGCTACCCGGCGATCTACGACGACATCGGGCTGTTCTCGTTCCCGCCGGTGATCAACGGTCGGCGAACGGAGGTCACGACGGACTCACGGGACCTGTTCATCGAGATGACCGGCACCGACCAGTGGACGATCGACAAGATGCTGAACATCGTCTGCTACGCGCTCGCGGCCCGCGGCGCGACGCTCGAAGACGTCGTCGTCGAGTACGAAGACGGCGAGTCGGCGAACGCGGACTCGAAAGGTAGTCGGACGCAGTCCGGCGGCAGCGGACTCGTCCGCCCGGATCTCTCGACGCGGACGAAGACCGTCCCCCACGGCCGCATCGAAACCATCCTCGGAATCGACCTCGATCCGGACGAGGTCATCGACCTGGCCGAACGTTCCGGCCTCGACGCGACGAAACAGGAGGGTGGATCCGGAACCGACACCACCACCGATGCCACCGCCGACGAACTCGTCTACGAGTTCACCGTTCCGCCCTACCGGGTCGACGTGCTCCACCCGCTCGACGTCATCGACGACCTCGGGCGGGCCTACGGCTTCAACGAACTCGAGCCGAAGTACCCCGACGTAGGGACCGTCGGCGGTCGCCACGAACGCTCCCGGCTCGAAGACGCGACGCGCACCCAACTCGTCGGCCTCGGCTTCGAGGATCTGCTGAACTTCCACATGATCAGCGAGGGAGAGAACAACGAGCGTCTCGACCTTGACCCCGACGCGGACGTCTACGGGGCTGGCGAACCCGCGACGATCAAGGAACCCTACAGCGAGGACTTCACGATGTTACGGACGTGGGTCATGCCCTCGCTACTGATGGTGTTAGAGCGAAACACCCACCGCGCGTATCCCCAGCACCTCGCGGAGATCGGCTTTACCGCCGTCGTCGACGAAACCGAGACTATCGGCGTCGACGAACGCCGCCACGTCGGGGCCGTCCTCGCGAACCACGACGCCGGCTACGAGGACGCCAAGGCGCGACTGCAAGCGCTCGCCCGTCGGTTCGACGTTGAACTCGAGACGCCGCCGACGGAACACCCCACCTTCATTTCGGGTCGAACGGCGGCTATCGTCATGGACGACGAGGTGGTCGGCGTGATCGGGGAGGTTCATCCGAAAGTCCTCGTCGAACACGATCTGGAAGTACCGGTCGCGGCGTTCGAGTTCGACCTCGCGGCGCTGGAGTAGTCCGCGTTGCGAGGCGGCTGGAGGACGCCACGAGAGCGACGCTGCGGGGCTACCGAATCTCCCCGTACGTCCGCACGAGTTCGCCGTCGGCGTACCGGCATTGTTCGAACCCGAGCGCATTACACAGGAGCGTATGGCCCATAAAGGACACGGCGTAGTCGGCCATCCCGAACGGGTGGAGTTCGGTCTGCCGGGCGGGCGGCAGCACCGAGCCGACGACCGAAATTTCGCTGTCGCCCGCCGAGAGCGTCCCGGCGCCGACGCCGAACTCGAGGTCGGTCGGTTCGCCGTCCTGCAGATCGCCGACGGTGAACGTGCCGGCGACGGAGCCGCCGGCGCGCTCGAACGCCTCCTGGTCGACGATCGTCGCGGGCTGATCGACGCCGGTCGTGTACCCCAGCTGTGAGCCCTTCCAGATTTCCTGCTGGCGGGGCCTGATGTCGGCAAGTAACGGGTGTTCGAAGTCCCTGTTTTCGAGGTTCGCGAACGGGAGCAAGACGTCGGCGATGTCGCCGGCAGCGACGTCGGCGGCGTCGCCGATTTCGAGTTCGGCGAGCAGATTCACGCCCGAATCCGTGAGGACGAGGTCGCCGCCAGCCTGGACGAACTCTTCGATGGCCGAGACGTACCGCGAGTCGTCGATACCGTCGTCGTGGGAGACGACGAGTTTGTCGTAGTGGCGCTTTCCGGAGTTGCCCCGCAGGAGGCGGCCGACGCTCACGTGGTGGACGCCCATGTAGTCCACGTCGCCGTCGACGACCGACTCCTCGAGGTCGGCGAAGAACCGCATCGGATTGACGGTGTAGGGGCGCTGTTCGTAGCCGAGGACCTCCCCGGGGTCGGGAATTTCGTCGTCGTTTTCGACATCGAGTACCGTCGTGAGGACGTGTACCTCGGCGTCGCTGTCGACCTCGACGGTCCACCGGCCCGCTTGCGGTCGGCGGACGAAGGCCCCTTCGAAGTCGTGCGTTCGGACGTCCGAGTCGGCCGGATCGGCCTTTGTCTCGATGTCGACCTCACGGACGACGGTTCCCGCGGGATCGCGGACGCGAACGGTGCCGTCGGTCGCGTTCTGCACGCCCTCGAGATCCACGAACAGCGAGTGAGAGGCGTCCGTGGTCTCCGCGCCGACGCGTGACTGACCGGACGGACCCGGCCGGACGACCTCGTGGCGTCGCCGTACCGCCGTCCCGCGGTTCTGATTCTGAGCCCGTCCGCGGCCGTCGTCCCTACCTCGACCCGAATCGACGCCCGTGTGGGGCAGATCGGCGGACGAGCGCGTGAGTTCGTCCGACGTGACGTAGGCCGTATCCCGCCCGCCGGTCGCGACGGTCGCGGTCGTGTCGCGGGCGGCCATCTCGGCGAACTCGCGCATCGAGAGTCGGTAAGCCGTCGCGTAGTGGCGCGACCAGTAGGGTTTCCATTCCTTCTGTGCGTTCATATAGTGATTCGAGAGGACGATCTCCGGGGCGACGGTAATCGCGCCGAGTCCCCCGTCCGCCTCGGGTTGGCCGGCCCACCCGAGCAAGCTGCCGGTGATCTGGTAGGCGAGCGAGTCGTAGATCGATCCCCAGTCAAAGAGACCGTTGAAGCTGTCACCGTCCGGCACGAACGGCACGCCGTACATCTCCTCGCCGGCCGTCTCGATGTCGTCGGCGATCGCATCAACGTCGCCCCAGTGATCCCGCATTCCCTCGCCGACCCGGATGTTGACCTCGTCCAGATCGTGGGTCCCCTCGTGCTCGAACGACGCGTTCGTCTCGAGGTTGAACACCAGGTGGTCGGCCGTGTACATCCCGTGGTAATCACAGAGGAACGCCACGTTCTCGTACCCCCGGAAGTGCTCGACGATGGCCAGCGAGTCCGGCACGAGTTCGGTGAACTCGTCGGGTGCACCCTCGGGTTCGGCCGGGCGGAAACTCGGGTTCGTCCACCCGATAGTCGGGTACTGCCGGTTGGTGTCGATCGGCTGGCCGTCGAAGGCGCTCGCGTTGCCCCGCTGGAAGTTGGTGTCGTGGGCCTCGACCCACGGAATTTCGGTCTGCGGATTGCGCGCGACCCAGCCGTCGGGGTTGGTAAACAAGAATACGACGGCGATGTCGTCGAGCAGGGGCTCGAACGCCGCCGCCTCCCCGCGTGCGAGGTCCTCGAGGAGCCGGCTACCGGCTTCGACGCCGGCGCGTTCGTCGCCGTGAATGCTGAGCGAGAAGACGACCTTCTCCTTCCGGGCGAAGGCGGTCTCGTCTCGAACGTCGTTCGTCACCTCCGCGACGTAGACGTCCCGCGGGTCGGATTCCTCGCCGGTAAATGCGTTCGTCCAGCCCGGCGACTCGCCGATATCGCGGACGCGGACGCGGTCCGAGAACGCGTCTTCGAGGCGTGCGAGCGCCTCGACGGTTTCCTCGTAGGAGATGTAGTTGCGCGCCGCCTCGACCGGCGGAAAGACGCCCTCTTCGTAGGGTGCCTCGATCGTCCACCACGGGTTCGCTCCCGGTGCGAAGTCCATGGCGTCGATGCCGTCGCCGCTCAGGTCGAGCACGTCCTCGACCTCGGCGGCGGTGAGGTGGGCGTGCGCCGCGAGCGTCGGCTCCTCCCGGGTGACCGCCTTCGGTGCCCGGGACAGTTCCGGATCGGGTTCTTCCTCGTACTCGTCCGCGAAGGCGTCGAACGCCTCCCGCTCGCCGAACTCGATGACGGTCGCGGCCTCGTACGTCTCCGGCGTGTGGTTGACGACGAAGGTGAACTCGTCGGTGAGCGCGTCGCCGGAAACGTCGGCGATGGCACTGCCGGGAAGCGCGAGCGCGGCACCGGTCGTGGCCGAAAGGCGGAGAAACGTTCGTCGATCGACGGGGCTATTCGTGAACCGTTCGGCGGGAAGACGCTCGTCGCCAGCAGCCGACCAGTCCGTCGCATTGCTCAGGGCCTCGTTATCTGTGTCGTCTGACATTCTCGATCACGTGGTAGTTACCCACGGAAATAGCCCACAATGATCCTCGATAAGTACGGTGTGGAAAGAGCGAACGTCTCTGGAACACGTATACTTACAACGGCGGACGTGCTCCGATCGGAACTCGATCGCAAAAGTCGATCGCTGCGGCGAGTGCAACGGGCAGTAGTCAACTACTCAGACGGTCTCTTGTACCGATTTCCCGGCGCAACTGCAGGACGCCGCGGGTGCGCCGGAACCGGCCGATAGCAGTCCGTGTGAGTGCCGTCTTCTCGAGAAACGAGCGCGGCCGAACGCGAAACGGACCCACGCTCGTGCTGTAGCGGCGAGTACGTTCGATGTACGACGCTGCCGTCCGTCGTTCAATAGTTGATTAAAACTCGTGCTCGACGTCTTCCTCGTCGGCTTTCTGAATGATGATCTTCCCGTCCCGGACCCGAACGAAAACTTCGTCGCCGATATCCATCCCCGCGACTGCGAGTTCATCCTCGTGGAGATTGAGGTGGACGTTGTGATAGTTACCGTCTTCGTCTTTCGCACCGCTTGGACTCAACTTCTTTTTCCGTACCATCGCGGGATTCTATGACGAACTTCGCCGTAGGATATACTTAAGTGTTTTCGACGCCCTGGGGAATGACCTTATTACACAGTAGTTTCGCGGACAATTACGGGAGAGCGGCGACCGGCGGAGCGAGATAGTGCGAGGAGGTGACTGACGAACGTACTTAAAGATACCGGCACTGTCGGTCGATTTTCAGGGATATATTTATGTCGGGTCGTGTGCTGGGTTGGCATGGAGGCAAAACCATGGTACGCGAAGACGGTAAACGAAACTTTGCGCTGCGAGCGTCGAGCGGGGAAGAGGAAAGCGTCTTTTCGGGGAACACTCCCCGGCAGGCCGCCCTCAAGGCGGCACGACGGCTCGAACCGGGCTCGAGCGAAGACGCAGCTGATCGAACTGAACTCAGGCTTCGTGAGAAGGGGACGGATAAAGTCCACATCTACGACGGCTGGGCCTGGGAGGAGACGGCGCCCGACGATAAGCCAGACTGGATGCCCAACGAGATCACGGAGGCGAATGTTTCGAAGAAGGGTATCGACCACCTGGACGAGTAACACGTATTGTCGGCGATTTCGGGGGGACGAGTCTGTGAGTGGCATCTCTGGCGGGGAGCAACTATCCAGTGACGACGGGTAACCGGGACCGGATGGCAACGCAGGTCATCGTCCCTGCGGTGCCTTTTCGGGGTTCCACTCATCGTAGTGAATCAGTTGCTCGCCATCGAGACGGTCACGCCATCCTTGCTCTTGCAGGACGGGTTCGGCAGGAAAGCCGTTTCTGGGGTACCCGACACAGAGGTACGCGACGGGATGCACGTGGTATGGAATTCCCAGCACATCGCGGAGTTCGTGGGGGTAGAGGAACGATACCCATCCCACACCGATGTCCTCACTTCGGGCGGCCAACCAGATGTTCTGAACGGCAAGACACGTCGAATAGACGTCCATCTTCTGCATCGTGTTGCGACCGAGGACGTGAGGCGCGTCACGGGTTGGGTCGCAGGTGACACAAATATTCACGGGTGCATCGGCGATGCCTTCCAGTTTCAACGCGCCGAAATCAGACCGCTGTGGCTCTTGGTACCCTTCGCGTGCAGCCGCAATCGCTCGTTCAGCGATCGCTGCAACCTCGGTTTTTGTCTCCTCGTCCTCGATGACGATGAAGTCCCACGGCTGGGAGAAGCCGACGCTGGGTGCGTGATGTGCAGCATCCAGAATTCGTGCCATCGCTTCCTCGGAAACGGGATCGGCACTGAACCGCCTGATATCGCGTCGCGTATAGATCGATTTATAGACGGCTGCTCGCTCGTCTGCAGTGAATGAAACCATAATTGTCACACATCAGTTCTACTTGTATACCAGTTTTGGGACGATCGATCACAAGCGCCGGGTTCGTCGCTCATCGCTGTTCCCACCGCTGCGCCCATCACTCGTCAGACTGGGGCGCGTGAGAAGGGTTTACCAACATTGTTTAGACGGAGGGACGCCAGCGGAGAATCCAACGATTGTCGAACTTCTAGGGGCAATAATACGGGTTAGGGTAGTACCGCAGCCAACATACATTTCATACCTATCTAAGAACTAAACCTATATGTTTGTATGCGTCCAGTATTCTCCGCCATATGAGTACAACTATCCGCCGTCATTCGAGTTCAATTGGGGAACGACACGATTCGAACCACAGTCGTGGCGTGTTAGTCTCACTAGAAGCGCCCCCGACAACGGGGCGGTGATGCGTGTCCATGATCGACGGTAAATGGAAGAATCTGATACTCGCGACGCTCATGTTCAACCTGGGGTTTACGATCTGGTTCTCGTTCGCCCCGTTTACCGACGACATCGCCACCGAGTTCGGACTCTCGGTCGCTGAACTCGGGATCGTCTCGAGTGCAGCAGTCGTTGCGGTTCCGGCTGGCCGACTCCTTATCGGGCCACTTACAGACCGATTTGGTGCACCGATAACGGCCAGTGTGACGCTCGTCATCGTCGGTGTCTTTTCGGTGATCAGCGCGTTCGCACAGACGTACGAGGTGTTTACGGTCTCGCGGGTTATCGCTTCCCTGGCGGGAATCACGTTCGTCATCGGCATTCAGCACGTTTCGGAGTGGTTCGAAGAGGAAAACCTCGGGGCGGCAGAGGGGATCTTCGCCGGTATCGGAAACGCTGGGGCAGGCCTCGGCGCGTACGTTACGCTGCCGAGAGTCTTCGGTTCCGACTACGCCGGGCCGCTGTTCTCGACGAACTGGCGCGCTGCGTTCTTCTATACGGGACTTATCGCCATCGTTCTGGGACTCGGTTACTCCCTGTTCGGAGATGCCGCAAAGAGCGAGGCGAAACGCCGAGCAACACGGGAGAGCGCCAGTCTCCGGCGAGTGCTTTACGTGGGCACACGGTACGGTGCGATCGTGTTGTCGGCCGCCTACGTGATGACGTTCGGGCTCGAAGTCGCGATGAACGGCTGGCTCGGGACGTACTACCGCGAAGCCTTCGGCGAGGGGGATCTCGTGATTGCGGCGACGTTCGCGGCGACGTTCTCGATTGCGGCTGGCTTGCTTCGCCCCATCGGAGGCTACATTAGCGATCTCGTCGCTCGAACGGAACGATCCGTGCTGCCGTGGTTCGACGGGCGCTACCGCGAACAGTGGACGTTCACGATGCTCGTCTTCGTCGTCGTCTCGTTACTGGTGATGACGGCCGCGGGACTGACCGGCAACATCTACGTCGCGGTCGTCGCCGGCTTTTTCGTCGGCGTCGGCTGTGCGTTCTCCGAAGGAGCGATCTTTGCACAGGTTCCCGCGATGTTTCCGAACAATTCGGGCACCGTCTCCGGCGTCGTCGGTGGGATCGGGACGATTGGTGGCACCGTCTATCCGCTCGTGTTTGCCGCGCCGTTCCTTCCCAATCTGCACGTCGGATACGCGGTCGTCGCCGTCACGATGATCCCGATTCTGGCGCTCTGTTCGTGGGTCTTCCAGCCCCGGATCGCAGAGCGTGCGACCGAGGATGGCCTGGCCGTTGGCGGCGACGAACCGGTCGGTGCTGCCAATCCAGCGGGAGACGACTAATCGACGTGTTCGACGCGCTCCGTGGATTCAGGCGTGCCAGCATCGCCGAGTTCAGTATCGGACGAGAGAAGCCCGGTCGATGACGCCGTCTGTTCGAGCGCCGCGGAACTCCAGAGGACCATGCCGCCGAAACCGAGCAGTAGGATCGCCTCGACGTAGATGACGATGAGTTGGCCGACGAAGTCGTCCGCGGGGTTCAGGCTTGCCGAGAGCAGTCCGGTCACGACGAGACCGCTCCACCCGAGGACGAGCAGGTACTTGAGTTTGGTAAACAGGAGCGTTCGTTCGGCCGGGAGCGACCTCGCCGCGCGGGAGATCGGTCCGAACAGCAAGTAGAGTCCGCCGCCGAGAGCGCCGAAAGTACCAAGCGTTGCGATCATCGCGAGCGCTCCCTCGAGGAGCCAACTTCCCAGAGTAGCCCAAAGGCGACCCACGACGGCGGCAACGAACAGGAGCGTCAACCGGCGGTCAACACCTGCAACGGCGCAGGCGACGGGGAGAAGTGCAACCCACATGACCGTATAGCCGATGAACCGGATGAAATCCGTCCCGATCCCGGACACGTCGGCGACAGCCATGCACAGATAGGTGATCCCCATCGCGATCGTTGCGACGACGACGGCGTACCCGTACGGTCGAGAGCCCGGGCGAAGCGATCGCGTCCGCCAGTAGAACACGAGCGCGGCGGCGACGAGTACGGCGCTCGAGACGCCGAGGAGGGCGAGCAGACCGATCACGATCGGTTCCCCTCGACGAGTTCGAGACGTGCGATTCGTGCGGTGCTATGCTGACGGGACTGTCGTCGACGGCGGATCGAAATGGGTGGTGTGTCGTTCATCGTATTCGTATTCGTATCCGTGTCCGTGGCCGTCCATCTCCGAGCGGACTCGGCCGTAACTGCGGGGTAGTGAACACGACCGTCTCGATCCCAGATAACTGTTATCGCCGATACCGGGGTGAGAACGGCTGTGCCGGTCGCGGCGACCGCACCGAACGCCCCGGCAACGTCGGCACGAACCCCGGGTATTTTCACGTTCTCTCGGCAATGAAGTGGCGATGACCGCAGTGACACTCGGCCCCGAAGGGACCTACTCGCACCGGGCGGCACAGTCGATCGCCGACGCGGATGCGATCGACTTTCGCCAGTCCGTGACCTCGATCGTCGATGCCGTCGCGAGCGGCGAGTACGACCGCGGCGTCATCCCCATCGAGAACAGTATCGAGGGCAGCGTCACGGAGAGTCTGGACGCACTCGCCGAGTACGACGTGGCCGTCGTCCGCGAAATCGTCACGCCGATCAAACACGCGCTGCTCGCACAGGGCCCCGACTTCGAAACGATCGCCAGCCACTCGCAGGCCCTCGCCCAGTGTCGTTCCTATCTCGATCGGGAGTACCCCGACACCACCCTCGAAGCCGTCGCGAGCACGGCCCAGGGCGTCGAGTTCGCCCGCGACGATCCGTCCGTCGCCGGCATCGCCCACCCTGCAAACGCCGCCGGGGACGCCGCACTCGAGGTGCTGGCCGAGGACATCCAGGATCAGGACTCGAACGCGACGCGATTCTTCGCGGTCGCACCCGCCGAAGATCGGTCGAAAGGCGGCGGCAAGACGACGCTCGTCGTCTACCCGAACGCGAACTACCCCGGACTGCTGCTCGAACTGCTCGAACCCTTCGCCGACCGCGACATCAACCTCACCCGCGTCGAATCCCGCCCGAGCGGCCAGCGCCTCGGCGACTACATCTTCCACGTCGACATCGAGGCCGGCCTCTACGAGGCGCGAACGAGCGAAGCCATCGCCGAACTCGAAGCGCTCGCCGAGAACGGCTGGGTCCGGCGACTCGGCTCGTACGATATGGAACACGTCGTCGAGTGAGACCGGTTCGCCGCCCGCGGACGACGACATCGACACCGACACCGACACTGACACCGACCGCAAACTGTTTTCCCTCGTCTCGCGGACACACGACCGAAGGAACGATGACACTGACAACAGGTGACGACGCGCCGACCGTGACAGCGCCAAACCAGAACGGCGAAGAGATTTCCCCCGCGTTCGACGATCCGACCGTCGTGTACTTCTACCCGCGCGACGACACGCCCGGCTGTACGACCGAGGCCACGCAGTTCCAGCGCGAACGCGAGACCTATCGGGAGGCTGGCGTCGAGGTCTACGGCGTCTCCACCGACGACGTGGCGTCTCACAGCTCGTTCGCTCAGTCAGAAGAACTCGAGTTCGATCTGCTCGCGGATCCCGACGGCGAGGTCGCCGACGCCTTCGGCGTCGAGGTGGAGGACGGGACAGCCCCGCGAACGACGTTCGTCCTCGCCGATGGCGAAATACGGGCCGTCTACGAGAACGTCGACCCGGACGGGCACGCACGCGAGGTACTGCTCGACGCACTGGACGACGACCTGGCGACGCTCCCCGAGTAGACGGGTCGCCCCGCTCGAAGAACTCGCAGGCCCGTTCTGTTGTTTTATCACGGGCAGAATTTATCCACCTCGAACACCTAGGTGGACGTATGCGACGAAACCCGTTCGACGAAATCGAGGAGATGCTCGACCGCGTCAGCAAGCAGGTCGAGGAAGGGATGGCAAGCGGCGGCCTGCAGGTCCCCGGAACGGTACCGGTCGACGTGACCGACACCCACGACGAGTTCGTCGTGACGGCCGACCTGCCGGGCTACGAGGTCGAGGATATCGACCTGACGCTCACGGAAGGGACGTTGCGACTCGAAGCGAACCGCGCCGAGGAAGCCGAGTTCGCGGACGACGGGGGGCGATACCTCCGACACGAACGAACTCGAAAGACGGCGAACCGTCGGATTCGACTGCCGGAACCGGTCGCCGAAGACGAGGTGTCGGCCGGGTACGAGAACGGTGTGTTGACCGTCCGACTGCCGAAGGAGTCGGGGGACGAGGAGTCGAAGCAGATCGACATCGAGTGAGTGATTGGCGGACGACGACGCGGGGCACTTCTTTCGGTCGGCGGCAGCGGCACGTGCCCAACGTGATAGTACTTTTACCCGTTCCAGCATAATGAGTGCGCATGAGCTATACTCCGCATGAACTCGAGGCCGAGTGGCGCGAGCGCTGGGCCGAGTCGGGGCGGTACGAGGCCGATCCCGACGGACGAGGGTCGGACGGCGGGACGTTCGTGACGGTTCCCTACCCCTATCCGAGCGGCGGGATGCACATCGGCCACGCCCGCACGTACACGGTTCCGGACGTCTACGCACGATACCGCCGCCAGCAGGGTGATACCGTGCTGTTCCCGATCGGCTGGCACGTCACGGGCACGCCGATCGTTGGCGCCGTCGAACGGCTCAAGAACGGAGAGGAGGAGCAGATACGGAGCCTCGAAAACGCCTTCGGCGTCCCCGAATCCGATCTGACGGCGCTCGAAACGCCGATGGGCTACGCGCGATACTTCATCGAGGAGGCAGACTGCAGCTACAAGACCGGAATGCGCCGGCTCGGCCTGTCGATCGACTGGCGACGCGAGTTCACGACGAACGACGAACGCTATTCGAAGTTCATCACGTGGCAGTACGAGACCCTCAAGGAGCGCGGGCTGCTCGAGAATGGGCTGCACCCCGTCAATTACTGTACGAACGAGGAACAGCCGGTCACGACCCACGATCTGCTCGAGGGCGAAGAGGCGGAATTTCAGGAGTATACCCTAATCAAATTCGAAGACGAGGGCGAGGGCGTCGTCTATCCGATGGCCACGCTCCGACCGGAGACGGTCCGGGGAGTCACCAACGCGTACGTCGACCCCAACGCGACCTACGCTCGCGCGACGGTGGACACCGCCGAGCAACGCTCGGACGGCTCGGGCGGTGCGGTTGCGTCTTCCGGCGGCGAGGAGTGGATCGTCTCCGAGGAAGCGGCGGAGAAGTTAGACCTCCAGGCCCGCGACGTCGACGTCGAGGAGACGTTCGAGGGAGCCGAGCTGGTCGGCGAACGCGTCACGAATCCGGTCACCGACGAGGAGATCATCGTCGTTCCAGCGGACTTCGTCGACACCGACAGCGCGACCGGCGTCGTGATGTCCGTGCCGGCCCACTCGCCCGACGACTGGATCGCCCTCGCGGAGGCGAAAGCGCGGGCCGACGACCTGACCGAATACGGGCTCGATCCGGACGAGATCCGGGCGATCGAACCGCGGGCGATCCTCACCATCGAAGGGTACGGCGAGTTCCCCGCGAAAGACGCCGTCGAGAAACACGGCGTCGAATCCTCGAACGATCCCGCGCTCGAGGAGGCCACCAAAGAGCTGTACAACCGCGAGTTCCACCGGGGTGAACTCGTCGCCGAATACGGCGAGTTCGCCGGCGAGGGTATCGAGGACGTCCGCGATGAACTCGAGTCACGCTTCCAACAGCAGGGCGTCTTCGACGCGATGTACGATTTTTCGGAGGAAGTCGTCTGTCGCTGCGGCGGCGATGTCGAGGTCGCCGAACAGGAGACGTGGTTCCTGCGGTACAACGACGAGGAGTGGAGCGAGAAGGTGCTGCGAGCGATCGATAACCTCGATGCGATCCCCGAGACGACCCGCGAGCAGTACACCCACACCGTCGACTGGCTCGAGGAGTGGCCCTGCATCCGTAATTACGGGCTCGGAACGCGGTTACCGTGGGACGACGAGTTCGTTATCGAACCCCTGTCGGACTCGACGATTTACATGGCCTACTACACCATCGCCCACCGGCTCGAGGACGTTCCGCCGGAGGAGATGGATCGGAACTTCTTCGAGACGCTGTTCTACGGCGAGGGTGCCGTGGCCGACCCCGACGGGCGGGCGCTGGAGCTGCGCGAGGAGTGGGACTACTGGTATCCGGTCGACTACCGCTGTTCGGCCACCGATCTGATTTCGAACCACCTCACGTTCTTCCTCTACCATCACGCCGAACTATTCGACGAAGAACGGTGGCCGCGGGGGATTACCAGCATGGGTATGGGACTGCTCGAGGGCGAGAAGATGAGTTCCTCGAAGGGTCACGTCGTGTTACCCGACGAGGCCATCGGGACGTACGGCGCCGACACCGTTCGGTTCTTCCTGCTGAACAGCTCCGAACCCTGGCAGGACTTCGACTGGCGGGCCGACGAGGTCGGCTCGACCCGCGACCAGTTAGAGCGGTTCTGGAACCGCGCCGTCGACGTGATCGAGGACGCCGAAGGCGAGCGGAATCTCGAGACGATCGACCGCTGGCTGCTCGCCCGGCTCCAGCGGACCGTCCGTACCGTCACCGACGCCATGGAGCGCTTCGAGACTCGCACCGCCAGCCAGCGCGCCTTCTACCGCTTCGAGGAGCACCTCAAATGGTACCGCCGCCGCGTGAACCTCGATCAACAGGGGACCGACGCGTCCCCCGAGCATCGCGCTCGCGGAGTGAGCGCGCAGCGACCGGGCGTCCGCTGGACGCTGCGGACGGTCCTCGAAACCCGACTGCGGCTGTTAGCACCGTTCGTCCCGTTCATGGCCAACGAACTCCACGAGCGCTTGACCGGCGAGCCCGCCGAGGACGTTCCCTGGCCCGACCCCGTTCCCGAGTTCGAGAATCCAACCGTCGTGGAGCGGGAGCGACTGGTCAAAGACGTCCTCGAAGACGTTCGCGATATCATCGCAGTCACCGACACCGACCCCGAGACGATTCGGCTATACGTCGCGGCCGACTGGAAGCGCACCGTCCTCGATACCGTACTTGACGTCGGTCCGAATCAGGGCCGGGTGATGGGCGACGTGATACAAGACGGGGCGTTGCGTGAGAAAGGCGACGCCGTCAACGCTCTCGTCGGCGATCTCGTCGCGTTCGTTCGCGAGCGCGACGACTCGACGCTCGCGTCCCTGTCCGAGATCGACGAGCGGGCCGTCTACGAGGACGCGTCCGCGTTCCTCGGCCGCGAGTTCGACGCCGACGTCGAAGTCTACGACGAGGACGGCGACCCGGTCGGTCCCGATGGCAAGGCGAGTCAGGCCCAACCGTTCCGGCCGGCGATTCACCTCGAATAACGACGGTCACCGGTCAGTTCGGTCGAGCGCGGTCGGTCTCGGTAGCGGTGATAACTAGCTGGGACGACAGCTGTTTTTTCGGAGCCACGCCGAGCGGTAATGCGAAAATATAGGGCGGCGTCGCTCCCACTCCTACCTAATGAGCGACGCGGGATACGACCACGCAGCAGTCGAGCAACGCTGGCAGGCCGCGTGGGACGACGCGGACGCGTATCGGACGCCGGACGACGTCGACGATCCGACGTACGTCCTCGGCATGTATCCGTACCCGTCCGGGAAACTCCACATGGGCCACGTCCGAAACTACACGATTACGGACGCCTACGCCCGGTACCGTCGGATGCGCGGCGACGAAGTACTCCATCCGATGGGCTGGGACGCATTCGGGCTCCCCGCGGAAAACGCCGCCAAAGAACGCGATACGAACCCCCGCGACTGGACCGTCGACTGCATCGACACGATGCGCGACCAGATGCGGGCGATGGGTTTTGGCTACGACTGGGATCGCGAAATCGCCACCTGCACGCCGGAGTACTACCGGTGGAACCAGTGGCTCTTCTCGCGGTTCCACGACGAAGACCTCGTCGAACGCCGCGACGCCGAAGTCAACTGGTGTCCACACTGCGAGACCGTCCTCGCCGACGAACAGGTCGAGGGCGAAGCCGAACTCTGCTGGCGCTGTGACACCCCCGTCGAGCAACGCGACCTCGAGCAGTGGTTCCTGAAGATCACCGAGTACGCGGACGAACTGCTCGAGGATATCGACGACCTGGACGGCTGGCCGAACTCGGTCCGCCAGATGCAGCGCAACTGGATCGGCCGCCAGTACGGCACCGAACTGGAGTTCGACGTCGCGGGCTACGGCCCCGTCGAGGCCTTCACAACCCGCGTCGACACCATCCACGGGGCGACGTTCTTCGCGCTCGCGCCCGATCACCCGATCAGCGAGGAGTTGGCCGCGGACGACGATTCCGTCCGCGAGTTCATCGAGCACGAGGCCGACCCGGAGGGCGACGAACCGAACGGCGTCGCGACCGACTTGACGGCCACGAACCCCGCTACGGGCGAGGAGATTCCGGTCTACGTCGCCGACTTCGTCCTCTCTGACGTCGGAACGGGCGCGCTGATGGCCGTCCCCGGCCACGACGAGCGCGACCACGCCTTCGCGGAGAAGATGGGCGAGGAGATCGTTCCCGTTATCGCACCCGAGACCGATCCCGAGTCCGAGTCTGGGCCCGAGTCAAAGTCGGAGGACGGCGAGGAACCGACGATCCCCGACGTGAGCGAGAACGCGTTCACCGAGGACGGCGTCCTGGTGAACTCGGGCGAGTACTCCGGGCTGGACAGCGAGACGGCCCGCGAGCGCCTGACCGAGGACATCGAGAGCGCCGAAGAGGCCACGCAGTACCAGCTGCGCGACTGGGGTATCTCCCGGCAGCGCTACTGGGGGACGCCGATTCCGGTCGTCCACTGCGAGGACTGCGGCCCCGTGCTGGTTCCCGACGAGAACCTGCCGGTCGAGCTACCGGAGTTCATCAATACGACCAGGAACCCGCTGGACGCCGCCGAGGAGTGGAAGGAAACGACCTGTCCCGATTGCGGCGGGCCGGCGGAACGCGAGACGGACACGATGGATACCTTCGTCGACTCCTCGTGGTACTTCCTACGATACGTCTCGCCGGACCTGGAAGACGCCCCGTTCGACCGCGAGCGGGCCAACGACTGGATGCCGGTCGATCAGTACGTCGGCGGCATCGAACACGCCGTGATGCACCTGCTTTACTCGCGGTTCTTCACGAAGGTGCTGGCGGACCACGAGGGACTGGAACACCGCGAACCGTTCACGAACCTGCTGGCCCAGGGGATGGTCCAACTGGAGGGCGAGAAGATGTCCAAGTCGAAGGGCAACGTCGTCTCACCGCAGCGGATCGTCGAGGAATACGGCGCGGATACCGCGCGGCTGTTCATGATGCAGGCCGCCCAGCCCGAACGCGACTTCGACTGGAGCGAGGAGGGCGTGCGGTCGACGAACGCGTTCCTCGCACGACTGAAAGAAATGGTCGAGGACTTCGTTTCGAACGAACCCGACGGCGAGGAAGACGCCATCGCGCACTACGTCGCAAACGAGATCGACGCGACGATCGCCATCGCCGGCGAGAAGTACGACGACCTGACGTTCAACCGTGCGCTGCGAGAAACGCAGGATCTGACGCGGACGCTGCGGAACTACGCCGGTCACACGGAACCACACGCCGAAACCTACGAACGCGGCCTCGCTGCCGTCGTGCGGCTGCTCGCGCCCGTCGTTCCCCACTTGGCCGAGGAACTGTACGCTGAACTCGGCAACGACGAGTTCGTCGTGGACGCGCCGTGGCCGACCGCGAGCGTCGACCGCGAGCGCGTCGACAAGCGCCGGCAGTTGGTCGAGAACACGCGCGAGGACGTTCGAGACATCATCGACGTGGCCGGCATCGAAGATCCCGACGCGATCGAGGTTGTCGTCGCACCGACCTGGAAGTACGACGCCCTCGAAATCGCCGTCGAGAGCGATGCCGACAACCTGATCGGCGAACTCATGAGCGAATCGCACATCCGCGAGCAGGGCGACGCCGCGGCCGACTACGGACAGGACCTGCAGGCGGAGCGCGAAGCGCTGTCGATGACGCTCGGGCCCGAGAACGAACACGACGCGCTCGAATCGGCAGCCTGGCTGGTAGAACGCGAGTTCGACGCGCCCGTTTCGGTCGTTCACGCCGACGAGGTCGACGAAAGCGTGCGCAAGAACGCGGCGCCGGGGCGGCCGGCGATCGAAATCGAGGACTGAGTACCGCGCGGTTCGAGGTTCTATCGGCGGTCGCTATCGACGGCGTGTTTTGACGGCAGTGCCCGACAGATTGACCCACAGCATGCCCTCTGCCATCTCCTCGTAGTCGAAGGAGGCCCCGACGACGGCGTCAGCGCCGAGGTCGGCCGCCTCCGCGCGGATGTCGGCGATCGCTTCTTCGCGGCCCGTCTCGATTTTCCGCTCGTACGACCCGCTCCGGCCGCCGACGACGTCTCGAATGCCGGCGGCGATGTCGCTCACGACGTTCGCGCCGATGACGGCCTCGCCCGTAACGATACCGCAGTACTCGGTTACTTCTCGTCCGTCCAGTTCGTCCGTCGTGGCGATCGTGATGTCGTCCATGCCGAATTCGTCTCAGCGGATTATTATAAACTTCGTGGACCGACCCGTCGTAATCAGGGCCGGTGCTGTCGAATTGTGTGAAAGACGATGGAGTTGGAATGTCCGCGGATCTGAACTATACGGCAATAGTGTAACTTATTATCGGCACACCGGTAACGTACTCGTGACCCGTTCCGGCGATCGGCCCCCGGCAGACGGCGATTCGATGGTCCCGCGAGAACTGGCATCGCTGTTGGCACAGGCAGACACCGCAGTCGTCCAACTGACCCAGAGCGGCGAGATCATCACCGCAACCGACACGCTCGCCGATCAGACGGGATATACCCCCGAAACGCTTCGTGGGAAATCACTGCAATCACTCCTACCGACGGTTCCCGAGCGACTGAAAACCTTTCTAAGCGGCGACTCGGTGGCCACGAACGCGACCACGGCGATCACAGTCCCGCTCACGATAACGACCGCGAACGGCGACACGGCCGTTTTTGACGGCTATTTCAACCGGCCCTCTCCCGACCTGGACGACGGGATCATCGGAACGCTTCATCGCCGTTCGGAGCCGCCATCGACGTCGATGGCGGCTTCCCATCCCGAATGGAGCGGCTCCCACGGCACAGAAACAGCACCGGCAAAAGCCTTCGCCGCTCTTGCCGACGCACTGCCCGACGGAATCATTGTCCTCGGTGCAGACAGTGAGATCCAGTACGCAAACCCCGCCGTCGAGCGGATCCTCGGCTACACGCCACACGAACTCGTCGGCGGCAGCAAACTCAGCATCATCCCGGCGCGGCTCCGCGAAACTCACCTGCAAGCGCTCAACCGCTATCTCGAAACCGGAGAACGACACATCGACTGGGAGTACGTCGAACTCCCCGGCCAGCACAAATCGGGTCACGAGGTCCTGCTCGGTATCTCGTTGAACGACTTTTTCGTCGACGAGGAACGATACTTCGTCGGGCTGTTCCGAGACATCTCACCGCGGAAGGAGGCCGAGTACGCACTCCGTGATCGCGAACGCCAACTCAACCAGTACAAAGAGTATACGGACGATATCTTGAACGCAATCGACGACGTGTTCTACGTCGTCGACGCGGACGTGTCCCTCCAGCGGTGGAACCAGCGTGTCTGTGAGGTCACGGGATACACCGACGAAGAAATAGCGTCGATGCACGCACTGGAGTTCTTCGACGAGGACGACCACGAGTCGATTACGAACACGATCAAAGAAGTATTCGAAACGGGACACGCCCGCGTTGAAGCGGACTTACTCACGAAAGACGGCACGCACGTCCCATACGAGTTCATCGCCGCTGCACTCGAGGATCCCGCGGGGAATCCGGTGCTTGCGGGAATTGGACGGGATATTACGACACGAACGGAACAACGCCGGAAACTCGAAGCATCCAACGAGCGGCTCGAACAGTTCGCCTATGCCGCCTCGCACGACCTGCAGGAACCGCTTCGAATGGTAACCAGCTACCTGCAACTCATCGAACGACGGTACAGAGACGAACTCGATACGGACGGCGAGGAGTTCATCGAGTTCGCCGTCGACGGGGCCGAGCGGATGCGCGAGATGATCGACGGGCTCCTCGAGTACTCACGGGTCGAGACGCAGGGCGAGCCGTTCGAACCGGTTGCGCTCGATCGTGTTCTCGAGGACGTCATCGACGATTTACAGCTGCAAATCGACGAGTCGAACGCGGAAATCAGTGTCGAGGAGTTGCCGCGTGTGAGCGGTGATCGGAGCCAACTCCGACAGGTGTTCCAGAACCTTTTGAGTAACGCGATCGAGTACAGCGGCGACGAGCCGCCTGCCGTCGAAATTTCGGCCGAGCGGGAGGGATCGATGTGGCGGCTCGCAGTCGCCGATAGCGGGATCGGGATCGATCCGGACGATACCGACCGAATCTTTCAGGTGTTCCAGCGGCTTCACGACCGGACCGAACACAGCGGCACCGGGCTCGGGCTTGCACTGACGCAACGAATCGTCGAACGCCACGGTGGCGAGATCCGGGTCGAATCAGAGCCTGGCGACGGGACAACGTTCGTGTTCACCCTGCCGGCGAACGCTGGAAACGAACCATAGCGACCACGCAGCTACGACGGTGCGCGACAGCACGCGACGGTGCGGGAAACACGTGCACGTGGCCGCCGCGAGCCGGATGCGAGGCGCCTTCTGGCGGGTCTGTACGTTCACACGGCGGTCAGAGCCTGGCGACGGGGTAACAGGTGGTTCGGTGACAGTCGAGCCAAGAGCCGTCGCTCCGAACGAACCACAGACACGGATGAATCGCCGAGAAGAACGCAGTATCCGATCAGTCCGCCGCGATTTCGAGGTTCGCCTCGTTCTCAGCACCGATCGCCTCGACGACGAGTTCAGCCACGTCGACGACCTCGATGTCGTCCTCGTAGCCGCCGGTCTTGCGGCCGTCTTCGTACATCGTCATGCACATCGGGCAGGCGACGACGAACTTCTCGACGCCGGCGCCGGCGTCGGTGTCCTCTAACGCTTCGCGGATGCGCTCTTCGCTCGGTTTCGGCTCTTCTTCGAAGTCCATCCAGAGGCCGCCACCGCCGCCGCCACAACAGAACGAGTTCGCGCGGTTACGCGGCATCTCGTCGAGTTCACAGCCGGTGGCGCGGATGAGTTCGCGCGGGGCCTCGTACTCGTCGTTGTACCGGCCGAGGTGACACGGATCGTGGTAGGTGACGGTGTAGTCGAGTTCGGTGCCGTCGAGGTCGAGTCGGCCGCCCCGGACCAATTCTTCGACGGCTTGGGTCCAGTGGAGCACGTCGATCTCGCCGTCTGCGTTCCACTCGTCGGTGTAGTCGAAGGGCATCATCGGGTCGTCGGCGAACTCCTCGAAGTCGACCTCCGGATACTCGTTCTTGAAGGTGTTGTAGGAGTGGGGGTCGGTACAGACGATTTTGTCGAACTCGCAGTCCTCCCACGTTTCGACGTGGTGGCCGGCGAGTTCGACGTAGAGGAACTCCTCGCCGACGCGCCGGATGTCGTTGCCGTCGTACTTCTCGTCCTCGAAGAGGATGCCGAAGCTCGCGTCGGCTTCCTGCAAGATGGTCGCCAGCGAGCGGGCGACCTGCTTGTTGCGCTCGTCGTAGCTCGGGTAGTCGCCGACGTACCAGAGGTAGTCGACTTCCTCCTCGCGGGCGTCGGTAACGTCGAACTCGAGGTCGTCGGTCCAGTCGGCGCGGTTGCGGGGGCTGTCGCCGAAGGTGTTGCCGTCCTGCATGACGTTCTGGAAGACGTCCTGCATGGACGAGGACACGTCGCCCTGGTCGGTCATCTGGCGATTGAGTCGGGTGAAGGACTGGAGGTGCTCGATTTCAACCGGACAGGCGTCCATGCAGGCCATACAGGCCATACAGGATTCCATCGTCTCCGTGTTGATGACGCTCGTCCCGCCGTCGGCGATGATCGGTTTCTCCTCGCCGCCGGCGTCGAGTTCTTCGCGGTATTTCTTCAGGTCGAGGATGACGTTTCGCGGATCGAGCGGTCGGTCGGACGCCTTGGCGGGACAGACCGACGAACAGCGACCGCACTTGGTACAGGCGTCCTGATCCAGAATCTCCTTCCAGGTGAAATCGTCGATGGACTCGGCGTTCGTCGCGTCGAGGTCCGACGGGACGTTCGGCAGGCGCGTGCCGGACTTCTCGTCGCGCGTGATGACGTTCGCGAACGACGAGAGCATGTGGAACGGTTTGGCGTAGGGAATCCACGCGATGAAAAAGAGGGCGAGCAGCGAGTGGCCCCACCAGAACGCCCAGTGGAGCGTCTCGGCGTTCGCGCCGAAGTAGTCGCCGGCGGCGTAGGTCGCCGGTTCGAGTGCAGCGCCGCTGGTCGGCAGGTCGATCGCCTGCAGGACCATCGCGATGCCGTAGCCGACGAAGCTCACGATTTCGTGGTCCGGCATGCCGGTCACGTAGATCCGCGCGCCCTCGAGGAGGAAGCCGCCGAGGCCGAGGCCGAACAGCGTCCAGATGAAAATGTCGTCCTCGTTCGAGGTGTGACGGCCCCAGAGACGGTGGTTCCGGACCCAGTAGCGCCGGTAGAGAGCCATCCCGATGCCGACGACGAACAGCAGCCCCATCGCGTCGACGATGAACTGGTAGGCCAGATAGAAGTCGCCCTTCCAGAAGACGATTCCGAGGAATATCTCGGTGCCGTACTGTTCGACGACGATGATCGACGTGGCGATGAACAACGTCAGGAACCCCCAGAGAATAAACGAGTGCATCAACCCGCCGTAGAGGTCCCTGTTGAACTGTTTCTCGTTCGAGAGCACGATCTTGGCGCTACTCACGACGCGGTTCGACAGGTCGGAGACGCGATCGAAGGGATCGTCGTCACCCCGCGTGTACCGCCGGACGCGCTGATAGACGCCGTAGGCGAAAACGGTGACGGCGATCGCCACGAGGAGGTAGAACAGGACGTAGCCAACGTCGCTGATCCCCAGGTAGGTCTCCCTTCCTTCGGCCGCCTGTGCTATGGTGTTCATGTTCAACCACGGGGTGGGGCGTGACTTAATTCTTGCCACACTGTACGACAGGCGACCTCTCCGCCGTCTTGCGGAAATAGTAGTCGAGTTTTCAAGTTTATAATTGTTGTCGATGTTGGATTTGCGCCCAACGCTATCTGGCAACAGCCTTAAATAGCCGCCCGTCGGGAGTGTCCACTCATGAACGACAAAACCGAAGAACTCCGGGACATCTTCACCGACGTTACCGACGGCGAAGAGACCATCACCGAATCCCAAGAGGACACCCGCGGCTCGCTCGAACGGGACGAACGCTCCGACGACGAGCGCCTCGAGAGCGTCGTCACACAGCTGCGCGAGCGATACGAGTTCGAAACGCCCCTCGAAGACGAGGAGCTGATCGCGGTCGCGAACGGATTCTACGACGGACGGGACGACGCGACCATCGCGGCCGACCTCGGAAGCGACGCCGAAACGGTCTTCGAGGCCCGCATGGCGCTGCACCTCGTCGGCGAGGACGACGCCGACGAAGTCGACCTCGTCGCGATCCGCGACCGCGAGGAAGACGACGAAACACTCGCCGAGGAGTACGACGTTACGGCGGCCGACATCCGACGGTTCCGACGCGTCGCCGCGGCCAAAGACGAATCCCGAGCGGCCAACGACCGCTACCGCGAGGAGTTCGATAGCATCCTCGCCGACGCCGACCTCTCGGCGCAGATGGCGACCGACGTCCGCGAGGACGGCCTCGAAGACGCAACCGAGGGGATGGAGACGGACGTCGACTTCTAAGCGGGCCGTCCGACCACGGAGCCCGCGAGGTTACGGTTCCGTCAGCGCTGCGATGAACTGCTACAGTTTTTATAGGAAGCCGCGCCCAAACCGGGCGTGACCCGTCCCCCCGTCACGTTCGGTGACCTCCGAACCGCCGCCTACTGCCCGCGAAAGTGCTACTACGCCCGCACTCGCGAAACCGACCGCGAACCCCCGCCGGAAGTCGAAGCGATTCGCGACCTCGCAACCCGGTACGAGCGCCTGCTCGACATGTCCGCAACCGAACTCGAAGCCGAGCCGATCGCGCGACCGCCGGCGGCGTATCGACGGGCGCTAACCGAGACGCGCGATGAACTCGCGGCCGACGGCGATTGGCAGCGGCTCTGCGAGCCGCACGAACGGGACGTACTCGCAACCGGGCGAGACTGTCGCGGCCGCGTTCACAAAGTGCTCGCTGACCCGCTGGAGCCGGTGTTGGTCGCAACCGGCTCGCCGCCGGAGCGGGGAATCTGGGAGTCTCGGTCGGTGCACGCCGTCGCGGCGGCGAAGGCGCTCGCCTGGGAGCACCAGACGCCGGTCGAACGGGTGTGGGTCGAGTATCCGGCCTACGGCGTGGTTCGGTCGGTGACGATGACGACGCGCCGGAAGGCCCGGTATCGGCGCGCGCTGCGGACGGTTCGAGAGTTAGACGGCCCGCCGGCGCGGACGGACAACCGCTCGAAGTGCGAGTCCTGCGAGTTCACATCGGAGTGTGGCGTGCGGACGCGGACGTTGCGGTCGTTGCTGGGATTTGGGTAGTGTCGGTTACAGATTGAATCGCGATCGCCGCACTAGAACAGCGTGTCCGCCGTCGCGGCGCCGACGACGCTGAAAACCGCTCCGACGCTCACCGCATTGAACGTCGTCTCGACCAATTCGGCCGTCGATTTCGACGAATCGAGAAACGTGTCCGGGGCATCGAACAGGAACGCGAGGATTGCGACCGATCCGAACGCCACGCACATCAAGGAGAGAAACCGGACGGGGACACCGACGACGGCTGTCTCGCGGTCCGGATCGCGCTTCGTATCCGCCTGATAGAGAGCGCCATACCCAATCGCGCAGGCGACGATGACGGTCAGCAGCATCCGGAACCGATTCATGTTTTCGGCGAGGTCCCACACCTCCTCGGTAACGACGAACGGACCGGCGAGCAGAAAGCCGCCGACGATCTGCTGGGCGGAATCGGCCGGTCGAAATCGATATCTCATAGCCGTCCATCGGACGGCGGTACCAAAAAAGCGGGTTACGCCTCGCCGATGGCCAGCCGTTCGGACCGGCAAGGTGTGCGCACGGACGCGACGATCCGCGTTCAGTGCGTCTCGAACCAGGTTTCGATGTCGTCCGCCAGCGCGCCGCGTCGGTGAATCGTCTCGCTCGTCGGATCGACGACCGAACTCTCGGTTCCGGGCGTCTCGCCGCCGTCGAGCGTGGCTGCAGTCGCCTCGCGGAGTTCAGGATCGAGTTCATCGAGTCGCCGAACGCTGCCGCGGCCGCTAACGTTCGCGCTCGTCGCCGTGATCGGCGTCTCGGCGCGCTCGCACAGCGCGAGTGCGATCGGGTGGTCGGGAACGCGGACGCCGACGCGGTCGCGGCCCGCTGTCAGAACTCCGGGAACCGGCTCGCGGGATCGACAGAGGACCGTCACGGGGCCGGGGAGAAAGGTTGCCATGAACCGGCGCTCGCGCTCGGTTGCACGGACGTACTGGAGTGCAGCCGGAACCGACGGAACGGCGAGCGAGATCGGTTTCGAGCGGTCCCGTCCCTTCGCGTCGAAGACGCGGCCGACGGCGTCGGAGTCGAGTGCGTCCGCGCCGAGGCCGTAGACGGTTTCGGTGGGGTAAACGACGAGTTCGCCGTCGCGGACGGCGTCCGCGGCGCGATCGATATCGGACATGTGTCGATGTCGGATACTCGCGTCGTCGTGGCAAAAAGCGTACCGCGTTCCGGTGGTGACGCGGCGTTCGACGGCGTGTCTATGCGAGGTCGAACCGCGCTTCGAGGTCGTCGTAGTCGGGGAACTCGGGCCAGTCGGTGGCGACCCAGGCGTCGGTGACCGTCAGGTCGTCGTCGACGGCGAAGACGGCGAGGCGCGGTTCGTCGACGCCTTCCATCCCGTCCAGGTCGTGAGCGATTCCGTACGCCTCCGCAACGTCGTTCGCCGGATCGGCGAAGATGTCGAACGGCAGGTCGTTGTCGGCGAGAAAGTCCGAAATCGCGTACGGCGTCGAGGCCGTGACGCCGACGACGCGGTCGGCGCGTTCGTCCCAGTCGCGCTCGAGGAGTTCACTCCAGACGTACGTGGCTGCGAACGAGCCGATCATCGGCGTGAAGACGAGGATCGTTTCGCCACCCGCCTGCGCGTCTCCGACGAGTTCGGAGATTGCCCGGTCCGCCCAGAACTCGTCGGTGACGAGCGGGCGAGTGAACTCGGGCGCGTCGTCGCCCGATTCGGGATGGCTGGCGGGACCGAGATCGACGACATCGAACTCGGGCATCAGTCGGCACCTCCGGCGGTTGCGGCCGATGCGTCGGTGCCCGCCCCGTCGCCGTAGGTCGACTCCAGGTAGTCCACGATGTTCGCGCTCTCGGCCATCGTCACACCGGTCGTCTCGTCGACGATGACCGGGACCGACCGAACGCCGGCAACGCGCTTGACGACGTCGCGCTTCGAGTGCAGCGGTTCGACGAACCGGGAGTGGTAGTCGAGATCGAACTCGTCGAGGAGTCGAGCAACGCGTTCACAGTACGGACACCCGTGCAGGCGGTAGAACGTAATTGGCGAATCGGTCGCGTGACTCATGGTGATTCGTTCGTGGAACAAGCGGGTAAACGTGTCGTCAGCGGACAAACGGGGTGGGAAACGTGGTCAAATGGTAAACGGTTAACCGATCCGGTGATAACGCTGTACACCAATGGCGTTGGTTTCGCTTTCCGAGGTCGGTGTCGAGGTCGGTACCGGCATCGGTACCCCTCTCTACACGGTACCGATGGTGGGGCTCGAGGTCGGGCGGTCGACGATCGCCGTCCTCGGCGTGCTCACAATAGTCGCTCTGATCGCCCTCTCGGGGTTTTTCTCGTCCTCGGAGATCGCGATGTTCAACCTTCCCAGACACCGGCTCGAGGGAATGGTCGAGGACAATATCGAGGGCGCGAAACTCGTCGAGCAGCTGAAATCCGATCCGCACCGGTTGCTCGTGACGATTCTGGTCGGCAACAACCTCGTCAACATCGCGATGTCCTCGATCGCGACCGCCCTTCTGGGTCTCTACTTCGAGTCCGGGCTGGCACCGGTCCTCTTGTCGACCTTCGGCGTGACCGCGATCGTCCTCCTGTTCGGCGAGAGCGTGCCGAAGTCCTACGCGGTCGAGAACACCGAATCGTGGTCGATCCGCATCGCGAAGCCGCTCAAGGCGACGGAGTATTTCCTCTATCCGCTCATCGTCCTCTTCGACTATCTCACGCGGCAGATCAATCGACTCACGGGCTCGACAACCGGTGCGATCGAGTCGCCCTACGTCACCCGCGACGAGATCCAGGAGATGATCGAATCCGGCGAGCGAGAGGGCGTCCTGGAGGAGGAAGAACACGAGATGCTCCAGCGCATCTTCCGCTTTAACAACACCATCGTCAAGGAGGTGATGACCCCGCGACTCGACATGACGGCGGTACCGAAAGACGCCAGCATCGACGAGGCTATCGAAACCTGTATCCAGAGCGGCCACGCCCGCGTCCCCGTCTACGAGGGCAGCCTCGACAACGTCCAGGGCGTCGTCCACATCCGCAACCTCGTCCGAGATCTCAACTACGGCGAAACCGAAACCAAGGAACTCGAACTCGGCGACCTCATCCAGCCGACGCTTCACGTCCCCGAATCCAAAAACGTCGACGAGCTCCTGACCGAAATGCGCGAAAACCGGATGCACATGGCCATCGTCATCGACGAGTTCGGGACGACCGAAGGCCTCGTCACGATGGAAGACATGGTCGAGGAAATCATCGGCGAGATTCTCGAGGGCGGCGAGGACATGCCGATCGAGGAACTCGACGATCGGACGGTGATGGTCCGCGGCGAGGTCAATATCGAGGACGTCAACGAATCGCTGGACATCGACCTTCCCGAAGGCGAGGAGTTCGAAACGATCGCCGGCTTCATCTTCAATCGTGCTGGCCGGCTCGTCGAAGAGGGCGAAGAGATCACCTACGATGGCGTCCGAATCACGGTCGAGACCGTCGAGAACACCCGTATCATGAAAGCACGCTTGCGAAAACTCGAAACGTTCGAGGACGAACTCGACGAGACTGAACTCGATGCCGAGACGAGTGAACGCGACGAAAACGGGTCCGTCTCCGACGATGACGGTACTGGAGAGAACGACCGGGAGGGAACACGGCACACGGACACCGGCACACCCGCTACTGACGGAAACGAGCGGGCGCGCTAAGGGATCGATTGCGGGTGGGACCGCACGCTATCGACTCCGTTATCGGTTCGACTCCACGACGTCTTGAACGGCAACGGCAACCGCCGGCGGCACGACGAGCCGCCGCGGGCCAGCAACGTACGTGCCGTCCCGCTCGATGTACGTCAGTGTTAACACCGCCACACTACCGACCTGACGAATCGAGACGGCCTCGATCACGTCGAGGTCGACCGCCTGCTCGGGATCGTACAGATAAATCGCCTCCTCCTCGCGGTCGAAAGCACCCACGGAGCGAAGAAACGACGCGAGAACGAGCGCGAGAAGCGCAAGCGGGATCGTTATCGCCGCCAGGCCGGTAAACGGACCGGCACCGATACCGCCGAGCAACCCGTTCTGCGAGACGATCCGTCCGGCGACCATCAACGAGACGATGATCGCCATCATCGCAATCGTCCCGAGAGCCGCATCCGTCGCCCGCTCGAGACCACGTCCCGACGGTGACGAGATCGGAAGCCTCGAAGTAAGCCGCTGCAGGCGCTGTTCCGTATTTTCGGTCGCTGCAAACGCAAGCACCGTTGCGATGATCCCGGCCCCGGCCGCAAGGACGACCCCACCGAGACCGAACTGCATAGCCAGATCGTACACCCGCCAGAAGGCAACGATGGAAATCGCCGCAAAGAACGTCCCGACGCCGAGCGACCACAACGCCCACACCGTCCGCGAGGTCGATGCGTCACGCCGCCACTGGATCGGCTCCGACTCGTCCCCGGACGGTGCCGCCGCGTTCACGTTCGCATCCTCCATGGGTGAACTCGTCGCTGATCGTGTAAAGACCGTTCGATATTCCTCATCCGGGCTGGAAAGCCCGACTCAGCACGGCAAAGCGAGTGCAGCTCTCGTCGCCGCTGCGAGTCACTGCACACGCCCGATCGCACGACAGGTCTGTGACCGGTGTAAATCGTTGCAGTCGTTACGACAGAAGACGGGTGATGAGCATCCGATAGCGTTCGTTACTGGCGCACTGCGCGCAGACGACAACAGATGTACGTCTCAATTGAAGAACTGATCGTATGAGTAACATACTCGAAAATCCCGTGTATCGCTATGGAATGGGACTTAGCAGCGCCGCGATTCTTGCGTTCGTCGCAATTTCGTACCTGGAGGGGATGACCCGGTTGCTCGTGTTGGGGTTCGCTGCGTTTGAACTCGTACTCTTTCGGCTCTGTTGAAATCCTCAGCGGCTAATAAATTTTGATGGGGATCAGTAAGTACGGGGAACTCACGTTCCATTAGATCTCTGGGTTTATCTCACCGGAAGTCCAAAGACAGCACGTGTTTGACGAAGAAGATGACCAAATGGATTCGAATAAAATGGCTCTGGGGATTGCGTTCGGGCCGCTACTAGGAGCCACTCTTGGACTCGCACTGGGTGATATCGCGATAGGTATTCCGTTTGGTATGGTTCTCGGTATCTTTCTCGGTGTGGTGTGGGGCTTAACATAGTGAACTACCACGCGAGAACTTGAACAGTCGTTGTACTCGCATCTGTAGTGTGCGTGTGTTTCGCGCTAAAATACATCTGAAGAAGAGGATTTCAACAGAGCCACTCTTTCCACAGATGCTAAAGTGGATGGTGACGACAGACGCTTGATCGAGAAGGGAGTAACGGCAGACGCCTGACCGGAACGCCGTCACTCGCGCGAGGGAAGGGACTGACGGATCACAACCAACTCGCAAGCGTTCCAGAGCGGTCCGTTGGAACAAAGAAAAGACGGATTCGAGACGGACGAATAGTCACAGAAGTACTGCCGAGAGGGCCGTGTAGCCGACGAAGGAGACGATAATCGAACCGGCGAGCGAGAGCACCCACGCGAGGACGGTGTACCCCATTTTCCGGGCGCTGACGCCGCTGCCACTTGCGGCGTAGCCGCTACCGATGATCGCACTCACGATGATTTCGTTGAAGGAGACGGGGATGCCGAACAATACCGCCGTCTGCGCGATCATGAACGACGGAATGAGCGCGGCGATCGACCGCCGGGGACCGAGCGAAGAGTAATCCTGTGAGATGGCCTTGATCATTCGCGGCGCACCGGTCCACGAGCCGATCAGGAGGCCGATACCGCCGCCCAGAAGCAACGCAAGAAGCGGGAGACCGACGTCTTCGGAGAGCGGAATCAGCGGCCCGATTGCCAGCCCGACCTGACTGCCGCCAGCCGAGAACGCGACGAGCGCACCGAGAACGAGCAGGAAATGTCGTTCACCGCGTTCGACGCTGCTGCGCAGATCGGCGGCGACGATTCCACCCCAGAGCAGCCCCACGAGTCCTGTCACGACGATCATACCGACGAGTTCAGGACCGGGCGCCCAGTCGCTTACAGCCTGTGCGATAGACGCGCCGCCGGTGCTGTCGGGGTCGAGAAAGGCGAACTCGATGTTGGCGATGAGGAGGCCGACGAAGGCGGCGAGGCCGACGATCAGGGAGGGTTCTGCGATGGGTTCGCTCCGGAGGAGCCGGGCGATACCGTAGGCGAGACCGCCCCCGACGAAGGGCGTGAGAATCCAGAGCGTGGCTATTTCGACGTATTTCGGCCACGCGGGATCGCCGCCCATCGCCAGGCCGACGCCGACGACGGCACCGGTGACTGTAAAAGCGGTGGCGATGGGGTAGCCGGCGAAGACGCCGATTGCGACCAGCCCGGCGGCGATAATCAGGGCGATCGTTGCGGCGCTCGGCGAGAGGATGACGCCGCCGATGAGTTCCCTGCCGACCGCTTCGGAGACGTTTGCACCCTGGACGACGGCGCCGATGAATCCGAGGAGCCCGACGAAGAAACCGGCTCGCATCACCGAAATCGCGTTGGCACCGACGGCGGGAGCGAACGGTGTCGAGCCGCTCGAGCCGGCACCGATCGCCCAGGCCATAAAGAGGCTGGCGATGGCGGCTACCAGAAACGTCGCGACTGTCGCGGGTTCGACCATCTACGGGGGATTCTATTCGCGGGCCCTACAAGTGTGTGCCGGCCTGTAGATAGCTGATGTGCCGAGACACGCGAACGGTTCAGTTCGTCGTGAATTTTGACTGATCATCGGCCTCCGGCGGCGGCTCCGCCCCCTCGATCGCCTCGGCCGCACCGGTATCCTTTTCGACTTCGACGTGCCAACGGTCGACTTCATCGTCGAGTTCAGCGAGGCGGTCGGAGACGGCATCTTTCAGATCGTCGTCGTTGACGTTGACCTCGAAGGCGAACTGCTCGCCGTTGTCGCCGTTGCGGGCGGATTGCTGGACGTTGGCGCTGATGAGTTCGTTGTCGAAGTAGTACGGTGCGAGTTGGGTCATCACGTTCTGGTAGACGGTGTCCTCGACGCGGCGGAGGGCCTTGCGACCGGCGGAATCGGCTGCGCGGGCGACGTAGTCAATCGATTCCTTCCAGTTGTCGACGGCGGCCTCGGGGTCGTCCTCCTCGAGTTGTTCGTAGGAGGTGGTAAGTTTCTCTCCGGCGGTTTTGATGTCTTCGTCGGGGTCTTTGCCGGCTTGTTCGCCCGTTCCTTCCTCGACGCTTGCCTGGTCTGCGGTCTTCTCGCTGACGTCGGTGTCGAGCGTCTCGTGTGCTTTGGGTCGCCACTCGTCCCACTCTTCGAAGGCGCGAGCGAAGTGTGCGCCGTAGTCGTGTGCGGGATCGTGAACGCCTTCGTCGCGTAGCGCCCGGGTAATGCGTTCGCCGTGTTCGACGACGTCGCCCCAGTCGCCGCGAACTTTGAATCCCGAAATGCTCTCTTCCATTCGAGTGAGCGAGTAGTAGGGGATGGATCGGCATAAACTTCTCCGCTGCGTGTCAGCCCCTTGCAGGGGCGTGTACGCGACATCGTCGCCGGTGATCGACACTGTGAACTACCCCGCGGGTGGCCATACGAGTATGCCAATCGAAGACCGGGATGACGCGTATCTCGTGACGCACGCACTCGCGAAACACACGCTCTCGCAGCTTCGAGACGTCGAAACCGAGCAGGTCAGTTTCCGTAAGGGTCTCGTCAAACTCGGCCGCATCTGCGGCTACGAGATCATCGACGGCCGCATGGAAACCGAGTACGTCGAGATCGAGACGCCCCTCGAGACCACGATGGGCGAACGGGTCCGCGGGCTCGACGACGTCGTGATCATCAACGTCCTGCGCGCGGCGACGCCGTTCGTCGAGGGGCTCCTGAAGGCGTTCCCCCGCGCCCGACAGGGCGTCATCAGCGCCAGTCGCAACGAGGAGGCCGGCCGCGCGGAGGACGGCTCGTTCCCGATTACCGTCGACTACGTCAAACTCCCCGAGATCACCGAGGACGACACGGTCATCATCGCCGATCCGATGCTCGCCACCGGCTCCACGATGTGTACCGTCCTCGATCACGTCGTCGAGAACTCGTCCGACCCGGAGAACCTGATCGTGCTCTCTGCGGTCTCCGCACCCGAGGGCCTCCTGCGCGTCGACGACGAGTTCCCCGAGGCCGACCTGTTGACGGTCTCGATCGACGACCGACTCGACGACGACGGCTTCATCATCCCCGGATTGGGCGACGCCGGCGACCGGGCGTTCCGGACGACCTGATCGGCGCACGGACCGCGACACTTTTGCGCCTCGCCGGTAACGGGACAGCCATGTCCTACAGCGTCGTCGATCCGGACGTACTCGACGCAGTCGGGGATCGGCCATGCGACTGCCGGCGGGTGAGCGAGGCGGCCGGGTTGGAGAGCGTGGCGATCAATCACTTCTCGGCGGAGCCCGGCGAACAGCTGCCGCTTGCGTATCACTACCACGAGCGACAGGAGGAGGCGTTCGTCGTTCTCTCGGGGCCGCTTCACGTCGAAACGCCCGGCGGCGAGTTCGAAGTGCCCACGGGGGCGACGTTCACGGCCCAGCCTGCATCCCCGCATCGGGCCTACAACCCCGCCCACGCGGACGAGGCGATCGAAGTGATGGCGATCGGTGCGCCGCCGGCCGACGACGACGCGGTGCAGTACGATCCGGACAACCCGGACGAGTTCGCCGGCGACGAGTGAACGGACGCGAGCGGTCGGTCACTCGCTGCTCCCGCAGGTATCGATCCCGAGAAGGGCGTTTATCGGGCACCGCTGGATGACGGCCGTCGCGAGGAGGTCGCTTCCGGCGATGAACGCGAGCGCGCCGGCCGTTTGCTCCCGGTTTCGGTACCCGATGAGCAAAAGGGTGAGTCCGAGCGTAATGCGAAGGAAGCGATCGACGCCGCCGACGTTTCTGTCCATGCCCGACCGAACGAGTGCCCGACCTGTAGGAGTCGGCCCTGTGAACGCGCGGTCGGCGATCAGGGCGGACCGGTCGCCGGATAGCGAGAGCGACGACACTCGTCGCTCGTCACCCGTCACCCGTCACTCCTCGTCCGACTCGTCTAGCCCGCCGGACAGACCCGCATCGCGCTCGCGATCGAGCGCCGGCGGGGCCTCGCGCGAGTCGGCGTAGCCGTCGAACCAGCGGACGAGGCGTTCGAGGCGATCCACGACGTGACCGGGCTCTCCGGACCGCGAGAGTTCGTGTCCCTCGCGCGGGTAGCGGACCATCCGGGTGTCGACGCCGTGTTTCTGCAGGCCGAGGTAGAACAGTTCGGCGGTGTTGGCCGGCGTGCGGTAGTCGCGATCGGAGTGGAGCACCAGCGTCGGCGTCTCGACCTCGGCGACGTGTGCTACCGGCGATTGCTCCCAGAGGAGGTCGGGATCGTCCCAGGGCGTCGCGTCGAAATCGCCCTCGATCAGTTTGAACGCGTCCGTCGAGCCGTAGAAACCGGTGAGGTCGTAGACGCCGCGCTGGGAAACCGCCGCCCGGAAGCGGTCGGTCCGGGTGACCGTCCACGCGGTCATGAACCCGCCGAAGCTCCCCCCGGTGACGAATGTCTCGTCTTCGTCGACGAACTCGCGCTCGCAGACCGTCTCGACGCCCGAGAGCACGTCCGCGAGGGTAACGTCGCCCCAGTCGCGGTCGATCGCCGTCGCGTGCGCCTCGCCGTACCCCGTCGAGCCTCGCGGGTTACACCAGAAGACGACGTAGCCCTGCGCCGCGAGCGTCTGGAACTCGTGCCACATCGTTCCCGCAGTCGTCCACTGGGCGTGCGGGCCGCCGTGAATCTCGACGACGAGCGGATACGTCTCGTCCGGCCCGCCCGCGGCGTCGGCGTCGAACTCGGGCGGCGTCAGGAGCCAGCCCTGGATTTGCGTCTCCGCTTCGTCGCCGTCGTCTCCGCCATCGCCGTCATCGCCGCCCTTGACGCCGTCATCCGTACCGCCCTCCGCACCGGCACCGTCACCAGCACCACCATCGGCGACGGTACCACCCTCGAACCAGACCTCTTCGGGCTGGCGCACCGCCCGATCCGCGAGCAGATCGCCGTTGACGCGGGTGAGCCGGTGGGTCTCGGTACCCCCCCGCGTCGTGACGAACACGTCGCCGGGATGATCCCACTCGCTCTGGACGAGCGCGACCGCGTTCTCGCCGACCGAGAAGTCCGCGACGGTGACGCCCTCGCCGTAGACGCGCGTCGGCTCCTCGCTGCCGACCTCGTCACTCGTCCCGTCATCAGCGCCGCTCCCCGTCCCCACCCCTACGCCGACGGCGACCGACCAGAGCACCCGCGATCCCGTCTCCGGCGTCGTGAAATACAGCGCCTCGCCGCCCGGTGCCCACGCGAAGTCACAGCGGTGACCGATCGTCCGATCGAGAGACGCCGTCGGCGTCGTCTCCGTCCCCGTCTCCCGGTCGTGGACGCGGACCTCCGTCTGGCGCATCGACGACCGTTCCGCCGGGGTGAACTCGAACGCGACCAGGCCGTCCGTCGTCGCCGCGAGTTCAGTGGCCCAGCCCGTCGTCCGGGTGAAGGCCGTCGCCTCGTCGGTGTCGAGGTCGTGCTCGTACAGCTCGTAGCGGAGCGAGTCGTCGGGATGGACGCCTTCGGCGGCGGTTTTGACCGCGTAGTAGATCGTGTCGTCGTCGCCCCAGGTCGGGCTGATGTGGTCCTCGTCGCCGTCGGTGAGACGCTGGATGGCGTCGCCGGTCTCCGCCTCCCGAAGATCGGCGTCGCGTTCGAGCGCCGCCTCGACGTCTAAGACGTACGCGTGGCTGCGTCGGCCGTCCGCGTACTCGGTGTTGGCGCGGTAGACCATGCGGTCGATCACGCGCGGGTCCGGCTCCGCGGGTTCGTAGTCGGGATCGACCGCAAGGTCGCGGTCTTCCGCGCGGTCGTCGGCGGTGACGCGCTGGGAGAAGAGTAGCCGCGAGCCGTCGGGACTCCACTCGAGTTCAGTGACGCCGCCGACGACGGACGTGAGTTGGCGGGCCTCGCCGCCCGTCGTGGGGGTAACCCAGAGTTGTTGTCTGTCGTCGGCCTCGCCGCGGGTGCTGACGAACGCGAGGCGGTCGCCGTCGGGGCTAAAGCGGGGCTGGCTGTCGACGCCCTCGCTGATGGTGAACTGGGTCGGTTCGTCGCCGCCGACCGGGACGACGAAAATCGTCGCTTCGTGGGATCGGTCGTCCGTCGGCGTTCGGCGGACGAACGCCACCCGTTCGTCGTCCGGCGAGAGTTGCGGCTCCGAGACCTGCCGCAAATCGTAGTAATCGGCTGCGGTAATGGCGTTCATGTACGCTGTCTCCGGGAGGAACGTAAAAGGTGTTCGCGTTCCGGTACGTCGTACAGGAAGAAGTCGAAGAGGGAGGTTGGCGGTGGCATCAACGGTTGGAAGGAAGAGGTTCACACGGAGCGTGACCGAGAAGACAGTTGAGCGTGCCGTCCCCTGGGACACGTCTCTGGTTCAGAAGCCGAATCAGAGTTCAGCGAGCACCGTATCGGCAGCCTCGAGATAAGACTCGAGGTGGGCCTCGTCGTGAGCGGCCGAAAGGTGGTGGCGCTTGTACGGGTTCGGCGTGAAGAAGTGGCCGCGCTCTCGCATGCCCGCCGCGAACGCGTGGAAGCGCTCCTCGTCGAGTCCGAGAACGTCCTCGTAGGTACGGGGTTCGCCACGCACGCCGAATTGAACGCTGAAAATGCTCCGGTGGCCGACAACCCGGCCGTCGACCCCGTGGTCCTCGAGTAGGTCGGCCAGTCCGTCGCGATAGCGGTCACCGAGGTCGGTCAGGGACGCCTGAACGTCCTCGGCGACGATGGTGTCGATAGTCTCGCGTGCAGCGGCTAGTCCCGGAAGACTACCCGAATACGTCCCGCTGATGACAACGCCGGACTCGTTGTCACCGCCCGCCTGGGCGAGTAGATCTGATCGGCCACCGACGGCCGCCACGGGATACCCGTTGCCCAAGGCCTTCGCGACGCAAGTGAGATCGGGCGTAACGTTGACCTCGCCCTGAACGCCGTGTGGCGAGTGACGGAAGCCGCTGATGACCTCGTCGAAGATCAACGGAACGCCGTGGACTTCGGTCACCTCGCGCAGCGTCTCGAGGAACTCCGTTCGCGGGTGTAGACAGCCGACGGAGTGGGGAACGGGCTCGAGGATGACCGCCGCGAGGTCGTCGCTGTGGTCGCGAACGATCTCCTCGGCGGCGTCGGAATCGTTGAACGGAGCGACCAGCGTGTTCTCGACGGCTGCCGGGAGCATACCGTCGGACTCGGGATAACGCTCGCCGACGCGGTCGGCGGGTGGATAGACGCTGACGTCGACGTAGTCGTGCCAGCCATGGTAACAGCCCTCGAATTTTAGCACCTTCTCGTTACCGGTGGCGGCTCGCGCGAGCCGGATCGCGTGATAGGTGGCTTCACTGCCGCTGTTGCAGAAGTTCACCATCTCGACGCTGGGTACGAGATCGACGAGGCGTTCAGCAACCTCGACCTCCAGCGGTGTTGTGCCCGCGCCGTACAATACGCCGTCGTCGATAGCCGCTCGGGCCGCCGCGTCGACATCCTCGTGAGCGTGGCCGAGGATGATCGGGCCGAATCCGAGGTGATAGTCGATGTACTGCTCCCCGGCGACGGTCGTCAGCGTGGCACCCGACGCCGATTCGAAGGCGACATCTCCCGTGTCGTACGCCTGCGCTCGCAACCCGGTCTGTGCACCGCCAGGGATTATTTCGCGTGCGCGGTCAACGATCGGTTCCGTTCGGTCTCTGTTCGTCGAAGAATCGTCTTTCATATCCTCCACACGATTGACGTCGTCGGATTCCGTACGATCGAAATCGGTCACAGTGCCCACCCCGACAACGGCACCGTTCCGACCGCGGAGGCCGATCCCGGTTTGTAGTGACCGGGTCGAAGCGAGGAGCGGATGATTGCGTCCGTCCGAACCAATCCAACCCCAATTTTCCCACTCGAGTTGCACAGAGATGTGATCTCAGATAGGTGACGTCGTACGGTTTCAGGGCTGTGCCTGTCGCGTGGATCCGTGATTCCGGTCGTGAGATTCCGCGCACCGTGTATCATTTATCGGAATTTAGGGTGTTCAGTCGTCGTTCGTCGCGCTAACGGCTTCCTCACTGAACTCGGCGGGGGCGTCAGCCCACACGCCGGATGTGAGGTCGATCGCATCGTTCCACTTTGCAACGACCGTCGTCACTGCCATATCGCCGGCGATGTTGTTCATCGTCCGGAGACGATCGAGCAGTGGATCGATACCCGCAATCATTCCGATCACTTCGAGTGGAAGCCCGACTTGAGTCAACACCGCGGTCATCATGACCAGACTCGCGCTGGGAACGCCCGCGGTGCCGATGCTCATAAGGAGCGCGGTCAGCAGAATGGTGAGCTGTTCGATTAGTGTGAGTGAAGCACCGGCGATGTTCGCAGCGAAGATGGCGACGATGCCGAGGTACATCGCCGTGCCGTCCATGTTGATCGTGGCTCCCAGCGGAAGCGAGAAACCGTATACGCGCTCTTTGATCTGGAGATTCTCGTCGGCGTCCGACATCGAGATGGGAAGCGTCGCGGTGGACGACCGAATACTGAGTGCCGTAATAAGTGCCTCCTTGATGCCGCGAAGGAAGGCGACGGGTGAAACGCCAACCGCACCTCGAATGATGACCAGGAGGTAGACCAGCGTGATCTGGAGTCCGATGGCGATCGCGAGCGTCATCGAGAGGGAGAAATACGCCCCAACAGCTTGGGCACCAACTTCGCCGAACAGCGCCGCCATCAGCGCAAATACGCCGAGGACACCGAACTCCATGACTCCCCAGACGATTTTGAACATAACCTCTGCGCCGGCATCAACCACGTCGAAGATCGTGTCGATGCCGTTCCGGACGGCCGAGTCGGGTTCGACTTCCGCTCGGACCATCGTCATCCCGAGGCCGAAGACGAGCGTGAAGAAGATGATCGCGAGGATGTTCCCCTCCGCCATCGCAGTGATGGGGTTCTCGGGGACGATATTGAACACTTGATCCGTCAGCGACGGTGTCTGTCCAGTCTGGACGTCCGTCTGCTCTAAGGTCATTCCCGTCCCGGGATCGATGAGATTACTAACGCCAAGTCCCATTCCGATGGCAACGGCGGTCGTGGCGAGATACAGGATCACGACCTGTCCGCCAATGCGACCCAGATTTTTCGGGGATAGTTCCCGCGTCGCCATCAACAACGTGAAAATGATGATCGGAACGATGATCATCTCGAGCAATCGGACGAACAAGTCACCGATCGGTTGGAGTTCCATCGCCGGCCGGCCGACAGCCAACCCGACGAGAGCGCCGAGAACGAACGCTATCGCGATCCGGTATACGATGGGAATAGACCGATACCGTCTCCACAATGACATAAATACGCCAGTCATACTCTCATGTGGTAGGGTCTTGAAATCAGGTGATAATACTTCCGAAGTACAGAGCGCACATGCCTTACGGTTTCACATGTAGGAGAGAATTTACGTGGTTCCTCCAATTCTACTGATGGTACCCGAGATCCCGCTGTTGATTCTCGAGGGACTGCTCGCCGTCGCCGGCGAGGCCTGAGACGGGTCATTTCCAGTACACATATACCCTGAATTCGCGTACAAAAACGTATGAACGAACGTTCGTCCGCAGAGGGAGCTGACGGCGGTACTGCCACAGCATCCGTCTCTGCCGCGGTAGAGCGGCGCATCCTCGCGGGTTACATCGGTGTCGTCTTCGCAGCGGTCGCGCTGACCGGTGCAACGGCGCTGAACGGGGGCAGTGTCGTCCTCGCCGGTGGGACACTCCTCGGACTCTTCGTCGGTATCGGTCTCGGTACCGCCGTCCACCGTCGCTTCCCCGACCTGCCGGCCCGACTGGGCCGCGGACGAGTTCAGCGCGCCGCGCCGTTCGCCCCGGCCGTACCGTTCGGACTCGTCGGCCTCGCCTCGGTGCTGGGCCCGGTCGATACCGCACTCGGACTCGCGACCGCCGTGTCGGCGAGCGGACTCCTCGTCGCCGGATACGTGCTGCTGGGGGTCACCGAGACGGGGTACGCCGCCGACAGAGCGCACGGCCGCCCGATCGCGGCGTGTCGCTGGCACCCGCCACGCACGCCCAAAATAGACGTGCTGCTCCTCGTCGTCTGGCCGGCGCTCGCGCTCCTCGACGCAATCGGGAGAAACTGGCTCAGCGCACTCGTCTGGGGGACGCTCTGGCTCTGCTGGCTCGTCGGCGGGTTCATCGAGGGCCGATTCCGCGTCGGCGAGACCGGAACGGACCCCGAAATCCGGCTCTACGAGAACGGCCTCGTCAAACAGCGACCCTACACCAGCAGATTCGTCCCGTGGGACGAGATCGATCACGTCCGCCTGCGCGACGACGAACTCGTCTTCGACCGCGGGCTGTTCGACGTGCGTCTCGACCGCGAGTCCCTCGACGCGCCGGAGGCGATCATCGCGACGGTCGAACAGCGGCTCTCGGATCGAACGACAGCGCTGCCGTAACGGCCGCCAAGAACACGATCCCGCTTCGAACGCGCCGTACCCGTACTCTTACTCCGACTCGAGTTCGGCCCGCCCGCTCGTCGCACTTCGAATCCGATCGCGGAAGGCGTCGGCCGCCGCGACCGGAACGCGAACGGCAAAGGTAACCTCGGCCTGGTAATCCGCGTCGAACTCGTAGCCCTCGCTTTCGATGATGCCGCGGACGGTGCCCGAATCGTCGTACTCCACGGTGATCGAGACGCGTTCGTGCGGGCGCTCCTCGACGACGCCCGCCGCGTCGACGGCCTCCTTCACCGCGCGGGAGTACGCCCGGACGAGACCGCCGACGCCGAGGTTCGTCCCGCCGTAGTACCGCGTCACGACGACCGCGCAGTTCTCGATCTCGCGCCGTGCGAGGACGTTGAGCGCCGGCTTGCCCGCCGAACTCGAGGGTTCGCCGTTGTCGCTCGAATACTCCCGGAGGAAGTCGCCGTCGGCGTCCGCGCGCACCCGGTAGGCGGGAACGTTATGCGTCGCGTCGGCGTACTCCTCGCGGATCGCGTCGACGAACGACTCGGCGTCCGGGACGGATTCGACCGGGCGCGCGTGGCCGATGAACTCCGAGCCCTGGACGACGAACTCGGCGGTCGCAGCCTCGGCGATCGTCGCGTAGGTGTCGGTCACGGTTTCACCTCGCACCTCGCGCAGTCGATCGGGTCGCTCACTGTACGCTCACTGTAACTCGATCTTCCGCACGAACTCGAGATCGCGAAGTTCGGTTATCGCCGCGCCCGAAACGTCCTCGTCCGTGATCAGGTACAGCCGCGGCTCGTCGGTGAACTCGGGGTCCTCGCTGATCGTCTGGCGAATCGAGATGTCGTTTTCGGCGAGCGTCCCCGTCACCGCGGCGACGATCCCCTTTTGCTCCGCGTTGTCGACGGCAATCGACAGCACCGTCAGATCGAGCACGGGTGCGAGATCCATCAGGCTCGGCACCTGCGAGATGTTCTGGAAGATCCGCCGGAGTTCGGGATCGTCGAGGATCGCGTTCGTCGTCGAGTCGACGACGCGGCGATCGACATCGATCTCGCGAGCGATACCGGTGTTCGGGATCTCGATCCCACCCGAAACGACGCGACCGTCGTCGTTGACCGAAAAGCCACGCTCTAACAGGAGTCGAATAACTGCTTGCTGGCTCGGGGACCCCTCGAACTTCCCCATTATCTCGTCGAACATTCGTTGGTGGGTATACGCGTGCCCAGGTATAATGGTCGGTGATTGACGGTCGGTCATAACGAGTTCAGCGGCCGAGGTGACGGGATGCGTCGATACCGTCGCAACACAGAGCGGTCAACACCGTTCAGCAAACTCGACCGCCGTGCCACCCCGCGTCTGACGGACGTTTTTACCGATTCGAATGAGACGGTATTCTATGCGCGCGATCAACCACTGTGACTTCTGTGCTAGCGATGCTGCCGGCACGTACGAGGTTATTCCCGCCGAACTCGATCCGACGGAGGCCGAACAACGCCGCGTGAGCGTCTGTCCGGACTGCAAACGTCGTCTTGGAACCGTCCTCGAACCGCTCCTCGACCGACTCCGAAGTGACACCACCACCGGCTCACGCCAGTCACACAGCGACACTGAAACGGCCGAGACCCCGGCCACTGACGGGACTGGGAGCGACGATTCGAGTACGCAGAGAACGCCTCCAGAGAGCACGAGTTCGGAAGGGGAGGTGAACTCGGATCCAGATTCAGGTTCGGTTGCAAAATCGGACGCACCACCGGCAGGGCGCTTCGAAACGGGAAACGAGATCACGTTCGACGAGCCGTCGGACGAGACACCCAGTTCCGAAGATGCGACCGGCGGGACGGACGAGGCGGCGGCAGAACCAGCCCGGGAATCGAATCCAATCGAAACCGAAGCCGAACCGACCGCCCGATCCGAATCGACGAGAGCGGCCCCAGCCTCGCCGCGAGCCTATCCCAAGGTCATCCGCTTGCTTCGCAACCGCGAGTTCCCGATGGGCCGCGAGGCCGTCGAATCGCTGGCGGCCGGCGCCTACGACCTCGAAGCCGAGGAGGCCGAGGCGATCATCGAGCACGCGCTCGAACGCGACGAGTTCGCCGAGCGCGGCGGGGAGTTGCACCGTCCGTCATCGTAGTTCGTCGTTGCTGGGCCGTCGCGCTGCACTTAGTCGGTCAGCGTTCCCTTCGTACTCGGTGTCCCCTCGCGTCGGTCATCGAGCCGCGTCGCGTCGTCGAGCGCTCGCGCCAGCGCCTTGAACAGCGCCTCGACCTCGTGGTGGGCGTTCTCACCGCGAACGCCGACGTGCAGCGTCAGTCCCGCGTTCATCGCCAGCGACTCCGCGAAGTGACGCGCCATGTCGCTCGTGAACTCGCCGATCGCCGCCTGGGAGAACTCGCCGTCGAAGTAGAACCGTGGGCGGCCGCTCACGTCGACGACGGTCGACGCGACGGCTTCGTCGAGCGGAACGCGGCGATCCGCGTACCTGACGATGCCCGCCCGATCGTCGAGGGCCTCATCGAACGCCGTTCCGAGGACGATTGCCACGTCCTCGACCGTGTGGTGATCGTCGATGTCGAGGTCGCCGTCGCACTCGAGTTCGAGATCGAAGAGGCCGTGGCGGGCGAAGGCCGTCAGCATGTGATCGAAGAAGCCGACGCCGGTATCGACCGTGGCTGTGCCGTTGCCGTCGACGGACACCGTGCATTCGATCGTCGTTTCGGCCGTGTCTCGTGTGACGGTCGCGCGTCGCTCGCTCATGTCGAAATGGTTGCGTTCTCGGTACAAGGGGATTGCGCTCGGTTGCGACGGAGAGTACGCAGCGGCCACGAGCGATCGGCGACGGAGAATAGGGCGGCTATACCGGACCGATCCACATGTCATGACAAAATCGATGAAACAGAGTTAGAGCCGTTTGTAAAATTTTTCCGCGATTCTAAAGGCGTTTCGAAGAGTAGTATTACCATCATTACGGACGTGAAACGGACCGAAACGGGACCAACCGTCTGACGGTTATATGCTATCCTGAGTGAATGTCGTTACTACGAAGAGGTGCCTCGTCACAATGTCCAACTCCCCCAGCCCCTCCCCACTGTCGAACGACTCCCTGTCTCCAGCAGGGTCGGAGTCGAACCAAAACAGCGATCCGGCGCGCAGTCGATTCATCCACTCGCTCAAGGGATCGACGCGGTTTCTTTCGTTCTGGATCGCCGTCGCCCTGCCGTTCGTCCATCTGCCGCTGTTAACGCAGGGACTGGGCAATCCTCGGATCACGCTCGTCTTTCTCGCCCTCCTCGGGCTCAACGTCCTCGCACTCTACATGGGACGTGATTACAACCGGTCGTGAACCGATCGGGAACAGGATCGACCGATTCCGGACTCGATACGTCATCGGATCAATCATCGATCTAACTGGAGTGGAAGTCCCGGATAACGGGGGTCGCCGGACGGCCGCCCTAACGGGCGCAGGTCCCCTACCGGCCGCTTCAGGACGGATTAGCCCTTCCCGCAGCGTCGCCTACTCGAATGCTGATTCGCGCCGACTGGCAGCCGCGAGCGGCGCGGTCAGTCTTCGTCACCGCGCTGGTCGGCAGGACGGGTATAGGTCATCCGGACGAGTTCTTCGGTGCCGCCCTCGGGAATCTCCAGTTCGGGATCGAACGGTTCGAAGCCGACCGTCTCGTAGTACGGAACCAGCCCGCGCCGACAGAGCAACGAGAGACCGGCGACCGACTGCAGGTCCGGGTGGTCGACGACGGCGCGCATGAGCGTTTCGCCGATTCCCTCGCCGCGACGGTCAGCAGCGACGATAACGTCGTAGACGGTCGCGTAGTACGTGAAGTCCGTCAGCACCCGCGCCGCGGCGACGAGGCGTCCGTCCGCTTCGACGCCGACGGCGACCGCAGTCTCACAAAGGGCGTCGCGAACGGCAGTTTCATCGCGGTCGTCCCACCACTCGTACTCCTCGTAGAGGGCGGTTAGCGCGGGAGCGTCATCAGGAGTGAGATCGCGAACGGTCGCCGGCGTCGACGTGGATGACGATGATGGCGGTGACGGTGGCATCGACCGACCCCTCTCGCGGAATCGGGACGACTCTTTCGGTGGTGTGGGAACGAATATCAGTGGCCGTCGATTACGAGCGGTCCACGGCAGTTTGGGCCTCCGCGAGCGTAAACTTGCCCTCGTAGAGCGCACTTCCGACCACGACCGCAGTCGCGCCGGCCGCCTCGAGTTCACGGACGTCCTCGAGGGTCGCGACGCCGCCGCTTGCGATCACCGGCACGTCGGTCGCGTCGACGAGTTCACGAACGGGTTCGGTCGCGACGCCCTCGAGTTGGCCTTCGACGTCGACGTTGGTAAAGAGGATCGCGGCGGCACCGAGGTCGGCGTAGCGTTCGGCGGCCTCGACCGGGGAGATGCCAGCGCCTTCGGTCCAGCCCTCGACGACGACCTCGCCGTCTTTCGCGTCGAGGCTGACGACGACGCTGTCGGGGTGGGTCTCGCTGATTTCGGCGACGATATCGGGGTTGTCGACGGCTGCGGTGCCGAGAATGACGCGGTCGACGCCGCGGTCGAGAAGGGCCCGCGCGTCGGCGGCGGTGCGGATGCCGCCGCCGAGTTGCGTCGGCACGTCGACGGTGTCGATGACGGCGTCGATGGCCCCCGCGTTCGCTCGTTCGCCCTCGAACGCGCCGTCGAGATCGACGAGGTGGAGCGACTCCGCGCCGGCGTCGATCCAGCGCCGCGCGGCCGCAACCGGCTCGCCGTAGGTTCGTTCCGTTCCGCGCTCGCCCTGGACGAGCTGGACGACCTCGCCGTCCTGAATGTCGACGGCCGGAATGACCTCGAACGTCTCGAACTCGTCGGTTGTCTCGCTCGTCGCCGTATCGGTCTCCGTCCCGGTCATATGTGTGTGCGTGCGACCGACCCGAGTAAAGGCGACGGTTTGGCAAGCATGCCGAGTCGACGACCATCGCTCGAACACTGTTCAACGTCCGTGCAGAGAAATTACATCTTCGCCCGGTGTGGTCTCCGATACGCATGCCGGCGAGTGCCCCGCTCATACAGGAGACGACGACCCAGCCCCAGTTGACGACGGATATGATCGTCGTCTTCGGGGTCGTCGTCCTGGCACTCATCTTCTTTCTCACCGAACGTCTCCCCGTCGACGTCACTGCAATTCTGCTGATCGTCATCCTGGTCGTCCTCGAACCGTGGACCGGGATCGATCCTGCAACCGGCATCTCCGGGTTCGCAAACGAAGCGACGATTACCGTCCTCGCAATGTTGATCCTGAGCGGCGGGATCAGTCGGACCGGCATCGTGCAGGAACTCGGCCGCCGTATGGCCGCATTCGCGGGAACGAGCGTCCGAAAGCAGTTGTTCGCGACGGTCGCCGTAACCAGCCCCGTCTCAGGCGTGCTGAACAATACCCCCGTCGTCGCGTTGCTCGTTCCGGTCGTCACCGACGTTGCCAACCGCGGGAACACGTCGCCCTCGAAACTCCTCATCCCGCTGTCGTACGCCTCGCAGGTCGGCGGTATGCTCACCCTTATCGGCACCTCCACGAACATCCTCGCAAGCGACGTCAGCGCCCGACTCGGCACCACGTATCCCGAACTTCACCGCTTCTCGATGTTCGAGTTCACTCGACTCGGACTCATCGTCGCCCTCGTAGGCGGACTATACCTGATCTTCGTCAGTCACTACCTCCTTCCGGAGCGCGTCCCGCCGCGGGCGGATTATCTCGAGGAGTACGCCGTGAGCGACTACGTCGCGGACGTGGCGGTCGTCCCCGGCTCCCCGCTGGTCGACGGCACCGTCCGCGATGCAACCGAGATTCTCGGTCCCGACATCGACATCGTCCAGGTGGTGCGCAATCGCAGCCGTGGCCGCGGCCGCGAGCCCGAGACCGATGCCGACTCCGGCTCTCGCTCCGCTCCCGGCCGCGCAGTCGCTCCCCGCCAGGCCCTCCCGCTCACCGAAGGCGACGTCCTCGTCGTCAGAACGAACCGCGACGCGATCACCGAACTCGCGGGCATCCCCGGCGTCGAACCCGTCACCCGCCCGCAGTCCACGGCCGCCCTCTCGGCCGACGCCGACGAGGGCATTCTCACCGAACTCGTCGTTTCGCTCGACTCCCGACTCGTCGGCGACCGCCTCGACCCCGAGGCGTTCCGCGAAGAGTTCAACGCCGCCGTCCTCGGCCTGCGGAGCCGCGGTGAACTCGTCAGCGAACGCATCGTTGGCAAACGCCTCGATGTCGGTGACACGTTGCTCGTCCAGGCCCCGCCGGAGACGCTGGATCGGCTCGCACGGCGGGGGGACATGATCGTCGCCCGCGAACCGCCCCAGCCCGACTACCGCACCGACAAAGCGCCGATCGCGGTCGCGATCATGGTCGGCGTCGTTGCGGTCGCGACGCTCGAGTTCTATCCAATCTTGATCGCGGCGCTTGCAGGCGTCGTCGCGATGGTCGGTACCGGCGTGCTCGAACCGAACGAACTGTACGATGCGGTCGAGTGGGATATCATCTTCCTGCTCGCGGGCGTGATCCCGCTCGGAATCGCACTCGAGCAAACGGGTTCGGCGGCCTATCTCGCGTCGCTCGTCGTCTCGACGGCGGACTTTTTGCCGACGCTCGTCGTGTTGTGGCTGTTCTACATCGTGACGGGACTCATTACGGAGGTAATCAGTAACAACGCGAGCGTCGTCTTGCTTCTCCCCGTCGCAGCGGCGGCGGCGGCCGGCATCGGGTCGAACCCGTTCGCGTTCGTGCTGGCGGTTACGTTCGCGGCGAGTACGGCCTTCCTCGGCCCCATCGGCTACCAGACGAATCTGTTCGTCTACGGTCCCGGCGGCTACCGGTTCGGCGACTACTTCCGCGTCGGTGCGCCGCTACAGCTGATTCTGTCGGTCGTAACCGTCCTTGGAATCGCGTTTTTCTGGGGAGTGTGATCAAACTGTCACTATGTATCGAGATCGGTTCCGAACAGCGAACGACTGTCGGACGCCGTGTGACGTGCTGTGCGGTATAGCATAACCCAGCTGAGTAATCCGCAGTCCCAATACGTATTTCATGGAGAGACCGATAATACCAACCGATGGTGGAAACCGTGCTCCTGGTCGGCATCGTTGCCTCGATATTCGTCGGATTCAACATCGGCGGGTCGTCGACGGGGATCGCATGGGGACCCGCCGTCGGAGCCGGACTGCTCCGAAAGGTCACCGCAGCCGGGCTGATGACGATTTTCGTCTTCCTCGGCGGCTGGACCGTCGGCCGAAACGTAATGGACACGCTGAGCGAGGGGATTATCACGATCGAGATTTCGCTCGCCGCCGGCGTCGCCGTCCTCTTTTTCATCGGGCTGGGAATCCTCGTCGCGAACGTCTTCGGCGTTCCCGTCCCGACCTCGATGGTAACCGTCGGCGCGATCGCCGGGCTGGGGCTGGCGACGGACACGGTCAACTACGCGGAAATCGGCAGGATCGTCTCGTGGTGGGTCGTCACCCCGATCATCGGGTTCTGGATCGGCGCGACCGTCGGTCGGTACATCTACCCGGAACTCAACCGCCGGTTCGAGATTCGGTCCTCCGAGGGACCGTTGCTCGCCCTCGATCGCGGCGGGTCGGTTCCGAAACCGACGCTCGGACCGAACACGACGATTCAGGAACTCGTCGGGACGTGCGTCGTCTTGGTCATCGGCTGCTACATGGCCTTCAGCGCGGGCGCGAGCAACGTCCCGAACGCCGTCGCACCGCTCGTCAGCAGCGGGGCGCTCGATCGTAACCCCGCCATCATCATCGCGACGGTGGCGATCGGGTTCGGCGGCTTCACCATCGCTCGGCGGACGATGGAATCCGTCGGCAGCGAACTCAGCGACATCCCGCTGCTGGCCGCCCTGGTCGTCATGCTCACCGCCTCGACGATCACGACCGCGCTCTCGTGGGCCGGCATCCCGATCAGTCTCGTGATGGCGTCTGTGATGACGATCGTCGGCCTGGGCTGGGGACGGGCGACCCGACCCGTCACGGCCCGCGAGGCGATTCGCGGCGAATCCGACGCGGAACTCGCGACTGGCGCACTAAAAGCGGAGCCGGATGCCCCGGTCACGAAGATCGGGGAGGCCGAACCCAACGAGGTTCTTGACGCGGGGAGCCTGTTCAACCCGCGAGCCGTGATGAAGTACATCTCGATGTGGATCATCGGGCCGGCGATGTCGACGCTTCTGGCGTACGGCTTCTTCATCGCCGTCCCGTTCGTCTGATCGTTCGTCTCTTCTGGACCACGATCTTCGCCGCCGCTACTGCCTCACCGACCCCACCGTCCTACCGTCCCCATTGCCTCCACCACTCTCACTACCCTCACCGCTCCTACCGCACCTACCGACTCTACCGCCATCACCCCCTCCCGTTTATTTTCGCACCGCTCGTAGCAACGGAATGACCTCCCGGCTTCTCGTCCCGATGGACGGCTCCGAAATGAGCGAGCACGCCCCCGAGTACGCCCTCGACGCCGACATCACCGTCTTGACCGTCGTTGGAGAGCCGTTGCCGATGTGGGGCGAGGCAACAGGGCTCGCGCTCGCCGGCGACCTCGAGGAAGCGACACAGGAACACGCCCGAGCGGTATTCGGCCGCGCTCGAGAGATCGCCACCGCCGCCGATAGTGACGCTGAACTCGATACCGTCGTCGAACTCGGACACCCTGTTCGCGCGATCATCGACCGCGCGGATGACTACGATACCGTCGTCATCGGTAGTCACGGCGGTTCGGTCTCGGATTCCCTCTACGTCGGAAACGTCGCCAAAAAGGTCGTCAATCGATCTCCGGTTCCGGTCGTTGTCGTGCGGTGAGATGAGCCGACGGTTCGACGCGCGATCAGACGCTCTGCTGTACCGATTCCCAGACGCACCCGCGACCCGTCCTGTGAGTGCGCCGGAACTGACCGACAGCAGTCCGCATCAGTTCTCGGTGTCGTCGTCCGCTTCGGTCGACTCTTCGATGAGTTCCTCGACCTGGTCCTCTCGAGGGCGGCGATCGATGCGTTCGTCCACCGATTCGACCTGCGACTGGACCTGCTCGAGTTGTTCGCCAACCGTTTGTTCGACCGTCTCGCCAACCGTTTGTTCGACCGTCTCGCCGACGGTCTCCTCGACCGTCTGTCCGACCTGTTCCTCGACAGTTTGTTCGACCGTCTCCTCGACGGTATCCCCGACACGTTTTTCGACCGTTTCTCCGACAGTCTGTTCGACCCGTTCTTCGACGGTCTCTCCCACGGTCTGTTCGACGGACTCCTGAACGGCCGTCGTCATCCAGTTCGGATCGAATCGAGCCATCTTCCAGACGACGTGGAGCACGTACGAGGCGAACACGCCCAATCCGAACACCAGCCCGATCTGTATATCGAGCGTCGCGATCAAGACGACCGAGAGGAGGATTAACGCGCCGTACGCGAGGTCGATGAGCGCGTCGATACGTGCCGGTCTCATTGAAGGACAATACTCGAACCCGCACCAGTCACCAGCAGTCGCGCCTGCGACCACGACAACAGCCGTTCACTCCGCCGATCGCCTCCCCACCGAGTCGATGATACGCGTGGCAACATGCTGTCGTAATACACGATACGATTCGGTGAAACGCTTTGGGTCTCACCGCTCCGCTTTGAGAGGAAACGCGCCAGCCGTCGCAAAAATGGTTGTCACCCTCGTCGGAACCGACCGGAATAGGCGCGTTTTTAGGGTCGGATCGCGTGATTCCCACACGTGACGGAAGTACTGCTTATCGTGGGAATTCTCGTCGCAATCTTCGTCGGGTACAACATCGGCGGGGCAACGACCGGCCCCGCGTTCGGCCCCGCCGTCGGCGCAAACGTCATTACAAAGGTACTGGCCGCCGGGTTGATGGCCATATTCTTCTTCCTCGGCGCGATCACGATCGGTCCGCAGGTCGTCGACACCCTCGGTAACGACCTCGTCCACGACACCGGCGTGTTTACGATGCGCTCGAACGTCGCCGTCCTCTTTTTCATCGGCGGCGCGCTCTTTCTCGGCAACTACGCCGGCGTCCCCGCTTCCACCTCGATGACCGCCGTCGGCGCCATCGCCGCACTCGGCCTCGCAACCGGTGAACTCGCCTGGGATGTTCTCGGCGAAATCGTCATCTGGTGGGTCGTTGCGCCGATCACCGGCTTCTGGGTCGCCGGCGTCGTCGGCCGGTACTTCTACCCGAGAATCAACGAATGGGTTGCAATCGAAACGAACCGCGAAGGTCGCGAAATGATCACCGTTGACCGAAGCGGAACGCTCCCTCGACTCCGGTTCGGCGACGGCACGAACCGCCGCGAGGTCACCGGTGCGTTCGTCGTCGTCGCCATCGGTTGTCTCATGGGCTTTTCGTCCGGAACGAGCAACATCGCGAACGCAATCGCCCCGATCTACGGAACCGTTTCCGACTCCGGAACCGAACTCGCGATCGGCTCGACCGCCGTTCCGATCGATATGACCGCGCTGATCGTGATCGGCTCGGCTGCCGTCACGATCGGCTGTTTCACCATTGCGCGCCGCACGCTCGATACGCTCGGCAACGACATCACGAACCTGCCGCTGACAGCAGCGATCATCGTCGCCGTCATCAGTTCGACCATCGTCACCGGCCTCTCCTGGATCGGCATTCCCGCCAGTTTCGTCGTCGTGGCAACGATGAGCATCATCGGCCTCGGCTGGGGGCGTGCAACCCGAACGACGACGCTCTCCGGTGTCAGAGCCGGTGAAGAAACACGAGTGTCGGTCGGTGCGCTCACCGCCGAAGAGGCGGGCGAAACACCTCCCAAAATCGGCGAGGAAAAACCCGAAGACATCCCCGCCGCCTCCGACCTGTTCGACCCGTCGACGACGGCTCGCGTCATCCTCATGCAAAACATTGTCCCGATCATCTCGACAGTCGGTGCCTACCTCACGTTCAGATTCGTGCCGATATTCGGATTTTGAACTCGTTGGCGAGCGTTCGGTAGCTCTCAGCCGCGTTAACAGTCACTCGACGCTTCGAAAGGGCTTTTTCGGCTCTCGTGTCGATAGGGGCATGCTACTCGGAATTCTCGCCGCCCCCCTCGGTGGCTTCAATACCGGTGGCTCACCTACGGGCATCGCCTGGGGACCAGCGGTTGGGGCCGGTGTCATCGGCAAAACGGCCGCGGCGATGAAGAACTCGAGTTCACGACGGGCGCAGTAACAAAGGAAACCCCGAACGAAGTGCCCAAAATCGGCGAGGAAGATCCCGAAGAAATGGTCGACGCAGACGACCTCGGTCGGCCCAACGCGATCGCACGCGTTGTCTCCTTCTGGACTATCGGCCCCGCAGCCTCCGTCGGACTGTCCTACGGCTTCCTCGTCCTGGTTCCGCTTTGAGTCGCGTATCGGCCGTCTGCTGCGCCGAGTTCAGCGATCAGTTTCAAACGAACGCCAAATTCTGATTCAAAAACCATTGAAAACCGAACAGCAAGCTATACCAGTGCGGGACTCGAACCGCCGGTTGATGCCCACGGTAGAATACCTCAACTACGAAGTGCTGGACGACCAGGGCTGGGACATGGATGACGACGACCTCTTCGGCCAGGCAGCGGACGCCGGGCTCGACGAAGAGGATTACGGCACCCTCGAAGTCAACGAGGGCGAATACATCCTCGAAGCGGCTGAGGCCCAGGGCTACGACTGGCCCTTCTCGTGCCGTGCTGGTGCCTGTGCGAACTGTGCTGCCATCGTCAAGGAAGGGGAAATCCAGATGGACATGCAGCAGATTCTCTCCGACGAGGAGGTCGAAGACAAGGACGTCCGTCTGACCTGCATCGGCTCCGCCGAGACCGACGAGGTCAAAATCGTCTACAACGCAAAGCACCTCGACTACCTGCAGAACCGCGTCATCTGATCGGTTCTCCCCCTTTGCGGTTGCCGTTCTCACGAATCACTAGCTGCCTCTCTATCGAACTCACCGGAGACGCCGCCCGATCGGTTCGTCGCTACTGTACTCGGGTGCGTTCTATCGCGCGCCCTCCGGCACAACAGCGAGTTCACTGCTGCCCGTCCATCAGCGGGTGCTGGAACTGTCGTCAGTAGTCTTCGGTCTCCCCGTTGTTTCCGTTCCCGTTCTCGTTCCCGTTATCCCCACCGGTCTCGTTACTTCCATCGGTTCGAGCATCCGTCCCACCGTCATCAGCCGCATCTCCCACCTCAGCATCGTCAGCCGACTCGCTAGCTGCCTCACCGTCGGCGGTCTCACCAGCCGCGACCAACTCGTTCGGTCCGAAGAACGCGCCGGTTGCGCCGACGTCGAGCCGAACGAGACTCGGCTCTGCAGTCTCCGCTTCGGCCTCGAACCGCCCGATTGCGAAGTTGCAGGCATAGAGGAACGTTTCGTCGCCAGCGGTCCGTCCGAACGCAACGTCAGCGGGGAAATCGAGGAGTCCGCCTTCGGCAAGCGTCTCGATCGACGGTGAGCCGGCCTGCTCCGATGCCGACTCGGTCGCCGTCGATCCGGTCGAGTCAGCCGCGACCGATTCGTTGTCCTCGGCTTCCGTCGGGCCGCCTTCCGTCTCCATCGACTCGTTATCTGCTCTCTCTGTCGATTCGTTTTCCACCGACTCGTTCTCCACTGATTCGGTATCCCCACCCTCCATCGATCGGTTGCCCTCAGTTTCCATCGACCCACTCTCCTCTATCGCTACCGACTCGCTGCCGTCCATCTCCGAACCGAGTTCGACGCGGACGATCGCATCCCTCGCGTTGACGGCGACGTAGAGTCGACCCTGGCTGTCGAAGGTCATGCCGTCAGCGCCGACCAGCGAGTCCTCCTCGGCGACCAGGTCGAGTTCACCGGAGCTGCCGTCCTCGGAGACGGGGACTCGGACGAGCCGACCGTAATCGAGGTTGTCGACGTAGACATCGCCGTCGGGGTTGATCGCGATCCCGTCGGCACCGACGCCGCCCTCGGCTTCGGGGTCCGGATCGAGGAGTTCGTCGTCGACCCAGACCGTCGCATCGTCCGGCGTCACTCGCCAGATCGCCCCGCCCAGGTGGTCGGTGACGAGGAAGCCGTCCTGGGTGTACGGGTCGACGGTGATGCCGTTCGGTGCCGTCTCCTCGGCCGGCAGTTCGGCCATGCGTTCGGTGTCTCCGCTGGCGATGTCGACGGTCCATACGCCGTGCGTCTCAGGGTCGCCAGAGTTCACCAGCGCGTAAATCGTTCCGTCGATGGCGACGATACCGAGCAGCGAGCCCTCCTCGCCGACATCGAACTGGGCGACCGATTCCTGATTCCCGTCGGGATCGACGGCAAGTAGTTCGCCCGTAACGGCCAGGCTGAGGTAGACCGTTCCCGAGTCATCGAGAGCGAGGTTTTCCGGGAGCGCAGGCGGCTCGAGGTCGGCGACGAGTTCAGGTTCGGCGGTCGCGTCCGTTCCGGTGTCGCCGTCAGTATCGCTGCTCGTCTCGGTCTGGTCCGATGCTGTCTCGCTTGCGGCAACCGGGGCGACGCCCGCGATCGCGGCGAGGCCGGTGCCCGCGAGCGATTGAAGGACGGGGCGACGGCGGAAACGGGAGCCGCGATGAACGCGGGTCGCTGTGTCAGTCGGGTGCTTATCGCGGTCGGTCTCTGTGACCGGTTCGGAAGTCGGTTCGTCTGCAGGTGGCTGTTCGGTACGGTCAACCATACGGCCAGCGTGAAACGACACCGGCCATAAACGCTATCCACCGTTGTCAGTAATTCCGCGGGGTAATGCGAGCAAGCCAGTGGTAATCAGTAGTTTCGGCGTCGACGTATCGAACGCGCGGTGTGGCGGCGCTCGAAATGGATCACTGTGAACGGTCCTGTCTCCGGAGAAGTGCGATTGACCGTTCAGATAGTCGTCTTGGCCGTCGATAGCGTCTCGTACATTCCGTTCGCGAGTTCAGTCGCGCGCTCGCCGTCGCGGGCCTCGGCGTAGATGCGGACGAGAGGTTCGGTTCCGGAGGGGCGAGCGAGTACCCAAGCGTCGCCGTGGTCGAGGCGGTAGCCGTCGCGGGTGTTGAGTTCAGCGTCGGCGGACTGGGCGTGGTTCGCTGCGGCATCGAGCATGGCGTCGCGTTCGGCGGTCGACTCGTACTCGATGTTGCGCCGGACGTTGGCGTAGCCGTCGTAGGGGCCGACGAGGTCGCTGACCGGCCGTTGGGCGACGAGTTCGAGGAATCGCGCGGCCGTGTACGCGCCGTCACGCGAGAGTCGGTAGTCGGGGAAGAAGATCCCGCCGTTGCCCTCGCCCGCGATGGGGACGTGTTCACCGTTCGCCTCGAGTTCTTCGATGCGGGTGATGATGTTCGTCGAGCCGATTGGCGTGAGTTCGAGGTCGGCACCGATCTCGGTGATGACGTCGACGAGTCGCTGGGAGACGTTGACCGCCGAGACGGTCGTTTCGCCGGGTTCGAGTTCCGCGGCGGCGAGGGCGGCGAGGGCCGCATCGCCGGAGACGAACGCACCGCTCTCGTCGAAGAAGATAGCCCGGTCGGCGTCGCCGTCGTGGGCGATGCCGACATCGGCGTCGCTCGTCCGGACGAGTCGCCCCAGATCGCCGAGATTGTCGGGAACCGGTTCGGGGTCTCGTCCGGGGAAGTGGCCGTCGGGTTGGCTGTTGACGGTGACGACGCGACAGCCGAGTTCGCGGAAGAACTCGGGGCTGGTCAGCGCACCCGCGCCGTGGCCGGGGTCGAGAGCGACCGTCAGGTCGGCCTCGGCGATCGTTTCGCGGTCGGCGGCCGCCAGGAGATCCGCGACGTAGTCGCGTCTGGCGGTGTCGATCTCGCGGACGCGACCCGTTTCGTCCCACGGCGCGACGGCGAACTCGCCGGCCAGCAGGGTGTCCTCGATCGTTTCGAGGTCCGAGACGGCGAGTTCGACGCCGTCGCGACCGACGAGTTTGATGCCGTTGTACTGGGGCGGATTGTGCGAGGCCGTGATGACGATGACGGGAACGTCCATCCGTTCCGCGTAGCCCTGTGCACCCGGCGTCGGGACGATCCCGAGGCGGTCGACGTTGGTTCCGGTACTTGCCAGCCCGCTGGCTGCGGCATCGGCCAGCATCCGTCCAGTGTAGCGCGTATCGCGTGCGATGGCGACCCGGTCCACCTGCCAGGCCGTCCCCGCCGCCTTCGCGACACGCAGGACGAACGCGGGCGTCAACTCCTCGTTGGCGACGCCACGTTTCCCACTCGATCCGAAGACTTCCATCGGTCGCTAGTCCGACCGGCCACCTCAAAGGGGTTGCGGAGCAGACGGAACGCTTTCGGGCTGTGCCGCCAATCCTTACGTATGGATTCGATCGAGGAAAAGCGCGTCTACGGCACCCGTGACGGCGCGACTCGACTTTATGTCACGAGTTCGATCGGCGTCGTTCGCGTGCGGGTCGCCGGGGACACGGTCGGCGAGTTCAGCCTTTGTGCGCGCTGTAACGCGCGGGACATCGCGACAACCGTCGACGGGCGCATCGTGATCGCAACCGACGAGGACGTTCTGGGACAGGCCGCCGTCGGCCGCGGTGATGACCACGGTGCGAACGGCGATGACGACCTCGCGCTCGCAAACGCCGGCTTCGGCCCCGCCGTCGCCGTCGGCGCGACCGACTCGACGCTCCTCGCAGCCGGTCCCGACGGCGACCTCGGCTACCGGAAGCGGAACGACGGAACGGACTGGCACCGCTGCAGCGCCGACGCGATCACATCGGTTCGTGCGATCGACCGCGACCTCGTCGCAACGGACGACGGCGTCTACCGATTCCGACCCGCCGACGGCGAACTCGAACACGCCGGCCTCTCGGATGCCCGCGACGTCTCCGCGGCCGGGATTCCGCTCGCGGCAACCGCGGACGGCCTCTACAAACTCGGGAACGGTTGGATGGCGATCCGCGAGGAACCGTTCGAGACGGTCACCGCCGATCCGCGGACGGAGCGTGGCCGACTCGCCCGAGCGCACGCGGTTTCGAGCGCGGACGACCCGAACGGCGCAGTCTACGCGTTCGCGGACGGCGACTGGACGGCGATCGAGACACCCNCGATCGTCGATATCGGATACGGGACCGGACCGACCGCCGAACGCGAACGATCGGATGAAGCGACGGAGACGAGTTCAGATCGCGGTTCCGAATCGGCGGGACCGATCTATGCGGTCACGGAACGGGGAACGATTCTCGTGACGAGCGAGGGCACTGACGAGGGGAATTCGTGGCGGCGACGGTCCCTCGGTGTGACGGGCGTGACGGGGCTTGCGGTTCCCGCTTCGACTGTGGAATCGAGGGCGGGGCGCTAGATTCCCGACGGCCCCCGTCCCGGCCCCATCCGATCTCGTCCGAGGAGGACGTACAGGACGAGGCCGAGGAAGGGCGCGAAGAAGACGACGATCGCCCAGAGGAAGGCCGGATGCGAACTGTTAGACTGTGCATCCGTGTACGTCCAGATGATGATCCCGATCTGCAGTGCCAAGAACAGGAGCGCAATCAGGCCGAGGAGTCCGGCACCGCCGGACTGGAGGACGATATTGAAGGGCATCGTTCTCTGTGTTTGATCGATACAGAAAATATGTTACGGATTCGTCTTGTTTCATCGGCTTCAAGAACGAGTTGAAGGCGCCGTTGCGGAAGGTTGCTTTTCCGCACGGCTGCCGGGAGCGGATACGACGAACGGAAGGTTAACTATCCGTGACTGTCTCCGGGTTCCACATGAGCGACCTACCGCGGCGCCGACTACTGGCGCTTGGAGGAACGGCACTGACGGGAACGATCGCCGGCTGTTCGGGTAGCGCGGACGAGGGCGACCCGAATGCGGATTCGAACTCGGACGGCGGCGATAGCGATGGCGTCGAAGAGGAGAACGGAACCGAAACCGACTCGAGTTCAGATAGCGGTGGTGCGGGCGGTGCGTCGGGAACGCTACTCGGCAACGTCGCCGTCGAAAACCTCGACAACGACGAACACACGATCAACGTCATCGTCGAGTTCGACGGCGACATCGAACACTGGTCGACGCACGAACTCGACGCCGGCGCGGGCGCGACGCTCGAGCAGGACTGGCCGCAGGAGACGGGCGAGTTCCGCGTCATCCTCCGACTGGACGACGGCGAGCCGGTTCAGGATACGGCGGCGTCGTGGAACGATCCCGACTGTCTCAACCTGCTCGTGACGATCAACCGCAACGGCGCGCTGACGACCCACGCCGACACGAGCAGCGGCCCCTGTGGCGACGGCGACGCGTCGTTCGACGAGGGCACGAGCGAGTGAGCGGGCCGCAGAACGAAAGCTGGTTTACGCCACACCCAATGGGTACGAGTATGATAATCAGCGGATCCGCGTCGCAGGCGCTGGCCGCGGCGCTTGCACGTGAACTCGAGGAACCGCTCGTCACCGCCGAGTACGACCGATTCCCGGACGGCGAACTGCTCGCCGCCGTCCCCGGTATCGACGATGCTGTCGCCACCGACGGCACTACTACGACCGACCGCGCCGTCGTCGTCGGTTCGACCGTCTCGAGCGACGCCCACCTCGAACTCCTCCAGCTTCAGGACGCCGCCCGCGAGGCCGGCGTCTCGGAAGTCGTCACCGTCCTCCCCTACATGGGCTATGCCAGACAGGACGAGGCGTTCGAACCCGGCCACCCGGTCTCCGCTCGCGCCGTCGCCCGCGCCATCTCGAGCNGGGACCGATCGCGTCCTCACGGTCACCCCCCACGAGACGTCCGTCTGCGAGTTCTTCGAGCCGACGGCGACCGCCGTCGACGCCGCGGGTCGGCTGGCCGAACCGCTCCCCGAGGACCTCGTCGATCCGGTGTTCCTCTCGCCCGACGCCGGCGCAGTTGAACTCGCCGAGACGGTCCGTGATACCTACGGCGAGGGCGAGACCGACTACTTCGAGAAGGTGCGTCACTCCGGCACCGAGGTCGAGATTTCGCCGAGCGACGTGGACGTGACCGGCCGGGACGTCGTCGTCACCGACGACATCATCGCGACGGGGTCGACGATGAGCGAGGCCGTTGGCGTCCTGCAGGACCGTGGCGTCGGCCGGGTTTTCGTCACGTGCGTCCATCCGCTCCTCGCCAGTAACGCGGTCACGAAGCTCTCGCGGGCCGGCGTCGAAGCGATTTACGGCACGGATACGATCGAGCGACAACAGAGTACCGTTTCGGTCGCACCGGTCCTCGCCGACCAGCTATAAGTCGCGACGGACACGATCGCTGCGCCGATTCGATTCCGGCAATCGCGTCAGCACTCGGTTTCGAGCACTGACGCGGTGTCTCTCGTCGGGAAAACCATCCTGCTCGAACTCGCGACCGTCCACATAATTGTAAATACAATCTTCATCGAAAATAGTACTTTACACGGGGATGGTGAACGGCGAGTATGGTTGAGAAACACGATCTCGATGGCTCGGTCGCTATCGTTACCGGGGCTGCAGGAGACATCGGCGGCGGCATCGCGCGGGAACTGGCCGAAGCGGGCTGTAACATCGTCCTCGCCGACATCGGCGTCTCAGAGTCGACGGCCGACGACGATTCGAAACCGGATAACGTCGAGCCCGCCGAAGAACTCGCCGACGAGATCGAGGCGACGACCGATTCCGAAACGGCGATCGTCGAATGCGATGTCACGGACGCGGACCAAACGGAGGCGATGATCGAGACGACCCTCGATGAGTTCGGACAGCTCGATATCCTCGTGAACAACGCCGGAATCATCAGCTACTCGCCGATTGAAGAACTGGACGAAAGCGCGTGGGACGCCGTCATGGACGTTAACTCGAAGGGCGTCTTCCTCTGTTCGCGCGCCGCCATCCCGGAACTCAAAGATGGAGGGGCTATCATCAACACAGCCTCCATCGCCGGCGAGATTAGCGCCGTCGGAATCGGCCACTACGCGTCGTCGAAACACGCCGTGTTGGCACTCACGAAAACGCTCGCACTCGAACTCGCCGAGGACGACGTCACCGCGAACGCGATCTGTCCGGGGATCGTTGACACCCCGATGTGGCGCGACGTTCTCACGCCCGCGAGCGAGGAGTCCTACGACGAGACGATCCAGCGGTCGATTCCCCTCCACCGCGACCAGAAACCCGAAGACATGGGTCGGCTCGCCGTATTCTTCGCCGAGAATCGCAATATCACGGGCGAGGCGGTCAAAGTCGACGGCGGCATCACCCAGGACGTCCTCTAAGCCGGCACGGAAACCGGAAAACGGAGACCGACTTCGTCCGTCCGGAACTCACCATCCTGGCGACCGACGGTCGCTAGCTCGACGCTACGGGCATCGACCACGGTTCGACCGTACTCTCGGCAGCCACCTTTTCTCGTCGGGTTCGCTACTGCTTACCGCTCCTCGAAAATCTGTCCGGCGAGGGCGACGCTCTCGCCGACCTTGCTTCGCTCCGCTCAGCAGGAGACAAAAAATCCGTCTCGCTCCGGGGCGATTACTCGGACGCCTCGGCGGCCGCCAGCGACTCGATCGCGATCTCCATCGCGACGCCGTCGACATCCCACTCCTTACGGTGGCCGTCCTCGACCGCGCCGAGTTCATCTGCACGAACCTCCTCGCGGATGAGGGCTTCGCGGTCGTCGACGAGCGAGGCGACGCGGTCGTCTTCGATCTCGAGGTCGAGCGCGATCCGCTCTTCGACGTCGAGGTCGAGATCCTTTCGCATCTCCTGTACCCGGCGGATAACCTCGCGGGCGTAGCCCTCGCTCTCGATGTCGTCGGTGAGCGAGGCGTCGACGTAGGCGACGCCGCGGTCGTCGCCGTTGAGGCCGAAGGCGGTGCCGGCGACACCCTCGGGCGTTTCGGTGACGAACGAGACCATCGCTTCCTCGAGTTCGTCGTCCGCCTCGAGTTCGTCGTCGACGGCCGCCGCGAGCGCCTCGAGGGACGGGTCGTCGATCCGGGCCTCGTTGAGCGCGTTCATAACCCGCCCGGCGCGGTCGCCGAAGGCGGGACCGAGTTCGCTCATGTCGGCCTCGGCGCTGTAGTTGAGTTCGCCCCAGCGGTCCTCCGGCGAGACGAGTTCGATCTCGCGGGCGTTGAGTCGCTCGGCGAGCAGGTCGGTGTGGCGTTCGACCGCCTCGACGACGCGCTGGTCGTCGGCGGCGACGACGACGCGCGGGACGGGCCAGCGGAGTTTACGGCCGGCCTGTTGGCGGGCGTTCGCGCCGGCTTCCTCGATGGCGCGCAGAAACGCCACGTCCGCCTCGAGTTGCTCGTCGACGAACGCCTCGTCGACGGCGGGCCAGTCGCACATGTGGACGGTGTCGTACTCCTGGCTGCCGGTGAGCGTGCCGTAAATTTCCTCGCTGATAAACGGCGCGTAGGGAGCCAGCAGCGCGACGGTCTCGCGGAGGACGCGGTAGATTGTCGCGTAAGCCGCCTCCTTGGAGGCGCTGTCTTCTTCCTCCCACATGCGCTCGCGGACCGCCTGAACGTAGAACCGGGAGACGTCCTCGACGACGAACTCGATGAGCGCGTCGATCGCCTTGTCTTGGCGGCGGTCCTCGAAGTGGTCGGTCATCGTCTGTTTCGTCGACTGGAGGCGGGCGAGGACCCACTCGTCGACGAGTTCGAGGTCATCCGCGACGGCATCGACGGTCGTCTCCCGCGGATCGAACTCGTCCAGTCGCATGTACGGTAGCGGGAACCGGAAGACGTTCCACAGCGTGCGGAGGTGGTTCTCCATCGTCTGCATGCCGTCCCAGGAGAAGCGCATGTCCTCGCCCTGCGGGTTGTTCGACAGCAGGAAGGCGCGCATCACGTCCCGGCCGTGGCGGTCGATGGCCTCGTGGGGGTCGATCAGGATGTCCTTGGACTTGCTCATCGCGCGCCCGTCGGGCATGAGCGCGTGGCCGTGCATGAGCACCTCTTTGTAGGGGCTCTCGCCGAGCGCGGCGGTTCCCATGCCGAGCTGGGACCAGAACCAGCCCCGCGTCTGGTCGTGGGCTTCGAGAATGAAGTCCGCGGGCCAGAGGTCGTCGAACCGACTGTCGTCCGAGGGGTAGTTCAGGGTACCCCAGGAGGCGACCGAGGAGTCGAGCCAGACGTCGAAGACGTCCGGCACGCGGGTGTAGGTGGTGCCGTCCTCGGTGATCGTGAGGTCGTCGACCGTGTCCTTGTGGAGGTCGACGTCCTCGGGATCGACGTTCTGGTCGACCCGCTCGGCGAGTTCATCGCGGTCGCCGACGACGATCATGTCCTCGTCATCGTCGCGGTCCTCGGGCGTCCAGACCGGCAGCGGAATGCCCCAGTAGCGCTGGCGCGAGACGTTCCAGTCGGGGGCCTCCTCGACGAAGTCGCGGAAGCGGTTGTCCCGCGCCCAGTCGGGGTGCCAGTCGCTGTCCTCGATGTTGTCCAATAGTTCGTCCTTGACGTCGGTGATCGTGATGAACCACTGGTCGGTGACGATCTGGATGATGCCGGTGTCGCAGCGCCAGCAGTGCCCGTAGCTGTGGGTGACGGTCTCGGAGGTGAGCAACGCGCCCGCCGCCTCGAGATCGCTCGTGATCTCGGGGTCGGCATCCTTGACGAACTCGCCTTCGTACTTGCCGGCTTCCTCGGTGTAGACGCCGTCGCCGCCGACGGGACAGAAGATGGGGAAGCCGAGTTCGCGGCCGCGCTCGAAGTCCTCCTCACCGTGGCCGGGTGCGGAGTGGACGAGGCCGGTGCCGTCGCCGTGGGTGTCGACGTAATCGGCGGCGTAGACCTCGTGGGTGCCCTCGGCGTCGACGCGGTCCGGGACTTGCTCGGCGAGCGGGTGGTCGTAGGCCCAGCCGAGCATCTCCTCGCCGGAGCGTTCTTCGACGACCTCGTAGTCGTCGTACCGGCCCGCCTTCAGGACGTCCTCGTGTTTGGCGTCGGCGACGTACAGCAGTTCTTCCTCGCCGTCTTTCTCCGCGCGGACGCCGACGTAGTCGCCCTCCTCGTCGACCGCGACGAACGTGTTCGCCGGGATGGTCCACGGGGTCGTCGTCCAGATGACGATCGAGCCCTCGCGGTCCTGCAGGTCGAATTTAACGTAGATCGAGGGGTCCTCGACGTCCTCGTACTCGACCTCGTTGTTCGCGATCGCGGTTTCACACCGGGGACACTGCGAGATCGAGCGGTGGCCCTTCTCGACGAGCCCTCGTTCGGCGGCCTTCGAAAAGCCCCACCAGGCGGCCTCCATGTACTCGGGGCTGACGGTCCGGTAGGGGTCCTCCCAGTCCATCCAGACGCCGAAGTCCTGGAAGTCCGACTGCAGGCCTTCGAGTTGCTCGTCGGCGTACTCCTTGCAGGCCTCGATGAAGTTTTCCTCGCCGTACTCCTCGATGTCCTTTTTGTTCTCGAAGCCGAGTTGCTCCTCGACGCGGGTTTCGATCGGAAGCCCGTGCATGTCGTAGCCCGGGCGGTCGGTCACGTCGTACCCCTGCATCCGGAAGAAGCGAAGGTAGACGTCCTTGAGGGACTTGTTCCAGGTCGTCCCCATGTGCGCCGAGCCCGACGTGTACGGCGGGCCGTCGACGAAGAAGAACGATTCACCGTCCGATCGGTGCTCGACCGTTTGTTTGTAGGCGTCGACGTCGTCCCAGTACTCGAATACCCGTTGCTCGAGCGCGTGGGGATCGTACTGGTCGTCGACCTCGCCAAACCGGCTCATACGTGACGTGATTCGCTCCGACATTAAAGGGGAATCGGTCCTGCAGGCGTGACTGGACGCGGTGATCGATCGGTCGAACGACGACGCTCCGCTCAGTTGGTCGAAGAAAACAATTTCTGGTAGCCGATGCCGTAGACGCCCGCATAGAGCATCACACAGCCGATCGCGGCGAGCCAGAGTGCAACGGTCGCCTCACCGGCACCGAAGTGCTGCAGGCTCGCGTACTCCGCAGCAGCGCCGACGACTGTTAGTAGACCACCGATAACGGTATAGAGGAGTAACGGGAGTGCTTCTACGAGTAATTCCAGGCTGAACGTAACCATGTACACTCCATAGAGAGGGCACCAAGGTAAATTTGTTCACTTGCGCATCGTTCTAACGCGTCGTGGGACACGCACGATGCCAGCGTTCGACTTGCCTTCATGCATCGAACATCCAGACCGACTGGGCTAAACGCCTGTAGACGTACACCCGTCTGTGCCAGCAGCTAACCCTGATTCGGATTCGAACGCCCCCGACGACCCCGAGTTCCCCGACTCGCGGCACGTCTTCGAGGCGAACTGTACGCGCTGTCCAGCGCTCACCGAGAACCGCGAGTGCATCTCGTGGGGTACCGGCTCCCTCGACGCCAGCGTCCTGGTCGTCGGCGAAGCCCCCGGCCACGGCCACCCCGACGCCGACCGCTGGCGCGGCGGCAACTGGACCGGCAAGGCCTACACCTCTCGCCACTCCGGCCGGCGCATCCGTCGGATGCTCGACCGCGTCGGCTACGGCGACGACGCCTACTACACCAACGCCGTCAAGTGCTTCCCCGCCGACCCCGAGGACCCCGCGACGAACCGCGAGCCAACCCCCGAAGAACGCGCGAACTGCCGTCCCCACCTCCTCGCCGAAATCGATGCCGTCGACCCCACCGTCGTCCTCGCAACCGGCAAACACGCGACGAAAACCGCCCTCGCGGCGGCCGATCGTGAACTCGACGGCTTCCTCGAAACCGTCCTCGATCCGCTTCGCTGTGCTCCCCTCGACGCCTGGCTCGTGCCGATCCTCCACCCCTCCTATCAGGACGTCTGGATCGGCAGACTCGGCTTCGAGCCGGACGAGTACCTCGACGCACTCCGGGAGACGCTAGACGAGTGCTGCCGATCCGACCAGGACAGTTCGACGTGCAAGTGACACCACAGCGGTAACCTTCTTACCGCGAGGCGACACACACTGGCGTATGAGCACGATCTTCACCCAGATCATCGAGGGCGAAATCCCCGCCCGAATCGTCTACGAGGACGGCACGACCGTCGCCTTTCTCGACGCCAACCCGCTCGCGCCCGGCCACACGCTCGTGGTCCCAAGAGACGAGTTCGAACGGCTGGACGACGTTCCCGCCGATGTCGCGACAGACCTCTACGAGACGATCCACCGCATGGTCCCCGCCGTCGAGGACGCCGTCGACGCCGACGCGACGACCGTCGCGTTCAACAACGGCGAGGCCGCCGGCCAGGAAGTCCCGCACGTCCACTGCCACATCGTCCCGCGCTTCGAGGGCGACGGCGGCGGCCCCATCCACGCCATCGCCGGCGATCGTCCCGACCTCGCCGACGACGAACTCGACGACATCGCGGCGGATATCGAGTCACGCGCGTGAGCGACGATGTACGAGAGACTCGTCGGCACGGTTCGCTCGTTTCCCATCGCCGCGGCACTTGAACTCGGGAGCGTCCTCGTCTGTCTCGGCCTGTTCGTGGGGACGTTCGCCGTTCTCGTGAGTGGGCCTCCGGCAGTAACGAGTACCGCCGGCGGAGCAGGTGCGGGGAGTCAGGTACCGCTGGCTTGGCTCGCGATCATCGGGACGGGTGCCGCTTTCGTCGTCTTCTGGACCGCGCTCGTTCCGCTGTTCCAACGCGTGCAGAACGTGCAGGGCTAGAAGGATCCGAGCAGGCCAAAGAGGAGGTCGCCGTAGCCGAGTGCGATCACCAGCCCGGAGAATATCGGCACCAGAAACGGCGTTCCGGGCGAAATCCAGACCGTCTCGGCCGTCGTGACCGCCTCCAGTCCGGCGCGCAACTGTTCGGGAGCGGTCCCGTAGGCCGTGCCCTCGATATCGTCGAGGAAGGCGTCGGCACCCCACGGATCGTCGTGGTCACCCACCTGACCCGTCGACGCAGTATCACCGCACTTTTCGGGCGATTTATCGCCGGTCGCACGGCTCTCCGCCGCAGCAGTTGCCGTCGGAGCCCCGCCGTCCGCTCGAACGGCGGCCGCCACGGCACCGTCAGTCGGCGGATTCGGCTCCTCGGGCAGCGTCGCCGGATCACGATACCGATCCGGCGACTCGCGAATATCCGCGAGCGTCAGGCCGCGCCAGCGCAGGTACATCCGCAGCGCATCGAGGTCGAGTCCGCTCGTCGAGCGCCCGGCCGGTCCCTCGAGCAACTGACCGTGCGCCTCGGGCAGGCGCTCCCAGGAAACCGGCCAACCGAGCGCCATCACCGACGTAAACCGCCCCGCCGCAGCGTTTCGAATCGCGAGGAGAATCGGGATCGCGAGCGCGACCAGCACGGCGTTCGTCAGGATCGTAAACGAGAACGTTCCGATCGGCGTCGGTACCGTCGGCGTCGTCCACGATCCGATCGCGTAGATCGGCTGCGTCGGAAACACCACCGCCAAAACGAGCAACGCCTTCGCATCGGCACCCCCGAAGCCGCCGGCCCACCAGAACAGATACGCAAGCGGCACGACCAACCCTAAACTCACCGTCGCCGGAACGATGAACTCGTGGATCCAGGCCGTCCCGCCGGCGCGCCAGGCGAGCACTCCCTCCCAGAGAAGCGTCCCCGCACCGAGCAGCGAGAGCGGAACCCAGACGTGACTCGAAACGCGCCTGGTCTTGATATCCCGAACGGCGGTCCAGGCGAAGACGGGAAGCGCGAGAAGCCGAAGGAGATCCGGCCCGGTCGCGGAGACGAACGCGAGTGACACACCAGGTCCTGGGAAGCGCGGTACCGTTATGGTTTCGGCCTCCGACTACGATGAGTGCGGTGTCGTTGAACTCTCACTCGAAGGCCCGTGCAGCGCCTCCCAGCGCGACTGCGTACGTCGGTCGCCGCCTCGACACCGGGAAACGGCGCTGTAAGCCGACGCATATCGGCGAAGTCACGGATCACGTCGCTAGTCGGAGTGCCTTAGAAATTGGAGTAACTAGAACAGTGATAGAAACTACCAAACAGCTATCGAGCGAACGATGACGTATGTCACTCGATGTCGAAATCCCCGACCCGCCAGCGCTCGACAGACCACAGGATCCGGGCGACTACGATGCCGTCGACGAACCGGAGTACCGATCAGGAGACAACACACCGCACGAAGCGTTAGCGACGTTCCTCCAAGAAGGTGCGTGGGAGGACGGTTTCAACGAGTGGCGTGACGATACGTATATGGCAGTCGATGAGTTCCGACTCGTGCGCGACCGCGGGCTGATAGACGAGTTCGATTTTTATTGGAACATGGCCACGGAAGACGTCGGCTACCGAGCGCCAACCGTCCCCACGGATCTGACAACGCCGTCCGGTGACCCGCTCGAACGGGGCGAACGGCAAGGTATCGAAGAAGAACTCGACGACCTCGGACGGACCGTCAGCGACGTACTGGAAACAGAGTACATCAATCGGAGCGGCGAAGAGTTCGGGTTCTTCAGCGATTACTGACCGCTCTACGATCCGGGTGCCGGAACTGCACGCGGCAGCGACTGGCGACTCGACAGGCGGTATCGGTCTTGACAGATGATACCGGATTCGACAGCCAATACCGCATCGGGGACGATGGGCGGAAAGAATATCCGTCCAGCACGGCCACTACACGACACAGTATGAGTCACGTTCGTATCGCCGTCCTGAACGCGGCCCACGAGGACGCGAACACGACGCGAAACTTCCGCCGCGAACTCGACGCCTCGCTGGCCGAGTTCGATGTCACCGACGGCGAGCTCCCCCCGCACCACGAGTTCGATGGCCTCGTCGTCACCGGTTCGCGGTCGTCCGTCTACTGGGAGGAAGCGTGGATCGATGCCGCCAAAGAGTGGGTCAGCGAGGCCCTCGAACAGGGGATGCCTGCACTCGGCATCTGTTGGGGGCACCAACTCCTGGCCGACGTACTCGGCGGCACCGTCGAGGACATGGGGGCCTACGAGGTCGGCTACAGCGAGATCGACCACCACGGGAACTCCCGACTGTTCGACGGCATCGCCCAGACGTTCACGGCCTTTACGAGCCACGCCGACGCGGTTACCGAACTGCCGCCCGGCGCAACCCCGCTCGCCGAAAACGAGTACTCGAATCACGGCTTCCGCAAAGGCCGGGTCTTCGGCGTCCAGTTCCACCCCGAGTACGATACGAAGACCGCCCGCGAACTCGTCCACCGCAAGGACCTCGACCCCGACCGCCGCGACGCCGTCCTCGCCGAAATCACCGACGAGAACTACGCCGCCGCCTGCGAGGCGAAACTCGTCTTCGAGAACTTCATCGAGTTCGTCCGCGAAACCGCAGCCGACACGACGGCTACGGTGGACGGGCAATCGGAATCAGTCGGTCGCTCCGACTGAACCCGGATCGCTCACTTCGAGTGCCGGTGTTGGTGCCACCGATCGAGAACTCGCTGAAGTAGACCCGTGCGTTTGGTCCGTGTCTGTCGCGACTGGCGCGCCTGCGTGAAATCAGACCGGTCGGACCGGCCGGAGCGGTCATCCTCCTCGCCACGGTGACGCTGCTTCTGACTGCAGTCGTGATCCTGTCGCCCCTCGAGTTCACGTTCGTACTGCGTGATCAACTCCCGGCGCTGGCGGTCACGGATCGTCAGTTCGCGTTCGAGTGCGGCGATCCGGGCACGGAGGTGAACTCGTTCGATTCTGGCGGGAAGCGGGTGTCTCGCGTTCGGGGACGATCGTATCGAGAGCGATACCGGTTTCCGAGGAGGGGCGCGACCGGGGTAAACGCGGCCGGTGAACGCGAAACGGGACGTTCGAGCGTATTCGTCGGGGTCGGTAGCGATGGTAGCGGGCTGTTCGAGGGACCGATACTCGACGGACATGGCGACTCGGACGGTACATCGCTCCCGGGGAAAAAGGTCAGTCAGTCGGGCGTCAGACGCGTCTACTGTAGGTTGTGCGGCGATTACTGGTTGAGAGCCCCAGATCGGCGGTCAGCGCTGGAGGTGCTCGAGTACGCCTGCCGTCTCGGCTGGTACCGATTCCGGTTCGCTCCCCGCAGCGGCGGCCGCGTCGGGGTCTTTGAGCAGGTGGCCCGTCGTCAAGCAGGCGACGCGTTCGTCGTCGGTGACGATCCCCTCAGCGCGGAGTTTTCGCAGTCCCGCGACGGATGCGGCAGAGGCCGGTTCGACGCCGATCCCTTCGCCGGCGAGGTCGCGCTGTGCCGCGGTGATCTCCTCGTCGGTGACCGAGATCGCGGTGCCGCCGGTTTCGCGAATGCCCGGCAACGCCTTCGGTGCGTTAACCGGGTTGCCGATCCGGATCGCCGTCGCGCGCGTCTCGACGTCGTCCCAGCGCCGAACCTCGTCCGCGCCGTTCTCGACGGCCTCGACCATCGGGGCCGCACCCTCGGCCTGCACGCCGACCAGTTTCGGAACGTCGTCCTCCTCGAGCGCACCCGCTTGCACGAGTTCACGAAAGGCTTTGTACAGCGCGGCGGTGTTGCCGGCGTTGCCGACCGGGAGGACGATCCGGTCCGGGACGGCGTCGTAGTCCGCGAGAAAGCCCTCCAGGATTTCGAGGCCGATCGTCTTCTGCCCTTCGAGCCGGAAGGGGTTCAGCGAGTTCAGCAGGTAGGCCTCACCCTGGCCGGCGAGTTCCTGGACGATGTCGAGGCAGGCGTCGAAGTTGCCGTCGACCTCCAGGATTCGGGCACCGTGGAGGCTGGCCTGGGCGATTTTGCCGGCGGCGACCTTCCCCGCCGGAAGCAACACGAGCGTTTCCATGCCGCCGCGGGAGCCGTAGGCGGCGAGCGCGGCGCTCGTGTTGCCGGTCGAGGCGCAGGCGAGGCGGTCGACGCCGAGTTCGGTCGCGACGGCGACGCCGACGGTCATGCCGCGGTCCTTGAACGAGCCGGTTGGATTCATCCCCTCGTGTTTGATCCGCAGGGCCTCGAGCCCGATATCGGCCTCGAGCTGCGGGGCCTCGTACAGCGGCGTGGCACCCTCCTGGATCGAGACGCCCGCATCGAGCGGGAGGGTGTCGGCGTAGCGCCAGACGCCCTGGCCTTCGCCCGCGAAGTCCTCGAACGTCGGCAGGTCGTCGTAGCGAACCTCGAGCAAGCTATCGCACTCGTCGCAGGTGTAGCGGATGTCCGCGAACGGGGCGAACGTCTCGCCGCACTCGATGCACTCGAGCCAGACGCCGTCGTCGGCGTCGGCAGGGGCTGCCGGTTGGTCGGCAGAGAGACTGAGACTCATTATCGTTCTGTCGTTCGGGAGGGGAGCAACCGGCAAAAAGCACGTGGATTCGGCAGATACCCCCGTTCGGCTCGTGTTCGCGCGTGCTCGCGTCCGCGAGCGCCGGTGTGATCGCTCGTCCGTTGCAGGATCGCTCGCCCGTTGCAGGATCGCTCGCCCGTTGCAGGATCGCTCGCCCGTTGCAGGATCGCCCGCCCGTTGCAGGATGCGATCGGCAAAAAGCGTCCCGGAAAGCCGAGTGGTGTGTCATCGGGACAGTGTGGTGTGCCCGGATTCGCTCGCGATTCCCCCATCCTACATTACGATGAGCCCCATCAGCACCGCGGGACCCAGGAACATGATGAACAGGGCAAACAGCAGTTTGAACGACATGCCACTCCAGGAGGATCGCGTTCACACACATAATTCTTCTAGATTGTTCTTCCTGCTGACTTCTTTCGAGAACGGAACAACAGCGTATTGACTCGCGAAAAACAGCGATTTACCGGGACGAAATGACCGGTAGCGTCGATCTCAATCGAGCAGCCACTGGAGTAACGCCTTCTGGGCGTGGAGACGGTTTTCGGCCTGATCGAAGACGATCGACCGGTCGCTTTCGATGACCTCGTCGGTGATTTCTTCGCCGCGGTGGGCCGGCAGACAGTGCATGACCGACGCCTCTGGGGCGTGTTCGAGCAGGTCCGAACAGACCTGGAAGCCTTCGAAGGCCTCCATGCGTACGTCGCGTTCGTCCTCCTGGCCCATACTGATCCAGACGTCGGTGTAGATAATGTCAGCGTCAGTGGCCGCCTCGACCGGATCGGTCGTGATCGTCGGATCGCCGCCGAGTTCCTGCGCACGATCGATGACGCCGTCGTCGATACCGTAGCCCTCGGGCGTCGCCACCGTCAGGTCCATGTCGGTCATCGCGGCACCGATCACGAACGACTGACCGACGTTGTTGCCGTCGCCGATCCAGGCGACGGAAACGTCGTCGAACCCCCCTTCCTGCTCGCGGATCGTCAGCAGATCGGCGAGCGTCTGGCAGGGGTGAGCGTCGTCGGTGAGTCCGTTGACGACCGGCACCGACGAGTTCGCCGCGAGCACCTCGACGTTGTCGTGTTTGAACAGCCGCGCCATCACGACGTCGACGTACCGCGAGAGGGTCCGCGAGGTATCCTTCAGCGGTTCGCCGCGGCCCAGTTGGATGTCGTCCGCGCCGAGGAAGACGGCGTGACCGCCGAGTTGGGTCATTCCCGTTTCGAACGAGACGCGGGTGCGCGTGCTCGGCTTCTGGAAGATCATTCCGAGCGTCTGTCCGTCGAGCGCTTCGTGCGGCTCGCCGGTTTGCTGTGCGTGCTTGAGATCGTCCGCCCGATCGAGGATCTCGAGCAGTTCCTCGTGTGAGACGTCGTCGATCTCGAGGAAGTGCCGCGGTTCCGGGTCGGACGGAGACGGGGACTGGGGTTGGGATTGAGACACTAGTCGTCACCTCCTGTAAGCGTCGTCGCGACGCGGGTGAGCACCGCGACGGACCGGTCGAACTCGGCGAGCGAGAGGCGTTCGTCGGGAGCGTGATCGAGTTCGGAGTTGCCGGGGCCGTAGGTCGCCATCGGGCAGTCCCACGCGCCGGCGAAGAGATTCATGTCGCTGGTGCCGGTCTTGCGCAGAAGCCGCGGCTCGCCGTCTTCCTCCCGGATCGCCGCACGGAACGCGCGGGCGACTTCGGTCCGCGGACTTTCCATCACCGGCGGGATCGGGTCGGCCCAGGTGACGGTGCCGATTTCGAGCGGTGCCTCGGCGGTCTCGCGAACCGTCTCGACGTCGAGCGTCGGTGGCACGCGCAGTTGCACGTCGAGCGTGGCTTCGACGGAGAGGCCGTCGTCGGTGATGCCGCCGTCGATAGCGACGGGTTTGGTCGTCACGCGCTCGAAGACGGGCTGGTACTCGTCTTGCTCGAACGCTTCCTCGACGCTCGTCCACCAGCTCGTCGCGTGCTGGATCGCGTTGGGTTCGGGGCGGGAGGTGTGGCCGGACTCGCTGGTCGCGACGTACGTTCCCGAGAGGAAGCCGCGATAGCCGAGGGTGATCCCCGTCGCGCCGCTGGGTTCCCCGTTGACGACGGCGTCCGGTTCCTCGCGGTCGGCGACCAGGTGGCGCGCGCCGCGGGAGTTCGTCTCCTCGCCGACGACGCCGACGAACGAGACGCCGGTGCGGACCGCGGCCGCGGCCATCGCGGCCAGCGGCCCGGTCGCGTCGACGCTGCCGCGACCCCAGAGAACGCCCGTTCCTTCATCGGCGATGTCGTCTTCCTCGTCCGCTTCGTCCGCCGATTCGACCTCGACCGGAATCTCACCGGGGACGGTATCGATGTGGGAGGTCAACAGCACCGAATCGTCCGCCGGCGCGCGGACGTTACCAACCTCGTCGATCCGGACCTCGCGGTCGTGGGCCTCGAAGAACGCGGCGAGGCGCTCCGCCGCGTCGCGTTCTTGGCCCGACGGCGAGGGGATCGAGACGAGGTCGACCAGCAGTTCGCGAGCGTCCGCGAACGATACCGGGTCGGGATCGGTCATCGTCGTACTCATGATTGCGATTCGGCTTTGGGCGCGAGCACGTCCGCGAGCGCCGTCACGACCTGATCGGCGTGCTCCTCCTCGAGCACCAGCGGCGGCAGCAGGCGGACGACGCTCCGGCCGGCCGGCAGGGCGAGCACTTGGTGTTCGAGTGCGAGGTCCCGCAGCACCCGATTGGCTCCGCGCTTCACTTCGACGCCGACCATCAACCCCTCGCCGCGAACGTCGCGAATCGGCACGTCGAGCGCGGCCAGTTCGTCCCGCAGGTAGCCGCCGACTTCGGCGGCGTTACCCGGCAGGTCCTCGTCGACGACCGCGTCGAGCGTGGCGTTCGCTGCAGCCGAAACGAGGGGGTTGCCGGAGAACGTCGAGCCGTGCGGTCCCGCCGCCTCGGCGACCCAGTCCGCACAGAGCGTCGCCCCCATCGGCAGGCCGCTCGCGATCCCCTTCGCGGTCGTCAGGATATCGGGCGTCACGCCGTAGCCGTCACAAGCCCACAGATTCCCCGTGCGACCGATCCCGGTCTGGATCTCGTCGAAGATCAGCGCGGTGTCGGTCGCCTCGGTGCACTCGCGGGCCGCCTCGAGATAGCCCGCCGGCGCGGGGTGAATGCCACCCTCGCCCTGGATGGGTTCGAGGATAACGGCCGCCGTTTCGTCGTCGACCGCGTCCTCGAGTTCAGTCGCGTCGCCGTAGGTGACGAACTCGATCTGGTCTTCGAGCAGCGGCTCGAAGGGTTTCTTGTACTTCGGTTTCCAGGTCGCCGACAGGGTGCCGGCGGTGCGGCCGTGGAAGGCGCGCTTGGCGGCGACGATCTTCGTTCCGTCGGTCGCGCTCCGGGCGAACTTCAGGGCGGCCTCGTTGGCCTCGGTCCCGGAGTTACAGAGCCAGACGTTCTCGATCCCGCCGGGCGCGAGCGCCCCCAGTTTCTCGTGGAGATCGGTCCGCGACTGGACCGGGTACGAACCCTGAACGTACAGCAACTCGGCGGCCTGTTCCCGAATCGCGTCGACCACGTCGGGGTGACAGTGGCCGGTCGGCGTGCAGGCGTAGCTCGCGCCGAAGTCGAGGTATTCGGTCCCGTTCTCGGCGGTGAGCGTCGCGCCCTCGCCGGATGCGATACTGATCGGTTTCTCGGAGAAGACGAATCCGCTCATTGTGTGGCCTCCGTGTTCGCTGTCTCTGTCTCGTTCGCGTCCGCACCGGCGATCACGCCGGGTTCGAGCGTCGTTCCCGCACCCGCGAGCGCGCTCGTAATCGGCTCGGCCGCGTTCGCCGACGCAACGGTAACCGATGCGGCACCTCCCTCCAGGGCCTCTTCGGCCGCCATGACCTTCTTCGTCATGAAGCCCTCCGCCGCGTCTTTGACCGCGCTGAACTCGGCGGGCGTGGCGGCCGATGCGATCTTCGTCGACTCGTCGTCGGGGTCCTCGTAGATACCCGAGACGTCGGTCAGGACGACCAGATCGGCTTCGAGCGCACCCGCGATCGCGGCGGCGGCGCGGTCGGCGTCGGCGTTGACCGCAGTGTAACCACCCTCTGTTTCCCGTCCGAGCACCGGGACGGAGACGACCGGCGTGTAGCCGCCCGCGAGGATCGTCTCGAGCAGGTCAGCGTTGACCGAGTCGATCGTTCCCGAGTGGTCGCCGCGCTTAATCTTCTTCTTGCCGTCCTCTTTGACGCGAACGGCGGATTTGCGCTTGCCCTCGAGCAGCTTGCCGTCGGTGCCCGAGAGACCGACCGCGTTCACGCCCTCGTTCTGGAGCGACTCCACGAGGTCGGTGTTGAGCTTGCCGGGCATCACCATCTTGAAGACGTCCATCGTGTCCTCGTCGGTGAACCGACCGACGACGCCGCCGGGCGTTTCGACGTAGGTGGGTTCCTCGCCGAGTTCCGCAAGGGTCTCGTCGACGGCCGTCGAACCGCCGTGGGTGAGTACCACGTTTTCGTCCGCTTCGACGAGGCTCGCGACGTCCGCGAGCGCGCCTTCCGGATTGACGGCGCGTGCGCCGCCGACCTTGACGACGGTCGTCATTATGGTGCCCCCACGGGATGTAGTCCCGTGAACTCGAGTCCGGCCGTCTCCTCGAAGCCGAGCGCCACGTTAGCGGCGTGGACCGCCTGACCCGCCGAGCCCTTCATCATGTTATCGATCGCCGAGAAAACGACGACGCGCTCGTTCTGCGGATCGAGTTCGAAGCCGACCTCGGCGACGTTCGTTCCCGCAACCGACTTCGGCTCGGGATAGCGGTAGACGCCGGAGCCACCGGCGGCCGTGCGGACGAACGGTTCGTCCTCGTAGCAACCGCGATACGCCTGCCAGAGGTCGCCCTTCGACACGGGCGAACTCGGAAAGACGTGGCTCGTCGCGCTCGCGCCCCGAACCATGTCCACGGCGTGGCAGGTGAACGCCACGGCGGTGCCGAGGAACTGCTCGATTTCGGCCTCGTGGCGGTGGCTCGTCGGCGCGTAGGGGCGGACGACGCCCGACCGCTCCGGATGGGAGGAGGCTTCGCCGCCGCCCGCGCCGCCCTCGGAGGAGCCGACCTTCACGTCGACCACGACTTGCTCTCCTCCCTCCAAGATGTCGTGCTCGAACAGCGGGTAGAGACCCAGAATCGTGGCGGTGGCGTTGCAGCCGCCGCCCGCAATGAGGTCGGCTCCGTCGAGGTTTTCGCGGTTGATCTCGGGCAGGGCGTATTCGGCCTTCGCTAAGTACTCGGGCGCATCGTGGCCGTCGTACCATTCGACGTACTGCTCCTCGGTGTCGAGGCGAAAATCGGCCGAGAGGTCGACCACGGTATCTGCGATCTCGAAGAACTCGTCCACCCGTCCCATCGAAACGCCGTGTGGCGTCGCGGCAAACAGCACGTCGACGCTCTCCAGATTCTCGGGCTCGGTAAAGCGCAGGTCCGCCCCCCGCAGCGGCGGGTGCACGGAGCCGACGCTCTTGCCGGCCTTCGACCGGCTGGTGACCTCCGCGAGTTCAACGTTCGGATGGCCGGCGAGCAACCGCAGGAGTTCGCCGCCGGTAAATCCGCTGCCACCGATGACGGTCGCGGTGACGGTCTCGGCGGATTCGGCCGCGCTCGCGTCCGCGTCGGTACCGACTGCCATCAGAGGGTCACCTCGAGTTCCTGCGCGGCGTTCTCGGCGGCCTTCTCCTCGAGCCAGTCGACGACGGTGCCGGCGACATCGGTCTCGACGGCGTCGTTGAGCGCCTTGAACTCGACGGTGTGGTTGACCTCGTGGACGGTGTATCCATCTTCGGTTTCCATGAGATCGACGCCCAGCAGCCCGCCGCCGACGGCGTCGCTGGCCGTCTGGACGAGGTCCTCGGCCTCGTCATCGAGTTCGAAGACGTCGGTCTCCGCTCCCTTCGCGGCGTTCGTGATCCAGTGATCCGACGAGCGGACCATCCCGGCGACCGGCTCGCCGTCGATTGCGAGCACGCGGATATCCCGCCCGGGTTTCTCGACGAACTCCTGGACGTAGAACACCTTGTGCTCGTAGTGTCCGAGCGTCGCTTTGTGCTCTAAGATCGCCTCCGCGGCGTCAGGCGAATCGATCTTGGCCATCAGGCGTCCCCACGAGCCGACGACGGGTTTGAGGACGCAGGGGTAGCCAAAGTCCTCGATGGCCTCCATCGCCGTCTCCTTCGTGAAGGCGACTTTCGTTTCGGGCGTGGGCACGCCCGCCCGTTCGAGCGCGAGACTGTTTTTCGCCTTGTCCGCACAGATATCGGCCGTCTCGTGGCTGTTGACCACGGGAATCCCGTACGCCTCGAAGAACTGCGTGGCGTACAGGCTCCGGCTCGTGGCGAGACAGCGATCGACGACGAGATCGAGGTCGGCGAACGCGTCGGGTACCTCGCCGACGGTGAACTCGTGCTTGCGAATATCGATCTTCGTGATCTCGTGGTCGCGCTCGCGAAGCTCTGCGAGGAGGAGCTTCTCGTCCTTGCGGATCCGGGAGTAGAGGATTCCTATCTGCAAGGTCACTCACCCCAGTCCTCTTCGAGCTCGGGGGCTCGCTCGAGGACTGGCGGCTCGGTGTCGACGACTTCCAGCTCGGCTCCGCAGGTCGTACAGTCAACGATCTCTCCGACTTCCAGAGTGTCGTGCAGGGACACTTCGGCCCCACATTCGACGCATTCTGTCATTGTATTCTCACCTGGGAGCCATACCACCTTAAATCCACCGGATCTATAATATAAATTATAAGACTGTACTTCCCGCTAACGGTATAAAATAGCTACAGCGCGACCGTTTTCATTTTGTATGTCACGTATGGTGTATATTGTCCCCTCAAGGGGACGGCGGTCGCGGGGGCGAAATTGGCGACGACAACGGTGACTCAGACATAGTCGTTCACCTCCTCGCGCAACGCCGTGTGTGCCGTCTCGAGTTCGGCGGCGAGTTCAGAGTGAGTCGACTCGTCGGCATCGAGCGCATCGCGGCCCGATTCGAGCTGTGGTGCCGTCGCTTCGGGGGCCGGCCCACCCCGTGAGTTGCGGCTCGCAACGCTTTCGGCGGGATCGAGCGCGTCCGCGACGGCATCGGGGTCGACGTAAGACCCGAGCGGTTCGCCGAGAACGTCTTCGGCGGCAGCGTCGAGCGCGTCGTAGTCCGAGCTATTTTCGGCGGCAGTAGCGACCAGTTCGTGAGCCGTCCTGAACGGCAGCCCGTTCGCCGCGAGCAGGTCGGCGACGCCGGTCGCCGTCGAGAAGCCCGCGCCAGCTTCCGCGGTCAGCGCCTCCTCGTTCCAGTCCGCCGTCGCGATCGCGCCGGCCGCAACCTCGCTCGCCTCGACCGCCGCATCGACGGTCTCCCACGCGTGGGTCGTCGCGCGCTGCAAATCACGATTGTAGGCCCGAGGCAGTCCCTTCAGCGTCGTCGTCAGCCCCTGGACGTTCCCGGCCGCATCGCCCGCAACCGCGCGGACGAGTTCGAGCGTGTCGGGATTTTTCTTCTGGGGCATGATCGACGAGGTCGAGGAATAATCGTCCGCGATGGAAACGAAACCGCGGTTCGCGAAGATGATCAGATCCTCCGCGAGGCCGGACAGCGTCGTCGCGTGGGTCGACAGCGCCTGGGTCGTCTCGAGCAGGAAATCCCGGCTCGAGGCGGCGTCCATCGAGTTCACAACCACGCCGTCGAACCCGAGCAGGGACGCGGTGAACTCGCGGTCGACGTCGAAGGTCGTCCCCGCGAAGGCCGCTCCGCCGAGGGGGGACTCGTTGATCCGGGCGTAGGCCTCGAGTAACCGTTCGGTGTCGCGACGGACGGCCCCCTCGTAGGAGAGCGCCCAGTGAGCGACGGTGGTCGGCTGGGCGGGCTGAAGGTGAGTGTACCCCGGCATGATCGTTTCTGCGTGCGTGTCCGCAACATCGAGCAACGATTGGCGCAGTGCAAGCGTCGTCTCGATCGCGTCGAGGACGTCCTCGCGCAGGCGGTAGCGAATGCAGGTCGCGACCTCGTCGTTGCGCGAGCGCGCGGTGTGCATCATGCCGCCGTCCGCACCGACGCGGTCGATGACGGCCGTCTCGATGGCCTCGTGAACGTCCTCGCCGTCGGGCAGCGAGTCGTGGCCGGCGACTTCGATCGCATCGAGCGCGGTCAGAATCGACCCCGCCGTCTCCGCGTCGATAATCCCTTGCTCCGCGAGCATGAGGGTGTGTGCGCGATCGACTTCGAGATCGGCCTCGAAGATCCGTTCGTCCGCCGCAAGCGAGGAGAGGAAACTCCGGGCGGGGCCGCCGCTGAAGCGGTCTCGCCGGACGACGCCCGACTCGTCTCCGTCGGCTCCGCCGCGAGCGCTCTCCTCGGACATGACTACTCCTCGCCTCCGTCGGTGGCGAGTTCGACCGTCTCGGCGTCCGCGTCGTCGTCGGTCACCGCGTTCGCGAGGCGGCGCTGGAAGCCGTGGTACTTCGCGACGCCGGTGGCGTCCTCCTGCTTGATCTTGCCGACCGTTTCCGTGTCGAAGGACGCGTGTTCGGCCGAGTACGCCGCGAACTCGCTATCGCGGGCGACCGGGCGAGCCGTGCCACCCTCGAAGCGAACCGTGACGGTGCCGGTGACGCGCCGCTGGGTTTGGGCGATGAAGCCCTCGAGTGCACCGACGAGCGGCGCGTCGACCAGTCCCTCGTAGCCCTTCTTCGACCAGCGCTGATCGATCAGCTGCTTGAACTCGCGCTCTTCCTGGGTGAGCACGAGCCCTTCCAGGGCTTCGTGGGCGTTGAGAAGCGTCGTGGCGGCGGGGTGCTCGTAGTTCTCGCGGACTTTCAGCCCGAGCATGCGATCTTCCATCGAGTCCGTGCGACCGACGCCGTAGGATCCGGCGAGTTCGTTCAGGTGCTCGATGAGCGAGACGGAATCGTACTCCTCGCCGTCGACGGCGACGGGGTACCCCGCCTCGAAAGTGATCTCGATTTCCTCGCTCTCGCCGGACGGTTCGTCCGTCCAGTCGTAGATGTCCGTGGGCGGGACGTAACTCGGGTCCTCGAGTTCGTCGCCCTCGACGGAGCGACTCCAGAGGTTGGTGTCGATCGACCAGTCGCCGCCGCTGCCGCCCTCGACGGGGAGGTCCTTGTCGTCGGCGTACTCCTGTTCCCACTCGCGCGTGAGTCCGAGTTCGCGCACGGGGGCGATGACTTCGAGGTCGGAGTCGCGCCAGACGGCTTCGAAGCGGAGCTGGTCGTTCCCTTTGCCCGTACAGCCGTGAGCGATGCCGTCACAGTCCTGTTCTTGAGCGACCTGCAGGATCGCCTCGGCGATGACGGGACGAGCGAGCGCCGTCCCGAGCGGGTAGCCCTGGTAGGTCGCGTTCGCGCGAACGCTGTCGAAACAGAGGTCGGCGAACTCGGCTTTGGCGTCGACGACGTAGTGATCTAGATCGAGCGCTTCTGCGGTCTCTTCTGCTTCGTCGAACTCCGAGGCCGGTTGGCCGACGTCGACGGTGACGCCGATGACCTCGTCGTATCCGTACTCTTCCTCGAGCAACGGGACACAGACGGTCGTGTCCAGTCCACCCGAGAACGCGAGTGCAACGCGTGTCATATCCGAACAGAACCGAGGGATATACTTAAATTCATTGCTTCAATTGTTGTAATTTATGGAGAGAGCGGACGCTAACCGGAAAAATAGGAATTACCTATCAATTTGGGAAACAGCATGGAACGTGGGGGAAGGGATAGTACGGGCTCAAAGGCCCGGTCGCGGTCGTCGCGGTCGCGGGGAGACAGCCCCGCCGGTCACGACAGAAGCGAACGCAGTTGCAAGACCGGCGGACTGCGTCATTGCACCCTCCTACGAGACTTGACCCTATTAAATCCTCGTGTCGGGCAAATGTTGCACCGGGTTGCACGCAGAGTCAAAAGCGATCGTGGCTTGCGGGATCGAGCGCAAGAATACGGAACGAAATCGCTGCCAACTACCAACGACGACTACTGTTCTGACTCGGCTTCGTCCGGCAGCGCCAGCACGTTTTCGCGCCCGATTCGGAAGACGTCGATCTCGTCGTCCTCTCGCAACCCGCCGACGACCTGACTCGTCTTGGCTTCGGTCCACTCGAGTTCGGAGACGACCTGTTGCTGTTTGATCCGGCCACCGGATCTCTCGAGGAGTTTAAGCACGCGCTCTTCGTTGCTCAAGAGTTCCGGCGGCGGGCTATTCGACCCGGAACCACCGCCGTTTCCGCGAGGAGAACCCGAAGCCGGGGTCGACGACTCCTCTACCGACTCTCCCGCCGCCCCGCTTGTCGGTGGCCGGGACCGTGGGTCAGTACTGGATCCGGACCCGAACCTGGAACCGCTCCCGTTCCCGGGGCCTCGCCGAGTCCACCACGCGGCGGCTCCGATACCGACGCCGACCGCCGCCAACACAACGAGCGTCGCAACGATGACCAGCCGCGACAGTGATAGCCCCTCACCCGCTCCGTCCGACGTCGTGGCAGTCTCGCTATCCTCGGTCATGACGATCATGGGCTGATCCTCGATAAATTCCGTTTCGGCCCCGTTCCAGAGAACTGACTCCTCCGAGGACCCCGCCGGCTGCGGATCAGCCTCTTCGATCACGTATCCGTCCGGCGGGATTATCTGTAGCGTCGTCCCCTCGGTGGGTGTAAACCAGCCCGCGAGTGCATCTCCCGCCTCGATCTGGTTCAACACGACGTTTGCAAACGACGACCACTCGAACGTGAACGTGACGTGACCGAGATCCTGTGGCGTCGCCGAACTCGTCGTCGTCGTCACCGTGGTGTTCGAGATGTTCATCTCTCGATTCGTCCTGTTCTGGGCTTCCTCGACGTCTTGTTCCCAATCCGCTTCTTCTCGCGCAGTATACGCGTCCGGATTGGCCTCGACGTCCGACTCGAGTTCGTTCCAGTCATCCGATCCCGCCTCGAAGCGATAGTCAACCTCGACCGTCGCAGAGCCATCCTCCTCGAGGAAGATGCTGATGTGGGTCTCGGTCGAGTTATTGAGATGTGAACTCGCATCGGGAGCGTCGTCTTGCACCTGCGGCTGTAGCTGTTGTGACTGTAACAGTGACTGTGACGAAGTCACAAACTGACCCGTAGCCTGACCCTGTTCGTGCACCGGCACTTGTGTCGACGCGAGCGACTGACCGGTTGCCGTGTCGGTCGCCACCACAGCACCCGACATGGACCAGCCCACCGCAACCGTACACCAGACGACGACGAGTGCACATACCAGGGCTCGAAGCCCCTTCCCGTCCATTACGTACAACTGCTGGGGCCGACTAAATAGGTCTTTCCGACTCCAGTAGCGGAGTGTTTTTCAATTTGCCTGACAAAGCACGAGTTATGATCGACACTCGTGGCGCACTCGCGGTCGAAACCCTCCTGAAACTCGTCCTCGTGTTAGTCGCCCTCTTGCTCGTCATCGAGGTCGTACAGGCGATCGTCGGCACCCTCATCGGAATCCTCCAGCCGCTGCTCATGCTTGCAGTCCTCGTCCTGATCGGCCTGTGGCTGCTCGACCGGTTGTAAGTGGCGCTGAATCAGCGAGGTGCGATTTGCGCGCTCGCACGCGTAACAAAACGCAAAAACGGGAACAGAACGCTCAAACGTTCCCCACCACAATCACTAGTCGACTCGACGCGTGTACAGCGTTATCGCCCCCGTCCCCGGCCGCGTCCGCAAACTCGCTACCGATCTCCATCCCGAACTCGTCGCCTTCGAGCACGTCCGCCGGACCCACTCGTGTCTCCTCAAACGGCTCGGCGATGCCTCACGGACACACCTCACTCACCTCCAGCGTCGGACCCACCGTGCGCTCGAAAACACGGCCGCCGTCGACGCGACGATCACCGGTATCGACTACTTCGACGACCCGCCGATCGGCTCCGCACCCGTTGTCTACCTCAGCGTCGACAGCCCCGGTCTCGAGGCCATTCACTCCCAACTCATCGAGATCTTCGATCCCGTCGACGACCTCGAAGGCGACGACTACGTCCCTCACATCACCCTCGCTCGCGGCGGCGACACTGCAACCGCGCGGCGACTGGCCGACCGCGAGATCGACCCGATCACCTGGACCGTCACTGAACTCGAGTTCTGGAACGGCACGGAAAAGGTACCGGCGAGTCGCGTGCCGTTGTCGTCACAGTCGTTGTAGTCGTCGTCATTGTCGCATTTCGTCCCCGCAATCGGCGGTACGCGATAGGTGCAAATGCTGCTGGTAGCTAGTAGCCACAGAGACGCCAGTCCACGACGTTCGTCACCGAGAGAAGCCGTTACCGGCCGAATTCGGCGACTCGAGTTCGTCAGGAGTGGGGGAATAGTCATCCGGCTGGACGCGAGTTAAGGCCGGCAAGGCGCTGTTTTTCGGTGGTGCTTTCGACACTACTCGTTGCAGCGCTCGTCGGGACCGCGCTGGGGGCGTTCCTCCAGAAGGGACGGTTCTGCTTCGTGAACGCCTTTCGGGACTTCTTCGCGTACAAAGACTCTCGCGTCACGAAGGGCGTTCTCGCTGCGACGCTCCTGACGATGGTCTTCTGGGGGATCGCCTATCAGTTCGGGTACTATCAGACGTTCTGGACGCCCCAGTGGGGGTTCACCGGACTCGTCGGCGGGTTCATCTTCGGAATCGGGATGACCTACGCCGGCGGCTGCGCCAGCGGCACGCTTTACCGGGCCGGCGAGGGCTACCTGCAGTTCTGGCTCACGCTGCTCTGTATGGGCATCGGCTACGCGGCGTTTACCGTTGCCTTCCCGACGCTCGATAGCACGTACTTCGCGGCGCTAACGGTGGGCGAGGGCGTCAGCCTGTTTACCGTCACGTCGATCCCGGCGGGACTGCTCGGCGTCGGCGTCGCGCTCGTCGCGCTGCTCGGGTACGCCACCCTCATCGGACGGGCCTCGACGACCGCCGCGTTCGCCGAGCGCGCGGACGCGGCCCAGTTGAACCTCGCCGCATTTCGCGCGCCGATCGTCGGATTGCGCCAGTTCGCCCGCGGGACGGCCGCCTACGCTCGCGGTCTCGCTCGCGCGTGGCGAAACCCGATCGCCGCGAGCAAGCAGCCCTGGGACCCCCGCACCGCCGCCCTCGGGATCACCGCCGCCGCCGTGCTCTGGTTCACCCAGCACTCGATCGTCGGCGTGACCGGCCCCGAATCCCGCTGGACCGGCTACCTGCTCTCGCAGGTCGGCGTCGAGACGAACTCGTTCGAGTATTGGGGCTCCGTGCTCTTCCAGGGCCAGGGCGTCGACGTGACCGTCGACATGGTGATGATCGCGTTCGTCATCGTCGGCGCGTTTCTCGCGGCTCTCTGGAGCGGGGACTTCGCGGTCCGCGTGCCGAAGCGCCGGCGACTCCCGAACGCGGTCGTCGGCGGGCTCCTCATGGGAACCGGCTCCCGACTCGCCCCCGGCTGTAACATCGGGAACATCTACTCGGGCATCGCCGAGCTGTCGGTCCACTCGTTCATCGCCGCGGTCGGCATCGTCGCCGGCGTCTACGTGATGACCCACTGGATCTACCGCGAGGTCGGCTGTGCCATCTGACGCGCCGTCCTCGCCCGTCCGGCCCCGTCTCCGGTCGAATCGGTCGTCAACTACCGCCGAATTAGCACAGAATCAGCACAGAATCAGCACACGCACATACGCACACACAGACACATGCCATCAATCGACGACGTAACGAACACCCCGGACGAACTGAGCGACGACGACGCAGCCGAACTCTTCGAGGAGGCCGACCTCGTCCAGGACATGATGGGCGAGGTCTGTCCGTACCCGCAAGTCGAGGCCAAAAAGGGCCTCCAGCGGCTCGAACCGGGCGACCTCCTCGTCCAGGAGACGGACCACGTCCCCTGCACCGAAAACGTCCCCCGAGCCGTCGGCGACGACGCCGAAGCGAAGGTGTGGCGAAGCGGCGACGCAACCTATCGCATCTACCTCCAAAAACAATAGTCCCTCCGAACGATACTTCAGACAATGATCGACGAACTCTCCCCCGAAACGGTCCGCAACCGCCTCGACAGCGACGACCAACTCGACCTGATCGACGTCCGCGAGGACGCGGCCTACGACGACGGCCATCTCCCCGGTGCCGAACACGTCACGATCGACGAACTCGAGGAGACGGTCGTCGACCGCGACTGGGCCGACGAGGTTATCGTCTACTGCTATATCGGCAAGACCTCGATCCAGGCCGCTCGACTCATCGACGAGTACGGCGACGCAGAATCCGTTGCGAGCATGGACGGCGGGTACGAGGCCTGGGAGTCGGCCGCGTCCGAATCCAGCCTTCAGCCGCAGTAACGGGAAGGCACACGAGACACGGCAGTTCGGCCAGAAACTATTCGTGGCTACTATCGCGTCTCTGTTCTATGAACCGACGTTCTGTCGTGGCACTCGCTGCAACCGTCCCGTTTGCAGGCTGTACCGGGCTCCTTGCCGGCGGTGGCGTCGATACGACGATCGGCGAGGACGAAGTCGTCGAGTTCAGCGCCGACGCGGGATCGGAACTGGCAATCACGGTGGAGATCGAGGAGATATTTCCGCTCGGTGACGGCGAGAACGGGAGCTCGGACCTCGAACGCGAGGGGATCGGATTTCGACTGGATCACGAAGAAAACGGCATCATCGATACTCGGACGATCACGGCGGACGAGGAGTCGTTCGAAGTAGCAGTTGAGGACGGCGGAACGTACGTTGTGATGCTGATTGGCGGTGTTGGACACGTGACGATCGAGTGAGCAAGCGAGCGTCGAAAGCGCCCGTGCCAAATCAGGGTGCTGGCGGGTCGCCACTGTAGCAACCGTGGTCGCCGTAGAAGTTTCGCATTGCGAACTTGAGTTTGTCCGAGCCGATATCGAGTAGCTCCTGTCGTTGTTCGTACGGAAAGGTACTGTTGACGCTGTACTTGCCGAGATCAGATTTCGCCTGCTTCGAGTAGCGTCGGTCGAGTAGCGCGCGGACGCCGATGTCTTCGGGCGAGCGGATGACTCGGCCGAGCGCCTGTCTGGTCTTGCGGACGGTCGGAATCTCGACCGCGTATCGCCAGCCGGTCTCGGTTCCCTCGAAGGCCGCGTCGTAGGCCTCCTGGACCGCCTCGGCCCGGTCGTCGAGGTGGGGGTACGGAACGCCGACGACGAGTACGGTTCGGGCATCCTCGCCGTCGAAGCTCACACCCTCCGCGAGCGTCCCCCACAACGAAGTACAGAGGACGGCGTCGTCGGCCGCGATGAACTCCTGTCGCAACTCCTCGACGGCAACACCGGGCTCGTCGAGGTAGACCTGCCGTTCCGAACGGTTCTCGAGTCGTTCGGCGTACCGACTCGCTTCCCCGTAGTTCGGGAAAAAGGCGAGCGTGTTCCCGGGCGTCATGCGAACGGCGTCGTGGATCGTTTCCGTGACAGCCGCCTGGACCGCCGAGTCGTCCCGGTCCGAAGAGAAAAGCGGCGGCGTCTCGACGGCGTAGGTCCGGCGGTTGTCCGCGGGAAACTGCAGTCCGTAGGCCATCGTCACCGGCTTCTCTAGCCCCAACACGTCCTCGGTCACGTCGAACGGCTGCAGCGTTGCGCTCATCAGAACGGTTGCGGACACCTCGTCGAACAACTGGCCGGTGACCTGCCGGGGCAGACAGGAGTACAGCTCCGCGCGGCCGTAAATCTCGTCGGTTCCCGCGTCTCGGGTAACGGAAACGACCGGATAGAGGCCTTCCTTCGCCCCTTCGTTCATCCACGCGCTGACGAACGCCGCCGCCTGGAGCGTCTGACACTCCGTTCGCGTCGCCGTCTCGCCCTCGCGGTAGGCCTCTTCGTACTCCTCGTCTAACTCCTGGCCGAGTTTCATCGCCGCCTCGAGATCCGTCTCGATCCCCTGCCCCGAGTAGCGCCGTAAGAACTCGAGCGTGAGGTCGTCGCGTCGGCCCTCGTTGGCGATCGGGACGTCCTCCCAGCTCTCGCCGATCCGTTCGCGCTCGCCGAAGCCGAAGGAATCCTCGTAGGTTTCGACGAGCGCCCGATGAAATGCGGAGAGCGCGTTCACGGCGTCCTCGGCGCGGGGGTCGTCCGAGTCTGCGAGTTCATCCAGCGCGGACTCGAACGTGCGTTCGGAGCAGGTCCGGGTTGCGTGCTCGCGGGCGGCGTCCTCGACGTTGTGGGCCTCGTCGAAGACGGCGATCACGTCATCGGGATCGCGGCCGAGCCAGCGGAAGAACTGCTCGCGGATCGTGGCATCGAGCAGGTGGTGGTAGTTGCAGACGACGAGGTCGACGCCCTCGATGCCCTCCTTCAGGAGTTCGTAGCCGCAAAGCTGGCGCTGCTCTGCGTAGTCGTAAATTTCGTCCGGGGTGCGAACGTCCTCGAAGAGCCAGCCGAAGAACGCCTCGGTGTCTTCGGTCAGGTTGTTCCGGTAGTACTCGCAAACGTTCTGGTCTTCGAGGTCGTCGAGGCGTTCCTCGATGGACTCGAGTTCGTCCATGACGGCGCTGCGGGCGTCGGCCGCGCCGCCGTCGCCGTCCTGGCTCTCTTGGAGGAGTTCGCGCTGGCGGCGTTCGAGTTGCCGTTTGTCCTGTTCGGCGTCGACGAGGGCGCGGGTGTTGTCCCGGAGCGTCTGGCACTCCTCGTAGCCGACGTCGATGTGGCACATCGAGCCCTTGCCTTTGAAGACGACGGCGCGGATCGACTCCTCGCGGGTGATCGCGCGGGCTTCCGCGACGAACTGGCGCATCTGCTGGTGGACGTTCGTCGTAATGACGACGGTCTTGTCCTGTTCGCGGGCGACCTCGAGGGCGGGGACCAGCGAAGAGAGCGTCTTACCGGTCCCGCAGGCACCCTCGAAGAGTACGTTTTGCCCGCGTGTGAGCGCGTTGTGGATGCGGTCCATCGCCTCGCGCTGATTCTCGTACGGCTCGTCGTACGGGAAAAAGCGCATGTACCCGGCTGTCTCGGACACGATAGGTGATTGGTTCCCCCTCCGATAAAAGGGTTCGTCTCGGGTCAGCGCCTGCGGTCACGACGCGCTCAGAGGCGGTCGGACTGCGACGTTTCGGGTTCGATGTAGATGCGTTGGATCTGATCGTCGTGTTCCTTCAGCGCCCGTTCGATGGCGGTGATCCGCTCGTCGATCGTCGCCGCATCGAGTTCGGATTCGAACGCGACATCAGCGGTGACGAGTAACTCTTCGGCACCGAAGTAGACGGTGCGAAAGTCGACGAGTTCGGTGACGCCGTCCCAGCCGGCGACGATGGCGCGGAGTTCGTTTTCGGCGGGGGCGGGTAAGCTCTCGCCGAGCAGGAGGCGCTTGTTCTGCCAGGCCAGGGCGACGGCGAAACCCATGAGCAGGATGCCGATAACGAGCGCAGCGCCGGCGTCGTAGATCGGGTTTTCGTACGTTCGAGAGAGGTAGATGCCGAGGAGGGCGATACCGGCACCGACGAGCGCGATGGTGTCCTCGGTGAGTGCGGTCAGCGTCGTCACGTCGCTGGTCTTTCGGAACGCCTCGCGAAACGACTCCCAGCCGTATTCCTCCATCTGGGCGGTGAGTCCCTGGTAGGCCTTCCAGAACGCGTAGGATTCGAAGGCGATCGCCCCGAGCAACACCGCGTAGTTGACGTAGATCGGGTCGAACGTCGCGCCGAGCAGCGTCACCGACTCGTTCGCCCGGTGGACCTCGCCGGCTTGCAGTGCGCTGTAACCGTGTGTCGCGCTCTCCCAGCCGGCGATGCCGAACAGCATGACGCTCACGAGGAAGCTGTAGAAGAACTGGGCCTTGCCGTGGCCGAACGGGTGCGATCGCGTGGGCTCCTGGGCGCCGTAGCGGATGCCGATCAGCAGGAAGACCTGGTTGCCCGTATCCGAGATCGAGTGATAGGTCTCCGATAGCATCGCGGGGCTTCCGGTGAGCACGAAGCCGCCGAATTTGAGGACCGCGATCGCGGCGTTTGCAAACAGCGCAGCGAGGACGACGGCGGTACTGGTAGCCATCAGGTTCACTATCGAGACAGGTTCCCAAAGAGGTATGCCGGACACGAGCAGGGTCGCGGCTGCTGAGAGTCCATCCTCGATGCGGAACCGACGAAACCGACAGTAGCACTATCACCACCACACCGAAACCCATGCCACGGACGGCGTTCGTAGACGGAGCCATGACCGACACCGACACCGACACCGAATCATCGGCGACGACGATCACCGTTCTCTCGGACACCCACAGCGCCGACGGACACGAACTCGACGGAGACGTGCTGCGTGCAGTCCGAAACGCGGACGTCGTAATTCACGCGGGCGATTTCACGAGTTCAGCGGCGTTCGAGGCGTTGCAAGACGAGTGTGCGGCCCTGTTTGCAGTCCACGGCAACGCGGACAGCGCGGCGGTTCGCGACCGGTTGCCGGCGGCCCGCGTCGTCGAGGCGGGCGGCGTTCGCTTCGCGGTTACGCACCGCCGCGACGGCGGCGAGACGGGACTGGCGATGTTCGGCCGCTCGCGGGACGCCGACGTCGTCGTCTCGGGACACACCCACCGCCCGACGGCCGTCCGGACGGACGATTGTCTCCTGTTGAATCCCGGTAGCTACGCCCAGCCACGCGGGCATCGGCCGGGATACGCCGTTCTCGAAACGGCTGATGGCGACAGTGATAGCGACACGGACGGTCCCACTCTCACCGGCGAAATCCGCGAGCCGACCGGTGAACTCGTCGAGTCGGTCGTCGTCTGAAGACATGAGTCGACTGCCGCGGGAGCGGGCAGTCGAAGCGGCGAAAGGTGGAGGAGAGACGAGGACGCCAGCGGGTGGCGAACAGCGGAGACGGCTGCGGTGGGGAGGCGGCGAGCGGGAGGGAGAGGATGATCGGGGGTGATCGGATTGGGGAGTGGTTGGGGGTGATCAGGGCATGGCGATGGTGGATGGGGGGATGTGGGGGGGATGCTACCTGACAGCCCTCGAGTTCACCGGCCGATTCCCACCGCGGTGAGCCGGTGATCGAGGCGCATTTTGACCAACGGTGGCAAACACATTATAGTCAGCGCAAGGTGAAAAATCAGTTTTAGTCTCCGTCGGGTCGCTCACTCGAAGTCCCACCAGTCGGCGTAGTAGTCGACGATTTCGGCGAGTTTGTCGGCCGCCGCGTCGAAATCCTCGTCGAGCCACGGGAACGGATCGGCGACTGCTGACTCGAGGTCGAGCGCTCCCTCGAGCGTGCCGAGCATGGCGTACCCGAGGTGGCTCGGGTGGTAGCCCCCTTCCTGCAGGACGACGAGTCGGCCGTCCGCGGTGCGCGCCGCGAGTTCGCGGGCGCGCCTGCCGAGTGATTCGAAGCCGGCTTTCGTCACGACGTTTCGCCCGAGCGGATCGACGACGCCGGGGTCGCCGCCCGCGCTGACGACGAGCAGGTCGGGGTCGTACTGTTCGAGGACGGGGGTGACGAGCCGATCCATCGTCGTCCGGTACCCCTGGTCGCCGGTTCCGGGCGGCAGCGGTACGTTCAGGTTGTATCCTTCGCCCGGGCCGACGCCGCGTTCGTCCACGGTGCCGCGCTGGGGGTGCGCATCGGGATTCCAGGAGTCGTGGTCGTTGTGAACGCTGATCGTCAGAACGTCCGCGCGGTCGTAGAAGATTTCCTGCGTGCCGTTGCCGTGGTGAACGTCCCAGTCGAGCACGGCGATCCGGTCGACGGTCGCGTCGGCGAGCACTTGCTCGACCGCGACGGCGGCGTTGTTGAAGAAGCAGAACCCGTCCACCTGCGCCGGCTGGGCGTGGTGGCCGCTCGGCCGAACGCAGGCGTAGGGCACGTTTTCCAGCCCGTGTTCGAGGGCGTGCTCGGCGGCGGCCGCCGCTGCACCCGCGGCGTGGCGGGCCGCCCGGGCGGTCGCTTCGTTCGCGCCGGTCCCGCCGGTGATGCGTCCGCCGCCGCCGGCACAAAACGCTTCGATCGAGTCGACGTGGGCCGGTTCGTGGACGCGATGGAGTTGGTCGTCCGTCGCGCTCGGTGCCGATTTCCACTCGATCTCGTCGCCGAACTCGTGGCGGAGGATGTGCCTGACGTTCTGTACGCGCTCGGGCCGGTCCGGGTGGGGTTGTTTCACTGCGAGACGGCCGCTCCACTCGGCTTCCCCTTCACCGGCGGGCGGTTCGTGCGCGACGAAACTGTCGTGCCAGAAGGCGGTTCCAGAGACCATAGAGACCCCAGGAATCTCAGTCGTGGTATATGTGTGCATTGCGGAAAGGCGAATCGATCCGTCAGCCGGGTCGCGAACGATCCGACGCCCCGAATTGAATTCCAAATGAGAGAAAGATATATTGCTTGCCGCTACAAGAGATGCTAGAACCGGAAGAGTATTTCCGGGATTCGATGACCGATACCCACTCGCCACACGTCACGTCGACGGACGAACTGCTCGCACGAGCGTACGACCAGTACCAGAAACGGACGTCGAGCTCGGAAGCGATGGCCGACGAACTGCGTGAAATCGTTCCCGCCGGTGTCTGTAGCACGTTTCGGGCGTACGAGCCGTATCCCGTCCATGCACGGCGGGCGGAGGGAACGTCCATCATCGATGTCGACGGCAACGAATACCTCGACTTCGCGTTGAACAACGGCACCCAACTCGTCGGCCATACCCACCAGAAGCTATCCGCGGCCGTGAAAGAGCAAATCGACGACGGAACGCTCTACACGCGGCCGAGCGACCTCCTCGAGTTCGCGGCGCAGCCGCTGATCGACCGCTGGGAGGCGATCGAGCAGGTGCGGTTTACGAACAGCGGCACCGAGTCGGTGATGCACGCGATGCGGCTGGCGCGGGCGGCGACCGGCCGCGAGAAGATCATCCGGATGGAAGGCGCCTACCACGGCGCGCACGATCCGGCGCTCGTGAGCAAGATGCCGCCGGTCGACCGCGCCGGGGCGGCAGCCGACCCGACGCCGGTCAGAGAATCGCAGGGAATCCCCGAATCGGTGCCGGAGAACATCCTTCTCGGGCAGTACAACGACGCCGACAGCGTCGAACGGCTGCTTCGCGCACACGAGGGCGAGGTCGCCGGCATCCTCGTCGAACCGGCCTGTTTCAATCTCGGCGTCGTCGAACCGGAAAATTGTTTCCTCCAGCGGCTGCGCGAACTCGCCGACGAGTTCAATGCGGTGTTGATCTTCGACGAGGTCAAAACCGGCGTCAAACTCTCACCCGGCGGCGGGGCCGAGTACTACGGCATCCAACCGGATCTCGTCGCGCTCGCCAAGGCGATCGGCGGCGGCTACCCGGTCGGTGCGTTCGGCGGCCGGCGCGAACTCATGTCCCAGATCGCAGCGGATCTGAACGAGGGTGTCGCGACCGGTGCCGCCCATTACGGCACGTACAACGGCAACCCGCTCTCGCTCCGGGCGGTCGGAGTCACGCTGCGGGAGATCCTGACCGACGACGCCTACGATCGCGTGGCCGAACTCGCCGACCGACTCGCCGCGGGTTACCGCGATGTGATCGACGATGCCGGTCTCGAGGGCCACGTCGTGACCGCCGGTTCGCAGGGCATGGTGTACTTTACCGACGAACGGATTCGGACGTTCCGCGACTGGGAGCACGTCGACGAAGAGTTCCACGAGGCCTACTGGTTCGGCATGCTCAATCGCGGCGTCATCCCGCACCCGCACGACGCCTCGCAGCAGTGGACCATCAGCGTCCAGCACACGGCGGACGACATCGAGGTCCACGTCGACGCCTTCGCGGATCTCGCCACGCATTTATCCGCCGCACAGCAGTAGTCACGCATGACGAGCGATCCGGACCGGCGGACGTACGACATCCTTCGCCTGCTCGACGCACACGAGCCGATCGGGAGCGTCCACCTCACCGAGCACCTCCGGGAGCGGGGCTACTCGCTCACCGAACGAACGGTTCGGCTCACGCTCGCCGACCTCGACGAAGCCGGCCTGACCGAGAAGGTCGGCGGGAAGGGACGGCGACTGACCGCGGCCGGCCGCGCCGAACTCGAACGCGGCGGCGTGAGCGGCCGGGTCGAACAGGTTCGCGAGCGACTCGCCGATCTGACGAGCCGCGTCACCTACGATCCGCTCGCGGACGAGGGTGCCGTCGTCGTCGGCACCGTCACCGTTCCCGCGACGGCGCGCTCGCGGGTTGACTCCCTTCTAACCGCAATCGACGACTCGCCGCTCGGACCCGTCGTCGCGTCCCTCGAGTTCAGCGAGCGGAACGGGACCGAGTACGTCGAGATCGCGACGCCCTCGAGCGTGACGATCGACGGGGTCTTGCTCGCGGAGGGGATCGACAGCGACCTCGATACCACCGGCGTCGTCGAGTACCATCCCGATCCGGAGACGGTGCCCTACGAGGACCCCGATCCGACGGCACACGGCGGCGCAATCCGGCGGTTTACCGACGTGATCGGGAACGAGCGCGCGACGGTCGACATGGTGTCGTTGCTGATCGAAGCCCGGCGGACGTCGGTCGGGGCCGCACTCGAGGCCGAGGCCGGTCTGCTGGTCGCCGACAACCGCGAGTTCCCGCTCGCTCACTACGACCGGGCGCACGAACTCGCGGCGGCGACCCGCGATCGCCTGGGGGGCGTCATCGACGCTCGCCGACCCCGCGAACCGGGGCCGTTTCCGTGGGACGACCCCGGCTGGGCGTTCGCCTCGCTCACCTGCGTCGGCGCGTCCGAATGCCTCATCGCCCGCTGCGTGGAAGCCGAGGTGGCAACCGAGTGGACGACGCTCGCCCGCGTTCAGCCGCGAGCTGAACTCGACGACTGGTCGTGAATCGTCGAAATTGAACTCGATATCGACGCCGCACTATCGCTGAATAGCCAGATAGTACCCGCATAAGCGAGAATTGGTAGTTCGGAAGTTCACAACCCCGCTAATCTCATTCAACCCCTCTCCGGGCGAAAGAATGGTGGTACGTCATACCGTACTGTGGGAACACTTATGTAGGGATAGCCAGGATACTGTGGGTAGGTGGCAATAGTATGCCAGCACAAAACACGAACGGGCGGCGGGAGTTCCTTCGCACGAGCGCGGCGGTGGGAGGCGCCGCGGCTCTCGGTGGGCTTGCCGGTTGTATAGGGATGCTCGATAGTGGCGGGAATGCGCTGACGGTTGCAGTCTACGGCGGCGTGTTCCAAGAGGTGATGGACGAAGAACTGTTCCCGGCCTTCTCGGACGAACACGATATCGAGGTCGAGTCCGAGGCGCAGCCGACCTCCGAAGAGGCGCTGACGCAGTACGAAAACGCCGTCAGCGCCGGACAGGCACCGGTCGACGTCGCCATCATGGCACAGACCGGCGTTCTGAAGGGGCTAAACTCCAATCTGTGGCACATCTGGAGTGAAGACGACTTCGAGAATCTGGAGTACATCAGCGACGACCTCGTCATGGAGGGCGACGGCGGCATTCCGGCCGTCGGCGCGCTCTCCTGGTACATTAACCTCGTCCAGAACACGGACGTTATCGAGGAGCCGGTCGATAGCTGGGAGGCGCTGTGGGACGACCAGTACGAGAATACGCTCGGCCTGCTCGGCTACGCGTCGAACTCGTTCCTGCTCGATATCACCGCGGAACTGCGGTTCGACGACCCCGAGATCCTGCAGGACCGCGACGGCGTCGAGGAGGTGTTTCAAGAGCTACAGGGAGTCACCGACCAGGCGAATATGTGGTACGAGAACGAGGCGGACTTCCAGCAGCGCCTTCGGGACGGCGAAGTCCCAGCCGGGATGCTCTACAGTGACATCACGCGCGTCATGCAAGACGACGGCGCGCCGGTGCAGTCGAACTTCGTCGAAGAGGGATCCGTACTCGACTCCGGGCTCTGGGTCACCCTCGAAAGCACCGATCTGTCGGAGGAAGCCCGGCAGTTCATCGACTACGCGAGCCAGCCCGCGGTCCAGGACCGACTCGCCGAAAACCTCTATACGAGTCCGACGATCGACCGCGAACACTCCGAAATCGACGACGAACTCTACGAACAGATCGCCGGCCCGGGTCCCGACGAAGCGATCACGCCGAACTACGACCTCTACGTCGAGGAGGAGGACTGGGTCAATCAACGCTGGGAAGAGTTCATCACCAACTGATCGGGTATGAGTGGAATTTCACTCGCGGGCGTGACGAAGCGGTATCCGGGCGGCGTCCTCGCGGTCAAAGGTGTCGACATCGACATCGAGAGCGGCGAGTTCGTCACGCTCGTCGGGCCCTCCGGCTGCGGGAAGACGACGACGCTTCGGACGATTGCGGGCTTCGAAACGCCGACGGACGGCAGCATTCGGATCGACGGCGAGAACGTGACCGACGCGCCGCCGTACGAGCGCGACACGGGGATGGTCTTCCAGGACTTCGCGCTGTTCCCGCACATGACCATCCACGAGAACATCGCCTACGGGATGGAAGCGGCGGGCGAGTACACCGACGAGGAGATCGACGCGCGCGTCGAGGAGATGCTCGAACTCGTCGAGTTGCCCGGCGTCGGCGATCGAACCCCGGATCAGCTCTCGGGCGGCCAACAGCAGCGAATCGCCCTGGCACGGGCGCTCGCACCGCGGCCGAAGGCGCTGTTGTTAGACGAGCCGCTGGCGAGTCTGGACAAGCAACTGCGCGAGCAGATGCAGGTCGAACTCCGCCGTATCCAACAGGAGATCGGGATTACGACCGTCTTCGTCACGCACAACCAGGAGGAAGCGCTGACGATGTCGGACCGGCTGGCGGTCATGAACGACGGGAAATTCGAACAGGTCGGCCCGCCGGAGGACGTGTACAACGACCCCGATTCCCGATTCGTCGCGGACTTCCTCGGAACGGCGAACATCTTCGACGGGTCGGTAACGGCGATCGAAGACGGCTACGCGACCGTCGAGTGTGCCGATGTGACGGTGCAGGCGACGGCTCAGAACGGCGTCTCGACCGGCGACGACGTCTCGGTCATCGTGCGACCGGAACGAATTCGATTCGCTGGGGCGGCCGAATCGGATGCGGACGCGGCCGCAAACGCTACCGTCAGCGCGAGTACGAACCCGAGCGCCGACGGCGGCACGCAACCCGCACCCGAAACCGTCTTCGAGGGCGAGATCACCTTCAAACGCCACCTGGGCAGCAGCGTCGAGTTCCGCGTCGAAACCGACGCCGGTCGCGAACTCGTCGTCGTCCGACGGAGCGGGTTGGACGAACGAGGCCCCGGGGACCGGGTGACGGTGTCCATCGGGGCCACCGACTGCCGTATCGTGGAGGAATAGATGACGAATCGTCCAGACACTTCGTCCGATGCCGGAACTGGAACCGGAACTGCCACCACCACCGACGCAGCGACCGCTGCGAGCGACACAGAGGCATCCACTGCAGAACCGTCCAGTTCGGGCGAATCCGGCCGTGCGGGCCTGAAATCGAGAGCGAAGTGGTACGCGCTGTCGTATCCGCTGTTCTGGCTGGTCGCCGTCTTCTTCATCCCGCTGTGTATGCTGGTCGTCTTCAGCTTCTGGGAGAACATTCCTGGCGGACGGTACCGGATCGGGTTTACGCTCGAGAACTACGCCCGGTTCCTCGACATCGGTTTCACGTCGACGTGGCCGTTCGTCGAACCCGGCCTGTATCTCGGGCAGCTCTGGCTGACGGTCGAACTCGCGCTCGTCACGGCCGGGCTCTCGCTGTTGCTCGGCTATCCGATGGCGTACTATCTCGCGCGGATGAATCGACCGTGGCTGCGGAGCGTGCTGCTCATTACGATCATCTCCTCGCTGTGGGTGACCTACGTCATCCGGGCCTACGCCTGGCAGGTCATCCTGGCTTCGGGGGGAATCCTGAGTTCGGCCGGCGTCGCACTCGGACTCCTCGACGAACCGCAGTCGTTCTACCCGGGCTACTGGGGGCTGGTCGCCGGCATGGTCTACGTCTTCCTGCCGTTCATGATCCTCACCCTCTACAGCAGCTTGCGGAATCTCGACGGCGAACTGCTCGAGGCGTCGAAGAACCTCGGCGCAGGACCGGCAAAGACGTTCCGGCGAGTGACGCTGCCGCTGTCGAAAAACGGCGTCATGAGCGGCACTGCGCTCGTCTTTATCCTGGCGCTCGGCTCGTACGTCCTGCCGCGGCTCCTCGGCAGTTCCGCACAGCGAACGCTGCCGGTGCTGATCGAGCAACAGGTCATGAGCGAGAGCAACTATCCGTTCGGCGCGGCGATGAGCATCGGGCTCATCGTCGTCGTGCTGGTGTTCCTCTGGGTGCTGATCCGCGTGACGAACGTGACGACGGCGAGCCTCGGCGGCACCGAAGAAATAGCGACGGACGGCGGGTCGCAGCCGGCGCGTTCGTCCGCCCCCGGACCGCTGACCCGGTTCCGGAGCGGACTCGGAACCGCGGCGGCGACGGTCGGGCTGACCGCCGCGGGGAGCCGACTTGCGGCTGCACTCGACTCGGTGGTCACGCGGATCGACGCGAACACGCGCGAGTCCATCATCTGGGTGACGTTCCGAGCGTACGTCGCAGCGGTGATGGTGTACGTCGTCCTCCCGCTCGCAATCATCATCGCGGTCTCGTTCACGCCCGAAGAGTTCCTCACGTTCCCGCCGGGCGGGTTCTCCCTGCAGTGGTACGCCGAGTTCTTCGGAACCGCTGACTGGCGAAACGCGTTGCTCAACAGTCTCACGATCGCCGGGGCCGCCGCGCTACTGAGCACGACGATCGGCGGCGGACTCGCGTTCGCGCTCGACCGCTTCGACTACCGGTGGGGGACGATCTACGGGACGCTCGGCGTGTTACCCATTCTGCTTCCGCCGGTCATCATCGGGGTCGCGTTCCTCGTGTTCTTCCTCGAACTCGAGATCGGCGGCTTCGCGCTCGCCGGCTCGCGGCTGGGCATCATCATCGCCCACGGGATCTTCTACGCCCCGTTCCCGTTCATCCTGATCTCGCAGGGATTAGACGAGATCGACCGCACTTACGAGGAAGCCGCGATGAACCTCGGCGCGTCCTCGTTCCGGACGATCCGGACGATCACGTACCCGCTGATCCGGGCGAACGTGGTCTCGGGCGCGCTGTTCGCGTTCATCCTCTCGCTGAACGAGTACATCATCGCGTGGCTGCTGTCGCTGTTCCTCGTTCAGACGATTCCGATCCAGATCTTCAACCAGCTGCGGTACTCCTACCCGCCGACCATCGCGGCCGCCAGCGTGGTCTTCATCTTCCTGACGGTCGTCGTGATGACGGCTATCGACAGGCTCTCCGGAGGGATCTGGGAGTGACGGCGGAACCGGATTCGGGAGCGGGAACAGAAACGGACGCAGATGCGAAGGCGTCGGGCACGGACGCGAATGCACCCCCCGCAACCGACGCCCGAATCGTCGCCGTCCAGCTCACCCCCGAGTTCGGTGCCGTCGAACGCAATCGCAACCGCACAGTTGAACTCGTCCGCGAGCACGCCGACGCCGACCTGATCGTCTTCCCCGAACTCGTAACCTCGGGGTACGTCTTCGAGTCAAAAACGGAGGTCGCGTCGATGGCGGAACCGCGTGACGGCGAGACGGCCCGGGCGTGGAGCGACGTCGCCGCCGATACCGACACCTGGATCGTCGGCGGCGTACCGGAAGCCGACGGGGACGCGTACTACAACAGCGCGCTCGTCGTCTCGCCGTCCGGCGTCGAGGCCGTGTACCGAAAAGTCCACCGCTGGAACGAGGAACACCGCTGGTTCGACCCCGGAACCGACCTCGCGGTCGTCGATACGCCGTTCGGTCGCCTCGGCGTCCAGATCTGTAACGACCTCTGGTTTCCGGAACTCACGATCGCACAGGCCCGCGCCGGCGTCGATATTATCGCCGTTCCGACCAACTGGGTTCCAGGAACGCCGGACGACGCTCCGACTCGACCCGGCGGCTGGACCGTCGGCGTCCACCAAGCGCTCGCCCACGCGAACTCGAATCGCGTGTTCGTCGCGTGTGCGGACCGCGCCGGCACCGAACGCGGCGTCACCTTCGAAGGACAGAGCGTTATTCTCGACCCGGAGGGGGTCCCCCTCGCGGGACCGGCAGCGACGACCGGCGAGTACGAACTCGGCGCCGAGTGCGCGCTCGAACGGGCACGGGCGAAGAAACTGACCGACTACGACGACGTGCTCGCGTCCCGACGGCCGGCGATCTACGGGACAGCGCAGCGAGACGAACAGGGAACGGACGCGAACACCGAGTAGCGCGACGCGAGTTCAGCCGTCGCCCGCTGGCCGAGCGGGCGTGTCGGTTGCCACCGGAATTCATCTTTATTCTCGCCGAATTATCGTCGCGAGCCGCGATACCGGACTCAATCGCCGATCGCCGCCGTCGGCGCAACCGCCGCGACCGGTTCGAACGAGTTCCGTTCGACCGTGCCGTACAACGTGTCCCACTCGTCGGTCAGGCCGGCCTCGCTGAGCGCCGCGAGCACGAGTTCACCGACGCCGACGTAGGTAAGCGAGCCGAACGCCCAGGCCGAACTGCCGTTCGGTAGTTTGTCCTGTTCGCGCGGGCGGCGAAAGTCGAGGACGCCGCCGATCGCGTCACGACTCGCGACCGCGAGGTCGCGGGCTTCCTCGTACCGGTTGATCGGGAACTGTCGGCCGTCGCCGACGAGAAGTCCCGGCCCCTCGCTCTCGGTTTCGAGCAGCGTCAACACGTCGGTGCGCCCGGCCTCGATCAGCAGCGAGATCACGTCGATCGACGACCCCTCGCCGTTGATCACGTCGACGTAGCGCGTGATCCGACCGCCGCTCTGGAGTTGTCGGTCGCCGTCGCTGAACTCGTCGTCGACGTGGACGGGTTCGTACTCGAGGATGCCGGCGGTCGTGAGGTCGGCGTTGACGCCGTGGGCGAGCAGGACGCCGTCGAGCGTGATGCTCGAGGGGACGAGCAATCGCGTATCACCGGGTTCGCCGGGTGCGCTGTCCTCGAGAGAGATCGGAATGGGACCGAGCGGGAGCGATTCGAGGCGGGAGACGAGTTCGAGCGCGTCGTCGACGGCGTCGGATTCGAGGTGGGCGGCCGAGGCGACGAGTGCGCCGGTGTCCTCGATGGGATCGTAGCTCACGCGGCTCGTGAGCGCGGCGATCCGGGCGCGGATCTGTTCGAGGCGGCTGCTCACGTCGCCCTGTTCGAGTTCGTTGCGGCCGCGTTGGGTCAGTCGCCGACCCTGGCCGGGGACCTTCTCGGTGAGTTCGAGGTCGTCGAGATCGGAGAGCGTGAGCCGGATCGTGCGGTCTTTGATGTCGTAGCCGTGGAGTTGCATCAACTCGACGAGCTGGATGCTGCCGATCGGGCCGTGGCGATCGACGAGTCGAAGGAGATCGTACGTTCGTCTGTCGAGTTCCGGTGGCATGCACAGACAGTGGGCGAGGGTGACCACCAAGGTTTGGGTTACTAGGTTGGGCGATGGCGTAACCTTATTGTCCCTGTCGCGAAACGGATAGGGTGGCAACCACTTGCCGGGATGTGAAATTATGACACCCAAACTGTCGTGGACGCAGCTGCGAGCGACCGGCCGGACGACGGACGACCGGCGTACTGGCAGGAACGCGATCGAGACGCACGAAACGGGGGCTGACCGGTGACGAATTACAATCCCGCAGCGGCCTTTCGGGAGTCGGTCGACGGTGCCGGCGTCGAACTAGCCTACGCCGGACTGGGGACGTTTCTCAAGGGAGACGCGCGGAACATCGACGATGTGACGGACGTCGACGCGGCGGTTCTCGGCGTTCCCTACGACGGGGCGGTCTCGAATCGGCCCGGGACCCGGTACGGCCCGACGGCGATTCGACGAGCGAGCGGCTGGTGGGCGTATCTCTCGGACTACAAGGGTGGGTTAACGAACATGCAGACCGGCAAGCAGGTGAACTTCGACGACCTCACCGTCGCGGACTGCGGTGACGTGCCGGTCTTCCCGATGGACGGCGAGACGACGGCCGAGAGCATCACCGCGCACGTGGCGACGGTCGCGTCCCAGACGTTTCCGGTCATGCTCGGCGGCGACCACTACTGTACGTTCCCCGCGGTTCGCGGCTTCGCCGAGGGGAGGAACTACGACGACGTCGGGTTCGTCCAGATCGACGCACACACCGATACGACCTCGGAGAGTCCCGTCTTCGGAACCGACTTCCACGGCTCCAGTACGGCCCTGATCGCCGACTCCGAGTACGTCGACTACGGGAACGTCAGCCAGGTCGGCATCCGCGGCTACGAGTCGCCCGAGTTCTTCGAGTTCGCCGAGGAGACCGGACTCGATCTCTACACGATGCGCGACGTCGAGGACCAGGGAATCACGTCGGTCGTCGCGGACGCGGTCGCGTCGGCGGCCGAGGGAACCGACGCGGTGTACGTCTCCTTCGACATCGACGGCGTCGACCCGAGCGTTGCGCCGGGAACTGGCACGCCGGTTCCGGGCGGGCTGACGGCCCACCAGGCGCTCAAGACGATGGAAGTGCTCGGTGCGACCGACGCGGTCAGCGCCGTCGATATGATGGAGGTCGCACCCCGGTACGACACCGACGAGGGCACCCAGAAACTCGCCGCGTACCTGCTGGTTACGCTACTCGAACGACAGTTCGCGGAGTGAGACGATGGAACGAGAACCACCCGCCGGAACACTTGAAACGGCCGACGCAGTCGGCAGCGCCCGAACAGCGGGCGTCGCCGAGTCCGTGATCCGCGAGATGACCAGGGAGGCGATCGACCGCGGCGCGATCAACCTCTCGCAGGGCATCCCCGACGAGGACGAGACGCCCCCCGAAATCAAGGCCGCCGCTCAGGAGGCCGTCGAAACCGACAGCCAGTACACCATCACCTGGGGCCTGCCCGAACTCCGCGAGGCCGTCGCCGAGCGCTACGCCGAGTGGAAGGGCGTCGCGTACGACCCCGAAACCGAGGTCACGATCACCAGCGGCACCAGCGAGGCCCTCATGTCGACCATGCTCGCACTCGCCGGCCCCGGCGACGAGGTCGTCTACTTCGAACCCGTCTACGAGAGCTACATTCCGGCGAGCCAGTTCGCCGGCGCGACCGCGGTCCCGATCGACATCACCGACGACCTCACCATCGACGTCGACGAACTCGCCGCGGCCGCCGCGGACGCCCGCATCCTCGTGCTCAACACCCCGATGAATCCCACCGGGAAGGTGTTCTCGCGCGAGGAACTCGAGCGCATCGAGGAAATCGTCTTCGAGCACGACCTCATCGTCCTCACCGACGAAATCTACGAGCACATCGTCTACACGGACGACTACGTCAGCCCCGTCGAAGTCGGCGACCTCGCCGACCGAACCGTCGTCTGTACCGGCATGTCGAAGACGTTCAGCGTCACCGGCTGGCGCGTCGGCTTCTGTCTCGCACCCGAGTACCTCTCGAAAGAACTCCGGAAGATCCACGACTACACGAGTATCTGCGCGCCAACGCCGTTCCAGCGCGCCGGCGTCGAGGCGCTGTCGCTCCCCGACTCCTACTACACTGAACTCGCCGACTCCTACGAGCGGCGTCGCGACTTGCTCTACGAGGGCCTGCAGGACGCAGGACTTGCCCCCGTCAAACCCGACGGCGCGTACTACATCCTGACGCGATACCCGACCGACGAGGACGACATCGAGTTCTGTTATCGGCTGATCCGGGAGGCCGGCGTCGCCGCCGTGCCGGGGAGTAGCTTCTACACCGACGCCGAGGAGGCATCCGACTGGATTCGGTTTACGTTCTCGCGGAACGAGGCGACGATTCGGGAGGCGATCGACCGATTGGTCGAAAACCGCTGGTGGTAGTCGCCGATCCCGAATTCACGCCGATCCACGTCGAAACGATTTTGCGCACTGACACTGTACCCGGCGCGTATGCTCGAGTTCATCCCCGACGACCCGGTCATCATTGCGATCGTCGTGATCTTGTTATCGCTGATTCTCTTCTCGTACCTGCTGCTCCGGCGGACGGTCCTCGAGTTCCGCGACGGAATGCGATAGGGTAAAGAGCGGTTTCGGTTTCGATCCAACAACCGACCGTGACAGGCGGTCGGTGATGGCTTAGAACGCGTCGTCGATTCGCTCGAGTACCGCGTCGATATCGGGCCGCGAGACGTCGCGATGCGTACAGAACCGGATCGTCGTCGGGCCGAACGCCGTCGCCAGCACGTCGCGGTCCGCCAGGCGGTCGAGAACGGTTTCGGTGTCGAGTCCGGTGCCCTCGACGTCTGCGAGCACGATGTTCGTTTCCGGTTCCTGCACGGCGAAGCCGTCGACAGCCGTAAGTCCCGCCGCGAGCACGCGTGCGTGTTCGTGATCGATTTCGAGGTCGGCGACGTTCTCCAACGCACGGAGCGCCGGAGCGGCGATGATCCCGGCCTGGCGCATGCCGCCGCCGAACAGTTTTCGAGTGCGGCGGGCGTCCTCGACGAACGACTCGGGGCCGGCGACCATCGATCCGACGGGCGCGCCGAGGCCCTTCGAGAGCGATATCATGACGGTATCGACGGGATCGACGAGTTCGGTGACGGGTACGTCGAGCGCCGTCGCGGCGTTGAACACGCGCGCGCCGTCGAGGTGCACCGGAACGTCGCGATCGTGGGCCGCCTCGGCCGCCGCGGCAATCCGCTCCGGGTCGATCGCGAGTCCGCCGCGCGCGTTGTGGGTGTTCTCGAGACAGAGTAGGCCGGTCCCCGGGCGGTGGAGTTCCGTCTCGACGAAACCGGCGGCGACCTGCTCGGGCGTCGGCGCGCCGCGGTCGGTGTCGAGCATGCGCACCTGCAGGCCGGAGAGATCGGCGAGACCGCCGAGTTCGTATTTGACGACGTGGCTCTTGCGGTCCGCCAGGACTTCCTGGCCGCGGTCGGTGTGCACTCTGACGGCGACCTGGTTCGCCATCGTCCCGGAGGGGAAGTAAAGCGCCGACTCGGTGCCGAGTCGGTCGGCGACGGTCGTTTCGAGTTCGGCGACGGTGGGGTCCTCGCGGTAGACGTCGTCGCCGACGGCGGCCGACTGAGCGGCATCGCGCATGCGATCGTCGGGTGTCGTTACGGTATCCGAGCGAAGATCGATCATGGCGCGAGGTAGCCCGTCGCCGAAGAAATACCCTGTTATGTCCCGTGTGCGGTCGAATCACTATCACACGACAGCCGGATGTCACAGTCTTCGACAGCGATGGGTTCAACTACCCATCATTTGTTGTGAGCGTATGGACCCCGCATCTCGCTCTGGTTCGACCGACGGTGATTCGTACTCCGCAACGACCGACCGGGCGGGGACGAGTGGGGTCAGGGCAGATGGTGGTCGCGATCCGAACGGCTCGCAGTCACCGGCATCGAGTTCACCATCAGCGCCCGCGTCATCCCCATCCCAATCGTCATCCCCCTTCTGGAACCACGTCTCGCGCGTTCTCGGTCGGTTCGGCGACCTCCGTCCGTTCGCGCTCGTTCCGCTCTGTCTCTCGCTCGCTGAACTCGGTAAACTCGGGCGAGCGATGGGACCGACTAACGGCTTTACCATCTCGGCGAAATTCGTGCTGCCGGAGCCGTTGCTCGAACTCTGGTCGTTCGTCGACGCACCCGGTCCGGGGATGGGGGGCGCATCGAGTGCACTCGATTCGGCGACCGGTGCAGCCGGCTCGTCGGCACCGGCAGTCACGCCGACGGAGACGCCACCCGCGTCGACACCCGCCGGTGGTGGGAGCTACGGCGGGACCGAAACCGGGATCGACGTACCGATCGACACGCCGTTCGAAACGATCGTGCTCTCTCCGGACTCGATCGGCGGGGCGACGCTCGGCACGATCGGCGTGCTCCTCGTGGTCTACACCGTGCTCGCGTCGATGGTCGCCGCGGTCTACATCGGCGGGCTCGATCGGCGGCTCCGCGACGAACCGATCGCGGTCGCTGCGTCCCTCGTCAGGTACACGCCGCGATTCATCCTGTATCACGCGGCGCTGTTCGGACTCGTGCTGCTGGCCGTCCCGTTCGCGCTGATCAGTCCGCTGCTGCTCGTGCTCGCGATTCCCGTCGTGCTCGTCCTGGCCTATCTCTTCTACGCGGCTCCGTTCCTGTTCGTCGTCGCCGACGCGCGGTTTCTCGACGCACTCCGCCGATCGTACGAGTTCGCGACGGATGGCGGCGCGTACCTTCGGTTCGCGCTCTGGCACGCCGGCATCGGAATCGCCGTTTCCCTCGTCCTGTCGGTGCTCGTGAGCGCGATACCCGTCCTCGGAGTCGTGGTCGCCCTCGCGGTGACGGTCCCGCTGTCGCTCGTCCTGACCGCCGCAACCGTCTCGTTCTGTCGGGAACTCGTCGATAGCGAGGCGATCGGTGCTTCCACCGTGGGGACACAGCCCGGCAATGGCCGCGGCCGTCCGTCCGACGCGCCCGACTACACGACGGGGACCGACGATGCCATCTGAATCGAATCGAACCGGGGCGAACGGACGGGAGGCCGAGACTGAACTCGAAACCGACCCCGAAGAGAGAGCCGCAGTCGAAACCGAACCGAACGGCGATCAGCGCACGACGCGGCGATCAATCCGACGCGCACGTGAAAGCGGGCGCAGCCAGCCGCCCGCAGACGCTCGGTCGCGAGCCGATGGTGGCCGCCGTGGCCACCGGCTCATCTCGGTGCTCCGGCTCGCCTCGCTGGCACTGCTCGTCGTCGGATTCAGCGGCTGGCTATTCGACGACAGCACACGCACACTCGACTCGCCGTTCACACTCTCGTTCGCCGTCGGCATCGCCTGTGCGCTGGTCGCGATCTACCTCGGCATTTTCCTGGCAGACGGCGACGCGGGGCGATAAGTGGGACCGGCGAAGGCTTTCGATTCGAAAATGGTATCCCAACACTGCGAATACATCTCCGGTATGGACCCGCGAATCCGAAACCATGCCGAGATTATCGCGAATCATTCGGTCGATCTCCAAGAAGGAGACAACGTCATCATCGACGCGCACCCGGTCGCCGAGGACCTCGTCGTCGCACTCTACGAAGTCATCGGGGAGCAGGGGGCGAATCCGGTCACGACGAGCCAGCGCACCGGAAAGCGCCAACAGCGTGCGTTCCTGCGCGCCAGCGACGGCGAGTTCGAAACGCCCCAACACGAACTCGCGCTCATCGAGCACACGGACGTCTACATCGCCATCCGAGCGAGCGACAACGTCACCCAGACGAGCGACGTCGACCCCGAAATCAGCTCGGCCTACCAGCAGGCTCACGGGCCGGTCCTTGAGGAGCGCCTCTCGACGCGCTGGTGTCTAACCCAGTTCCCCGCGCCCGCGAACGCCCAACTCGCCGAGATGAGCACCGAGGGCTACGAGAACTTCGTCTGGGACGCCGTCAACAAGGACTGGGACGAACAGCGCGCCCACCAAGCCAACATGGTCGAAATCCTCGATCCCGCCGACGAGATCCGCATCGTCAGCGGCGACACGACGGACGTGACGATGTCCGTCGACGGCAACCCGACGATCAACGACCACGGCGAGCACAACCTCCCCGGCGGGGAGGTCTTCACCGCCCCACAACCCGATAGCGTCGAGGGCGAAGTCCTGTTCGATATGCCGCTCTACCACCAGGGACGGGAAATCACCGACGTGTACCTCGAGTTCAGCGAGGGCGAGGTCGTCTCGCACTCGGCGGCGAAAAACGAAGCAATCCTGACCGAGGTGCTAAACACCGACGCGGGCTCGCGCCGACTCGGTGAACTCGGCATCGGCATGAACCGAGATATCGACCGGTTCACGTACAACATGCTCTTCGACGAGAAGATGGGCGATACGGTCCACATGGCCGTCGGACGGGCCTACGACGACACCGTCGGCGAGGGCAACGAACAGAACGACAGCGCCGCCCACGTCGATATGATCGTCGATATGAGCGAGAACTCGTTCATCGAGGTCGACGGTGAGGTCGTCCAACGGAACGGCACCTTCCGGTTCGAAGACGGCTTCGAGAAGTAGGCGCCGGACGAACGGGACGAGTCGAACCGGTTTCGTCGTCGGTTTCGCGTGAGCGCCGCAAAGCGACCCGAGCGGAACCCGTCGGGAGTGATTCGACCACCGACGGTGGTGGTTGTTTTCTCACATCATCTACAGTAAGATCTAATATATGTTAGCCGGCATTCCCCCTCAGCCGAACCTGTTCGGTTGCTGCGACCGGATTTGGTGGTGGGTTTGAATAGCCCGAATGGGGCGTGAATATTTCAGAAAAGACCGCATTTTCGGCATAAATATATTATTTTTCGTCTGTTTCGACGGGTAATAGGATATTACTTCAGATCAGGACCATGGTGTGAAATCGCATGACACTGTGGGGGAAGAAGATGGTGATTTTTATGTATCCGCCTATAACGCTCAGTTGATGAGTCGAAACAACCCGATTTCACGGCGGACTGCGATGAAGATCACGGGTGCCGCGGCCACGACCGCGCTTGTCGCTGGTTGCAGCGACGACACGGACGAAGGGAACGGCAGCGAAAACGGCAACGGCGACGAGGTCAACGTGGAGGACTGGGAAGGCGTCGAAACTATCGAACTCGGCGGTGAAATGAGCGCCTGGCAAGGAGTTTCACCAAGCCCCATTGAAGACGAAGAGAACCCAACTCTCGTGCTCTTTGAGGGCCAGTCCTACGAAATTACGTGGGAGAACCTTGACGGAAAGAACCACAATATCGAAATCGTCGACGACAGCGACGAACCCGTCAACGACCTCTCGACCGACCAGATGAACGAGGAAGGCGAAACGCAGACGCTCACGATTGACGAGGTCACGAGCAGCATGAAAAACTACCTCTGCCGTCCCCACGAGAGCCAAATGCACGGCGAGATCCAAGTGGAACAGCCGCCAAGCGGTGGCAACGGTGACGAATCCGGTAACGGCAACGAGAGTTCGGGTAACGGCAACGAGAGTACCGGCAACGGCAACGAAAGCGAAGAATAACGCTGCTGCCGTCTTTTCATTCCCTATTCTTTTAACGCCTCTCGGCCGAGTAGCGGCCGCTCTCTATGCGCGTCGATACCGCGATTCGTGATACCACATAGCGGCGAATTTGGCACCGAGAGGCACTGACGCGCCGAAATCCGAATGCAAAAGTAGTCCCGCCCCTTCTCTTTCGAAAATGATTCTCAATCGAACTGGGGTTCTCTTCGTCGCCCTCGCATTCGCCTGGGGCAGCGCGTTCAGTGCGATCGAAATCGGACTGACGACGCTTCCCCCGATCCTGTTCGCTGCGCTTCGCTTCGATATCGCCGCCGTGCTCTTTGCCGGCCTGGTCGTCGTTCGCGAACTCGAGTGGCGACCCGAGACGAAAACCGATTGGCTCGCTATCGCCGTCTCCGGCGGCCTGCTCGTCGGCGGGCACTTCGCGTTTCTGTTTCTCGGGCAGTCGTACGTCTCGAGTGCCGTGTCTGCGATCGTGCTGAGTCTCACCCCGATCGTTACACCGCCGCTTGCACTCCTCTTGCTCCCGAATCAGCGGCTCCGCGCGCCCGCCGTCGCCGGCCTCCTCGTCGGCCTCGTCGGTATCGTCGTCATCGCCGTTCCCGGCGGCTCCCTCGACGGACAGATCCTCGGCGTCGCACTGCTGTTCATCGCGGCCACGGTGTTTGCACTCGGGTCCGTTCTGTTCGAACGACTCGAGGAAACGCTCCCAACGATCTCGGTACAAGCCTGGGCGATGGTCGTCGGTGCCGGCCTGTTGCACGGCTTGAGCGCCTTCCATCCCGGCGAGCGACTCGCTACGGTCGCGCTCCCCTCGGCGACCCTGAGCGCGCTTCTCTATCTCGGCGTCGTCTCAACCGCCGGCGGCTTCCTCGCGTACTTCGTCCTCCTCGAGCGCGTCGGCGCGACCGAACTCAGCCTCGTCAACTACGCGACGCCAGTCATCGCCGCACTCGTCGGCTGGGCGCTCCTCGGCGAAGCGATCACCGCGACGACGGTCCTCGGATTCGCACTGATCGTCACCGGCTTTGGGCTCTGTAAACTCGAGGCACTGTGGCGCGTCGGCGGTCCGCTGGTTGGATACGGTCCCCAGCGTCCCCTGCTTGCCGGTGACGATGATAACGGTAGCAGTATCGTCGTGGACGGGAACGCCTACCTGCGTGATCGTGAACTCGGTCTCAGTGAGAGCGACCACTCGACCCGCGTTGCCCCGCACGGAGACTGACGAAAGACCACCACCGCCATCAGCACCACCGCACGGCGGCTCACGGAGCGCGGCGGCTATCGACAAGGTGAGAAACCGTCAGTGAGCCCGAGATCGGAGAGTAGCACTTCTCCCGACCGCCAAAAGAAGACGGCATCAAAAGTACCATACCGCCTCGCTACGCAGTAAGCCGTACTCAGGTGGTTTCCGTGACCGAGAAACGCGAATACAGAGACGACTATCCCGACAAAACGTTGTACATTCCGGGCCCGACCGAGGTACGTGACGACGTTCTCGAATCGATGTGCGAGCCGATGTTCGGTCACCGAATGGACCGAATGACGGACCTCTATACGACCATCGTCGAGGACACCAAGGAGTTCCTCGGCACCGACAACGACGTCATCATCCTCACCGGCTCGGGCACCGAGTTCATGGAGAGTTCAGTCCTGAACCTCGTCGACGAGAACGTGCTCGTGACGACCTGCGGGAGTTTCAGCGAGCGCCAAGCTAACGTCGCCGAACGTCTCGGCAAGAACGTCGACACGCTCGAGTACGAGTGGGGGCAGGCGGTCAAACCCGAGGATGTGCGCAAGACGCTCGAAGCGAGCGACACGGAGTACGACGCCGTCACCTGCGTGATGAACGAGTCCTCGACCGGCGTTCGCAACCCGATCGAGGAGATCGGCGACGTCATCGCCGAGTATCCGAACACGTCCTTCATCGTCGACGCCGTCTCGTCGCTCGGCGGGGACTACGTCTCCATCGACGAACACGACATCGACGTTATCTTCACCTCGGTTCAGAAAGCCTTCGCCATGCCGCCGGGACTGGGCGTCTGCGTCGTCAGCGACGACGCCTACGATCGCGAACTCGAGAGCGACTCGGCGTCGTGGTACGGCGGCTTCCAGCGCTCGCTCGATTACTACGACCGGAAGGGCCAGACCCACTCCACACCCGCGATTCCGATCATGCTGGCCTACCGCACGCAGATGAAGCACATGCTCTCCGAGGGCCACGATGCCCGCGATCAGCGCCACCGGGAGATGGCCGAGTACACGCGCGAATGGGCCCGCGATCACTTCGGGATGTTCCCCGAGGAGGGCTACGAATCGCAGACGGTGAGTTGCATCGAGAATACGCAGGGCATCGACGTGGCCGAAACCATCGACACCGTCTCCGAGGAGTACGACATGGTCTTCTCGAACGGATACGGATCCGAACTCGGCGAGAAGACGTTCCGCATCGGCCACATGGGCGAACACGACGTGGAGTCCGTTCGAACGCTGACCGACGCGATCGAAGACGCCGCCGGCCTGTAGGTCGTCTCGGAACCGAGATCCGCACTCGTGCGGCGTTCGTTCGCTCGTATTCCGGTACGACGGCAGCATCAGATCCAGTAGCGCCTAGCATGTTCGCGTTACCGTTGGGGGCCGTTCAATCGCGAGCAGGACGATTAGGTTTGGACAGAGATAGGGAGCGTCTGCAATCCGTATAGCGTCGGCCCGACGATCGGATCGCGTTCGTCGGTCGCGAAGCTCACGTCGGAGACACGGTCGAAGAATACGGGGAGAACGGTTCTCGCTTCGAGTCGAGCGAGCGGTGCCCCCAGACAGACGTGAATACCCCTGCCGAACGTCATATGGGGGTTCGGTGACCGTTCCGGATCGAACGTTTCGGGATCGTCAAACTGTTGTGGGTCTCTGTTCGCTGATGCAACCCATGCAGCGATTTGATCGCCTTCCGGAATGGTAGTACCGTTGACTTCAACGTCCGTCGACGCGATCCGCTCGACGGTATGAACCGATGGTTGGTACCGTAACACCTCCTCAATCGCAGTGTCAAGGTCGATAACGCCCGCCTGAATGTCTGCGATGAGGTCGTGTTTCGTAAACATCCAGAGCGCATTCGTCAGGAGGGTGATCGTCGTGTGGCTCCCAGCGAGCAACAGCAACGCACAGAAATTATAGATCTCCTCCGGCGTCATCTCCCTCCCGTCCGGAGTCGCGTGAATCACCTCCGAGAGGATGTCGTCCCGGGGGTTTTCCTTCCGCCTCTGAACCAACTCGGTAATGTACGCTTTGAGTTCTTCCTGCGTGTGTTCGCCGCCCGGTCTGACGCCTATAAGCACCTCGCGTTTGTCCCGTGGGACGCCGAGAATCTCTCCGATAACGCTCGCCGGAATCGGCGCTGCAAACTCTGCGGCGAAGTCGAATTCGGTTCCAGCCGCGAGGACCGTATCGAGCTGGTCGCGAGCTAATTCCTCGAAATCATCGCTAAACGTGCGTAGGTTGCCCGGTTGGAAGTATTCGTCGACGACCCCTCGAAGGCGTTCGTGCTCCGGGGGATCGCGCTTGATCATCGTGTCCGTGAGATCGACTGCGCTGTCCCTGCTCACCCCGCCTAGCCCGGACCCGAATTCGGAGGAAAACGTTTCGAAATCAGTGAGTACTGTCTGGACATCATCGTACTGGAATACGTCCCAGCACCCCCGCGTCTCGTCGTAGCGGACGGGGTTGGTCTCACGCATCTCTCGATACCACGGATACGGGTTCAATTGCCGTTGTGGAGAGCCAATCGGGTCCGGCAGACGGCTCATACCGGGATTGTCTACGGCGACCATACTGACCGTTCAGTCAGCCAGCGGTAAATAGTTTCTCCTCGGTACTTTATTGGATTATTCAAATCACGCCGATCTTACCTCATAGATGACGAACGCAGCCGTTTAGTGAGGACAGCGACCGTCATTACCGCGTCGAACTCGTGAACTCTGTGACGGTTCGCAAGCAAACGCGGGAGGATACCACTATCGCTCAGACCACCCCGGTTTCTGCTATCGATTCGGGATCGATTCCGGCCATAGTATGCACCAGCGGGCGTCATACGGAACGCTCCGGCCGGGTTGAACATCCATTCAGAAACGATACGCGCAACGATAGCCAGAGAACCGTTTTGCGTAGTGTGACTTCGAGGGCCGCCGTCACGGCGGACGCCCGCACGGCTACTGCTGTGGGGCCTCCCGTTCGCTAAAAAGCGTCAACGCGAGAAGAGATGCAACCCGAGGGCGCTACCGAGCTACTGAATGTGGCCTTCCCGGCGCAACTGGTCCGCGTCGCTCTTCTCGTAGCGCCAGGTGATGTCCGCCTTCTCGTCCTGCCAATCCCAGGGTTCGACGAGGACTACGTCGTCTTCGCGAATCCAGATCCGCTTTTGCATCTTCCCGGGAATCCGTGCTGTCCGTTCTTTCCCGTCTGCACAGCGTACTGTCACTCGATTTGCGCCGAGCATATTCGTGACGGTCGCAAAGACCTCATCCTCGTCAGGCATTCGGAGGTTCTTCCGACCGCCCTCGCCGTCGTCGCTCATGCAGCACGATTCGGGTTCGAACGGTTTAACCCTTTATCGATTCGCCGTCCGTCGCCCGTTCTCGTCCGGACGCCGAACCACGCCGTTTATTTCGCTCGCCTGTGCAGGCCAGCACATGCTGAAAAATCTCGGACTGCTCGGTATCGTCGGCATCGTCGTTCTCCTCGCCGGAATCGGTGTGATCGCGTACGCAAATTGGATGGTCGCCGTCGGCATCGCGCTCGTCCTCGCCGGACTCGGACTCGTCGTCAAATCCCTCGTCTCGAGCGTACTCAAGCAGTTCGGCATGTTCTGAACGCTCGGCTAACCGCCCAGTCGGCCGCTCGAACGGCCGTATCATTTCTCCGGAACGTTTTGTCGTTACACCGCCTCGAACTCGTACGGGGAACACGCTCCAGTACTACGACCGCATCTTGCTCGCACTCGGCGCGAGTATCGGGAGCGGCGCGGTTCTCGGCCTTGCAACCCCTCTCCCATTCCCCGCGGCCATCATCGGGCCCGGGCTCGTCGCCATCGCGTTCATCGGCCGCGCCCTATTCATCAACGGTCCGGTCAGCGAGGTCGCCGATCTCGGCGAGGAAATCGAACTCGAGGACGTACCCCGGTTTCTCGCACCGGTCGAATCCGTCGAGTACCGAGTTCAGCGTGACGGAGCAGATAGCGCGGGTCGTTAGACTTCGTTGTCGCCCGCACGGTGTTCGCTGATGAGCTGATCCACCATCGCCGCCTTCCGATCCCGCCGGCGTTCGCGGGCTCGGTCGTGCCAGTCGTCGATCACGGCCTCGATGTCTTCCTCGCGCGCAACGGCGAGTTCATCGACTTCCTGCATGGCCACGTCGCCCGCCGGACCCACGGGAATCTCGTTTTCGAAGAGGATCTCGTCTGCGACCTCCGAGAGCCCGCCGTCTTTGAGAATCACTCGCGGCTCGAACTCGGCGAGGAGTTCGGCCGTCGAGCGCCCGGCACCGCTCGCGTCTCGAAGGTAGACCGCGTCGTCGATCGCGATGCCGTACTGGTCGTCGGCTTCGCGGATCGCTCCCTTGGTGAACTTCTCGACGACCTTGACGGGAGCCAGCCCCTCCTTCTCGGCGGACACGTCGCTGAAATTCGAGTGATCGAGTTTCCAGAGGGCTTTCATCCGTTCGACCTTGTCCTCGAGTTCGTCGACGCGGTCGCGGGCCCCGTCGCGTTCGTACTCGAGTCGCTCGGCTTTGCGGCGGTGTCGCGTCACCTCGCGGTTCTGGCGGACTTCCTTGCGTTCCGCCCGTCGCGCACCGCTCAGTTCGTCCTCGAGTTCGTCGATGCGATCCTCGCGCTCTTCGAGTCGCCCTTCGAGCGTCTCGACGTGTGACTGGAGGCGGTCGACCTGCCGTTCTAGGTCCTTGATCCGCCGTTCGTCCTCGGTCAGTTCGCGAGGTTCGTGTTCGGTCGTCGCCTCGTCCGCACCGTCGTTGTCTTCGAGATCCGCGAGGACGGCTTCGACGCTCTCCTCGCCGGCGACGACGCGGGCGATCACTTCGCCGCGGTCGATCCCCGGCGGGAGTTTGTCGGCGATGCGCTTGAACTGGTCTTCGTGGGCGTCGGCGGCGTACAGGGCGGCCGCCATCGCGTCGCGCTGGTGATCGTCGTCGTAGGGCTGCTCGCGCGTGCGATGTTGCTTCTCGTCGATCGGCAGGTCCGACTCCGGCGTCCAGCCCGCGGCGTCGAAACTCCGGCGGAACTTCTCGACCGTTTCGGGCATCGGCGTCACGTCCGCCGCGACGACGATCGGTCGCCCCCGCTCGACGATCCACTCGATCACGTCGGCGGTATCGCTCGTGCGCGAACTCCAGACGTCCAGCACCTCGCCCTCGAGCCCCGCGATGGCGACCGCGGTCGTCGTCCCCGGATCGATCCCGACAACGACGTGATCTCGGCGCTTTGCCAGCGGCCTGAACTCGATCCCGTCCCGGCGTTCGCGCTCGATTTCGACCCGTACGTCGCCCGAGCGGGCGCTGGAAACGGGGATGTCGCTCGGTCGCGCTTCGACGGTGAACACGGCGTTCGCGTAACCGCCGTAGGCTTCCCGAATATCCGTCTCGTAGGCGAGGTTCGCGTCCTCGAGTTCGGATTCGACCTCGCGGGCGCGGCGCTTGACGGCCCCGTGGATGCGGCGGGTGTAGCGGTCCTCGCTCCAGCCGCCGCTTCCGGTCGACCGGCCGCGTGAGACTTTGACGGTCGTGGTGTCGGTAAAGGCGGAGACCTCGTGGCCGACGTTGTGGGCGGCGAGGCGGGCGGCGGCCTCGGCCTCTTTCATCGGTTCCTTGCCGTAGGGGATGCCGTGGCGTTTCGCAACGCGAGAGAGCGGCTCGGGCTGTTCGGCTCCCGTCACTTGCACCAGTTTCGTCCCGGTCGGCAACGAGCCGAGCAGGTGGATGAGCTGGTCCTTGTCGGCGGCCAGCTCGTACATGTTGTCCGTCGCGACGATCGCCGGCTCCTCGTCGTCGATCAGCCGCCTGAGTTTTCGGTGGGAGACGACGTCCCGAGTGACGGTTTCGCCGTCGAACTCGACCAGCGCGTACGACGGTGCGTCGCCGCGTATGTCGCCGCTCTGGATGTCGATCCCAAAGACGACTGCATCGAGCGCACTCGTTCGCGTACTCACGACGGGGTATAGGGGCGAGTCGAGTATAAATCCGGCGCGGCGACAACGCTGCTGAGAACCAGTGAAACACTCGTCGCGAGCGATGTCGAGGATTTCCTTCGCGGGTATCGGAACGGTCCGTCGTCACTCGGGCGCGTTTGGGTACGGAATCTCGAGTTCGTCGCCGTCCGCGGGGACGAACGTCTCGCCGTCGAAGACCTCGCGAGCCTCGGCGAGGTGATCGCCGGTATGGCCCGCGTAACGCGAGGAGAGGTGCATTAGCGCGAGTCGGTCCGCACCCGCGCGACTCGCGAGTTCGGCAGCCTGCCGCGCCGTCGAGTGGGCGGTTTTGGCCGCGCGGTCCGCGCGGTCCGCGGCGAAGGTCGCGTCGTGGATCAGCAGGTCCGGTTCGTCCGCAACCTCGACCGTCGCCGCAGTGGGCCGCGTGTCGCCCGTGTAGACGATCGTTCGGCCGGGTCGGGGCTCGCCGACGACCTGTTCGGGTTCGACGACGGTGCCGTCCTCGAGTTCAACCGCCTCGCCCTCGTGGAGTTTCGAGAACTTCGGACCGACGGGGACGCCCAGTTCTTCGGCGCGGTCGCGGTCGAAGCGGCCCTTGCGGTCGTCCTCGACGAGCGCGTAGCCGACCGAGTTCGTGTCGTGGTCGGTATCGAAGGCTCGGACCTCGAACTCGGCGGCGCGGTAGGCGACGTCGCCGTCGCCGACTTCGCTGATGCGCACCGGAAACGAGGGGCGATTGTTGAGGGCGTTGACCAGTCCCTTGAGCTGGCGACGCGTCCCGCGGGGAGTGTGGATCGCCAGGGCCGCTTCGCGGTCATTGAAGGCCATCGTCTGGAGGAGTCCCGGGATCCCGAGGACGTGATCGCCGTGGAGGTGCGTGACGAACAGATGCGAGACGGAAAACCCGGTCCCAAAGCGCATCATCTGTCGCTGGGTACCCTCACCGGCGTCGAACAACAGCCCCTCACCCTTGCGGGAGACGTGGATACTGCTCGGATTCCGTTCGGTCGTCGGAATCGCGCCGGCCGTCCCCAGAAACGTCACGCGTAGTGGCATCTGGTAGGGTGTTCGACGGGCCGCGGCTAAACCGGCTTCGAATCGTGACTCTGGATGAGAGCGAGAAGCAGTCGCTCGAAGCGACTCGAAACCCGTGAACGGACGGCGCGTTTTACGTCATTCGAGTCCGTATCCCCGGTCGCTATCCACCCCCAACCCAATGAGTTCGAGATCGACTTTCGGTACTATCAAACGCGTCGTCGCCATCCTGATCGCGATCATAATCGTCCTGGCCGCCGGAATCGTCGTCGGGCAGGCACCCACCCTCTTCGGGATCGAGGAAGACCCCGAAGCATCGATCGAGTTCACGGATCAACAGGGCAACGGAACGGCAGTCACGATCGACGAGGTGAGCCTGTCTGACGGCGGATTCGTCGTCATTACCGCCAACAGTGATGGCTCGGAATCGATCGCGGTCTCCGATCCGCTCGAAGCAGGCACCCACGAGAACGTCACGGTCGACTTAGCCGAAGATGCCGACCGCGAACTGCTCGGGCGACTCACCGCGACGGTCCACCAGGATACCGACGACGACGAAACGTACACCTACGGGGAGAGCGACGGCGAGGAAGACCGTCCGTATCTCGACGCCGGCTATCCGGTCAGCGCCACTGCGACGGTCACCGCAGACGAGACTGACGACGCGCTCGGCGATTCGTTCGTCATCGATTCGCTCGACGTTCCGGACACCGCGACGACGAACGAGACGATGAACGTCACCGTCAACGTACGGAATCCGACCGACATCCGCGCTCAACAGAACGTCGAACTTCGGCTCGACGGCCAACTCGTCGAGTGGCAGTCCGTCGATCTTGACGGCGGCGAGACAACCGAACTCACCTTCGAGGTCGACACCCGCGGCACGCCACCGGGCGAACACCCCCTCAGCGTCCAAACGAACCGCGACGGCACAGTCGAACTCGTCGAGTTCGAGTTCCACACCGACCCCAGTGTCGAAGTGACGAACGCGACCGAGGACCGCATCATCACCGATGTCGCGACGCCCACCGAGGGGTTCGTCGCCGTCGAAAACGACAGCGGCGAGATACTCGCCACGAGCGACGAACTCGACTCCGGCGAGCACGAGGAGGTCCGCATCTCGATCCCGGAAAACGTCTCCGTCGACGGGGAGGCTGAACTCACCGCGGTCGTCTACGAGGGTGATCCCGACACACCAGAATCGGCATCGCCGTACGAGGAGGACGGGGATCGGATCGAGACGACGTTCACGATTGGAACGACACCGAACGGCCAGACGACTGACGCGGAGTAATCGACCGATTCTTACCCGTTCCGACCATAGCACCCGTCGATGGACGCGCCGCTGTGGACCGACACGTACGCGCCCGAGTTGGCCGAGTTGCCACAGGACGACGCCCGCGAGTACTTAGCGCGGGCCGTCGACGAGCCGATCAATCTCCTGCTGCAGGGACCGCCCGGAAGCGGCAAGACCGCAGCGGCGCGCGCACTCGCCCGCGAAGCGCACGCGGACCCGGACAACGATCTAATCGAGATCAACGTCGCCGACTTCTTCGGTCGGACGAAGACCGAGATCAAGAACGACCCGCGGTTCGCGCAGTTCCTCGTCGGGCGCTCCTCGATGTCCAAACGCGACATGATCAATCGCGTCCTCAAGGAATCCGCAAGCTACGCCTCCGTCTCGGGGGAGTACAAGACGATCCTGCTCGACAACGCCGAGGACGTCCGCGAGGACTTCCAGCAGGCACTGCGCCGGATCATGGAGCAACACCACCGGACGACGCAGTTCATCGTCGCTACCCGCCAGCCGACGAAACTCATTCCGCCGATCCGATCGCGGTGTTTTCCCGTCTCCTTTCGCTCGCCGACGACCGCCGAAATCGTCACCGTCCTCGAACGCATCGTGGAGGCCGAAGCCGTCGAATACGACGAGGACGGCCTCGAGTTCGTCGCCGGCTACGCCGACGGCAACCTTCGGCAGGCCATTCTGGCGGCTCAGACGACCGTCGAGGACGAAGGCGAACTCACGATGAGTGCAGCCTACGAAACGATCGGCGAAGTCGGGCTGGACGACGAGATCGAATCCATGCTCGACGACGCGGAAGCCGGCGAGTTCAGCGACGCGCGAAAGACGCTGGACGACCTGCTCGTCGACGAGGGATTAGACGGCGAGGAAGTTCTCGACTCCGTTCTGGAACTCGCACGTAAGCGCTATCAGGGGGCGAAACTGGCCCGGATACACCGACTGGCCGCGGATATCGAGTTCGAGATGCACGAAGGAACGAGCGATCGCATTCACGTCTCGCACCTGCTTGCTGAACTCGGGCGGGACGCCTGATTCGGACGGCATTACGATGCCGCGTCGCGGGCGGGTGAAGCAAATTTCTTCACCCCGTCGGGCGAAGGGCCGGTATGCCAACCGTTCGCGAAACCCATATTCAGAACCGCTTTCCCGTTCAGCCGAACCACGCAAACAGCAACGGCACGCTCCACGGCGGCAATCTGATGAAGTGGCTCGACGAGGTCGGCGGGATGGCGGCGATGCGCTTTGCCGGCGAAACCTGCGTCACCGCGCGGGTCGACAGCCTCTCGTTCGAGCGGCCGGTCCAGATCGGCGACACCGCGCTAGTCGAAGCCTACGTCTACGATGCGGGGCGAACGAGCGTCCACGTCGCCCTTCGAGCCTGGCGCGAGAACCCGCGAACCGGCGAGACCGAAAAGACGACCGAGTCGTCGTTTACCTTCGTCGCGATCGACGACGACGGGACCCCCATCCCAGTACCTGAACTCGGCGTCGAAACGGACGAGGGCGAGCAACTCCGAGAGCGAGCGCTCGCGGCCGATTACAGATCCTAAGGCGGCTGTTTCCTACCAAACCGCTCGTCACGAACACGAGCTATTCGAGCACCAGCACGTATCGCGTCAGCGATCGGTGAACTCGGCGCTCGAAGGACGCCTCGAGTTCCCAGCCCGCGTCCCGCGCCTCGCGCTCCCAGGATCGGTCGGCGACGACGACGGCCCGCGAGGCGACGCGGCGAGCCTCGGCGAGCGCGCCGGCGACGAGATCCTCGAGTCGGTGGGTGTCGATCTTCGACTGGCGGCCGTAGGGCGCGTCGAAGATCACGCCGTCGACGGCGTCGTCCGCGAGCGGCAGGCGCGTGCCGTCGCCGCGACCGACGTGCCAGGAGCCGCGCTCGACGCCGATGGGCGACGGCTCGTCGCGATCCAGGAAGTGAGCCAGGTTCTTTCGAGCCCCTTCGGTCATCTTCGCCTGCGCGTCGGTGCCGATCACGTCCGCGCCGACGAGGCCGGCCTCCACGAGGACGCCGCCGGTGCCACACATCGGATCCAAGAGGGTGCGGCCGGGCCGCGCGCCGGCGATGTTCGCGACCGCGCGAGCGAGCAGCGGGTCCATGCTGCCGGGCTGGAAGAACGGCTTGTCCGTCGGAGCGCGAGCGCCGAAGTCGCGGACGCTCTCGGCGGCGAGCCAGCCGAGGGCACAGACGGAACCCCAATCGGAGTCTCTCGCGTGCCCGCTATCGCTGTCTCCCGCCGTCGATCCGTCCGCCGGCTCGGCCGAAAACACGGCTCGCAAGAGGTGGTCCGGATCGTCGAGGTCGACGTCGAACCCGCGATCGACCAACACCTGCCCGAGTTCACGTTCGGCGCGTGCAGTGCTGATACCGGTCGAGCCGTGCACGTCCGTCGCGCGGACGGCGACGGTTCCCGGCGGCTCGCGCTCGAGCGTCGCCGCGTCAAGCAGCGCGCGGGCGCTTTCGAGGTCGGCGTCGGTTTCGGTTCGACCCAGTAACTCGCTCGCGCGGTGCGTATAAGCCAGTCCGCGGACCCGCTCGGATGCGATGCCGCGCGCGACGCCGAGTCCGGGCGCGATCCGTCGTACGTCGCTCGCGGCGCTACGGGCCTCCCGGGCCGCAAAGGCGTCGTCCTCGCCGCCGAACTCGAGGAGGTACACGATGAGTCGTCACCGCGGGCCGAGTATGAGCCTACCGTTTTCGGTGGCACGATCGACGTCGGCTTCGCCTCGACTACCGGTTAAGACCGCCCCGTACTCAATGAACCGGATATATCAGGTGTCGGTACCAAGCTTTATAAACCTTAAATACGTCTTTTTAAGCGACTTATGACGGATCCGAAGGACACCATCAACATCGAAAACGTGGTGGCGTCGACCGGCATCGGGCAGGAACTCGACCTCCAGAGCGTCGCGATGGACCTCGAGGGGGCCGACTACGACCCAGAACAGTTCCCCGGTCTCGTCTACCGGACGCAGAATCCAAAATCCGCAGCGCTGATCTTCCGCTCGGGGAAGATCGTCTGCACCGGGGCAAAGAGCACTGACGACGTCCACGAGAGCCTTCGTATCGTCTTCGATAAGCTCCGTGAACTCCAGATTCAGGTCAACGAAGACCCAGAAATCGTCGTCCAGAACATCGTCACCTCGGCCGACCTCGGGCGGAACCTCAACCTGAACGCGATCGCGATCGGCCTGGGGCTCGAAAACATCGAGTACGAACCGGAGCAGTTCCCCGGTCTCGTCTACCGCCTCGACGAACCCGAAGTCGTCGCACTGCTTTTCGGTTCGGGCAAGCTCGTCATTACCGGCGGCAAGAAGCCTAAAGACGCCGAACACGCGGTCGACAAGATCGTCTCCCGACTCGAGGATCTCGGCCTGCTCGAGTAACGCGACTCGACTTTCGTTTCCGACGCCGACGGTTCGAGTGTCGACGCTGCCGCCATCGCCCCCCGTTTCCGTTTCGTCGCCCATCCTCGTTTTCCACCGGTTTCATCACTCCTCGCTCTTTCACCCCCCACCCCCGCTATCGATCGCCCGCTGTCGTCCGTCGCTGGCCCATCGTTAACGGTCCGCCATCCCGTAGTAGTGTGACGAATCTATGAACCCGCTGTTTCTCCTCGCCGGAACCGTCGTACTGGCCGCCGTCATCGTCGACTTACTCTGGACGACGCTCTGGGTTGACGGGGGTTCCGGCCCGCTGTCCGGTCGGCTCACGACCGGCGTCTGGCACGGCCTTCGGCGTGTCACCGACAACTACCCCCGCGCGCTCAGCCTCGCCGGCCCGATCATCCTCGCGCTCACCCTCGCGATGTGGATCGGACTCATCTGGCTCGGCTGGACGCTCCTCTTTGCCGGGGGCACGACAGCCCTCGCCGACAGTCAGACCGGCGACCCCGCAACCTGGGCCGGACGGCTCTACTACGTCGCCTACACGATGTTCACCAGCGGGAACGGCGACTACACGCCGACGAGTTCAGTCTGGGAACTCGTCAGTTCGTTCACGACGGCGACGGGGATGGCCTTCGTCACGCTCGGCGTCTCATACGTCCTCTCGGTGCTCGGCGCGGTTTCCGAAAAGCGAGCGTTCGCCAGCGACGTGACCGGGCTGGGCGAGCGCAGCGAGGCGTTCGTGCGGACGAGCTGGACCGGTGACGTCGCCCCTTCCGATTACGATTCCGAAACCGACGGTCGCCGCCCGGACGGTGGGCGAGCCGGCGAGGCGCAGAACCCGTTCAGCGGCCTCGAGTTGCCGCTCGAATCGCTCGCCTCCCAGCTCAGTCTCCTTGCGGAGCAGCACAAGTCCTACCCGATCTTGCACTACTACCACAGCGAGCAGGCCATGCAGGCCTCCGCCGTCGCCGTCCCGATCCTCGACGATGCGCTCACGCTCTTTCGGCACGGAGTCCCGGCCGACGAGCAACTCGATCCGACGCTGGTCGAGAACGCGCGCACGAGCGTCGACAGTTACCTCGAAACGCTGGACACGGCGTTCATCGATCCGGCCGAAGAAGTGCCACCGGAACCCGAACTCGAGCGACTGCGCGAGGAGGGGATTCCGACCGTCTCCGACGAGGAGTTCGACGCTGCGCTCGCGGAGCTATCGGATCGCCGACGGAAGCTACTGGGCGTCGTTCGGGCCGACGCGTGGGAGTGGCCGCCGGCGAAGTGATGGCGCGGGGCGACCGGCCTCGAGCGCCGGTCCCGGTCCCGGTCCCCGCCGTGACCGAGAACGGACTCACCGAACGATCGTCACCGGAACCGGCGAGCGTCGCGTCACCGTCTCGGCGACGCTCCCGAGAAGCACCCGGCTGACGCCGTGTCGACCGTGGCTCCCCATGACGATGTGATCGACGTCGTGCGTCGAAACGTACTCGGTAATCGTCTGTGCCGGCGTCCCGATCTCGAGTTCAGTCTCGGTCGTCACGTCGCGATCTGCAACCTGGCTGCGGGCGTCATCGAGGAGTTCGGTGCCGTGCGCCCGGAGCTGATCGATGAACTCGTCCGTGAAGATGGCGCCGTCAGTGCCGTAGGTGGAGAAGTTTCCCACGTCGATGACGTGCAAGAGCGTGATCGTCGCGTCCGGGTATTCCTCGACGGCGAACGTGAGCGCCGACCGGGATTGCTGTGACCGATCGATCGGAACGAGGACGTGTTCTGGCATGTGTCTAGTTAGCACTCGGTATCTAAATCGTTGCCGTTCGTCGGCCGATCGGCGTCTCATCCTCGGAGTCGATCGGCCGGATGAGGAGACACTGCGATCGGCGAATGAGGAAAGCCTGTAATCGCCTGAATCGGAGACGCGTTATCGAAGGTTTCGAACGGACAGAAGGGTGTGCCGCAGTCCTAGAACGAGACGGCATCCGGCGAGTACGGACTCCCGACCGGCGTCGGATCGCGGTCGCTGTAACCGACACGGCCAACGGCCTTGTTGCTCACGGCCGAGTAGACGGCGAGGTGGGCGTCGTCCGCCGATTCGAAGGTTTCGGACTCGAGGCGGGCGAGCACGTCGCTGACCGTCTCGGAGCCGTTCGGGAGTTCGAGGACGCGGTCGCCACAGTCCTCGATCAGTTCCTCGGTCGTCGCGGGGTACTCGTGGTCGTCGATGACCTCGGCGGTGCCGTTTGAAAGCATTACACCCAGTTGTCCGTGAACAATGATTATAAATATTGTCCATAATGGATTCCTAGTGCCACCCAAGACCTAATACAGCTAGAATGGGTCGTCACCGCACGACCGAACCGACACTGAAAACGCCTTTATCGCCGGGACGGCTCGCATGAGCCATGCCCTACGCCGACCTGCACGTCCACACGACCCGCTCCGACGGTAGCCTCGAACTGGCGGACATCCCCGCGGCTGCCCGCCGGTCCGACGTCTCGGTCGTCGCCGTCACGGATCACGATCGGCTCCAACCGTTCGACGCTCCCCTCTCGGAACGCGACGGGGTGACCGTCGTCAACGGCATCGAACTCCGCGTCGAACTCGACGACGAGATCGGTGTTTCCGACGGGGGCGACCGGCGCGTCGACCTCCTGGCCTACGGCATCGAACCCACGGCTGAACTCGAATCGCTGACGGCGCGCATCCAGGAGAACCGCATCGAGCGCGGCCGGGCCATCGTCGACCGCGTCGAAGAGCGCCTCGACATCGACCTCGACGTTACCGTCGGCGACGGCTTCGGCCGCCCGCACGTCGCCCGCGCCGTCGACGCCAATCCGAACACCGACTACGACTACGGGGACGCCTTCGAGCACCTCATCGGCGACGACGGCCCCTGCTTCGTCGCCCGCGACATCCCGTCGTTCGAGGAAGGCCGACGAATACTCGCGGACGCCGCACAACTCGTCTCGCTCGCCCACCCGCTTCGCTACCCTGACCCGGACGGCGCGCTGGAATACGCCGCGGAACTCGACGCCGTTGAACTCGCGTATCCCTACGGTCGATCGGTGGATCGCACGCCGGTCGAGCGGGCCATCGAACGATACGACCTCCTCGCGACTGGCGGCACCGACGCCCACGATGAGACGCTCGGCGTCGCCGGTCTCACCGAGGCCGAGTTCAGTCGGCTGAATCTGACAGCGTGAAAATGTAAATCCTGGCCGGGAGCGGAGGGTTCAATGTTCCGTGTCTCCAACGAAGCAGTATGAACTGCCACTACTGTGACCGCGAGGCCGCCTTCGCCGCCGAATCCGATGGCCTCAAAGTCGGGCTCTGCGAGGAACACTTCCGCGAGCGGTTACAGGAGCTCGCCGAAGCCGACGGCCTCGAGAACTTGAAGGAGAAGGTCGACGTGGATCGTGCCGAGTAACGCCTTGGGAAGGCGTCTGACTGGTTGGTAGTGGCCGATTCAGGCCGATCGTCCGGCGTCGACATCGATCGCGTCGACCGGACAGACATCGACGCAGAGCATGCAATCGATACACTGGGCCTCGTTTGCGGGGTCCGCTTTTTCCTCGCTTTCAGGGTGACCCGGCGTATCAAGCCACTCGAAGACGTCGACCGGACAGTCCTCGAGACAGGCACCGTCGGCGATGCAGAGATCGAAGTCGACGGCGACGTGTGTCCCGTGGATACCGAGTTCGTCCGGTTCATCGACGGGACCCCAGACGCTGTGGCCCTCGTGGTCGTCGACCTGCTCGCGGGTTTCGTGAAACTGCGGATCGATGGCCATTGCTAGCAGAGGAGAAGGGCCGATGCGTACTTAAAAGCACGGACTCGGGGTCTGCGGTGTAACCGATTGACCGCCCGCTCGCCGGACTGACGATTCGGATTTTTCGCTCGGCCTCATCCGCCATCCGTCCGGTCGTCGGCATACTGCTCCAGCCGGTTGTCGAGTAGCGTTCGCACCCAGGCTGCAAAGCCGTGATCGTTACCGTAGGTCCACACCGCCGTTTCCTTGACGACATCCGGAAGGTCGCTCTCCCTGATCCCGACCGCGACTATCGACTGGCCGTCGACAACGAGGAGTTGTCCCGGCCGTTCGTCGTAGATCGTGGCGGTCGTCTCGAGGTCGGGCGCGACGACGATGTCGTCGGCCGGAACCGAACTCTCGAAGGCGTCCCTGTCGTCCGCGGTGGGAACCTCGATGTGAACGTCGACGCCGCGATCGACTGCCGCCGCCAGTCCGTCACGAGTTCGGCGGTCGACGACCGACGTGTCGGCGACGACCAGATGGATCGTCTCAGCAGCCTCCTCCAGAAAGGAGACGATTCGATCGGTGACGTGATCGGGTTGGGAAATCGCCCACATTCCCTCGTCCTCCCGAGACGCCGGCTCTTCGACCTGCGTGAGAGCGTTCTCGGCGGCGCTGATCCGCGAATCGAAGTCCTCTCGGAGCCGCCGACAGGCCGTTTCGACGGACACGGCTTTGTACTCGCGGGGTTCGGTCTGCTGGACGTCGACCAATCCGTTTCGGTCGAGTCGTTCGATCGTGTCGTACACCCGCGATCGAGGGATGTCTGCAACCTGACTGATCTCCTTGGCAGTGCCTTTCGGGAGGCGCGTGAGCGCGACGAAACAGCGCGCTTCGTACTCCGTGAGCCCGATCTCCACGAGCGTGCTGATCGCTTCCTCGGCTTTCTCGGCGGACACACGCGATACAGGATTCGAAGCGGGTAAAGTTCGGGGCCTTCAGCAGACGAGTCCGCAGAACGATCCGGTCAGCCGAGCAGCCGAAACGAGGACCCGCCACAGGGACAGCCGTCGACGGAGCCGATCGGTGCGATCTTGTGGGTCGAGGTTACCCAGACCGCGAGCGCCTTGCCGCAGGCCTCACAACGTGCTGCGCCTCTCTGTCGCGTTGATTCCGTCATCATGCGGATTTCGTCGGTGGGTAATATAAACATATTGTCGTTTTAGCAGTAGTACGACGGTCGTTACTGCTGTCGTAACAACAGCGCGCTCACAACTGCAGATGTCAGTACCCGAGCGAGAGCGCCCAGTTGACGACGAGCGCACAGAGCACGAGCGCCAGCAGGCCCGCGAGCATGCCGAAGGCAACCCCCCAGTTGAAGAGGTCCGCTACCAGTCCGGTGCCGACCGAGCCGAGCGCGCCGACGAAACCGTAGACGGTGCGGATGAGGCCGAAGCCGGCCCCGCGTTCGGCGTCCGAAAGCACGTCCATGAACCGCGGCAGCAGGGCGGCCCCCCAACCGAGTCCGGTGCCGATCAGGAGCACGGCGACGGCCACGGCGGTGAAGCCTGGACCGACGACGAGCAGCGCGAACCCGGCCGACGCCAGGAGCATACAGCCCGCCGTGGCGAAATCGCGACCGTAGCGGTCCGAAATCGCCCCGACGCCGACCTGCGTCGTCGCCTGGACGACGAAGTAGCCGGCGAAGACGACGCTCGCGAGTTCAGTCGAGTAGTTCCGGTGGTGTTCGAGGAACGTGGGGAGAAACGAGGAGGTCGCCTGCCAGACGAACGCGGCGGCGATGGCGAGGCAGATCGGAAACGCGACCTGCGGCCGAGAGAGGAGGTCGATCATGGCGCCGAGGTCGAAGCGGTTGCGCATCGGTTGGTCGGGCCGTCGGGGGTCGGTCGGCTCGATGAACCGCGCGAAGAGGACGTAGACCAGGATAGCAATCGGAACCGCGATGGCGACGGCCGGCCGCCAGCCGTAGGTGACGCCGACCCAGCCGGCGATCGGCGGCGCGATGAGCCCGGCGGCGGGACCGCCGCTGTTGTGAATGCCGATCGCGGCCCCGATCTCGTCGTAGGTCCGGGTGAGCAGCGTCGTGGCGACGCTGTAGTGGAGGCCGGCGACGGCACCCAGCGCGACCGTGCCGAGGACGAAGACGTCGAAAACGGGGGCGACCGCGAGGAAGAGGCTCGTCGCCGCCGTGCCGCCGACGGCGATCAGGATGATCGGGCGCTCGCCGTACCGGTCGGCGAAGATACCGCTCGGGAACTGCGAGAGGAAATAGGCCATCCACATGCCCGTCATCGCGATGCCGACGACCGTGTTCGAGACGCCGAACTCGTCCTTGATCATCGGCAGGACGGGGCTGATCGCCAGGCGGCCGACCATCGTCGCGAAGAACGCGAGCGTCGACAGTGCGAGGACGGTCTCGCTGTACCGCCAACGTCTCATTCGTGGTCCCGCCGGCGCGTCGTCTGATCGACCGGCTGTCTCGCGTGGTCGTGTCGTCGGGGTATCGTCGCCATTGTCGAGCGCATCGGGCGTGAGTAGTGGTCTCGGCGGTCGAAAACGCGGCGTCCCGACCGGTCACTCGCGCCGAGAGTTCATCCGTTCGTCACCGGCGTGTACGGATGAGGATATTGGTCCCGGCAGTCGCCGCCGTGGAGTGGCGTGACGGTGCTCACCACAGACCACCGGTGACAGTCCCATTTGCCGTGCCGACCGCGCGCTGGACTAGAGCCTTCCCGCTGGGGTGCGAGGTGAGCGGTATGGAGACGGGACGATCACGGTCACAATCGCGGTCGGAATCACGCTCGCAGCCACACGTCAGAATCCTCAGCACCGGCGGTACCATCGCGAGCACGGGCGAGAGCGAGACGAGCGGAAAGACGCCCACCCGTACCGGCGACGAACTCGTCGAGGCCGTTCCGGAACTGGCCGACTACGCGACCGTCAGCGTCGAGACGGTCTGTCAGCGCTCGGGATTCCAGATAACCGCCGAGCAGGCGACGGCGATCGTCGATGCGGCCGAACGCGCCGCCGAAGACGGCGTTACCGGCGTCGTCGTCACCCACGGCACCGACACGATGGCCGAATCCGCCTACTACCTGGACCTCGTCTCGGCGGCCGACGTTCCGGTCGTGTTCACCGGCGCGCAGCGTCCCTTCGACCAGCCCGGCACCGACGGCCCGGCAAATCTTCTCACAGCCGTTCAGACGGTCGTCGACGACCGATTTCGGTCCGGCAGCTATCTCGCGTTCAACGACGCCGTTCACGCCGCCCGCTGGGTCCGCAAATCCCACACGAGCAAACTCGAAACGTTCGCCTCGCCCGGCGCGGGGCCGGTCGCCGAACGCACGCCGAACGGACTGCGAACGTTCCGCGAGCCGCGCAGCTACAGCGACGCCGCGGCGATTCCGGACGCCGGCGCGCGAATCGACGCCGACGTGCGCGTCGAACTCGTGACGAACGCGATGGGCGTCGACGGCAGACAGGTCGAGCGCGCACTCGACGACGGGACCGCCGACGGCTTCGTCCTCGCCGGCACCGGACTCGGTAACGCGACCGGCGAACTCGGGGCCACACTCGAATCCGCGATCGACGCCGGCTACCCCGTCGTCCTCACCTCCCGCTGCCACGCCGGGAGTTCGGCCGGCCTGTACGGCGGCCCCGGCGGCGGACGAACGCTTCTCGACGCCGGCGCGATTTCCGGCGGCGACCTTCCACCGTGGAAGGCCAGGGTGAAAACTGAACTCGTGCTGTCGGCCGGCGGGGCGGGGGAAACGGGTGCGAACTCGGACCAGAGCTTGGACGCGGACGCGAACGCAGGGACGCCGCACGAACGGGTCGCGGCCGCGTTCGACGGCGTCGAGTCGGTCGTCTGAGTCGCGTCCGAATCGCACCCGAGTTGCGAGCCCAACCCCGCCGTCGCTCGCGCTCGCTCACTCCGACTCGAGCGACCCGGTCGCTTCGAACAACTCGCCGTCGTAGGCGACCGTCCGCGTCACGCCCTCGTCGTAGCCGAACCAGCCGAGCGCGGTGCTGCGATCCGTCCGGACCAGCACCCGGTCGACGCCGTCGTCGAAGAGCGGCAGCGAGTTGCGGAAGCTGCGGAACTGCCGTCGGGGAAGCTGTTCGGGAACGAGACGTTCGGCGGCAGCGCCGGCGTCGTCGGAGGAATCGGCTCGATCGATGGTGACGGTCGCCGGACGGCGAGCCGCCTCGTAGTTCGGCAGTCGGACGACGAGCGTATCGCCTCCGTCCTCGTCGATCACCGCGTCCGCCTCCGGGTCGACCCGGATCTCGGGCGCCTCGAGATCGAACAGCGCCGCGTGGGTCCCCGAACCGGCGCTGTAGCCGACCGTGTAGGCGTACCGACCGCCGCCGAGATGGCCAATCGTCCGAGCGTCCTCGCGGTCGATCGGATCGCCGTCGTAAAGGAACAGTTCCGACGCCGCGGTCGTCCCCGGATCAACCCACGAGAACGGGTCCAGAATCGCCCAGGGCGCGATCGAATGCCACGCGCCGTCGACGAGCTTGTACAACCGCCACTGATGGGGGTTGCCGGACAGCCGTTCGTCGCCGTGATTGACGAGGGAGAACTCGATACGCGCCGGAGCCGCGACCGATTCGCGACTCGGCTCGAGAAAGACCGGCGTTTCCGGCGTCGCCTCGTGGTACCACCGCATCGCTCCGTTCTCCGCACCGGGAATCGCCGGCACGTCCGTCCCGTCGAACCGCGAGTCGCCGTCCGGACCGGGTTCCGCGGTCGGCCAGACGGTCACCGTGAACGCTCCCTCCCGCCGGCCGAACCGGTAGCGACCGGCTTGAATCGGCTGTGAATCGCGCTGGTAGTGCCCCAGTAGGTAGTACTCGCACTCGACCTGTTCCTCGGCCTCGAGCGTGAGCGTGTCGGGGAACCACTCGTCTCGAACGCTGTCGAGCCGCCAGCGGCCGTCGTCGTCGCGGCTGAACGGCGGCGCCGTCTCGGCGAGCGGGTGATCCGCGGCGGGGGCGAGGTAGGCGGCGTCGCCGCTCGAGCGACTGGCGGGCGAATCGTCGAGCACGACCAGCCGGCCCGGTTCGAACGTCTGTTCGTAGGACCGTCCGTTCTCGACCACTGCCGCGAGCGTCGCCGGCGAGGACGAGGTCGCCGGCTCGACGAAATCGAGCGTCGCGACGAGGCCGTCGTCCGTGCGAACGCTCCCGTTGACGACGGCCGTCAGCGGCGCCGTCTCGAAGTCGACGATCGTTGGCTGTTCGAACGAGCCTCCGACTCCCCCTGCATCGTCCGCGTCGGCGTCTGCGTTGGGGTCGGTACTCACCTGCGCCGGGGGTCGTTGCGGCGAGTCGTCGAACCTGAGGCGGTCGGTACAGCCCGCGAAGAGGGCGCTTCCCCCGGCCCCGGCGACGACCCGGAGAAAGCGGCGGCGATGGCGGTCCACACGTCAGAACGGTTTCGTTTCATCATAAAAGTGAAGTTAGCTCAAAGCGGTCTTTCATCTACCCCGACGGACCGCGAACGCACCGCTTTTGCGTATGCCGTCAGTAACGCCAGTATGGATCTCACACATCGCCCGCGGCGGCTCCGGCAGGACCGGATCCGCGGGCTCGTCAGCGAGACGAGCCTCGAGCCGACGGATCTCATCGCGCCGGTGTTCGTCGATGCGACGACGGCGGAGCGCCAGCCGATCGAGTCGATGCCGGGCCACGAGCGCGTGCCGATCGAGGACAGCGTCGCTCGCGTCGAGGAGGTGCTCGAAACCGGCGTCGAAGCGGTGATGCTGTTCGGGATTCCGGAATCGAAGGATGCGAAGGGGACGCGGGCCTGGGCCGAAGACGGCGTGGTCCAGGAGGCGACGCGACGGATTACCGCCGAGACGGACGCCTACGTCATCACCGACGTGTGTCTGTGCGAGTACACCGAGCACGGCCACTGCGGAACGCTCGAACCCGGTATCCGCGAGACCGAGACTGGATCGCGCGAGGATCCGTCGTTGACCGTCGACAACGACGCGACGCTCGACTCGCTCCGACGGACGGCCGTCTCTCACGCCGCGGCCGGCGCGGACATGGTCGCGCCGAGTAGCATGACCGACGGTATGGTGGGCGCGATTCGAGACGAACTCAACGGCGAGGGGTTCGACGACGTGCCGATCATGAGTTACGCCGCGAAGTACGAGAGCGCCTTCTACGGCCCGTTTCGGGACGCCGCCGACGGGGCACCCGCCTTTGGCGACCGCCGCCACTACCAGATGGACCCCGCCAACGCCCGCGAGGCCATGCGCGAGGTCCGCCTCGATGTCGAGCAGGGCGCGGACGTACTACTGGTCAAACCCGCGCTTCCGTACCTCGACATCGTGGCCGACGTTCGCCGCGAGTTCGAGCAGCCGGTCGCCGCCTACAACGTCTCCGGGGAGTACGCGATGCTCCACGCCGCGGCGGAGAAGGGGTGGCTCGATCTCGAAGCGGCCGCCCACGAATCGCTGCTGTCGATCAAGCGGGCCGGAGCGGATCTGATTCTGACGTACTTCGCCGAGGACATCGCCGAACAACTGCGTTGAACGGAGGTCCATTTCGGGGGCATTGCCCCACCGACTGCGAACGTATCGTCGGATTTGGATCCGATACTCGATCGGTAACACGTGGGCATCTACGGCAAACCCAGTGTGAGACACCACCATTCGGACGAACGTCCAACCGATGTCTCCATCTGCCGAACGGGTGGCAACATCTGCCGCGCGTGCGGTGTCGTGACACAATTTGTCGTCATCTCGGTACGATACGCGACAGATCGCCGTTAGTTCGAGTTCACGAACGCCGGATAGATACCCGCGAGACGAAAAAGACACAAAATCCAATACCCTTATACACATTAAACCACCTTTAGATTTGTTCGGCTGCCCCTATTATCCGCCGATTTTTAGACGAACATCAACGCTAATCCTTATATATAGCTAGTCCATCGAGGATAGACGTGATTCAGAACATAACCACGAAGTTGATTGGATGGGACGTGGACATATGTCTACAAATACGGAACGGTAGTGCGTGGACGGAGGTGAGCGGATGATGGAGTCGATGGTGCTCCAAACCGAGCCCGATGCGTTGATGGAGGCGATCAATTACACGTGGATTCTCGTCGTCACGTTCCTGATCTTCTTCATGCACGCCGGCTTCGCCATGCTCGAGGCAGGGCAGGTGCGCTCGAAGAACGTTGCAAACCAGCTGACGAAGAACTTGCTGACCTGGAGCGTCGGCGTAACGGTGTTCTTCCTCGTCGGTATCGGCGTCGAAAGCGCGGTCGCCGGCGCGGGGTTCGAGCCCGCGTTCACGGGTGATGGGACGGGGTGGATCGACTGGCTGTACGGCGCCGTCTTCGCGATGACGGCGGCGACCATCGTCTCGGGAGCCGTCGCCGGCCGTGCGAAGCTCCGCGCGTACGTCACCTACACGTTCCTGCTGGCCGCAGTCATCTATCCGGTCGTCACCGGGATCACCTGGGCCGGCGGGTACATCGAGACGCTCACGGGCACGCCGTTCTCGGACTTCGCGGGCGGGATGATCGTCCACGGCATGGGCGGTATCGCCGGCCTCACCGCCGCGTGGATCCTCGGTCCGCGCATGGACCGGTACAACAGTGACGGCACCGCGAACGTCATTCCCGGTCACTCGCTCACGTTCGCCGTCCTCGGAACGTTGATCCTCGCCTTCGGCTGGTACGGCTTCAACGTCGGGACGTCGGCGATCTTCTCCGAGGAGGGCGCGTTCCTCGGCGAGCAGCTCGGTCGCGTCGCCATGACGACGACGATCGCGATGGCCTGCGGTGCGATGGGTGCGGGACTCGTCGCGTGGCTCAAGACGGGGAAGGTCGACACGCTATACGTCGCGAACGGACTGCTCGCCGGGCTGGTCGGGATCACCGCGATTCCGGACGCCTCGACCTGGTGGGGTGCGTTTCTCGTCGGCGGTCTCGCCGGGGCGCAACTCCCGCTCGTCTTCGGATTCGTCGAAAACTACCTGAAGATCGACGACGTCTGTGCGGTCTTCCCCGTCCACGGCTCCGCGGGCGTCCTCGGCACGCTGCTGTTCCCGCTCGTCGCAACGTCGGGATACATGGCGGATCTCGGTGCGACCCGCACCGAGGCGTTCATCGCTCAGTTCGCCGGCGTCGCCGTCATCGCCGTCTGGACGGTCGCCGCGACCGCTGCGATCTGGTTCGTGTTCAAAGCCGCCGGACAGGCCCGCGTCACGCCCGAACACGAACGCGACGGCCTCGACGTCTCCGAACACGGCGTCGACACCTACCCCGAGTTCGGCCAGCCGGACGTGGCCACCGACGGCAGCGGAACCGTCTCGGACGTTCGAACCGACGGCGGCAGCCCAGCGCGTGCAGGCGACGCTGAGCCAGAAATCCGGACCGACGGGGGCAAGCCAAACGGTGGCGAGATCAAGATGGTCACCGCGATCATCCGCCCCGACCGCCTCGGCAAGGTCAAACAGGCGCTCGCCGAAGCGGGCGCACCGTCGCTGACCGTCACCAACGTCTCCGGTCGCGGCTCCCAGCCCGCAAAGAAGGGCCAGTGGCGCGGCGAGGAGTACACGGTCGACCTCCACCAGAAGGTCAAAATCGAGTGCGTCGTCGCCGACATCCCCGCCGACGACGTTATCGACGCAATTAGCGAGGGCGCACACACCGGCGAACCCGGTGACGGGAAAATCTTCGTGACGCCCGTCGAGAGCGCCTACCAGATCCGCACCGGAAAGACCGGTTCGGACGCCGTCTGAACCGACAACCGACACGACGTGGGTCTGAACTCGGGGGAGGGACGGACCCACGCCGGCTACCGGACAGCCAGTCTCCGGATGGCAGGATGTCACGGGGACCAGGATATCACGGGGGTGCCTGTTTTCGTTCACCAATCGTTCAACGGCGTCGTAATCGGAGGCCGTCAGTCGAACCTCGGTACTACTTTGCCGTTCCGTTACCTAGGCCCGCGCATGACCGACGACAACTCGCGTGCGCTGTACGACCGGGCGCTCTCCGTGATGCCCGGCGGCGTGAACTCCGCCGTTCGTGCGGCGATCGAACCCTATCCGTTCTTCGTCCAGAAAGGCGACCGCGGCCACGTCATCGACGCCGACGGCAACCGCTACATCGACTGGGTCATGGGCCTCGGCCCGCTGCTGCTCGGCCACAACCTCCCCGAATCCGTCCAGGCCGGCATCCAGCAGAAAGCCAGCGAAGGACCGATGTACGGCACCCCCACCGAAATCGAGGTCGACCTCGCCGAGTTCGTCGTCCGCCACGTCCCGAGCGTCGAAAAGATCCGCTTCGTGAACTCGGGAACCGAGGCGACGACCTCCGCGGTCCGACTCGCGCGCGGCTATACGGGCCGGAACAAGATCGTCGTCATGCAGGGCGGCTACCACGGGGCCCAGGAGTCGACGCTGGTCGAGGGCGACGCCGAGAGCCCAACGCCCTCCTCGGCGGGGATTCCGCAGGCCTTCGCCGAGCACACCCTCCCGGTGCCGTTCAACGACGAGGACGCGATGCGCGAGGTCTTCGAGAAACACGGCGAGGACATCGCGGCCGTTCTCACGGAGCCGATCCTCGGCAACCACGGCATCGTCTACCCCGAAGACGGCTACCACGAGTTCGTCCGCGAGATCACGACCGAGTACGGTGCCTTACACATCTTCGACGAAGTCATCACCGGCTTCCGCGTCGGCGGCCTCGGCTGTGCCCAGAGTGAGTTCGGCGTCACGCCCGATCTCACCACCTTCGGGAAGATCATCGGCGGCGGCTTCCCGGTCGGCGCGATCGGCGGCCGCGCCGAGATTATCGAGCACTTCACGCCCGCCGGCGACGTCTTCCAGGCCGGCACCTTCTCCGGCCACCCCGTCACGATGGCCGCCGGCCTCGAGACGCTGCAGTTCGCCGCCGAAAACGACGTGTACGCGCACGTCAACGACCTGGGCGAACAGCTTCGCAGCGGCCTCACCGACATCGTCGCCGACCAGGCCCCGAGTTACACCGTCACCGGGACGGACAGCATGTTCAAGGTGATATTCACCCGCGAGGGGCCGGGGCGCGACGAACTCGACGGCCAGTGTCCGGCCGGCTCCCGACAGGACCCCGACTGCCCGCGCTACGAGTTCAGTCCGAAGGACGCGGGCGACGTGAAAGCCGCCGAAAGCGACCGCTGGCGGCGCATCTTCTGGGGGCAGATGAAAGAGCAGGGCGTGTTCCTCTCGCAGAACCAGTTCGAGTGTCAGTTCGTCAGCTACGGACACATCGAAGCGGACGTCGAGGACACGCTCGAAGCGTATAAGGACGCGCTGTAAGTCGATCGCGGCGACGCGACGACGAACTGTTATGAGGCGGGGCGTGGTTCGATACCGCAGGTGTCGACGACCCGAGCCGACCGCGACTGGGCGCGCATCTTGGAGCACCTCCTGTATCTCGTCCCCCCCGTCGCCGGGGTCGGTATCGTCGGCGTGCTACGGGAACTCGAAGTCGGCGTTCCCGGCCTCGATCAGGTGCTGCTCCTGCTCGGAACGGGCGGCTATACGGTCCTCACGATCGGGATCACGGTCGCGATCGTCTGTGATGCGAGCCGCGTTCGGCGGCGGCCGAAAGCGAGCGGCAACTGGCGGCCCCGGCCCTGGCTCAACGGGCTCTTCGCGCTCGTCTGGGCCCCCGTCGCGGGCGTGGTCTATCTGGCCCGGCGACACAGATACTTCGGGACGCCGCCGGGGTGGTCCGGCTGGTGGCTCCTCGTTCTGGGCTCGCTGGTGGCGACGCTCCTCGGTGCAGCCGTCGCAGCCATCGCGTACGTTCTCGTGATTCCAGGGCTGATCACGGCTGCGATCGGGCTGGCGAGCACGGTCGTCGTCGGCTCGTTCCCGGTCGCGATCCACCGGGATGCGGCGTACGTCTGCACGCAGCCGAACTCGTGGCGGCCGAACCCCGGGGTCTACCTGGGGCTCGCGTTTCTGAGTCTCCCCGTCGCGCCGCTGCAACCGCTCCTTGCGGGGTACTATCTGTACAAGCGCCGAACGGTAGTGAGCGAGTGAGAAGGTACACCCACACCCCCGCCAGAGCAATCGGCCAGGACGCGAAGACGATTCAATCGGCCGTGACGATCGCGTCCTCGTAACTGCCGAACTCCGCGAGGACGGCCTCCCGGTCGGCTTCGTCGACGTCGAACTCGGCCAGCGTGTCGTCCAGGTGCGTCGCGATGGCGTCGAAGTCGGCCCGACCGACGTCGAGATCGGCGTGCACGGACGCCATATCCGCGCCCGTGTACTCGACCGGGCCGCCCGTGACCGCGCTGAGGAACTGCGCTTGATGGGCGCGCTGTTGTTGCATGTCGACGTCCTCGAAGAAGGGGGCGAGGCGCTCGTCGGCGAGAACGCGATCGTAAAAGCGGTCGACGACGACGGTCAGCGCGTCCTCGCCGCCGAGGCGCGTATAGAGCGTCTCTGTCATCTGGATCGATATTATCGCCGGTTGATCATAAGTGGCGCCCCGAACATGTTACTCGAACCCGGACAATTCGCCCGTTGTCGGCCGCTGTGGCCGGCTTCTACGACTACCCACGACATTCGTGACGATTCAGTCAGCCCCTATGGCGGCCCGGGACCGGACAGTGTGGCCAGCGTCGGACAAGCGTGCGCTTTTCATACCTCAGGCGAGGACTACTCTTTATGAGAACGCGTGGGACGTTGCGACTGGCGACACGGGGATCGGCCCTCGCCCGCCGCCAGGCCGCACTCGTGAAAGAAGCCCTCGAGAACCGCCGGTACGAGGTCGAACTCGTGACCGTCGAAACGACCGGCGACCAGATCCGAGACGAACTCATTCACCGCCTCGGCAAGACCGGTGCCTTCGTCCGCGAACTCGACGAGCGGGTCCTCGACGGCGACCTCGACGGCGCGGTCCACTCGATGAAGGACATGCCGACCGAACAGCCCGACGAACTCGTCACCGCCGCCATCCCCGAGCGGGGCCGCCCGGGCGACCTCCTCGTCACGCCCGACGGATCGCCACTCGCGGACCTTCCGGACGGCGCGACCGTCGGTACCTCGAGTCTCCGCCGGCGCGCACAACTCCTGTCCGAACGGCCGGACCTCACCGTCGAACCGCTCCGCGGCAACGTCGACACTCGCCTCGAGAAACTCCTCGCACCCGCGCTGCAGGCCGAACACCAGGAACGCAGCGAGGCCGACAAAGAACGGAAAGGAAATACGGGTAACGAGGACTTCGAGCCCGAGTACGACCGCACCGTCGACGAGTGGTTCGACGACCTCTCCGAACTCGAAAAGCAGGCCCTCGGCCGCGAGGTCGACACCGAGTACGACGCCATCGTCCTCGCACAGGCCGGCCTCGAACGCAGCGGCCTCACCCACTACGTCGACACCCAGGAACTTCCGACAACGACGTTCGTCCCCGCACCGGGACAGGGCGCACTCGCCGTCACCGCGACCGACGGCGAAACCGCACGCGAGATCCAATCCGCGATCGACCACCCGCGCAGCCGCGTCGAAACGACCGTCGAGCGAACCATCCTCGCCGAACTCGGCGGCGGCTGCATCGCCCCGATCGGCATCTACGCGATCGTCCAGGGCGAGTTCGTCCACACGAGCGTGACCGTCTTCGACCGCGACGGCGAGGAATCGGTGACGGCGACCCGCGACCTGCCGATCGAAACCCACGCCGAAGCGGCCCGCGAGTTCGCCGCTGAACTCGCCGACCAGGGCGCCGCGGCGTTGATCGACACGGCGCGCGAGGACGCCGACGGAGGCGCTGCACCGAATCAGGAGGACCAGCCGGAGGGGAAGTAGATGGGGCGCACGGCCGAATCCGAGTCCGGCTCCGAACTCGAACTCGAACCCGGCACCGTCTTCCTCGTCGGCAGCGGTCCCGGCGATCCCGACCTGCTCACGGTCAAGGCAAAACGCCTCCTCGAATCGGCGGACGTCGTCCTCCACGACAAGCTCCCGGGGCCGGAGATCATCGAAATGCTCCCCGAGGACCGCCGCGAGGACGTCGGCAAGCGCGCCGGCGGCGAGCGCACGCCCCAGTCGGAGATCAACGAGCGACTGGTCGAACTCGCCCGCGAGGGCAAGTCCGTCGTGCGGCTCAAGGGCGGCGATTCGTTCGTCTTCGGCCGCGGCGGCGAGGAGGCCGAGCACCTCGCGGCCCACGAGATTCCGTTCGAGGTCGTTCCCGCCGTCACGTCCGCGATCGCGGCACCCGCCGTCGCCGGAATCCCGGTCACCCACCGCGACCACGCCTCGTCGGTCTCCTTCGTCACCGGCCACGAGGACCCGACGAAGGCCGAATCGTCCGTCGACTGGGACGCGCTGGCCGCGACCGGCGGCACCATCGTCGTCCTGATGGGCGTCGGTCGACTGCCGGATTACACGGCCGCGCTTCGGGAGGCCGGCATGGCCCCCGAGACGCCGGTCGCGCTCGTCGAACGCGGCACCTGGCCCGGCCAGCGCGTCGCCACGGGAACGCTCGAAACCATCGTCGACGTGCGCGATGAGAAGGACATCTCGCCGCCGGCCGTGACCGTGATCGGCGACGTTGCGGGTACCCGCGAGCCGGTCGTCGAGTTCATCCGGAACGAGTACGGCGAGGCGGCCGACGGCGGGGCCGGAGGAGACCGATGAGCGACGCCGAATCGGCCGAAACAGCGGCGGCACCCACCGTCGCCGTCTTCCGCCCCGACGACGAGCGTCTCGCGGTGGCGACCGACCGCCTCGAATCCCTCGGCGTCAGACCGCTTCCGGACCCGATGCTCGCCGTCGAGCCGACCGACGCCGTCCCGCGAACCGACGCCGACTACGCCGTCCTCACGAGCAAGACCGGCGCCGAACTCGTCGCCGACGCGGGCTGGGACCCCGGCGACGCGACCGTCTGTGCGATCGGCTCCGCGACGGCCGACGCGCTCCGCGAGGCAGGCTACGCGGTGGATCGCGTCCCCGACAAGTTCACCTCGAGCGGCCTCGTCGCCGAACTCGCCGCGGAGATCGACGGCGCGCGCGTCGAGGTCGCTCGCAGCGACCACGGCAGCGACGTGTTGCTCGAGGGCTTCGAGAACGCGGGCGCGTACTGCCACGAAACCGTCCTCTACCGGTTGGTCCGCCCCGAGGGCAGCGGCGCGTCGACCGCCGCGGCCGCCGCGGGTGAACTCGATGGGGCCTGTTTCACCTCGTCGCTGACCGTCGCACACTTCCTCGAGGCCGCCGCGGAACGGGGCGTTCGCGAGGAGGCGCTCGCGGGACTCGACGAAGCCGTCGTCGGCGTCATCGGCGAACCGACCGCCGCGACAGCGGCCGAATACGAACTCGACGTCGATCTCGTCGCGAGCGAGGCAACTTTCGAGACGCTGGCCCGCGAGACGGTCGACGCCGTGACCGGACGGAATCGCTGATCGATCGGACGCGCACACGCACACGAATACGGACCCCGCTGCGAGCCGAGGACCGCACGTTTATCCCCGAAGCCGACCCACACTCGACCGATGGCTGGCCCGATCCCCGAACTCGCGGAACGCGCGACCGAGTGCGCACGGCGGCTCACCGACGCCGAGCGCGTCCTGCTCGCCTCCCACATCGACGCCGACGGACTGACGAGCGCCGCGATCGCCTCGCAGGCGCTCGAGCGCGCGGATATTCCCTTCGAAACCGTCTTCGAGAAACAACTCGACGCGGACGCGATCGCCGCAATCGCGGCGACCGAGTACGACACCGTCCTCTTTACGGACTTCGGGAGCGGCCAGCTCGACGAAATCACCGTCCACGAGGGCGAGGGCGCGTTCACGCCCGTCATCGCGGACCACCACCAGCCGGCCGACAGCGAAACGCACTATCATCTCAACCCGCTCCTGTTCGGCATCGACGGGGCGTCGGAGCTCTCCGGCGCAGGCGCGAGTTACGTACTTTCACGGGCACTCGCGGACGTTTCGGGGCAGACGGCGGAGCGGACGATGACGACGGACGGCGGCGGATCCGCCGCCCGCGCCGACAACCGCGACCTCGCGGCCCTCGCCGTCGTCGGCGCGGTCGGGGACATGCAAGCCTCGGGCGGCGAACTCCACGGCGCGAACGAGCAAATCGTCGCCGAGGGCGTCGAAGCCGGCGTCATCGAAACCAGCACGGATCTCGCGCTCTACGGCAAACAGACCCGCCCGCTCCCGAAACTCCTCGAGTACGCCACCGACGTCCGCATCCCCGGAATTTCGGGCAGCGAACGCGGCGCGCTCTCGTTTCTGGACGACCTCGATCTCGAGTTGAAACGGACGGGTGACGGGGACGGCACCGGCGACGGCAACTGGCGGCGCTGGGCGGAACTCTCCGGCGACGAAAAGCAAACCGTCGCCAGCGCCCTCGTCAAACGCGCCGTCTCCCGCGGCGTCCCCGCCTCGAAGATCGACCAACTCGTCGGCACCGCCTACGTCCTCAGCGCGGAACCCGTCGGGACCGAACTCCGCGACGCCAGCGAGTTCTCGACGCTGCTCAACGCGACCGCGCGCTACGACCGCGCCGACGTCGGCCTCGGCGTCTGTCTCGGCGACCGTGACGAGGCCCTGGATCGAGCCCGCACCCTCCTACGAGATCACCGACGAAACCTCTCGAACGGCATCGAACTCGTCACCGAGGAGGGCGTCACCCACGCGGAGCACGTCCAGTGGTTCCACGCGGAGGATCGCATCCGGGAGACCATCGTCGGCATCGTCGCCGGGATGGCGATGGGCAACGCAGGCATCAGCCGCTCGAAGCCGATCATCGCCTTCGCCGACAAGCGCGACGAGCCAGATCCGGATGCGCCAGATCAGAACGATTCGGAAGGGCGCGAGCAAAACCAGAAGGTCAAAGTCTCGGCTCGCGGCACACACGGTCTGGTTCGTCAGGGCCTCGACCTCTCGGTCGTGATGGGTGAAGCCGCGCGGGCCGTCGGCGGCGACGGCGGCGGCCACAACGTGGCGGCCGGCGCAACCGTCCCGAAGGGCAACGAACAGGCGTTCGTCGACCGCGCCGACGAACTCGTCGGCGACCAGCTATCCTGACCGCTCCATCGACGCCGGGACCGTCGGCACGAGCGGCGCGTGCGATGTCAGCACGAACGCTGACTTCCGAACCGCTCCCTTGGCGTACTGCACCGAACTCTTGTGGATCGGCGTTCGCTTCCCTCGAATCTGCGTCCGGCCCTCGAGAATGGCCTCGACGAGGTCCTCACCGTTAATATCGGCCTTTGTCGGCGTTCCGTTGTCCGTTTCGGGTGTCACGCGTACCTCGGTGTATGCCCTCCCGACGTTTGGCAGGTAGTGTGCGTCACTTGCGCCGATTTCAGGGTACTCACGCCGGCGAGCGAACGTCCGCGCGCGGCGATTCCGGTAGCCGGTAAAGAGCATCGAGTTGTAGGTCTCGATCGCATCTGCATCCCGGATACGGCGTTTGCGAACACCGTGGCGACTTCGCTGGAACGGATGCGGAACGATCGCGATGCCGCCGAGTTCTCGAACGGCGGCGACAGTGTCCATGAACGGCTGGCCGGGGTCGGGGCGTTCCTCGACGCCGATTGCGAGCAGATGGCCGTGCCGCGTCGACACCTCGACGCCCGGAATCCCGAGTAGCCCGTACTCGGGGGCAAGCGCAGCGGCGCGGCGCGATTCACCGATTTCGTCGTGGTCGGTAATAACGACCCCGTCGAGATCGATGTCGGCAGCGTGTTCGAGAATGAGTTCGACCGGCTCGTGGCCGTCGTAGGAGTCGTCCGAGTGAACGTGAAAGTCGATCGTGAAGGGAATCGGCGCTGTCATGGGGACCGGGGATGCACACGTGTACTGCCGATGGAAGCTTAAACACTCGGTTACGAGCGGGACCGAACAGACCACCCATTTTATATCGCAACATGGGATTTATTGCTAATGTAGCACCCGATTATACGAGACGGGCAACGTTCATAGGCGATTACACGGCAACCGAGCCGTCGCGCACAATCAGCCCGGCGTAGACCGGTTCTCCGGGACGAAATCCGAAAACGAGATGTCGCGCAGCGTTTCCATCACTTCGATCGGATCCGTCGGTCGCTCGACCGAATCGTGAACCCGATTCATACACTTGAGCAAGCCGCTGACTGCAGCACTGCGGGTCGAGACGCGAGCGATCGCCTCGGAAACCGCCCGGTCGCCGAGCAGATACCGGTAGCGAAGTTCCCAGTACCCGCAGAGTCCAAAGCCAGGATGAGACTTCGCCGCTTCCGTCCGATTAGCCACCAACACGATCGAGAACCGATCATGATGGTACGCAAACCGACCGTCGTCGTACTCGGTCGGCCCCCACTCCGGCGGCAGTTTCTCCCAGGGAATGGGGTGGGTATCGAGTGGCATAGCTGACAATATCGCTACTGGTGAAGGTGTGCGTTCCGCTTGCGTACGCACGCCATCTGTAGGGACCCCCTACAATGTCAACGAATCGGCAGTCGCCGAAACGAGCGGCTACTTCAATACAGACCGGTACGAACACCGGCCGGGCCAACCGTCCGACTTTTGTCCTCACTCGCGTTCGAATACGATATGGCAGACACGAACACCGAGTTCGATCCCGAAAAATTCGAGGACAAGTACGCGAACTACTTCCCCGAACTCCAACAAGCCTACAAGAACGCGTTCAACCGGATGAACGACCGCTACGACTCCGAACTCGTCCACGCAATCGACCAACAGGTGTTAAACGAAAGCGAACCCTTCTACGACGGCGACGGCGAGTTCCACGTCGAACTCCCCGACGACCCCTACAACCGACTTACCGGCACTATCGTCGAACAGGACCGATTCGAAGACGTTCTAGACAGCCACGTCGACGCTATCGAAACTGAACTCGAACGCGTCTTCGGATTCGCCTGAGCGGCGCGACGAAGGGGACCGACGGAAGGTTTAGGGAGGCTCAGCCCTAACGGCGAGATATGAGTACCGAAACCCAAGGCGGAGACGACCTCGAAGACCGCGTCGCGAACTTCCTGCGACGGAACTTCCCACAGATCCAGATGCACGGCGGGAGTGCGGCGATTCAGGATCTCGACCGTGAAACGGGTGAAGTCTCGATCGCCCTCGGCGGTGCCTGCAGTGGCTGCGGGATCTCGCCGATGACGATCCAGGCGATCAAGAGCCGGATGGTCAAAGAGATCCCCGAAATCGAGCAAGTCAACGCCCAGACCGGAATGGGCGGCGGCGACGACATGGGCGGTGGCATGAGCCCATCGTTCCCCGGCGAAACCGTCGACGACGACGGCGAGACCGACGAAGGTCCCGAAGCGCCGTTCTAATCGCGTCACCGGCGCCCCTCAGCGCCCCCCAGTGTCGCCCAGCGTACGACCCGGATACGTCGGTGCTGACCGTTGACCGCTGATTCGACCGTTCCTTCCGCTTCTATCGAAACCCACAGTCGTGCTCCCAGGTACGGAGTAACGCAGTGAGTGTCCGATTCGCCGGTACCGACACACCCAGTTCATCGGCGCGCTCGACCACATAGCCGTTGATAGCGTCGATCTCCGTCCGCCGGCCCGCACGGACATCCTGAGCCATCGAAGACGAGTTCAGCGCGGTCTGTCGCGCCACGCGGGTCATCGTCTTAACGGCCGTCTCGTCCGAGAGGGAAACGCCGTCAGCCCGGGCGACCCGAGCCGTCTCCCGGGCGGCTGTTCGGGCGAGTTCAGTAGCAGGATCGGCGAGAACGGCCTCGTTTTTCGTTCCGGTAAGCGCCGTTAGCGGATTGATACCGGCGTTAACAGCGAGTTTCCGCCAGAGACGAGTCGGCATATCACTCGCAACGGTCGTTTCGAGCGGGCTCAGCGCGAATGCCTCGCCGACGCGGTCGGCAAGTGGGGTCGACCCACCGGACCGCGGGCCGAGAGTAACCTCACCCAGTCCGGTGCACTCGACGACGCCGGGCTCGCGCAATAGCGCTCCGTAGGTTGCCGTTCCGGCCAGGACGGGAACGTCAAGCCGGCCTGCGAGCGTCGCTTCGTTTCCCATCCCGTTTTGGAGCGAGAGCACGGCATCGAACGAACCGGTCGCGAGCGCAGCGGCGGCTGCTTCCGTGTCGAAGGATTTGACCGTCACGACCCCGAGTTCAGCTGCGAGTTCGGTTCCGTCCGTTACCGCCGCGGGAGCGACCGTCTCGCTGAACTCGCCCGCGAGTTGCAGGCCGGCCGTCCGTACCGCACTCGCGTGTGGGTCGCGGGCAACGAGCGTCACCTCGTGTGCGCCAGGCTGTGCAAGGAGTCCACCGACGAGACTGCCGAGGCTCCCGGCTCCGAAGACCACGATCTCCATACCGGGCTGTAGCGCACCAGACGCGATAAAAACGCTCGTCTTAGTCCTCGGTCCAGTAGTACAGGTCCTCCCGCTCGGTGCCACAGGATGGACACCGCTCCGGAAGTTCGTTGTCGAGTTCGTCCATCGCTCCGCACTCGAGACAGCGCCACATCAGATGCGCCTCGCCGAACTCGTGGCCGGAGCGGACGTGTTCAATGCTCATCCCCTCGATACCGTCTCGAATCGTCACGTAGAACCCCTCCTCGTCGAAGCCGCGAATGCGACCGACGGGGGACCCATCTTCGCTGTAGACGGTGGTGCCGAAGCCGAGCCGAGGATTTTGTTGTTCCTCACTCATGTGGGTTGCTACCACTCGGAAGCGTATAAACCCAGTTCCGTACGAAGACGTCCTGAATATCCGGTTTTCGAGAGATACTCGTCTCATTGGAGATGTTCCATAAACCAATTATAGCGATACAAAAATAGGTGGCCGAAGACAGGCACGTCAGAAGTAATCGCTTGGTCGTTCAGTATCGCAGTAGGTAGTAGCGCGATTTCGGTATGCAGTCTCGGTGCTAAAATCGAAAACGGAGGTTCGGGAAGAAGGGACTTATCGGCCGTCAATCGGCGAGGTAATAGGAGTTATAGAACAGCAGCAGGCCGGTGAATGCAGCGACGAATGCCACTGCTGCAATCGCGTATGCGACTATTCCCTCAATACCTACGATGGATACGACCGTTAGCGTTGCTATTCCAGCGATAAAGAAGGCACCGACGAGGAATAAGACGTTGCCGAGGTAAGGGGGTTCATCGGCTGTTTCGTTGGGGACCATATTCGGCGATACGCGCTATTTAGCTATAGTGTTTCTGTCACTCTCTGTTAAGCAACTCTGTCCAATGCTGTACTACCTGTACGTAGCGGATGTTTGAGACCCCGTTCCGAATAACGAACTACGCTACTATCGACTACTACGATTCGCCTTCTTATGCGGGTTCATCGCGCGTTCAGCAAACTGCACACGTCCTTCTACGCATGGGTGAAGACCCACACGCTCCGGTTCGTGTGGGATCGCCGCGAAGCGTGTCTTTGTCTCCCCTCACTCAGTTCCCACTATCTGCCGCGGTTTCGGATTGCCAGTCGCACACGACCGCGAGACGAACTGTACGCTCGGAGCGCCCAGCACTCGTTGTTCGTCGACTTCCAGCGCGATCACTACATCGTGAAACACTACCGCAATACAGCGGGTATTTCGAGGAACACGAGTCCGAGATTGAGAGGCGCGGTTCGCGACCGGCTACATGAAGTCCTCGATACCCGACTGTTTGTTCTTGTCGTTCTCGAAAACACTCTCGAGTGACTTCTCGAGGACCTCTAGACGCTGCTTCGTGTAATCGCGGCAGTCGTACTCCTTTGCGACCTGAATCGCCGTCTGCATGTACTTGTTAACCGAGCCCTCGTGGACGGTGAGGTTGACCCGCCCACCGCACTCGCGACAGTCGCCGGTCAGGGGCATCCGGCGGAACTTCTCGCCGCAGTCGAGACAGCGCGTCTCCTGCCGGGAGAACGCCCGCAGGTTTCCGATCAGGTCCGGCAGGAAGTGATACTCGATCACCCGCTCTGCAACGTCGGTCTCGTCGACTGCCTCGAGCTTTCGCGAGAGTTCGAGTTGAGCGTCCATCTTGTCCATCATCGAGCCCAGGGTCTTGTACGCCGAGAGGTCGGGCCCCATCGCGATGTTCGACGTGTCGTGGGTGTGGGAGAAGCCGGTGTACTCCCCGTCAGTCCCCAGCGTGTCCTCGCCGATCTGGATATCGACCGACTCGGGATCGGCCTGCTCCAGCGTCGCGAGGTAGAACTCGCGGGGGTACTGCGAGACGATGTCCATGTTGTGGGCTTCGTCGTCGATCTCGGCGGGATCGATGCGCGAGGACATGACGAGGGGGGCGTCCATGCGCCCGCCGCGCTTATCGGGAAGGAAACTCCGACTGAAGTTAAGAAGTCCGTCCATGAGAAGCATGACACAGTCCTCGTCCCCGTCACAATTGCGTCTTTTCGCGGCGTGAAAGTACGGATGTGCGTATCCAACCGCGGCGCTCGTGAATCCAATCACTCTCCCGATAGTCGCCGCGCTCGTGTGGGGAGCCATGCCGAAGACGAGTTCGCCGACGAGATCCTGTCGGTCCTCGAATTCGTAGAACGGCTCGAGGCCGTAATATTGCTCGAGGAGGTCGTCGATGAAGTCGGCGGTCTTGAGCATGTGCTCGGCCGCGCCGTCCGAGAGGACGATATCCTGGACGTTGAGTTCGACCAGTTGGTCCTCGTGCGTAAGCGGGTCGCCGTGGACGTCCTCCGTGTACCCGAGCGCCTGCAGTTGCCCGACATCGATGTCGAGTTCGCTCGCGCGGACGGACGTGACCGGGAGGTCGGTCATGTCGTAGCGGACGGTGCCGTCCTTGAACGCCGACACGTCGTGTTTGGCCCGGAGAATTCCCTTCTCGATCGGCTCGGGGATCTTGGTCGACGAGGTCAGACCCTTGACGCCCTTGAGGATCTCGAAGGCGTTCTCGCGCTCGCCGACGGATTCGAGAGCGCTTCTGAACTCGTCGTTGATATCGATCTCGCGGGGTTCGACGCAGGTTCCATCGATCTCACAGCGGTCGCACTCGACGCGACCTGCATCGTCGGGCTCGAGAGATTGATCGCAGTCCGGACAGCGATAGTCCGGTTCGGTCCGGGTCTCACAGTCCGGACAGCGGTTCTTGAACGTCTCCGTGCCGCAGTTCGGACACTGCTGGCGGCCGATACGAAGCTCGACGACGCCGGGCGTATCCGACATCGTCTCGGCGTGTTTGGCCGCGTCGGCGACGTTTCGCTGTGCGCCGCCGGCCTCGCTGATCGGAAACAGGGTGTGGACCGGCGGGCTCAGGTCTCGGCGCTCCGACTTCTCCGGGCGGCCCATCCGGTTGCCGATCCGGGTCGGCGCGCGCTCGCGGATGTCGACGGGAGCGACCTCGTTGACCGCCTCGATGGCGTTCGCGCCGTCGGGTTCGTCCTCGTGGCTCCAGGTTCGTGCGCGCTCCGAAAGGTCGGTTTCGGTCCAGGTGCGTTCGAGTTCGATTGCGGTCGCGACGTCCATCTCGGCCGCCGTCGGATCGGTGGCCGACTCATCACCGCTCGCCGCCGACCGCGAGGCCCCGTCGGTTGCCGTCCGACGGATCTCACAGCCGAGCGAGCGCGCGAGCGGCCGCCAGTCGTCGATCTCGATCAGGTCCTCGCGCTGGCGGTGTTCGATGACGATCGTCTCGAGCGCGTCGCAAACGGCGTCGCTGAACTCGAGGACGAGCGTGTCGTCGGTGTCGGCGTCGTTGCTGTTATCGTTCCTGCCGGCCGCAGCATCGTCCTCGCTCTCGACTCGCCCCGCCGCCACCGCTTCCGCGAGCGTACAGAAGTCCGCGACGGGGAGATCGTGCCAGAGATACGTGTACTCGGGATGTAACGGCGCGTCGAAGTCGGCGGCCCACGCGAGCGCCTCCTCGGGATCGGGGTGCTCGAGATCGATCCGCGGGTCGTCCTCGAGTGCCTGTACGTCCGCGCCGGCGGCTTCGAGATCTTGAATCCACCACTCTGGCGTGTAGGAAGCGGGTGCGAGCGGGTGATTGTTCTCGATGAACTCGCCGTAGTTGACGAGGTATTCGCCGAGATCGAGGATCTTCTCGACGCCGTTTCTGATCTCCTTGGCCTCCGTCGGATCGTCGATCTGGCGGACGTCGCCGTTCGCGAGTTTGACGGTCGGTCCTTCGATGGAGTCGACGGGGACGACGCCGGCGGCCTTGCCGGGCCGTTCGGTCTTGATCTGTGTCCCGGTCGCGAGGAAGTCGTCGACGAGGTGCATCGCGGCGGGGTGGACGCCGGCGGTCGCGAAGCCGTGGTTTCGCGAGCGGCCGTAGCGAAGGCGAAAGCCGCCTTTCGCACAGGGGTGGGAGAAGACGGGGCGGCCGGCGATCAGGTCCCGAAGGAACTTCTTCGATTCGCCGACCCGCGGAGGGCCCGCTGGACCGTCCACGCCAGCCGATTCGTCCCCGTCGGCGTTCGCTGGGATGGCCTCGTCGTCTTCGGGGGGCTCGTCGTCCGTCGCGCCGTCAGCCCCCTCACTCTCGTCCTCATCGTCGGGTTCGTCTTCGGTGTCCGCGTCGGCACCGTCGCTTGTAGCCGCGTAGTTGCCGTCGATGAGATCCTGGAGCCACGGCCAGTCGACTTCGTCGAGGTTTCGCGTGTAGCGCTGGATCTTCGGTGCCTTGAGCGCGATCCCTTCACCCAACACGAGACACATGCCCCCGCGGGCGCTGTTGGTATCGACCCGCTCTAGATCGCGAAAGCCGGAGANTGGTGCCTTGAGCGCGATCCCTTCACCCAACACGAGACACATGCCCCCGCGGGCGCTGTTGGTATCGACCCGCTCTAGATCGCGAAAGCCGGAGACCTCCTCGTCGCCCGTCGCCTCCCCGTCTAGCATAATCGGGAGGTGCTTCGCGATGAATTTCGCCTCCTTGTCCTTCGGGCAGTACTGCAGACCGGTCTCCTTGTGGTAGAGGGCGATCTCCTCGGCGTACCGTTCGACTTCCTCCTCGCGAGTGTCGTACTGGTCGATGCCGACGAGCGCGCGCGTATAGTCGGCGACGAGCACCGAAAGCGCCTGTGCCGTCCCGCCAGCCGAGCGGATCGGCCCGGCGTAGTAGACGTTGACGAACTCGGTGCCGTCGTCGTTCGACAGTATTTCGACCCGGTCAATGCCCTCGATCGGAGCCGCGACGACACCCTCGGTCAACAGGGCGACCGCCGTCCGGACCGCCCCCTCGATCTTGCCGGCTTTCGTCTCGTAGTCGCCGACGCGACCCTCCGCGAAGTCCTCCGCGAGTTCGAGTGCGGCTTCCTCGCGACTCATCTCGCCTTCGAGTTCGCGAACGCGGTCGGCGACGCCGTCGATGCCGAGGATGTTCTCGACGCGGTCGGCCATGTCTCTGGCGGTCGGGATTTCGACTTCGGGTTCGGGATCGCCGCCGCGTTGCTTGGCGCGTTCGGCGACGTCGAACGCCTCGTCGAGCTGGGATTCGAGTCGGTCGAAGTACTGTTCGTCTTCCGCGCGCATTTCAGAGCCAGAGATCGAGTTCGGTAGTGTCGTCGTACTCGCGGACGAGTTCGTCCTCGAAAACGCGCATGTGGACCTCGCCGGCCCAGACGGTGGCTTCGTTCAGGTGGCCGGCGTAGGTAGTGCCGTCGGGATCGGAGAGGACGGCGTGGGTGTGGGCGAATCGCTCGTCGTCCAGCAGGGAGACGTTGCCGACGCAACTCGCGACTTCGAGCGGCTCGTCGAACTCGATCGGATAGTACTCACGCTCGTCCTGGTCGTAGAACCACAGCTCGGCGTCTTGGACGGCTCCGAGAGCGGTAAACCAGGCGGCGTCGGCCTCGACGTCGTCAGCGAGGGCCTCGATTTCGGCGCGCCAGTCCGCGCCCGTGTCGAGGCGCGCGACGTACTCGGCTGCGGTGTCGACGGCTCGGTAGTTCATACGGCGATACTGTATGTGCCGATGGAAAAAGATCACTGTTCCTGCCAACTGAACCGACAACCCGCCGCACTGAGCGGTGCCGTCTGTCGGGTGAGCCCGGCCTGTACTGTCCGTCTCGGTGCTCTGTATCGGATGGTTCGACCGGTCACCTGGGCCCGCTGCAAACGATCGCCACAGCTGAGAATGTCGGACAGAACGGCGTGGAGAGCGGTCGCTCTGCTGTGACCGTCGCCGGTGGAAACATCCGCAGAACGCACGCGCTCTAATGGGCATCGCAAACCGACGGTTTGCTCACCGGCCGCGAATTCGCGACTAACTTCGTATTGACCGCTATCCGACAGTATGAACGCAGGTCGAATGGACAAGCGTCCGTAGGAGCGGCGGAGATGTCCACATTCATCCGACGCACGACAATGCTGGTTATCAGAGCGCATTAAAAGACGTGTAAAAGCCCATTACGTCACGCGCGTCGAGAGTATCGTCATTATTCGTCCGGTTTGGGTGAGGATAACAAAGAGTCGATGACAGAGTATCTCGAGAGGATGGTACGGAAGTCACCATATGTCACCCGGCGCCGAGTTCTCGCATCGGGAACGGCGGCATCAGCGGTGGCACTCGCAGGGTGCATCGGGGGGGATGGCGATGACGACGACGGAGACGAACTCATCGATCCCGCTGACTACGATTACGAGCGGGAAGAGCCGGACGACGAGGAAGCCGCCCGTGAGAGCACGATCGAGTATACCCAGGAACTGGAACGGGACGAGGACTTCGATCCGATCCACTCCAACGACGCCTACAGCGTCCAGGTCTCGAATCTGGTGTTCGACAGCCTCTACGAGTGGGACGATGGACTCGGACTCGAGCCGAAAGTCGCCGCGGACATGCCCGACGTCGAGCGCGACGGGACGCGCTACCTCTACGAGATCAACGAGGGCATCGAGTTCCACAACGGCGAGGAACTCACCGCGAGCGACGTGGCGCACTCGTTCATGGCCTTCCAGGAAGAAGACAGCGTCAACCTGGCCCAATACGAAATGGTCGACTCCGCGGAGGTGATCGACGACTACCAGGTGCAGGTCGATCTCGCCTACCCGTACGGGCCGTGGGAGCTCCAGACGATGGCGATCTCGGTCGTTCCCGAGAGCGAGCGCGAAAGCGAATCCGACCGCGAAGCGTTCAACACGGATCCGGTCGGTTCGGGGCCGTTCGTCTTCAGCGACTTCGAGTTCAACGAGTACGTCACGTTAGAGCGCAACGAGGACTACTGGGACGAGCCACAGCCGTACCTCCAGGAGATCACGTTCGTCGATAACGTCGACGCGGCGAGCCGAATCGGCGAGATCCGGGCCGGCGACACGGACGCGATCGCCGACGTGCCGAACGACGACTGGACTGAACTCGAGGACGACGACGGCATTCGCGTCCACATCAGCGAGAGCCCGTCGTACATGCATCTGACGTTTAACTGTCGCGACGACGCGCCGACGAGCGACCCCGACGTGCGGCGGGGGATCTGTCACACCTTTTCGATGACGGATTTCGTCGAATCGCGGCTGCCGAACGTGGCACAGCCGTTGTCCGCACCGATTCCGCCGATCACCAACGAGCAGTGGGACTTCCCGCTCGACGACTGGCAGGAAGAGTACTATCCGGGATACGATCCGGATCAGGCCGAAGAACTGCTCAACGGTGCGGTAGACGACAACTGGAGCCCGACGATCGTCGCGCCTGGAGACCACCGCGGCGATCTGGCGGAGCGGATCGTCACGCGACTCAACGAGATCGGGTACGACGGCGCGCAAGCCGAAACGCTCGACTTCGGGACGCTGCTCGACCGGACCGTCTACAACGAGGACCCGAGCCCGGACGATTTCCAGGCGTACCTCCTCGGCTGGACCGGCGGACCGGATCCCGACGCGTACCTGTACAACCTCTACCACGAGAGCCAGACGGGCATCAACCAGGCGCACTTCTACGAGGGAAGCGACTCCTTCCACGACGACATCGCCGAGGCGCGTGAACTCGCCGATCAGGAGGAACGCTACGCCCTCTACGAGGGTGTCATGGTCGAGATCCTCGAGGAACTGCCGTCGCTGCCGGCGTACTCGTTCCACAACACCATGGCCTCGCGCGATTACGTCAAGGATCTGCACGCACACCCGATGGTCCAGCAGAACCCGCGCGTCGTCTCCGAGTACGGAAACGTCTGGACCGACAACTGACGCGCTCGGCGACGAGCGCGAACTCGCGGGTCGCGAGAGCAAGGCCGAACACTGAAACCTGAAACACGTCACGACAAATGGGACTCCTTCGCTATACGGCAGGTCGCGTGGTACAGGCGATTCCCGTGTTGATCGGGATCACCGTCATCACGTTTATCCTCGCAAATCTGGCCCCGGGTGATCCGGTGCGGCTCATGTTGCAGGGCCAGGAGGTTAATCAGGAGGTTATCGCGCGCATCGAACGCCAGTACGGCCTCCACAGGCCGCTGCACGAGCGGTATCTGACGTACATGGGCAACGTCCTGCAGGGCGATCTCGGCCACAGTATCCACCGGGATCGGCCCGTCACGGCACTGCTCGCCCAGCGGGCCGGACCGACGCTCATGCTGGTTCTGTCGGCGTACGCGTTCGCCCTCGCGACCGCGATTCCGCTCGGGATCATCGCGGCGACGCGGCGAAACGAGCCGACGGATCACGTCTCCCGGATCGTCGCACTGATCGGCGTGAGCACGCCCTCGTTCTGGATCGGCATCGTGCTGATCCTGATCTTCGCGATCCAACTCGGCTGGCTGCCCTCGAGCGGGTTGGTGTATCCGTGGCGCAGTCCCGACCAGTACGGCTACAGCGGCTATCCCGAATTGGCGTATCAGACGATACGACATCTGCTGTTGCCGATGATCGCACTCGGCACGCTTCAGATGGCGACGCTGATGCGCGTCGAGCGGACGCAGATGATCGAGTCGCTGCAGGGAGAGTACGTCAAACTCGCGCGAGCGTACGGGGTTCCGGAGCGAACGATCCTTCGGAAGCACGCCTTCCAGGTGGCTCAGCTCCCGATTATCACGATCATCGGGCTCAATCTCTCGACGGCGCTCGGCGGTGCCGTGCTCACGGAGTACGTCTTCAACATCAACGGCATTGGACGGCTGTTCCTGGAAGCGATCCAGAGCCTCGACTACCAACTGATCATGGGGATCACGATCGTGATCGGGACGATGTTCGTCGTCGGCGTCATCATCACGGACATCTCCTACGCGTACATCGATCCCCGCGTCACCTACGGAGAGCACGATTGAGATGGCGTGGAACGGCGGAGAGACTGACCGGAGATTCGACCACAACCAGGGAGGAACCTAAGCATGGCACTCGGCGAAGCACAGATGGACGAGAGCCGCGGGCCGTCCGAGGACGTTGAGGCCGAATACGGCTGGCGCTACACGTTCTCGAAGGTAATGGAGGATACGACTGCGCGGTGGGGGCTGTACGTCGTGGCGCTGGTCCTGCTCATCTCGACGTACACGTTCATCGACAGCAACCTCTCACAGCTCACGTTCGGAGCCGTCTCGGACTTTACGTTCGCGGAGACGCTCCCCATCTTCGACCATCCCGAGCGAATACCGCCGCCGGGCGAGGGCGAGGAGAACGTGCCGCCGGCGTTTCACGCCGACGGGTCGCTGAGCAATCCGCTCGGAACCGATCCGAGCGGCCGCGACTACTTCACCAGAATCGTCTACGGCGCACAGGTCTCCGTCAGCGTCGGCATCGTCTCGACGCTGATCGGCTTCGTCGGCGGGACGATCATCGGCGCAGTTTCGGGATTCTACGGCGGCCGCGTCGACGACGTGCTCATGCGGATGGTCGAAACGGTGTACGCGATCCCGCCGCTGATCCTCATCATCGTCTTCACGGTGTTCGTCAGCGGCGGCAGCCCGGACATCACCTACGCCATCCTCGGCGTCGGGATCACGTTCATCCCCGTCTTCGCCCGGATCATCCGCAGCGAGGTGTTGTCCGTCCGCGAGATGGACTACATCGAGGCCGCGAAGGCCTCCGGCGTCAAGAACCGCAACATCATCCGCAGGCACGTGATTCCGAACAGTTTCGCGCCCGTCCTCGTCTACGCGACGCTCCAGATCGGCGTCACGATCCTCATCGTCGCCGGCCTCTCCTTCCTCGGCTACGGGGCGCAACCGCCGACGCCCGACTGGGGCCAGATGCTCAACACCTCCCACGGCTACATGCACTCGAACGTCTGGCTCTCGATCTGGCCCGGCCTCGCGATCCTGGTGACGATTATGGGCTTCAACCTGTTCGGCGACGGCCTGCAAGACGCGCTCGATCCGCGAATCAACGACTGAGAGACAGACCATGACCGCTATCCAGACTCCACCCCCGACTCTCACACCGATCCCACACCACCGATGAGTTCACGTTCAGACCCACTCCTTCGCGTCGAGAACCTCAAGACGCAGTTCTTCACCGACGCCGGCACCGTCCGCGCCGTCGACGGCATCTCGTTCGAGGTCTACGAGGGTGAGATCGTCGGCCTCGTCGGCGAGAGCGGGGCCGGCAAGAGCGTCGCCTCGATGAGCCTCCTCCGACTCGTCGACTCCCCCGGCCAGATCGTCGACGGTGAGATCACGTACAAGGGCGAAACCATCTTCGGACTCGAGGAAGGCCCCGACGGCGACCTCCGCGAGCGCGAGGACATGCTGACGAACGAGGAGGTTCGCACCCGCATCCGGGGCAACGAGATCGCCGTCATCTTTCAGGATCCGATGGAGTCGCTCAACCCCGTCTTCACCGTCGGCAGCCAACTGCGCGAGTTCATCGAACTCAACCGCGACCTGTCGAGCGACGAGGCGCGGCGGGAGGCGGTCGACATGCTCCGTGAGGTCGGCATTCCCGATCCGGCGGAGCGCTACGAGGAGTACCCCCACCAGTTTTCCGGCGGCATGCGCCAGCGCGTGCTCATCGCCATGGCGCTTGCCTGCGAGCCGAACCTCATCATCGCGGACGAACCGACGACGGCGCTCGACGTGACGGTCGAGGGCCAGATCATCGACCTCGTCGACGACCTCCAGGCGAAGTACGGGACGAGTTTCATCTGGGTCACCCACGACATGGGCGTCGTCGCCGAAATCTGCGATCGGGTGAACGTGATGTACCTCGGCGAGATCGTCGAGCAAGCGCCGGTCGACGAACTGTTCTACGACACCAAACACCCCTACACCGAGGCGCTTCTGAACTCGATGCCCCGACCCGACCGAACCGTCGCTGAACTCGATCCGATCAGGGGAGTGATGCCGGAGGCGATCAACCCGCCCGCGGGCTGCCGATTCCACCCGCGCTGTCCGGACGCGCGGGAGGCGTGCAAGCGGATCCATCCCGAAAACAGGGAGGTCGCCCGGGCCGACGGGCAGCCGCATCGAGCGGCCTGCATCAAACACGACGTGTTCGGCGACGAGTACGAGGAAAGCGTCCCGCTCGAGGGGCGTGCACAGGAGACCGCTGCGAGTGCGACTGATGGCGGCGAAAGCGAAGAGAGTGGAGTCGAGAGTCGGAGTCAGAGTGGGAACGGGAGTGGGAGTACACGCAAAACCGACGGGCGACGCGGAGGTGACGACCGTGAGTAAGAGTTCACCCGACGGGCAACTCGGGTCCGAAATGACGGGCGAGACGGTCCCGTACGGCGAGGCGCTGATCGAGGTCGAGGGGCTGAAGAAGTACTTCTCGCAGAGCGGCGGGCTGTTGCCGGGAATTTCTCTCGACACGAACCAATTTCCGCCGATCAGCGTCGGCGAGGAACGGGTCCAAGCCGTCGACGACGTGAGTTTCGACATTCGACGCGGCGAAACGCTCGGGCTCGTCGGCGAGTCGGGCTGTGGCAAAAGTACGCTGGGGCGGACGATTCTGCGATTGCTCGAGCCGACCGCGGGGACGATTTCGTTCAAAGGCGAGGATCTGGCGACGCTCAGCGGGGAGGATCTGCGCACCAAACGCTCGGAAATTCAGATGATCTTTCAGGACCCGCAGGCCTCGCTCGATCCGCGACTGACGGTCGGTCAGATCATCGAGGAGCCGATGCGCGCCCACGGAATGCTCGACGACGAGGGCCGCGAGGCCCGGGCGAAGGACCTGCTGGAGAAAGCCGGGCTGGACCCGCACCACTACAACCGCTATCCCCACGCGTTCTCGGGCGGCCAGCGCCAGCGGGTCAACCTGGCCCGCGCGCTGTCGGTCAACCCGGACTTCATCGTCTGTGACGAACCAGTCTCCGCGCTCGACGTATCCATTCAGGCGCAGGTGCTGAACACCATGGAGCGGCTCCAAGACGAGTTCGGACTCACCTACCTCTTCATCGCCCACGACCTCTCGGTGATCCGCCACATTTCCGACCGCGTCGCCGTGATGTACCTCGGGAATATCGTCGAACTCGCCGAGAAAGAAGAACTCTTCGAGAACCCGCAGCACCCGTACACGAAGGCGTTACTCGACTCGATCCCGGTTCCCGATCCGCGGGAGACCGGCGCGCGCGGGGTGCTCGAGGGCGAGGTCCCGAGTCCGGTCGATCCGCCCTCCGGCTGTCGGTTCCGCACGCGGTGTCCGCGCCTGATCGCCCCTGAAGCCTACGATTGGGACGGCGAGGAGTGGAAGCGGACGCGGTCGTTCATGCGGGCGGTCAAACGACGGACGTTCGAACCGATGCCGGCCGCCGAGATTCGCGCGGAGTTCTTCGGCGGCGCGCTCCCGCAGGGCGAGCCGGGGCGGATCGTCGAGGAGGCGATAGAGTTCATCGCGACGGATCACGAAGCGGGGACACAGACGAGCGGGCAAGCGAAAGCAGTGACGGACGAAGCGGGCACCGAGCGTGACGGGCCGACCGTCGATTGGGAGCAAGCGACCGACCGCTTGCTCGAAGCGTTCGCCGAACGGAGCATCTGTGCACGGGAACGGCCGGCCTACGAAATCGAATCGGCACACGGAACGGGGACGCACTTTACGGCGTGTCATCTGCACCGGTGACCGCAGAATTACCATATTACAAATACAAATTTGATCTGTTGTTACTCAAATAGTAGTTAATACTCTTCATAGGTATTCGAGCGAGTAAACCGGTAGAATTGTAGTTTCATATTTGGCTACTAACGAGATATCGGCAACCAACCACACGATCTTTCATATCATAAATACTTATGTGGGCGGCGGCACTATTAACTCGTGTATGAGTAAGATCCTCGCTACAGTGGCTGCGTGCAACCGCACGGTCGCAAAGGCTCGACGAACGATCGAACACTCCCCCGAGTTCGGCAGCGACGACGACCTCGACGAGGACGGACGGCCGACGACGCGCATTCCGCCCGGCGGCTTCCTCACGGGATAAGCGACGTGACGGGCGAAGACGAACCGTTGGTATCGGGACGCAACACCGACACGCCACTCACGTACTGCCCTCCTGTCGCGTACGCGGCTTGCTTCCTCTCGGTCTATTTTCAGCCGTTCAAACCGGCGCACGGACCGTTCGACGATTCGCCTCTCTCATCCATCCCATCAATCTCGCTCATCTTGTTCACTTTGCCCATCTTGTCCGCTTCGCCCACCTCGCCTACCGAATCCGGATGCTCGCCGTATCACTGGGCTGATACCGGCCCTCGCGCGTCGCGACGAACACCCGGATCTCGTACTCACCCGGGTCCGGCACGACGAACTCGTGACGATCCGTGGTCCGTTCGAAGCGGCCGTTCCAGGTGACCGTGATCCGTTTTCGCTCACCGCCGTCGAATCGAAACACCGACGGCTGTGACCGCATGTATCGCCGCTCGTCGCTGGCCTCGAGTTCGCCGGCGACGGTCCAGCCCCAGCGACGCTGGTGCGGCGTCGGAACGGCGACGGCGACCGGCAGCCGGTTCCGAAACGTCACGGTGAACTCGACGGGGACGCCGCGGTCGTAGACATCGCGGTCGGCCGTAACCGTCACGGAGATCGCGCGGCGGGCGAGGCTGACGGGAACGAGCGCCGCGAGCAGCGAGGCAACAGTATAGCGCGCGTTGCGGTCCGCTCCGGCGTCGGTCCTTGCGGTATCAGGTCGCCGGTCTGTCCGCTGGCGGCCAGCCATCGACTACTGACACAACGGCGACGTACTAAACGCTACGTCTCGGTCACACGCTCGCAGAAAGCCGGCGCTCCGTTGGAAAAGAGCTGCAAGCGAACGTCCCACCTGACCGGCCCCCACCGGTACAGGTCGAATCCCCCCTATCGCCAGGCCGGAAGTGTCATTGCCTCCTCCGCTCGCATCGAAAGCCACGCGTCGTCCGCAGAGATGTCCGCAATGACGAACTCGTCGCTCGAATCGGTCGAATCGATCGAGCCGACGACCGTCTCGTCTGCCGTCGTGGTGTGGGGATTCAACACCATGGTAGAATATCTCACCCTCACACATATAAGGCCGTCGAATCGAACCCCTGAAACGGCGCGTGAGCGGGCCAACGGCTGGTCGTCGAGTGCAGGCACAGGAAACACTGGGTTTATACTCATTTTCGCCCTACAGTGGGGACATGAACGTAGCCGACGCGATGACGCCTCGTGAGGACGTAGTGACCGTCGACCTGCCAGGCACCCGTTCGGATGTCCTCGAGTACCTGCAAGAACAGTCGTTCTCGTCAGTTCCGGTCGTCAAACCGACCGACAACGGCCCGGAATACCGAGGGCTGGTCTCGCGGGATACGCTGATCGAACAGCCCGACGAGGACCAACTCGTCATGCTGATGGACGACGTGCCGACGACGACGCGCGAGACCACGCTGGAGGAGGTCGCCCGCGCGATGGTCGAAAAGAGCGCGCGCCGCGTCCCGGTCGTCGACGGCGAGTTCGAGGGCATCGTTACGGTGACGGACGTGATCCACGCCATCGCGGCCGGCGATCAGAAAACCGACGATACCGTCGGCACCTACGCCAGCGACAACGTCAACACGACCTACGAGGGCACGCCGCTGCCGGTCGCCGAACGCGAACTGTCCTACGCGAACGTCCCCTACACCGTCGCGCTAAACGACGACGGTCGGATGAGCGGCGTCCTCACCGAAGTCGACATCATCGAAGTCGCCCGCATCGTCGAGGGCGAAGAAGAGACGGGCAACAACTTCCCGGACCAGGACTCCGAATGGTCCTGGGAGGGCATCAAGGCCGTCGGCAGTCGCTACCTCCCGACGCGGGACATCGAGCTCCCCGCCGAACCGGTCCGCGAGTTCATGAGCGACGACGTGGTGACGGTCGCGACGGAGAAGTCGATCCAGGACGCCGCCCAGCAGATGATCAGCAACGACATCGAACAGATCCCGATGGTGTCGGGCGAACAACTCGTCGGCATCGTCTGCGACGTCGACCTTCTGGAGGCCCTGTATGAGTGAGCAACAGACTGAACCAGCGGAGACGGACGTCTCGATCGGCGAGAAACTCGTCGAACTCGCAAAGCGCCGGGGCTACTTCTTCCAGTCCTCGGGCGCCTACGGCGGCGTCGGCGGCTTCTACACGTTCGGCCCGCAGGGCGCGGCCCTGAAGGGCAACGTCGAGGACGCCTGGCGCGACCGCTTCGCCGTCGCCGAGGGCAACATGGAGATCGACGCCCCGACGATCATGCCCGAACCGGTCTTCGAGGCGTCGGGCCACCTCGACGGCTTCGACGACATGCTCGTCGAGTGTCCCGACTGCGGCGAGAGCCACCGCGCGGACCACGTCGTCGAGGACAACACCGAGTACGAGGACGCCGAGAGCCTCCCCATCCCCGAGGTCGAGGAGGTCATCGCCGAGTACGAACTCGTCTGCCCGAACTGCGGCGCCGGCCTCGCGGGCCAGGCCGTCGAGACGTTCAACCTCATGTTCGGGACGAACATCGGCCCCGGCGACTCCCAACCCGGCTACCTGCGCCCCGAAACCGCCCAGGGTATCTTCGTCGAGTTCCCGCGGCTCAAAGAGTACGCACGCAATCAACTGCCGTTCGGCGTCAGCCAGATCGGTCGGGCCTACCGCAACGAGATCAGCCCCCGCCGATCCATCATCCGCACCCGCGAGTTCACCCAGGCCGAACTCGAGTTCTTCATCGACCCCGAAACCGACGAGCCCGACCTCTCGGCGGTCGCCGATGTCGAGGTGCGCCTCTATCCGGCCAGCGAGCAGAACGCCGAGGACGGCGAGGAGATTCGAACGACCATCGGCGACGCCGTCGCGGAGGGAATCCTCGCGAGTCCGTGGGTCGCGTACTTCCTCGGTGTCGCAAAGCGGTGGTACGACGCCGTCGGCGTCGACATGGACCGCTTCCGGTTCCGCCAGCACCTCTCGGGCGAGCGCGCCCACTACGCGAGCGACTGCTGGGACGCCGAGGGCGAACTCGACGGCAACTGGATCGAACTCGCCGGCTTCTCCGACCGCGGCGACTACGACCTCTCGAAACACGCCGCCCACTCGGAGGACCGCTTTACCGTCTTCCGGCAGTACGACGAACCCAAGACCGTCGAGCGCGCGACCGTCGACCCCGACATGAGCTACCTGGGGCCGGAGTTCGGCGGCGACGCCCAGGCCGTCGTCTCCGAACTCGAGACCCTCGCGGGACGCGACCGATCCGCGTTCGAGGGCGACAGCGTCACGATCGACCTCGACGGCGAGAGCCACGAACTCCCGACCGAAAAAACCGGCTTCGCGGTCGAAGAACAGACCGAGGCCGGCGAGCACATCATCCCGCACGTCATCGAACCCTCCTTCGGCGTCGACCGCCTCGTCTACACCGTCCTCCACCACGCCTACCGCGAGGACGAAGTCGACGGCGAGGACCGCACCTACCTCGAACTCGATCCCGAGGTCGCACCCACCGTCGTCGGCGTCTTCCCGCTGCAGAACGACGACGAACTCGAGGCGACCGCGAACGACATCGTCGCCGACCTCCGCGACGCCGGCCTGTCGGTAACCTACGACGACTCGGGCAACATCGGCCGGCGCTACCGCCGCCAGGACGAGGTCGGCACGCCCTTCTGCGTCACCGTCGACTACGAAACCCTCGAGAACGAGGCGACGACCGTCACCGTCCGCGAACGGGACACGACCGCTCAGAAACGGCTCCCCGTCTCGGACCTGCCCGAACTCATGGCCGACCTGCGCGCCGGCGAACTCGCGTTCGCAGACCTCGACGGCGAGAACGAGAGCTAACGAATCCGTCTGAACTCGCTGTGAGACGGCCGCGTTCGCGCTGCATTCTTCGCGTCCATCACAGTCAAAGCGAGCCGTACGGATGCCGGTCGATCCAAATCGTACCCGAAACCAATACCAGTTACAATCAAGCAAATATGTATCCGATCGTCGTTACTTATTGGGTGGCCGACGAACCGGGCGTATGCACTGGAACGTCCTCTCCCGGCCCGCAATACAGGCCCAGAAACGGGCGCTCGTCAAGACGCTCTGTTATCGGTTGGTCATGCTTCTGATCACCGTCACCGTTGCCTGGGCGGTCGTCGGCGATGTCGGTGCGGCACTGAATATCGGACTCGTAACGAACCTCGTGAAAACCGGCACGTATTATATCTACGAGCGAACGTGGGCCCATATTAGCTGGGGCGTGACGACCTGAGAGCAGCGAACCGGCGGACAGCGGGCGACCCACGTGTCAAAGAACCACCTGCAGCAGACGTAACCGACGCACTGAAGGTCACCACCTTCGAGGAGTGACGTGATGGCCGACGAATTGAAGCGACGGCTCGTCCACGCCAGCGGCTCCGGATTGGTCGCCCTCTATCTGCTCGCGAACGCGTTCGACCTCGGCCTCTCCTGGACGCGCTTTCGCATCCTGATGGTGGTCCTCGCCCTCGGTACGATCTTCCTCGAGTTCACGCGATTGCATCTCGAACTCGAGTGGTGGGTCTACCAGCGCCTCTACGAGACGTTGACTCGCGAGTACGAGCAAGAACAGTTCGCCGGATACGGGTATTACATGCTCAGCATGACGGTCGTCGTCTGTCTCTTTCAGTCGGCGATCGCCCTGCCGGCGATGTTGATGCTCTCGCTCGGCGACCCGGTCAGCGGAACCGTTTCGGACGACACGCTAAAGCGGGTCAAGGGTCCGAAGGTGCTGGGGACGATGTTCATCGTCAGCGCGATTATCGCGACGCCGTTTCTCTACGAGACGCCGCTCGCCGTGGTCGCGGCGGCGCTCGGCGCGGCGCTCGCGGACGGCGTGACGGTACAAGTCGGTGACTACATCGTCGACGACAATCTGACGATTCCGATCTACGCCGGTGTGCTCGCGTGGCTGGTCGTCACGTTCGTTTGACGTTTGAGTACCGGCTCTCCGTGGGAACGGCTGCAGCACGCTGTTTTCGGCACCGCTCTGGTGTACTTATACCGCGACGCCGAGTTCGGCGAGTTCAGTTTCGGAGTACGCCGCGCGCAGTTCTTCGAGGCTGTGCTCGTCGCGGACGGCCGCCCGTTCCTCGGCGGTCAGGTCGTCGACGGATGCGAAGCAGTGACACATTGCGGGGGATACTACGGTGCGCCGGGACAAAAAGGGTGGCGGCGTTCGACCTCAAGCCGTGTACGGACGCTATCGTTCGGCGGGATAGTCTCCTGAGAACGATCGATTCAGGTGATGCGTTTACTTCCACCGCGCTTTCTCAATCCTTAACCGCAACCGCATCGAATCGGCCGCCAATGGCAGCACAGGACGAGGAGCCGCCGTCGATCGAGCACCCCTTGCTCGAACCGAATTTTCTCGAGCGCCGCCTCTACCAGTTGAAACTCGCCGGAACGGCCGCGAACGACCACACGCTCGTCTGCCTTCCGACCGGGCTGGGAAAGACCACCGTGAGCCTGCTCGTGACGGCGCGCCGGCTCGAGGAGGTCGGCGGCACCGCACTGATGCTCGCACCGACGAAACCCCTCGTCCAGCAACACGCCGAGTTCTACCGCGAGGCGCTCCAGATTCCCGACACCGACGAGCAAAGCTCGTCGAGCGATCAGAACGCAGAGCGTTCTGAAAACGAGGAGATCGTCGTCTTCACGGGCGACGTGAGCCCGGACGACCGCGCCGAACTGTGGACGGACGCCACGGTCGTGATGGCCACCCCGCAGGTGATCGAGAACGACCTCGTCGGGGGACGCATCTCGCTTTCCGACGTGACCCACCTGACGTTCGACGAGTGCCACCGCGCGACCGGCGACTACGCCTACAACTACATCGCCGAGCGCTATCACGAAGACGCCCGCGACCCGCTCGTCACCGGCATGTCGGCCTCACCCGGCGGCGACGAGGAGGCCATCCTCGAGGTCTGTGAGAACCTCGGGCTCCAGGAGGTCGAGGTGATGACCGAGGAGGACGCCGACGTCGACGAGTTCACCCACGACACCGAGGTCGAGTGGGAACGGATCGACTTGCCCGATGACGTACTCGAGATTCGGGACGCCCTAAACGAGGTGATCAAAGACCGCCTCGAGAAGCTGAAAGAGTTGGGGGTTGCGAAGTCGACCCAGCCGGATCAGTCCCAGAAGGACCTGAACAAGATGCGCGCCGAGTTGCAGCAGTTGATCAACAACGACCAGTCGGAGGGGTTCGAGGGGATGTCGATCCACGCGGAGGTGATGAAGCTCCGTCAGGCCGTTACGCTCGTCGAAACCCAGAGCGTCGAGGCGCTGCGGCGGTACTTCGACCGCCAGCGCAACCAGGCCCGCTCGTCGGGGGCGTCGAAGGCCAGCCAGCGGATGGTCTCGGACCCGCGCGTCCGCGAGGCCATGCGGAAGGCCGAGAGTTTCAGCGAGTTACACCCCAAATACCGGAGGACCCGGATGCTCCTCGCGGAAACGCTCGGGATCGAGGACGGCGAGCGCGTGATCGTGTTCACCGAATCGCGCGACACGGCCGAGGCGCTGACGGAGTTTCTCGCAGGGAGCTGTGACGCAAAGCGCTTCGTCGGCCAGGGCGACCGCGAGGGCTCTGACGGGATGACTCAGAAACAACAACAGGAAGTCTTAGACGAGTTCCGCGCGGGCGAGTTCGAAGTGCTCGTCTCGACGTCGGTCGCCGAGGAGGGCTTGGACGTCCCCGAGGTCGACCTCGTCCTCTTTTACGAACCCGTTCCCACGGCGATTCGCTCGATCCAGCGCAAGGGCCGGACGGGTCGCCAGTCCGAGGGCCGCGTCGTCGTGCTCATGGCCGAAGACACCCGCGACGAGGCCTACTTCTGGATCTCCCGCCGGCGCGAGAAGGAAATGGAGTCGGAACTGCGCGAGCTAAAGGGAATAGCCGACGACATCGAGAACGAACTCGACGAATCCCAGCAGTCGCTCGCGGATTTCGGCGGCGGTGACGGGAGCCGCGCGACGACCGATGACGGCGGAGCGAAAGTGAACGTTAGCGGCGGGAAACCCGGTGCAGGCGGCGATGGTTCCAGTGGAAGCGAGGGGGGTTCGGAACGGCCCGGTCTCCGGGAGTTCGAACCTGACGAAGACGGCGACGGTGAAGACGCCACACCGGCGGTCGAAACCCACGAACCCACGGCTGAGGGCGATACCGTCGAAATCGTCGCCGACCAGCGCGAGATGGACGCCAACATCGCCCGCGAACTCTCGCGCCGTGAGGAAATCGCGGTTCGACTCGAAACCCTCGACGTGGGCGACTACGTCTGCTCGGATCGCGTCGTCGTCGAACGGAAGTCAGTCGCCGACTTCGTCGATTCGCTCGTCGGGGGCGACCGGTCGGTCTTCGAGCAGGTGGGCGCGATGGCTCGCCACTACTCCCGTCCCATCGTGGTCGTCGAGGGCGACGGGTTGTACGATCAGCGCGACATTCACCCGAACGCCGTTCGGGGAGCACTCTCGAGTCTCGCCGTGGACTTCGGTGCGAGCGTGCTTCGCACCGAAGGCGAGGACGAGACGACCGAACTGCTCGCGGTGATTGCGAGCCGGGAGCAAGACCTCACGGACCGCGAGGTATCGGTTCACGGCGAGAAACAGTCCAAGACGCTCGGCGAGCAACAGGAGTACGTCGTCGCCTCGATCGCCGAAATCGGCCCGGTTACGGCCCGGTCGCTGCTCGACGAGTTCGGCACCGTCGAGGCCGTGATGATCGCCAGCGAAGAAGAGTTACAGGCGGCCGACGGCGTCGGGACGGTGACGGCCGAGCGGATTCGGGAGGTTATCGGCAGCGAGTACAGCGGCTGATAGCCCGTCGACGAATGCCGTTCGATAAGTTGCGGGTCGAGAGCGGTCAGTCACTCACGTCGGACGTGACTCCGTCCTCGTCATCGGGATCGGGAACGGGGTCCTGTTCTCGGCCCCGACCGCGCTCGGCATCGCCTTCCGCGCGGTCGACGAATCGTTCGGCCGCGTAGATGCTTCCGACGCCGAGTGCGACACCGGCTACGACATCGAGCAGCCAGTGAATGCCGAGATACATCGTCGAGAAAACGACACCGGCGGTCACGAACGCCGCAATCGGGAACCACCGCGGATACTCTCGGCGCGATCGCCAGGCGAACGCGAGGACGACGACCGCCAGCGACGTGTGCAGCGACGGGAACACGTCGGTGTTCGCCGAAACGGCCCCCGTGAGATCCTGCGTGGACGGGTAGAAGTTGTACATCAGGCCGTCGACCGTCGACAGGTGATTCCGCGGCCCGTACGCGATGAACAGCGTATAACAGATCGCGCCGAGGAAGTAGTTGAGGAGGTACGAGATGAGGAGTTCCTTCAGGTGTCGCTGGGACGGTAACAGGAAATAGAGGATCGGTGCCGTCACGACGAGAAACGGGAATCCGAACATGTACATCACCGAGAAAAACTCCAGGGTGGCCCCGGGGACGGCGTGCTGAAGATCCGCGACGAACTCGCCTTCGACGGCGTAGAGTTCAGCAGTGATGTCCCAGTCGAGCGCGTGGGATAGTTCGACGCTGTACCCGTGGGTCGCCCGTTTGGTGAGAAAGAACAGTGCTGCGGCGCCGAGGTACGGGGCGACGGTACGGAGTCGGGGTCCGAACTCACTGGCCGTCCGACGAAGCTGTCGGGGTTCGAGACAAAGCAAGCACGTTATCGACAGCCCAGTGAGAACGGTGAGACCGGTCAAAACCACCATCGAGATAAGCGCCATGCGTCGTCCCTATCATATGCATCGATTCAGTTAAAGATACTTTCGAATAAGTGTGCGTGGATATATCGGAAGAATACAAGCGACCGATCCGTTCGCCAGTACGGTTATGATGTCCGAGAAATCTCCCGCTGGACCACCGACGAGAGAAGCAGATACCCTTCGCGGAAACCGGACTGCGATCAGCGGAGCGTCGACAACGTCTCGCTCGCCTCGCGGGCCGCTTCCAGGCACGCCTTCGCATAGCGCGGATCGTCCGTCGCCGCAGCCTCCCCCGCGAACTTCTCGAGTGCCTGCCGAAGCGATTCCCTGGCCGCCTCGAGTTCGCTGTCACCGTCGGTCGAGCGACGGGGTGTGCCGGTGCCGGTGCCGGCGGGCGCGTCGGACCCAGCAGCGTCAACGCGTGAACTCGGGTTCCGCTCCGACGGCGGTGACGGACGCGATCGAGGCGTCGTAGCGGGTTGCCGTGGCTGTGTCGGCTCGACGGTCTCGTCGGTCGGCTCGTCGGTTGGCTCGGCGCGGCCGGGGGAGTCAGCGCCTCGATCGGGCTCCAGTTGCTCCCGGGGACGTTCGGAACCGTGCGTTCGCGTCCGGTCCAGTCGAGCGCCGTCATCGGCGTCGGGCTCGCCAGCAGCGTCCCGCCCACTCGATTCGCCGTTCCGGTCGGCCGCCGATTCCTCGGCGGTAGCGTTCCCGGTTGCCGTGTCGTCAGCCGGTTCGGCTTCGAGTTCGGTTCCCTGGACGGCGTCCGGGTTGCCGTGACAGCTGGGGCAGAACGTGGTGCCGTCCTGCTGGAAGAGCGGATCGCCGCAGGTGCCACAGTGGGAGTTCGTCATCGTCGCTCCTTTGAGCAGCAGATCGCTCATGCGTTGGGTGGCTTCCCGTTCGGCCTCGTCGCGTTCGTACTTCTCGCGAAGTTTCTCGCGCTCGGCTTCCTTGTCGAAGTCGCTCATATCCACCATAACGCGGTCAAGAGTCGAAAAAGCTGCGAACGAGGATGGCCAGCGGACCGGCAGGCCAGCGGACCAGCGAACCGGCAGGCCGGCGGGCCAGCGCGTGTACTGAACACGTGCCGAGCGGGGATACGCGATCGGTTACTCGGTGCGGCGATACATGGCTTTCGAGTGCGGGCGCGTCTCCTCGAAGCCGAACGCTTCGTAGAATCCGTCGACGTCGGCGACCAGATTGACGTACGCTCGCGGCGGTGCCTGCGCCTCGAGATACGCGTCGAGCCGGCGCATAATGCGCGTGCCGAGACCCTGGCCCTGGTGATCTGGATGGACGGCTATATCCGTGATCTGGTAGACGGTGCCACCGTCGCCGACGATCCGTCCCATGCCCACCGGATCGCCGGTCGGCTCGCGGACGACGGTGACGCCGAAGACGGAGTTCGGGAGACCTCGTTCGATACCCTCTCGCGACCGGGAGGGTAAGCCGGCAGCCTCGCGCAGCGCGACGAACGTCTCGGGATCGGGTACCGCCTCGCGGATCGAATAGGCGTCCGCGTTGGCCTCCGAGTTCGGGTCGGACATAGCACACTGCACACAGCGGGCGATCAAATCGGTATCGGTTGCCCGCTGCTCGCCGGTTATCGGTTACCAATCACCGGTCGCCGATCGCCGGGCGTTGATCGACGAGCATCATCCGCGACTCGACGCCGATCGCCTACGACTCGCCGTCGACCGCCGCTTCCACGGCATCGACCGCAGCCGCGGGCGTCTCGACCGTCTCGATCCCGACTCCCGCAACGTCGTGCGTATCGAGGCCCACGATCGGCCGGTCGTAAATGCCCGCAAAACCGATTTCCGACAGCGTACCGACGCCGCCCGACAGCGCGACGACCGCATCGCCGTTCAGCGGCACCAACGCGTTTCGCGCGTGGCCGATCCCGGTCGCGATCGCCACGTCGACGAACTCGTTGGCCAGACTCCGGTCAGCCCCCGGCAGAATCCCGATGGTCGTCGCTCCCTCCGCAGCGGCCCCGCGACAGACCGCCTCCATCGTTCCGCCGCGGCCCCCACAGACGACCGTGTGCCCTCTGGCACCGAGTTCGCGGCCGACCGCCGCCGCGGTTTCGACCTCGCCATCCGTGATCGTGCCGCCGCCGATGACGCTCACGCGCATGTGTAAACTGCCCACCACTGGGAGACTGGCGGCTATAGAAGCACCGGTTTCGACGGATTTAACGTGTATACAAGCGCACCACGAGATGGTATGACGAAAGTTAGCGTGATCGGTGCGGCCGGCACCGTCGGGGCCGCTGCAGGGTACAACATCGCGCTCCGGGACATCGCGGACGAACTCGTGTTCGTCGACATCCCGGACAAGGAAGACGACACGGTCGGCCAGGCCGCCGACGCGAACCACGGCATCGCCTACGACTCGAACACGACGATTCGGCAGGGCGACTACGCCGACACCGAGGGATCGGACGTCGTCGTCATCACGGCCGGCATCCCGCGCCAGCCCGGCCAGACCCGGATCGACCTCGCGGGCGACAACGCGCCGATCATGGAGGACATCGGCTCCTCCGTGGCGGAGTACAACGACGACTTCATCACCGTCACTACGTCGAACCCCGTCGACCTGCTGAACCGCCACCTCTACGAGACGGGCGAGCGCGCCCGAGAGAAGGTGATCGGCTTCGGCGGCCGCCTCGACTCCGCCCGATTTCGCTACGTGATCTCAAAGCGTTACGACGCCCCCGTCCAGAACGTCGAGGCGACCATCCTCGGCGAGCACGGCGATGCGCAGGTCCCCGTCTTCTCGAAGGTCCGCGTCGACGGCCAGGACCACGAGTTCAGCGACGACGAAAAGGACGAACTCTTGGAAGAACTCCAGACCTCGGCGATGAACGTCATCGAGAAGAAGGGCGCGACGGAGTGGGGGCCGGCGACCGGCGTCGGCCACATGGTCGAGGCGATCCTCCGCGATACGGGCGAAGTGCTTCCGGCGAGCGTGAAACTCGAGGGCGAGTTCGGCCACGAGGAGACGGCCTTCGGCGTGCCCGCGAAGCTGGGATCGAACGGCGTCGAGGAGATCGTCGAGTGGGAGCTGACCGAGTTCGAGCGCAATGAACTCGGCGAGGCGGCGGAGAAGCTCTCGGAGCAGTACGACAAGATCGCCTGAATCGGAGACGCGACGCCGATTCGAACGCGGATGCGGGGATGGGTTCGGACGGAGATCTGGACCTGGACCCAGACACGGGCCCAGATACAGACGTCGACACGGACCCAGACCCAAACCCAGACCTAGAATCCGTTCGGATTCCAACCACCTCACGCCTGTTTTCGTCGAGTTCGCCTCCAGTCTGGCGTACGGAGCGCAACCGAAAGGATCAACGCGGATTCCGACCAGTAAGGTCGTATGGCACCACCGGAACCCACATACGACGCCGTTCTCTTCGACAACGACGGCGTCCTCGTCGAACCCCCGTCTGCCGATACCCAATCCGAGGCGGCGCGGGCCGCGTTTCGAGCGGCCGGCGTCGACGATCCCAGCCGGCAGCACGTCGACGCCATCGTCAGCGGCGTCACGCCCGCCGTGTTGGACGAGATTTGCACCGCGTACGATCTCGACGCCGAGACGTTCTGGGAGGCACGCGAGCGCCACGACGAAGAGTCCCAGCTCGACGCGTTCAGAGACGGCACGCGAGGGTGCTACGACGATATCACCGCGATTGCCGACCTCCCGGTTGACTGCGGCGTCGTGAGCAACAACCACCACAGCACGGTCGAGTTCATCCTGACGTTTTTCGAACTCGAGGCGCTCTTCGAGACCCACTACGGGCGCGAGATGACGGTCGAGAGCCTGCGGTTGAAAAAGCCGAACACGCACTATCTCGAGCGGGCGCTGGCCGATCTGGGGGCGGAGTCGGCGCTCTACGTCGGCGACAGCGAAAGCGATATCGTCGCGGCCGAGCGGGCCGGACTCGACTCGGTGTTCGTTCGCCGAGCACACTGTCGAGACGTTGCGTTCGAAACATCCCCAACCTACGAAGTAGAGGATCTGCATGATGTGGTGGCACGGATCTGTAGCTGAGGCGATCGACTCGTTCGCTATCGTTTCCGGACTCGAGTCTCGACCGATCCTGGGTCAAGCGTTACACCGAGCGATGGCTCGAGAGTTGGAGTGACGCACTCGAACTCGACGCGGCGCATAATAGATGCGAGCGCGAGCTGTAGTTCGACCATTGCAAAGCGCATCCCAAGGCAATGACGGGGACCGCCGCCGAAGGGAAAGTACGCGTACTCGGGTCGGTCGGCGTCTACGAGCCAGCGTTCGGGGCAAAACGCTTCGGGATCCGCCCACCATCGATCGTCGCGGTGAATACCGTACACCGAGAGTTGCAGCGTTGTCCCGGACGAAATCCGAAACCCGGCAAGTGCCGTGTCCGTCGGGGGTTCGCGATAAATTCCAGTGATCGGGGGATAGAGTCGCATCGACTCCCTGAGAACGGCTTCGGTGTAGTCGAGGCTCGCGAGATCGCCGGCATCTGGCTTCCGATCACCGCAGACAGCGGCGAGTTCGCGCTCGAGTTCGGCGTGGACTTGCGGATTGTCCGCGAGCAGCCAGCATGCGATTGCGAGCGTCGTTGCGGTCGTCTCGTGGCCGGCAAAGAGGAACGTGACGAGTTGATCTCGCACAGTTTCGGGGGAGAGTCTCGAGCCGTCTGGGTACACAGCCCGCGCCAGTATCGAGAGGAGATCCTCACCCGTCGAATCCGCCGAACGGCGGGTCTCGACGAGTTCCGTGGTGAGTGTTTCGAGGTCTGTCATCGCATCCTCGTACTCGTGTTCGACGCGGTCCGGCAGCCACGACGGCAGGATCGAACCCAACGCGAGTCGCTTCGGAGATGCGTAGGTGTTCACGGCGTTCGCCGCTCGCCTGACGATCGTTGCGCGGTCGTCCTCGAGCGGAAGGTCGAACAGCGTTCGCGTGAGGATGCGGAGGGTATACGTCGACATCGTGTCCCGGAGCGCGACTCTCTCACCGTCGTCCCAGTCGTCGACGAATGCATTCGCCTCTGCGACGATTTCGTCAGCGGCGGCGCGAACGTGATCGGGCGTAAACGACGATTGCAGTAACTTGCGCTGGCGACGCCACTGGCTGTCCTCGGTGAACGCGATCCCCTCAGGGGCGACGAGTTCGCCAAAGGCGGTCTCGAACTCGCCCTTTCTGAACTCGTCCGAGCGCGAGACGAGAACTGTTTCGACGACATGAGGGTCGAAGACGAGTGCGAACTCGGTGCCGTACGCCCGATAGGAAACAATATCGCCGTATTCTCGGGCCAACTCGACGAACGAGAATGGATCTCGGGCGATCGATAGCGTGCTTCCAATCAACGGGAGTCCTCGCGGTCCCGGCGGTCGGTCTGCGGTCGAGAGTTCAGACCCCGAGGAGTTCACAGCGTCAGCCTGCAGCGAGTGGGTATCGGTCTCAGTGTCGGAATCGATTTCGGTGTCAGTGCAATTGTCTGTCTCTGATTCGAACATAACTGATAGTGTGATCGGAAGCTATGTCGATGTTCCCTCGAAGCACTGAACTTCTTTATAATAGTCCGGAATGTGTCGGTATGCAGTCGACGGATCTGACCCTTCACCTTCCGGAGCGGATGCAACTTCCGATTCCCACACCCGACGCCGAACTGGAGATTCACCGCGAGGAGTTACTTTCGTGGCACGTCGATACCGAGACAGAACGGGTACGATTCCTCTCACTGGTCGTCGGTGACTTCGATGCAGTCCGAGAGACGGTGGTCGACCTGGATGTAGTCCATCGGTTCGAACTCATGCCGATCGACGGGGACACGTTCTACGCGTACGCCGTGATGGATGTCCGTGCTGCTGACGAAACGCTACTGGGCGTGTTTGACGAACCCGGCCTCGTACTCGTTCCGCCAATCGTTTACACTGGACGGGAGACCGTTCACGTCACCGTACTCGGAGAACCCGACGCCCTCTCGGGACTGATCAACCGATTTCCGGAGGATATCGGCGTCGAAGTTAGGCGAGTGAGCGCTCATCAGCAAACAGCCGAGACGCTCGCTGGGCGGTTGACAGCACGACAGTTCGAGGCGATGGAAACGGCTCGAGAAGCAGGATACTACGACATTCCACGGACGGCGTCGCTTTCCGAGGTTGCGACAGCGCTCGAGTGTTCGGAGAGTGCCGCCTCGACGCTCCTCCGAACGGTCGAGTCAGAACTGGTGGATGCAGCACTGAACTACTAGGAAATCGACGCGTCAGTCAGGGAATCAACTGCTCGCCGTCATCGTCGTAAATCGTGATCGCATCGACCGGACAGGTCCGGGCGGCGAACTTCGCATCGAGTTCAGCGTCGTCGGGAACGTCGCGGGCGAAAACGCCATCGTCGACTTCCTCGCTGCCTTCGAGCGTCGCCTTACCCTTCGATTTGTCCTCCTCGAAGGCGTCCCATTCGGCGACGCACTGATACATCCCGATACAGGTGTCCTCGTCGAACTCGACTCGCATGGGCGACCGTTGGTGCGTCTTCGACATACCGCTTCCGGACCGACACCCGAATCGAACGAGGGGGGCGGACCGACGAGCGGGCACGTCGTGGGACGTCGAGGCTGGAAAATTCGAGACTGGAAAAGGAGCGGTCGAACAGACGCGATGGGAGACGCATTTTATCGTATTCCAGTGGATTGAACTGTACTCAATAGCGAGTGACAATTACGATGGGAAAGAGCAGGAACGAGAACCAGAAGGGTGACGACGAGCGACGGACTCGCTCTCGGCGACGGATCATCGCGGCGGGGGCAGGGCTGACCGGCATCGGTGTGTTGACGACCGGCACCGGGGCGCAAATCACCCGATCGCGAACCAAGGCGCAAAGCGAATCCAACCAGGCGGTGTACGCGGACGGGTGTGAGAACGTCGATCGCTGGGAGGCGACGTTCGAAACGGTCACCGCGGACTGGGGTTCACGGTCGAGTTCGAAGCGGTACTGTTCGGTGCCGTGTCAGTGGACCGAGAGCGGGAAGGTAGCGGTCGGACAACAGATCAGGATCGGTCACGAGGCGACGGCTGACGAGTTCGAAAACGCGGTGTACACCGTCGCCTCGAGTCACGAGGGAGAGACGCTTCAAGTAACGACGGACGGACTCGGTCGGATCGGCGCGAGCGATGCGTCGACGGCGGCGATCGGTGCGCAGGCGGTCCATCCGAGTTACAACGCCCGGGAAGCGGGAGAACTGAACGACGAGTTCGTCGAGTACAGCGTCGAGGGAGACGGCGTCGTGGTAATCGCACCCCACGGCGGCTACATCGAATACGGGACGGATTTCCAGGCATCCCGGGTCGCCGAATCGGTCGACGGAGCGGCGTGGATCTGTTCGGGATTCAATGATGGCGGGGGCGCGTTCACCCGCTGGCACACGTACTCGACGGAACTCCACCGTCGATCGTTTCCCGCGTTGGATGCGTTGCTCGATCAGCAGTTCGACTGGAGCGTTGCCTTCCACGGGTGTACCGACGACGGAATTCTCATCGGCGGGACTGCCGAACGAGCGGCCAAAGATACCGTGAAAGACGCCATTGCGGAACGCTTGCCCGATCAAACGGTCGAGATCGTCGACCGCGACGCGACGGCCTACACCGGGGCGAACCCCGAGAACGTGCTCAACGAACTCGCCTCGATCGGACGAACGATTCAGATCGAGCAGGCGACCGATATCAGACGGGCGGAGTGGGCCACGGTGGCCGACGGCGTTATAGACGCGCTCGAAACGCTGCGCGCGTAAATCCGCTCGCTCGCGGACCCGTTCCAGCGGGAATCCGCGAGCCTGTGGTCGGATACCGCCGACCGCGGCGTTCGAAAATGACCATACTGTTTAGTGATCGGCACGAGAGGGACTACCCATGAATTCACGCCGACGGACGCCGTGTCGAGTCAATTTCGAACGACAACACCGCCGAGGACGATGGTAGATCTCGCGTTCTCACTCGGCCGGCTTGCCGCAGCCCTCTTTCTCGTCGGGCTTAACGGCTTCTTCGTCGCTTCCGAGTTCGCCTACGTTCGGGTGCGGGCGACGGCGGTCGAAAGCCTCGTCGCGGAGGGCAGACGCGGCGCGGTGACGCTTCAGGAGGGGATGGAAAACCTGGATTCCTACCTGGCCGTCACGCAACTGGGCATCACGCTCGCCTCGCTCGGACTCGGCTGGATCGGGGAACCCGCGGTGGCGGCGCTCATCGAACCGATCCTCGGCGAGATCCTTCCGGAGGGGTTGATCCACCTCGTCTCCGTCGCGATCGGCTTCAGCGTCATCACCTTCCTCCACGTCGTGTTCGGCGAACTCGCACCGAAGACCATCGCCATCTCACAGGCCGAGCGAATCGGGCTGACCGTCGCCCTGCCGATGAAAGCCTTCTACTACGTGTTCATTCCCGGCATCATCGTCTTCAACGGGACGGCAAACGCCTTCACCCGACTACTCGGCGTTCCACCCGTCTCCGAGACCGACGAGACGCTCTCCGAGGAGGAACTCCGCATGGCCCTCTCCCGCGCCGGTGAGGAAGGGAACGTCGCCACCGAAGAGGTGCAGATGGTCGAGCGCGTCTTCGAACTCAACGACGTGACGGTCCGCGAGGTAATGGTTCCTCGACCCGACGTGCGCAGCGTTCCCGCCGACACCCCCCTCCCGGAACTCCGCCACCTCATCGTCGACGAGGGACACACTCGCTACCCCATCGTCGACGCGGACGACCCGGATCAGGTCGTCGGCCTCGTCGACGCCAAGGACGTCATCCGCGCGAGCGAGACGATTGCGGACGCCACCGATTCGGACTCGTCACCACCGATCACCGCCGGTGAACTCGCACGCGAGCTGCCGGTCGTCCCGGAGACGACGACCGTCGGCGAACTCCTCGCAGAACTCCAAGAGGAGCAAGCCCAGATGGCCGCCATTATCGATGAGTGGGGCGTCCTCGAGGGGATCGTCGCCATCGAAGACATCGTCGAGGTCGTCGTCGGCGACATCCGCGACGAGTTCGACGTGGCGGCCCGGGAGCCCTCGATCGACGACGAACGGCGTGCAGACGGGACGGTCGTCGACGGGGGCGTGACTCTCACGGCGCTCAACGACGCGCTGGAAAGCGATTTCGAGCACGACGCGGTCGAAACCGTCGGCGGGCTGGTCCTCGACCGACTGGGACGGCCGCCGGAGACCGGTGATCAGGTCACCGTCGAAGGCTACGAGTTCGAGGTGACGGCCGTCGAGGGAATGCGCGTTTCGACCGTCGTCGTTCGGTCGCAGTCGGGGTCGGAGTCGAGGACGGGGTCTGAAACGGACGGGACCGATCCGGAATCGGACGGGGAAGACTGAGTATCAGGGGCAAACGCTTCAGATGCTCAGACGCGGCGCTTCGAGCCTCGCGATGCTTTCGTCCGGTGGCGACTGAACGTCGCCCGGGCCGCGTGCGGTCGGCGGCACCACTCTCACTCACCCGGAAGACGACAGTTTAAACCGCGGGACGCGCCAATCACGGGTAATGAACGTCGAGGAGCTGTCGGGGCTCCCGCCCGGGGCGATTTCGCACTTCCAGCGGGAGGGCATCGAGGAACTCTACCCGCCGCAAGCCGAGGCCGTCGAGGCCGGTGCAACAGACGGAGAGAATCTCGTCGCCGCCGTCCCCACCGCCAGCGGCAAGACGATGATCGCCGCGCTGTCGATGCTCTCCGCCGTAAAGCGCGGCGGGAAGGCGCTGTACATCGTCCCCCTGCGAGCCCTGGCCAGCGAGAAAAAGGCCGAGTTCGACGCCTACGAGGAGTTCGGCGTGACGACGGGCGTCGCGACCGGCAACTACGAGAGCACGAGCGACTGGCTCGCGACCAAGGACATCGTCGTCGCGACCAGCGAGAAGGTCGACTCGCTCGTGCGCAACGGCGCGGACTGGCTCTCCGATCTCACCTGCGTCGTCAGCGACGAGGTCCACCTCATCGACGACCGAAACCGCGGCCCGACGCTCGAGGTCACCCTCGCCAAACTCCGCCGACTAAACCCGCAACTGCAAGTCGTCGCCCTCTCGGCGACCGTCGGCAACGCGGACGAACTCGCCGACTGGCTCGACGCCGAGCTCGTCGACACCGACTGGCGGCCGATCGACCTCCAGATGGGCGTCCACTACGGCAACGCCCTGAACTTCGACGACGGCTCGACCCGGGAAGTTCCCGTCGACGGCGGCGAGAAACAGGAGGCCGCGCTCGTCCGGGACATCCTGCAGGAGGGCGGCTCCTCGCTCGTCTTCGTGAACTCGCGGCGCAACGCGGAGGCCGCCGCTCGCCGTCTCGGGCAGGTCTCGAGCAGGGAGCTAACTGCCGGCGAGCGGGCCGACCTGGAGGAACTGGCGGCGGAAATCCGCGAGGACAGCGACACGGAAACGAGTCAGGACCTCGCCGACTGCGTCGAACGCGGGTCGGCCTTTCACCACGCCGGCCTCTCGAGTACCCAACGTAGCCTGGTCGAGGACGCCTTCCGCGACCGCCTCCTCAAAGTGATCTCCGCGACGCCGACGCTCGCCGCCGGCGTGAACACGCCCGCCCGCCGCGTCATCGTGCGCGACTGGCGGCGCTTCGACCCCAGCGCGGGCGGAATGTCGCCGCTCGACGTGCTCGAAGTCCACCAGATGATGGGCCGGGCCGGCCGCCCGGGACTGGACCCCTACGGCGAGGCCGTCCTGCTCGCGAAAAACCACGACGAGAGCGAGGACCTGTTCGACCGGTACGTCTGGGCCGATCCGGAGCCGGTCCGCTCGAAACTGGCCGCCGAGCCCGCGCTGCGAACCCACGTGCTCGCGACCATCGCCTCCGGCTTCGCCCGCACGCGGGAGGGCCTCCTCGAGTTCCTCGAAGCCACCCTCTACGCCAGCCAGTCGAGCGAGGCCGGGCGGCTCGAACGGGTGACCGACGACGTGCTCGACTATCTCGAACGTAACGACTTCATCGAGCGCGAGAGGCAACGCGATTCTCGTAGCCCATCAGAAGTGCAGAGCACTTCCGAGGACGCCTCGGAGTCCTCGAGCGGGGTACCGCGAGAGCGAAGCGGTGGGTTCGAAGACACCCTCGGCACCGACGCCGACGCGGCGAGAGCGTTTACGTCGGCGGCCGATCTGGCCGACGGCGACGGGAGCGAGAGCGCGACCGGCCGGGACGAAGAACTCGAGGCCACCAGCCTCGGCCACACCGTCTCCCGGCTCTACCTCGACCCGATGAGCGCCGCCGAAATCGTCCACGGCCTCGACGACGCCGACGACCGCCCGACCGCCCTCGGCCTCTACCAGCTCGTCTCGCGCACGCCCGACATGTACGAACTCTACCTTCGTTCGGGCGAGGACGAGCGATTCGGTGAACTCTACTACGAACGCGACGCCGAACTGCTGGGCGACGCCCCCAGCGAGTTCGAAGATGACCGCTTCGAGGACTGGCTCGCCGCCCTCAAAACCGGCAAACTGCTCGAGGATTGGGCCACGGAGGACGACGAGGAGACGATCACCGAACGCTACAAGATCGGCCCCGGCGACCTCCGCGGCAAGGTCGACACCGCCGAGTGGCTGCTCGGAGCCGCCGAATCGCTCGCAGCCGAGATCGGCAGCGAGTGGACCGTCGCCGTCCGCGAGGCCCGCGCCCGCGTCGAACACGGCGTCGGCGAGGAACTCCTCGAACTCGTCTCGGTGAGCGGTATCGGCCGAAAGCGCGCCCGCCGGCTCCACGACGCCGGAATCGAAGCGCCCGCGGACCTGCGAACGGCGGACAAGGGCGTCCTCTTGCACGTTCTCAAGGGCGAGAAGACGGCCGAGAACATCCTCGAGAGCGCCGGGCGCGAGGACCCCTCGATGGAGGGCGTCGAGCCGGTACCGGTCGACGCCGGAGCCGGTGCGGCAGTCGACTCGGACGGCGACGACGGAAACGAGAGCGCGACGGAACGCGAGCGCGACGGCGAAGCGGACGACGACCAGGCCAGCCTGGGTGACTTCTGATGGACCTGCTCGAATGCCGCCTCGACATCAACGACCTCGATTCGTTCGTCGCGGACCTGACCGCGATCGGCGAACGACACGGGGCGACGCTCCAGACCGTCGACGCTCGGTACGTCGCCGACCGCAGGCACCTCGAACGCGCCGTCGAACTCGCCGACCGCGCCATCGAACGGGGCGAGAACGTCGCCCGCGACCGCGCCGTCGAGATCCTGCTGTACGCCGCCGGCCGCCGACAGATCGACCGCGCGCTCGAGATGGGCGTCGGCGAGGGAGAGAACCGAGCCGTCGTGCTCATCGACGCTACCCCACACTCGGACTCAAAAAACGGGAGCGACCTCGACGCCGCCCGCGCCGCGGTAACCGAACTCGAGGCGTTCGCGGGAACCGAGCCGACGCTCGATCAGCAAGACGAGGACGTTCTGCGGACGTTCTTCGACATTACGGACGCCGAACGGGCCGCGACGGACGCCTCGCTCGCGGCGCTGGTCCGCGAGCGCGTGGCGCTGCTCGACGTCGAGAAGTAAAGCACTCGCGGTCACCCAGTGAACCGGCAGCAATTGGCTGGAAGCGACGGTATACTCTTGGTCGTTCCCCTCGAAACGCCGACGACACCACGGATGGCAACGCTCGAGGATCCCATCGATATCGGCGGCCTCACGGTCCCGAACCGACTCTATCGCGCCCCGCTACTCGAGTGTGCGGGCAACGGCCCCGACGCCGTCGACGCGCTGATCGACGACCTCGAACCGGCCGCCGCATCCGGCGTCGGCCTCATCTGCCAGGGCGCAACCATCGTCCGCGGCGACGGCGGCTGCGCCGCACCCGGCATGACCCGCGTCCACGACCCCGAGTTCACCTCACGACTCTCGCGGTTGACCGAGCGGATTCACGACCACGGCAGCCGGATCGTCCTCCAACTCGAACACGGCGGCCTCCGGAGCATGGAAACCTGGCACGCCGAGTTCAGGCGATCGAATCCCGAACTCGAACAGCTCGCGGTATCGACGCCACCCTGGCAACTGCGAGCGCTGGACCGGCTGGGATTCCTCACGTTCGAGCCGCACGTACTCTCGACCGACGAAGTCTACGAACTCGCGGCCGACTTCGGCCGCGCGGCGGCGCGCGCGGTCGAGGCGGGTTACGACGGCATCCACCTCGCGGGGGCGAACATGGGGATCGTCCAGCAGTTCCTCTCGCCGTTCTACAACCGCCGCGAGGACGAGTTCGGCGGCTCGCCCGAGGCCCGCCTCGAGTTCCTCGCGCTGGTTCACGACGAGATTCGAGAGCGAGCGGGTGACGTGCCGCTGCTAACGAAGGTGCCGGCGGAGACCCCCGCGCCGCCCGTCGTCCGCCGGAAACTCTCGCTATCTGACGGCGTTGAACTCGCGCGGCGGCTCGAACGGATCGGCTACGACGCAGTGGTGCCGGTTCAAACGTCGGTCGTCTGGGACATGAGTATCATCCGCGGCGAGTATCCGGCTCGGGCGTGGGAAAACGAACGGCTACAGGAGGAGTACGATGCGGCGTTCGGCGGCGCGACCCGGAAGCGACTCGTCGCGCTCGCCAACCGCGTGCAGTCGCTGCAGTACGACTTCGAACCGGCGTGGAACGAGGACTTCTGCCGGCGGGTCCGCGAGCGGGTGTCGATTCCGGTCCTCGCGGAGGGCGGGATTCGCGACCGCACGGAGATGGACCGCCTGCTCGACTCTGCTCGCGAACTCGACGGCGACGGCAACGACGACGGCACCGGCACCGGTGCAACCGACGCCGACCCCGCCTGCGACATGGTCGGCATGGCTCGCCCGTTCTACGCCGAACCCCGACTCGGCGCGCGACTGCTCGACGGCGACGCCGCAAGCGCCCTCTGTGACAACTGCAACAACTGTACCGTTCCCCAAGTGACCGGCGCACCCGGAATCTGTCGAACCCCGAGCGTCCTGCGCAAGCGCGGTGAACTCGAACGGGAGGGGGTCTACGACTAGACCCCGAAGTCGGCGCTAACGGTGTTGTTTGTCAGTTCCTCGAGCGTCCCTTCGACCGTGTAATCAGGTGCCTCAACTCGGAACTGGGAATCAGTCGACCCTGCGAAGTGAAGTTGGATTGTGTACGAGCCGTCGTCGGCGATTGGAGCGGCTTCGCGACGGTCGGCATCGACCTGTTCGAGAATGACCATATCGTTGGCAAAGTCGGAATTGGTCGTTCCGTCGATTTCGTATTGCTGCCCGTCCGTCTGAACGTTGGACCCTTCGATCGGATAGCCTTGGTTTATCCATCCCGAGAGCCCCTCGTCGATCGCATACGTGTTTTCGTATCCCGCATCGATAAGCGCCGCTGCCCGCATAGACGACAGATGGTGTGGACAGCGACAGTACGTGACAATCCGAGTGTCGGTCGAGAGTTCCTCGACCGGATCGTCCTCGGTACCGTCGGGTGCGGGAGAGAAGAGGGAACCCGTGATCCGGGTCGCTTCGTATTGATCGCGACCGCGAGCGTCGGCGAATCGAGCCTCGTTGTTTTCGTACCACTGGTAAACGTCGTCGACGGGCGCGAGCGGAACGTCAGTCCCATCGGTGGTCGTCGTCTCGTATTCGTACTCGTTGTTCGGTGTACCATTGTCGCCACCGAGACAGCCGGCGACGACCCCGAGGGTCGCTGTCCCACCAACAGCGAGGACGGTCCGTCGATTCATACTCGGTACGTAGTGGCGACGGAGAAATATGACTTCTGGTAACAGCACCGTAGTGCGTACCCCTTCGTTTCAACTGGAGATCCGGAGACGGTACTGTCGGAGAACTCGAAGTGAAATGCGAGAGAAGTAGTCCATGCTGGATTCGAACCAGCGTCCCGAGCCCCAGAAGCTCGGAGGATTGGCCACTACCCTAATGGACTGACATGTTTTCGTCGGCCTCGATTACCAACGACCTATCGATTTGTAGTTGGTGTTCATATTAGAGTGTTACGAACTCAATCGCGAACCAGTGTATCGAATAGACACGGTTGCCGTGGCCCGATTTGGTGATATTAGCACATCGTTTGATCGTAGCGTTCCATCCGCTGACAGTTTGAACAGAGAACGCAACACCGTTCGATTTCAGACCGGACTCGCTCTTTCGACCGATTGTTTGAGACCAGTTGTGCGACAGTCGCTTCCTTCTCATCACTGGTGTGATGAAAGTCCAAACAAGCGGGATCTGTCTCTCCGCAGCGATTACATCCGGCGGCACGTTTTTGATCGTCAGTCCATTTTCGGAGTTCCCGTTTTGGTGGCGTGTAATGTATTTTGCGGTGACAATTCGCGCATAGGACCTCACATTTCTTAATTTCGTCACGAAGTGCGTCCTTCCCGTACCCGAACGTAACCATCCGTCCAACGGCCATCTCCTTCGTCATTGCATCGATGTGATGGAAGTCGAGACACGCGGGAGTATCTACATCACACCGTGAACAGCCGCGTTCTCGCTTCCGTTCGGTGAGCCAGGATCGCAATCGGGAGCGGCGGCGCAACGTCCGTTCCGCGTTCCAGTCGACGTTTCGATAGTGCCACCGCTGATCCGCAGAGAGTTCATCCCACGACGTTCCCGAGGGAAGGTCGACAGCAGCCGGCTTCGGATCGACGCGAGTTCCGCGCGAATACGAGGTTTCCAGACCGGCGCGTTCTTTCGCATCGTTCCAGCCACCGCACGTTCGAATGATCGTCGCAGACGCCGGCCGCAACCCGAGTGCTTCGTACTGCGCTTTCGTCGGGGATTCACCCAGTTGCTCGGCGGCTCGTCGTAACGAGTCGAGACACTCCGCTTCGGTCGTCACACCCAGTTTGCTGCGGATTTGTATATAAACGTCAGCATCGCTCCGGCAATCGTTCAGCGCGAGTTCGAACCGATACCACTATTCCGCCCACCGGTTCACATTCGGGTATGAGTACGTACGTCGGACGATTCGTCGTCGTCGGGCCCGAGGTCGGCGCGTACCGCGTCTCCTCGCGCTCGTTCCCGAACCGCGAGATCACCGCCAGAGAAGACGCGCTCACCGTCGGCCCCACGGCAGATGCCCCGGAAACGGACAATCCATACGTCTCCTACAACTGCCTGCGCGTCGTCGACACGCCGACCGGCCAGACGGCCGCGTTCGGCAACGGCTCGCACGTCGATCCGATCGCGGAAAAACTCGAACTCGGCTACCCGGCCCGCGACGCGCTCGCCGAGAGCCTGCTCGCGCTCGATTACGAGAAAGACGACTACGACACTCCCCGGATCGCGGCGACGATCGGCGACGACGAGGCCCTGATCGGCATCGTGCGCAAGGATGCGCTGCTCGTCGAACCCGTCGACGAACCGACGCTCGTCGCGACCTACGAGAAGAACTCGCCCGAATCGATCGAGTTCACCGCCGACACCGCCGCGGCGGCGGCGAGCGAGAGTTACGACCTCGAATTCGAACACGCGGTCTGTGCGGCGGGTGTGGAACGGACTGGTGACGGGTTCGAGACGGCGATCGAGAACGGGGAGTAACGCTTCCCGCTGCCGTGCTACGGATCACGGCCAACCTACAAACGGCTTCGGATAGCTATACTGGCACATGAAGGTCGGGCTCGTCTCGGATATCCACGGCAATCGGGTCGCACTCGAAACCGTACTCGAGGATATGCCGCCGGTCGATGAACTCGTCTGTGCGGGCGACGTCGTCGGGTACAACCCCTGGCCGGGTGACTGTATCGACGAGTTGCGGAGACGAGACGTGCCAACCGTACTCGGGAACCACGATGCCGCTGTCGTCGGGGAGACACCGTTTCGGTTCAACGGGATGGCCCGCGCGGGGGTCGAGTACGCGAAATCAGAGCTCACGGTGGAACAACTGGCGTGGCTCGCCGATTTACCGACGGAACGAACCGAGTGTAGCGGACGTGTGAAATTGGTGCACGGCCATCCCGACGATCCGCATCGCTATGCCCGGTATACGTATCCAGACGAGTTCAGTGCGGATCTGCTCGGCGATGCGGACGTGTTGGTGCTCGGCCATACACACGTGCAGGGGACCGAGCAGTACGGGGATGGCATCGTCGTCAATCCGGGGAGCGTCGGGCAACCGCGGGATGGGGACCCGCGAGCGGGCTACGCGGTGGTCGATCTGGCGGCGCTGACCGTCGACACGTACCGCATCGAGTACGATATCGAGGCCGTCCAGCGGGCCGTTACGGAGGCGGGGCTCCCGGAGCGAATCGGGACGCGACTCACTCGCGGGAAGTAAGCGACAGAGCGTGTTGGTGTTCGTTCGGCTCATCGGTGTCACAAGGGCGTCAGCAATGGCACGGGGCGTCAGCAGTGTCACGGAGCGGATGAGGATGTCGGCTGACGGAAGCGGTGTCACGGGGCGTGTGAGATGTCGGCTGACGAGAGCGGTATCACGGAGAATGGGCGAATCGAATCCTTTAGGCGGGCCACGGGTAAAGTTGCGAGTATGGTTGTTACCGGCGACCTCGCGTGTATTGACAGGACGCAACCGACTCACGTCGAGGTCCGGTGTTGTCGGTCCACCCGGTGCCAGACTCGGGCCCGACAGTACCGTCGCGCCGAGCAGGCGGTTGCGCTGAACGCGAAAACGGAGGCAGATGTTCGACCGGCTTCGTGAGGACACGCGGGCGATGTGTGACCGCGATCCGGCCGCTCGCCGGTGTTTCGAGGTCGCACTCACCTACCCCGGTGTGCACGCCATCTGGGGCTACAGGATCACACACCGGCTCTGGAACGGTGGGTTTCGACTCCTCGCCCGGTTGCTATCCCATATCGTGCGACACCTGACGGGTGTCGAGATCCACCCCGCGGCGACGATCGGCCGACGGGTAACGATCGATCACGGGATGGGCGTCGTTATCGGCGAAACGGCCGAGATCGGCGACGACGTACATATGTACCACGGCGTCACCCTCGGTGGAGACACGAACGAGCGCGTCAAGCGCCATCCAACGGTCGAAGACGGGGTGAAAATCGGCGCACGAGCGACGCTTCTCGGCGACATTACGATCGGAGAAAACGCGGCCGTCGGCGCTGGGTCGGTCGTTACCGACGACGTTGAGCCCGATGTGACGGTTGCGGGGGTTCCCGCACGGCGCATCGACGACTGAGAGAGAGACGACGGGCGACGGGAGAGGGTGGAGGGGGAGAGCGGTCGACTGCGACGGCGGAGCGACGGCGATGGAGACCACCACTGCGGAATCAAAAAGCGGTCGAGCGGCCGTTACTCGTCGTCGACGGCTCCGTCGGTGCCTGCGGGTTCGCCCTCGGCCGGGACGCCGTCGTCGGATTCCACGTCGAGTTCGGATGTCGGCTCGTCAGTTGCGGCGTCGGCGGTGGGGTCGGAATCGGAGTCCGGATCGGAAACGTACCCCAGTTCGAACCAGAGCTTCGCCGTACAGCCCATGTCCTCTTCGTCGAGTTCAGTTTCGCCTTCCCGTTGGTCGAGGTAGCCGTTACAGCGGCCGTGTTGGACGACGTTCATCAGCGTGGCCGCCGAGCCGCATTCCGGACAGTCGATGTAGTAGTTGCCCTCGTCGTTCTGGTGCCAGGTGTCGGGTGTGAGTTCGGTGTAGGCCGCGTCCTCGTTTTGGTGGGGCATATGCGTATGCTATCGGTAAGGAAGCCGGTAAGTGCAGGCCCGGAACTCGCAACCAGCCGGCGTGTCGATCGATCGGGTCACCGACCGCGGGGCGTTAGACGAGCGGCTCGACGAGTTCCGTGCCGGCCACGAGCAGGGTCTGCACTCGGTCATCCGTTTCGGCCTCGGCGTAGACTCGCAGCACGGGCTCCGTGCCGCTCGGACGGACGAGCAACCAGGAGCCGTCTTCGAGCAGGAGTTTGAATCCGTCTGCGGTGTTGACGTCCGCGACGGGTGTTTCGGCGACGGTGTCCGGAATCTCGGTTTCGAGGTCGGAGAGCACGCGCGCTTTCTCGTCGTCGGGGCAGGCGACGCTGGTCTTGTCCTGGACGACGGTGCCGTGTTCGGCGAGCAGTCGGTCGACTCGGTCGTCGATCGGCTCGGCGGCGTGCATCGCGGCTGCGAGCAGGGCCGTGAGGACGCCGTCCTTCTCGCGGACGTGGCCGCGGACGGTGAAACCGCCCGATTCCTCGCCGCCGACGAGGGCGTCGTGGTCGGCCATCGCCTGGGCGACCCACTTGAAGCCGACGGGGACCTCGTGGACGGGTTCCCCGTGGGCCTCGGCGACGCGGTCGATCAGGTACGTCGTCGAGACCGAGCGGACGGCCGAGCCCGCGTCGGATTCGAGTAGGTAGTCGTACAGCGCGGCGAAAAAGAGGTTTTCGTCGAGGTAGCCCCGGTCCGGTGTGACGACGGCGAGCCGGTCCGCGTCGCCGTCGTTCGCCAGGCCGAGTTCGGGAGCGCTGTCGGGATCGGTGACGAGTTCGATCAGTTCGGCGAGGTTCTCGGCGGCCGGTTCGGGTGCGCCGCCGCCGAAGGTGGGGTCGCGCTCGCAGCGCAGGCGGTCGACGGTGAGACCGGCCCGTTCGAGCGCGGCGTCCGTCGTCCCGCGGCCGCTGCCGTGCATGGCGTCGTAAGCGACGGTCAGATCGGTATCGGAAAGATCGAGGTCGTCCGCGTCCTCGTCGTCGCCGTTGCTGTCGCCGCCGCGGGTGATCGACGAGACGAGTTCGAACGCGGCATCGGCGTGGGGTGTTGCGAGGTCGACCTCGCGGACGGTGCCGTGATCGCTTTCTGGCAGCGAGCGGGGTTCCGCGAGTCGATCCGCGATTGCGTCCGTGACGGCGGGTAGCGCCGGCGCGCCGGTGTGTGGAATGAACTTCACGCCGTTGTACTCCGGCGGATTGTGCGACGCCGTGACGGCGAACCCGCCCGCAAGATCGCGCTCGACGATCGCGTGTGCGACGAGCGGCGTCGGCCGGTCCCGCTCGGGCAACAGGACGTCGAATCCGTTCGCACAGAGGACCCGCGCGAGTTCTTCCGCGAAGCCGCGAGAACTCTCGCGAGCGTCGTAGCCGATCGCGACGGGGGCGGTCCGACCCTCGTCGGTGAGATACGTCGCAACCGCCTGGCCGACGGTTCGGACGCGCGGCGTCGTGAACTCCTCGAGCGTCGCCCGCCAGCCGTCGGTGCCGAAGGTGATGGCGTCCGTGTCCATACGCGTTCCTCACCGTCGGGTGCGAAAAAAGCGACGCTGCTGACTTTCCCGAGAGATCGCGGGCCGTGAGACGAGCAATGGGCAAAACCGACGAGTAACAACGATATTTTCCGGATGCCGCTCCAAGACGAACGTATGAGCCGCCCCACACCGTCAGTTCTCGCAGTCAGCGGCAGCCTCCGCGAGAGAAGCTACACCCGAACCGCACTCCAGTACGTCCTTCGAGCCGCCGCCGAGGCGGGTGCCGAGACGACGCTCCTCGATCTTCGTGAGACCGATCTCCCGCTGTACGATCCCGATATCGGCGATCAAGGCGATAGTCGCGAGGTCACCGCACTCATGCGGGAAGCCGATGCCGTCGCGCTCGGAACGCCGGTGTATCACGGTTCGTACTCGGGGGCGTTGAAGAACTTTCACGACTACTGCGGCTGGGACGAGTACGAGGACACGACCGTCGGACTGCTCGCGACCGCCGGCGGCGGGAGTTACGGCTCGACGCTCGATCACCTCCGAATCACCGTTCGAGGAGTTCACGGGTGGGTATTGCCCCATCAGGTCGGCATCCGCAACGCTTCGAGTCGGTTCGTCGACGGCACGGGCCCCGATGCGATCGACGGACGGGTATTCGACGAGGAGACGTTACAGGAACGCGTCGAGAAACTCGGCCGAATGCTCGTCGAGTACGCGTTCATCGACCCGGACGTGAGTTCCCCGCGTACGGAGACGGACGGCTGAATCACTCGCCGTCGAGTCCGACGAGTCGTTCTTTCTGTGCGCGCGAAAGTTGCTTGATTTCGTACTCGCGAGACAGGGCCGAAGAACGCGTTTCATACCGCTCGTGATGGCGTAGTTCGACGGGCGTACGGCCGCGAGTATACTTCGCGCCGTCGCCCGCATTGTGTTCGTCGATGCGCCGTTCGAGGTCCGTCGTGTAGCCGGTGTACAGCGAGCTGTCCGCGCATTCGAGGACGTAGACGATGTGACTGCCGCTGGCTGGACGAGGATCGGGTCCGACTGCAGAGTCACCTCGGGAATCGCGATCCGACATCGATCGACCGTACGGCGGGAGATCCAAAAAGGAACTCGAACTCGTCCGAAGACGAACTCGTCGGTCGGGACGGGCGGTTCTCAGCGGATCGCGTCAGTCGTGGGAGGGTCGATTCGCACGTTCGCGCGCGGCTTCGGCGATTCCCGCGTTAGCTGAACAGCTAGTGCACGCGAGGATCTCTCCGTGCTCGTCGGCGAACACGCGAGCGAACCGTTCGGAAACGTGCGCATCGCAGTGATCACACGTGGGCATTGGTCACACCGGCGAACGCCGGTAGGTAGTACTATTCGTAGAGTGGATAAAAATCCTTCCTAGATCAGGTCCAAGAGTTTGGAACAGCCGAGAATGATTTTCCTACTCGGGAACAATATTAGCGACGAGCGCGATCAATCGCGCGTGAAATCAAAACCGCCTGGGCACCAGCGACGAATCCAGCGTCGATGTTGACGACGGACAGAACCGTACAGGACTGGAGCATGCCGGCGAGGGCCGCGCCTCCATCACCGCCGTAGCCGTACCCGCTATCGACCGGAACGGCGATAACCGGCGTATCGACGAGTCCGGCAACGACGGTCGGGAGCGCTCCCTCGCGTCCGGCAGCGACGATCAGCACGTCAGCCGCACGGAAGCGATCGACCTGATCGAGCGTCCGGGCGAGCGACGCCACGCCGATATCGTCGACTCTATCGACCGTCGCGCCCGCGTCCAAACAGACGACTTCTGCCTCGTCAGCCACCGGTTCGTCGACCGTCCCGCCAGTGACGATTCCGACGGTCGCATCGAGTTCGGGTGGTTCGTACGTCGGGGCGAGCACGCGGACGGTCGAATGTCGGCGCTCGATGGCCGCCTCGGGGTCGCTATCGGCAAGCGCCGTCCGAAGCGCCGTCGCCTGCTCGTCGTCGACGCGGGTGAGCAGCGCTCGTCCGGTCGTCTCGAGCGCGGTTTCGGCGAGTGCGACGACCTGTGCCGCGGATTTGCCCTCGGCGAAGATCGCTTCGGGGATCCCCCGCCGTTGCTGGCGCGCCGCGTCGAAACGCCCCGCTTCGCTGGTCACGTAGCCGTTGAGTTCGGCTTCCGCCGCTGCCGGCGAAATCGAGCCGTCTGCGACGGCTTCGAGGAGTTCGCGCATATCGCTACTGGGTCGCCACGCTACTCGAATCCGTCGACCTGCGAGATGGGATTTCGAAAGTGCGCGCGAGAGCGCCCAGCGGCGCGCGCGAGCGGGAATCGTGAACTCGAGCGGGACGAATCCCAGTTCGTAGATTCATAAGTCATATACTTTCCGGTGGATACGGGTGTCGAAACGGCCGTCGCAACCGCTCCAGCCCCGGTATTTCCGTGAACAACCAAAGCATTTATAATATGGAAGAAGGAACCGCTACATCGTATGGCAGACCTTATCGTCAAAGCTGCTGTGAAGGAAGCGCTCGATGACAAGAACGTCGCCTCCGACTTCTACGACGCACTCGACGAGGAAGTCGACGAACTGCTCGACGACGCTGCCCGACGCGCAGAGGCCAACGACCGGAAGACGGTCCAGCCGCGCGACCTGTAAGGGTACCGTCCAAACAATTTTTTTCGAGCGCTACGTCGACAAGCGATAGCTCTGGGTTGAACGGAGGCGGTTGACAGAAGCACAAGAGCGACCGTAGCAGTAGCAATAATAGGAACAGTAGCAGCGTTCGGGAACCAAAACAGGAGAGACAGCAGCCTCGTTACCGGGACCGTTCGTCGAGGTACTCCTTCGTCCGGCCGCAGACGACGTAGTCGGTCTCCCGGAGTTCAGCGATCGACGCCGAGCCGGTGACGAACATCGCCGTGGTCAGTTCGAGTGTGAGCGTCTCGATCAGATCGACGACGGCGTCGGTTCCCCGTCCTGCCGGCCCGAGGAACGGTTTTGCGAGCCCGGCGGCGTGAGCGCCGAGGGCGATCGCCTTGGCGATGTCAAGCCCGGAGCGAACGCCGCCGCTTGTGATCACGCGGTCGTGGACTGTCGCGGACTCGATCGTGCTGACCGCGGTCGGAACGCCCCACGCGCGAAAGAGTTGGCCGACCTGTTCCTGTCGGGAGGCACCGACTGCAGCCGCACGGTAAGATTCGATGCCGGACCACGTCGTCCCGCCCTGCCCGGCAACGTCGATGGCGTCGACGCCGGCGTCAGCGAGTCGCGTTGCAGTCGCCCGCGAGATACCGTTGCCCGTCTCCTTGACGACGACCGGCACCGAGAGTTCGCTCGCGACGCGTTCGATTTCGGCGAGACAGCCGCGTGCGTCGACGTCGCCTTCCGGCTGGACGGCCTCCTGAAGGAAGTTCAGGTGGACGGCCATCGCGTCGGCGTCGATCATCTCGACGGCCGCCTCGACGTCGGCGACGTCGTACTCGAGCAGCTGTGCCGCCCCGACGTTGCCGTACAGGAGGGCGTCGGGGGCGACCTCGCGAACCACGGTGTAGGATTCGAGAACGCCCTCGTCGTCGAGTTCGAGTCCGGCGCGCTGGCTGCCGACGCCCATGGCGACGTTCGTCTCCTGGGCCGCTTCGGCGAGCGCCCGGTTGAGTTTCGTCGTGTTCGCGTGGCCGCCGGTCATGCTCTCGATGACGATCGGGGCCGCTAACTCGTGCCCGAACAGCGTCGTCGTCGTGTCGATTTCGTCGCGGTGGATCTCCGGCAGTGCTTCGTGGACGAGGTCAACGTCGGCGAATCCCGTGCCGGCCGTCTCGACGTCTTCTTCCTCGATGATACGGATGTGGTCGTCTTTCCTGTCGGATGTCTCGGGCATCGAATCGTCTCCACCGGAAGGTGGGAGGACGGTGTTGAAAAGGTGTCCATTCGAGCGCACGCCGCACGAGTCACGGGCGGCCGGTCCCCAGCGAGGGCCGGAGCCGCGTTTTTGTGGCTGGTCGATGTAGCCCGCGTACGTGCTGCGCAAACTGCTGCTCGGCTTCGGGTTCGCCGAACTCGCCAAGCCACGACCGATCATCGACGCGTGCGAGCGGATCGGTCTCGAGAATCCATCCGCAACCGAGCGCCGTCCGCAGGCGCTCCGGGGTGCCAGACTCGAAGGACTGGTCTTCGTCTGGACGCTTCTCCGCGAACGGGACGGATCAACCGTCATCACCGCGCTGCTGGGCCTGGCCGGCACGATCCTCGTCGTGCTCCCGCGCCCGATCATCGAACTCAGTCAGTCGCTGGTCGACGAGAATACGGCCGAACTCGAGTTGAAACCGTGGGTGGTTCGCGCGGCGCGACTGTTGGGTGCGCTCTACTTGCTCGTCGTTGCCCTTTCGCGCCCTGCAAGCGGTGATTCGTCGCCGACAGACGGCACGGGCGCGTAACGATCAACCACTGATCACTACTACCAACCGCTACCTATCAAGCACCAACCAGCAACCACCAACTACCAGCTACCCCCGCCGTTTCGAGTTCCCCACCACCGCGTCAACCCTCGAACTCGCGTGATCTTTTTAGCTTCCGTCGTCGAGAGACGCGTATGAACCGAACCCGGGCGTTCGCGATCACACTCGGACTGCTCGAGGTCGTCGCACCGAACCGGATCATCGCTTCGGCCGAACGCCTCGCGTTCGAGAATCCCGAGACGGGCCGGCTTCGACGGTGGACAGTACCGATCGCTCGACTCGAAGGGACCCTCTTCGTCTGGCTCGCCGCGCGTGCGGAGGGCCCGCCGGCAATCGCTCGCCCGCTGGCCGCCGCGCTCGGCGCGGCGATGGCCCTGTTCCCGCGATCAGCCCTCGAGTTCGGGCTCGCGATTTCCTACGAGAACGCCGCCGAACTCGAGGTGAACTCGTGGGTCGTTCCGCTGACCCGGGTGCTGGGGGCGTGCTATCTCGTCGCGGCGCTGGGTGCGAGACGAGTGGCGACGCCGACGCCGGAAGAGAACGCGTCGGGAGACGACTAACGCGCGTTCAGTAGGTCCGCTTCTCGACGCCGTCGTCAGTGCCAACGTAGGTCGCATCGGCTAGCTCGATGAACAGTCCGTGTTCGACGACGCCGGGAATCCCAGCGAGCGTCGTCGCGAGTTCGGCCGGCGATTCGATCGGGCCGAAGGCGACGTCGAGTACCAGGTTGCCGTTGTCGGTGACGACCGGGCCGTCCTTGTGTTCGGCGTCGCGAAGCGTCGGCTCGCCGCCGAGTTCACGGACGCGCTCGGCGACGGTCGTGTGAGCGGCGGGGAGGATTTCGACTGGAACGGATCGATCGAGTTCGGGGATGAGTTTCGAGGGGTCGGCGACGACGAGGTATCGGTCGGCGGCGGCGGCGACGAGTTTCTCGCGGGCGTGTGCGCCGCCGCCACCTTTGATGAGCGTGCCGTTGTCGGCGGTTGCGTTCGCGTCCGTCTCCGCGTTCGGAGAGGGGTTATCGCGGACCTGATCCGCTCCATCGATCGCGAGGTCGACGCCGTCGACGGCGTCGAGGCTGGTCAACGGAATGCCGACCTCGAGTGCCAGTTGCCGGGACTGAAACGAGGTGGGGATGCCGCGCACGTCGAGGCCGTCGTCGACGGCCCGGCCGATGGCTTCGATGGCGTAGGCGGCCGTCGAGCCGGTGCCGAGACCGACGACGAAACCGTCCGTCACCTCCTCGGCCGCCCGTTCGCCCGCGTTTCGTTTCGCCGTCTCGCTGCCGCCCTCCGTCTTCATGCTCTGGTTTCTCAGGCGGGCGGAGAGGGGAAAAACGTTGTACATCTCGCGTCAAGCGTCCGGCGTGAGCCACTGTGGTTCGCGGTCGTTACGGCCACGGTAGTATCGCCGACGAGATCGGTCCGGAGAGCGGCTGAGGGGGCGCAACGGCAAGCAGGGAATCGAACGCGAGTCGAACCTGGCCGAGCCGGGGAATCCGAAACCCGGCCTTGCTGGAGATCCAGTCCGATTTGACGACGGTCGTCTCGGCGTACCGTCCGTCGACCTGATCGTACAGGTCGTTCGCGTCACCCTTCGTCACGAACCCGTCGTGGGGAGCGGGACAGGAAGACAGGTCGGCGCACGTTCTCCCGGCGAGCGCGTCCGCGTCGGCTTTCGTCTCGACCCAGTTTTCGCCCGCTTCGACCCAGAAGCGAGCGCGGTGGATTACCGGCGTCTCGCTCGCGTCGCCGTCGGGGGCGAAGACGATGACGTCGCCGGGCCGACCGAAGTGCTTACCCCCGCCGTTTTGCCCGTCTTCAAGTGTGACGACGCCAGTTCCATCGACAGCGTTTTCGCCAGCGAATCGGTCGTCGTCGACGACGAAAACGAGATCCCCGGTGTGTATGTTGGGTTCCATACTCCCGCTCTCGACGGCGACTAGCGGCGGCCAGACGCCGCTTGCGGCGAACAACACCAGTCCGATCAGCGCGACGATTGTAACGGTACTCGCGACATCCCGGACGACGACAACGGCACCCTCCTCCGACCGCAGCAACCAGCGGAGCAGACCATCGTCCTCGATACTGACGCTCGAAGTATCCGAATCGGTCGCAGGAGGGTCCTCGGGGCGGCGATCGCTCATTCGTTCGCATTCTGCCAAGACTGACTATCAACGTTTTGTTGCTATTAGATCGGTTTTCCCGGTCACAGGCGGCGACGAACGCCACGGAGCGGCGAAGCTTTTTCATCGCTCCTGTCGTCGAACGCCCATGGCGACGGGGACCGCAGTCAGCCTTCAGAACGTCCGGAAGACCTACCACCTGGGCGAACCGGTTCACGCACTCGACGGCGTCACGCTCGAGATTCCGCAAGGGACATACACCGCGATCATGGGACCGAGCGGCTCCGGGAAATCGACCCTGATGAACCTCGTCGGCTGTCTCGACACGCCGACCGACGGCACCGTCGTCGTCGGCGGCGAGGACGTGACGACGCTCGACGACCGCGAGCGAACGACCCTCCGCGGCACCACCGTCGGCTTCGTCTTCCAGACGTTCAACCTGATGCCGCGCCTGTCCGCCCTCGAAAACGTCGCGCTCCCCCAACTCTTCCAGAGCGTCGGCCGTAGCACACGCCGCGATCGCGCGCGTGAGTTGCTAGAACGCGTGGGCCTCAGCGACCGAACCGACCACATGCCGAACGAACTCTCCGGCGGCCAGCGCCAGCGCGTCGCCCTCGCCCGCGCGCTGGTGAACGACCCCACGATCGTCCTGGCCGACGAACCCTCCGGAAACCTGGATACCGACACGGAATCCGACGTACTCGACCTCTTCGACGAGTTCTACGACGCGGGAACGACGATGCTCGTTGTCACCCACGAGCGCCACGTCGCCGAGCGCGCCGAGCGGATCGTCCACCTGTTAGACGGACGGATCGAGCGCGTCGAAGAACTCGAGGACGCCGGCCGCGAGTCGAACGCGACCCAGAACCGACGGGACGGCGTCGACGGGACGGGAGCGGCGTCCGGAGCCGATCGCTGATGCGCCCGCTCGAGTTCGGTCGACTCGCCTGGCGGGCGATTCGCAGTCACCGGCTCCGGTCGGCGCTGACGACGCTCGGAATCGTCATCGGGATCGCGGCGGTCATCGCGTTCGTCACGCTCGGGGCGAGCCTGCAGGCCGGACTCGTCGGCGATATCAGCCCGGACGATCAGCGGAACCTCTACGGCTGGGCCGCCGATCCCGACACCGAGGGCGGGCCGCTCGCCGGGGCCCAGCCGGTGTTCAGTCAGGACGACCTCGACGCGGTCAGCGAGCGCGACGGCGTCGACGCCGCCTACGGCTACATGCCGATCTCGACGCAGGCGCTGGTGTACGGGGGTGAACTCTCGCCCCAGAGCGACGCGCTCGTGGCCGCCGGGCCGCCATACATTAGACCGGACACGCTGGAGGAGGGGCGGCAGTTCGAGATGGGCGAGCGCGAAGCGGTGATCAACCCCGCCGTCGCGGGCCAGTTCGAGGAAAACGTCTCCGTCGGCGACGAGTTGACGATCGCGTTACAGGGCGGCCAGCAGACGACCGTCACCGTCGTCGGCATCACCGAGACCTCCGAGGGCTTGAGCCCGTTCGAGGGGTTCGAACCGTCGCCGCGAGTCTACGTGCCGACCGATCCCTACTACACCGAGGAGGTCGAGAGCGCGACGGGAGGGGTCGGCGGCGAGAACGCCTCGGAGAACGGTTCGAGCGCCGGAAACGGCACCGTCGTCGGCGAGGACGCGCTCTTCCTCGCGATCGTCGTCCAGGCCGAATCGGCCGACGACGCCGACGTCGACCGCGCCCGCGAAAGCGCACTCGCGTACCTCGAGAGCGAAGATTCCGATACGAGCGAACTGCTCGGCGACGAACTCGCGGTGACAATGCAGACGAGCACCGAGTTACTGCAGCAATTACAGGACGTACTCGACCTGCTCCAGAGCTTCATCGTCGGCATCGCCGCCATCTCGCTCGTCGTCGGTTCGATCGGCATCGCGAATATCATGTTGGTCAGCGTCACCGAACGGACGCGCGAAATCGGGATCATGAAAGCCGTCGGCGCACAGAACCGAGACGTACTGGGGCTGTTCCTGACGGAAGCCGTCGTGCTCGGTATCATCGGCGCGATACTCGGAACCGCCCTCGGACTCCTCGTCGGGTACGCCGGAACCTGGTACATCGACATTCCGCTGGTCTACCCCTACGGCTACGTCGCCCTCGCGATCGCCGTCGGCATCCTCGTCGGCGTTCTCTCGGGGCTCTATCCGGCCTGGCGGGCGGCGCGAACCGATCCGATCGACGCGCTTCGCTACGAGTGAGCCGCCATCGAACGGTCACTTGCGTTCGGCATCACGGTCATCGACCGCACCTGAGGTCGATTCCGAATCGGAATCGGAATCCGGATCTGCTTCTGACTTCCGCTCCGACTGTTCGTCGCGGGATTCGTGCCAGCGCACACCCGATTCGGACCGATCGCGCGTTCGCGTTCGCTCCGCGTCCGAGCGGCGCTCGCGCGGCTCTTCGGACCGAGACCGGGATCGATCGCGGGGTCGGGCGCGGGTGAACTCGCCGCCGTCGGCATCGTCGGGACGGGATAGCGAGGAATCGGCTGCGTGCCGTGAGTCGGAACGGGTGCGAGTGTCCGCCGAGCGGCGCGAATGTCGATCGCGGTGTCGGCGACCACGACGGTCCGTGCCGATCGTCCGGTGGGTGCTCGCTCGTTTCTCGGGATATTCGCGTGCAAGATACGAACCGAGCATCCCGCCGAGCAGCGAGAGGCCGACCGTATAGAGCAGGGCGACCATCGAGATCATCGCGAACGCGAGAAACACGATCGCGAAGCCTTCGGCCGGGACGGCAGCGCCGATTCCGAGTCCGATAAATCCCAGGACGAAGAGGGCGATCCCGGCGAACGGAACGAACGTGATGGCACCCGCGAACGCACCGGCAATCGCCCCGTCTCGACTGTCCGGCCCCTCGAGGAACCCGGCGATCACACCCCCGAGAATAGTCGAAAAGGGGATGAACGAGAAGATGACGGCGGCAACGGCACCGATGAGCGCGTGGATGACGGTTCGACCACTAACCATACCGGACGGACGACGTGAAACGAGAAAAATGTCGGTGGTCGAAAGGGTCGATACCGCCGAGCGGAACCGTTCCGAATCGGGACAGGTCCTTAACCCCACCCGTCATAGAAGAACACCGATGGACCGACGGGCCTTCGTTCGCGGCGCCGGCAGTGGGGCAGTTGCCGGCCTCGCTGGTCTCGCCGGCTGTCTCACCCGCACCGGCGAGACCGACGACCCGGCCGTGGACGAGGGACCGCTCCGGGTCGTCACCTACTCCTCGCTGGCAACTGGCCCGACACCCGCCGGCGAGTGGCTGCGGGAAACCGTCGCGGACGAGTTCAGCGAAGAAGTCGAGTGGCACGTTCCAGGATCGGGTATCGACCACTACATCCGGCGAGCCCAGCTCGGTGCCGATATCGGCGCCGACGTGGTTCTCGGGCTCACCGCAGCCGAACTCGCGCTGGTCGATGCTGCACTCGACGGCGATACCCAGCTGTTCGCGTCCCTCGATCGAAGCCGACTCGAACACGCGGATCGCGTGCGGGCCACCCTCGAGTTCGAGGAGCCGCGCGACAGAGCCCTCCCGGTCGATACTGGCTACCTCACGCTCGTTTACGACGCCGTCGAACTCGAACGGCCACCGGAGACGTTCGACGACCTGCTCGCAGGCCGACTCCGAAACGAGTTGTTGGCCCAGGATCCTCGAACGTCCGATCCGGGGCGGGCGTTTCTGCTGTGGACCGTCGCCGAGTTCGGGTCTGACTTCACGGCGTACTGGCAGGACCTGCGGGACAACGGCGTTCGGCTCTGCGAGCACTGGACCGAGGCTTACAGGGACAGCTATCTCGACGGCGACCGGCCGCTCGTCGTCTCCTACTCGACCGATCGCGTCGCCGCCAGCGCCGCCGACAGGGACCTGCGACGCCATCGGATTGCCCCGCTGAACGGGACGGGCTACCGACAGACCGAAGGTGTCGCCCTCTTCGCGGACGCCACGCGAACCGACCTCGCCTACGAGTTCGTCGATCTCCTGCTCTCGTCGGCAGCCCAGGCCGAACTCGCGACCCGAAACGTCCAGTTCCCGGCCGTCGACCCCCAATTCGTCGACCTCGACGATCGATTCCCCAGGTATGCACAGGAACCGCCGGAAACGGTAACGCTCGGGTACGACGACCTGCGCGGTGAACTCGACGGCTGGCTGGCAGCCGTGGCGGACGAGTTACCGGAGTGACCTCTCGCGTGCGTGAGAACTCGGTGCAGTTTTATGACGACGAGTGTGGTACGACGTTGCGCATGGCTATCGCACAACGGGTACTCAGCGGCGATCCGTCACGGACATCGAAGCTCTACCTCGTGATCGGCGTGATCTCGCTGATCAAGGCGATCGCGGTCCGTGACGACAGGAATCGATTTCGACAGGAACTCACCGATGCCGGCCTGTTCATCGGTATCGGTCTCGCACTCCGGAAATACAGTCAGCTAAAAGCGGAGAAACGATCGGAAATCGAGTCGCAGGTTCCCGACTGGGCGCTCGACGCTGCGGAATCAGCAGCGGCGAAAGAGGCGGTTCGAACGGCTGCAAAGCGCGGACTCCGACGCTCGCAATCGGAACCGGAGCCGACCGTCCGCGACCGAGCGCGGGGGCTCCTGCCGAATCGATAGTGGTCCCGATCTTGCGGAGACTCTCCTCGATATTTCAGACTCGAGACTCGACATCGCGACTACCCGCAGACGAATGCACGCCGTGCGGGAACGGCGTCGCTACGACGAGCGCGGCTCGAGTTCAGCCGTGAAGTGTCTGATCTCGGGCATCTCGGGATCGCTCGCGAGTTCGAGTCCGGAGACCGTCTCGCGCTTCTCGAGGACTGTTTCGGCGGTCTCGACGACGTGCTCGAAGTGTTCGCGGTGGTAGGTCCGACGCGGGACGGCGAGGCGAACCAGTTCGGGGCGGTCGGTGTCCGGGAACGCGAAACTGCCGAGTTCGACGCCGCGGACGCCGCCCTCCCGGTAGAGTTCGCAGACGAGCGCCTGACCCGGGAATTCCCCGGGGTCGAGGTGCGGGAAGAGAGCGCCGGCATCGAGGTAGACGGCGTGCCCGCTGGTCGGCGTGTACACCGGGAGGCCGGCCGCCGCGAGTCGCGCGCCGAACTCGCGGACCTGCTCGATTCGGTCTTCGAGGTAGGCATCCTCGACGGCCTCGCGGAGGCCGACGGCCATGGCGGCAACGTCCCGGCCGGCCATGCCGCCGTACGTCGGAAAGCCCTCGTAGAGGATCGCACGCTGCTTACAGCGGTCGAACAGCGCTCCGTCGTCCGTCGCGACGAAGCCGCCGGCGTTCACCAGGCCGTCTTTCTTCCCGCTCATCACGAGCGCGTCGGCGTAGCCGAGTTGTTCGCGGGCGATATCCGCGATGGCCGCCTCGGTGAACTCGTCCTCGCGCTGGCGGACGAAGTAAGCGTTCTCCGCAAACCGGCAGGCGTCGATGACGAACGTCGCGTCGATTTCGTTCGCGAACTCGCGGACTCGGCGGGTGTTTTCGACGCTAACGGCCTGGCCCGCAGCGGAGTTGTTCGTGATGGTCTGGATGACGAGGGGGATCTGATCGGCACCGACTTCGTCGACGACTGCGCGGGCGCGCTCGAGCGAGAAATTGCCCTTGAACGGTTCTTCAGAGTCCGGATCGTGAGCGGCCGAAACGGGGCAATCGACCGGGTCAGCGCCCTGATTGGAGACGTGCGCGCGTGTCGTGTCGAAGTGGGTGTTGTTGAGCGCAACGTCGTCCGCCGAGAGGAGCGCGCCGTAGAGGACGTTCTCCGCGCCTCGGCCCTGGTGGGTCGGCACGACGTTGGAAAAGCCCATCACGTCCATGACCGCATCTTCGAGTTCGGCAAAGCTTCGAGAGCCGGCGTAGGATTCGTCGCCGCGGATCAGGGCGGCCCATTGGGCGTCGCTCATTGCCCCGGTACCGCTGTCGGTGAGCAGATCGACGAAGACGTCGTCCGAGGAGAGATTGAAGAGGTTGTAGCCGGCGGCTTCGAGATTGCGTTCGCGCTGGTCTCGTGCGGGAAGTCGAATCCGCTCGACCATCTTCGATTTGTATGCGACCATAAGTATCGCCATATTACGGCCGCGACTGTGATCAAATCGATTGACGGGACCTGGATGCCGACGGGTCGAGACGGCAACCAGGGTACAGGTCAGGACAGTGGTGCACGGGTTCGCAAACCGGATCGAAACGGCCGCTGAACGGAGAGCAGAGGCCCGAACGGCGAAAGAGCAGCGGAAGAACGCAGGCGTACAAACGGCAAAGCGCAAACGCGGGAAGTACGGGAGAGCGGACGGCAAAGCGGCGACGCCGGTGCTGGAACAGAACGAATGCGGAGACGAGTAGTGACGAAAGCGCGTGTTAGAAGAGGTCCTGCGTCAACTCGAGGGTCTTTTCGCGGTCGTCCCAGTCGACGAAGAGGGCGACGCTGGTCGCGCTCGTAATAACGTCCTGCAGGAAGATCCGTTCCTCGGCGAGCGGGGTGACGATGTCGCTTACGATCCCCGGCTGATTGGGCAGTTCGCCGCCGGTGACGCGGACGACGGCGACGGGCGAGTCGACGGTCACGCTCGAGAGTTCGTCCCGGGCGATGACCTCGCGGTGGAGGATGTTCTCGGCGCGTTCGGCCTCCGCTTCGTCGATGTAGAACGTGACGGTGTCCATGCCGCTCGCGACGGCGTCGATGTTAACGTCGCTCTCGCTGAGAGCGGCCGAGAGGTGATGGAAGATACCCGGCTCGTTGCGGATCGCGCGGCCGGCGACGGTCAGACAGGCGAGGGGGCGCTCGCGCAGGTCGACGAGATTTTCGAACTCGCCTTCGATGCTCGTGCCGCCCGAGAGGAGGTCGCCGTGTTGGTAGTGGACGACGCGAACGTCGAGGCCGCCTTCCTTGTACGACAGCGCGGAGGGGGCGACGACCTCGGCCCCGCGGAACGAGAGGTTGCGCAGTTCGTCGACGGAGATTTCGCCGACGTTTCGCGCGCCTTCGACGACCCGCGGATCGCCGGTCATGACGCCCTCCACGTCGGTGACGATGACGACCTCGTCGGCGTCCATGTACTTACCCATCATGACCGCGGTGGTGTCGCTGCCGCCGCGGCCGAGCGTCGTAATCGATCCGTCGGGTCCTTCGGCAAGGAAACCGGTGATGACCGGGACCGTCCCGTCCATCCCCTCGGCAAGGATCCGCGCGCGCCGACGGGTCTCCGGAACGTCCACCTCGCCGTATTCATCCGTGACGACCGGCCAGCCGTCACTGCCGGGCTCTAAGAATTTGGCGTCGATGTCGCGGGCCGAAAGCGCGGCCTTGAGCATACGAACGGAGGTCCGCTCGCCCATGCTGACGATCTGGGCGCGGTCTGCCTCGTCGGTCTCGAAGGAAATCTCGTCTAACAACTCGTCGGTCGTCGATCCCATCGCGCTTGCGACGACGGCGATTTCGTGGTCGTTCTCGACGGCGGCGGCGACTGAGTCTGCGGCGCGGTTGATTCGATCGCCGCTTCCCAAACTCGTCCCGCCGAACTTGGCTACAACGCGCATACCGACACCTCATCCTCGTTCTCGATACGCGGCTGCGAGCGAATACTGGTGGCGTGGCTCATACTCCCCCCGTTACCAGAGCGGGCAGATAACTGTGTCCCCTTTCACGTATTTTTCCGGTGTTCTATCGCCCTGTGGTCGCCGAAAACCTCCATTTTCGATCGTTCTAGTACCGGACCGCGTCGCGGCTTGGATTTATATTTGTGCATGCCATTACCACACACTGATGAACGTACGGGATGCACTCGAAGCCGACGCGGACGCGCTGGCGGCAATCGCCGACTCCCCGACCGACGTGATGCAGAATCTCGTCCACGACCGCACTGTCCGCGTCGCAGAAGACAGCAGCCGCGACCCGAACGCGGACATCTCGAGTTCGGAGTCACAGTACAGCGGCTCCAATCCCGAGGACCTGCTCGGATTCATCAGCTTCGACGCGCGCGAGAACACCGTCCACGTCACACAACTCGACGGGACGAGCGACGCCTGCAAACGCCTCCTCGCGGAACCGGTCCGATTCGCCGAGGGCGAGTCGATGGCCGTCGAAGTGCTCGTCGCCCCCGAGACGAACTCGATCGAGACCGCCGCCGAAGAACTCGGCTTCAAGAAACAGGGTCAAGGACCGCAGTTCGACGGCTCGCCGACGGTTCGGTTTCGACTCGAACCGTAGGGGTGCCACGAACGACAGTCCACCGTCGAACTCGCGCGCTCGTGAGCGGATCTGCGGACGACAGACCGCCCACGATCCACGGATCACGAACGCGGATCACGACCCAGAAACCGCGTTCGCCCCGACCGATTCGTTACTGCACGTCTGAACTCGAGGCGGTGGCTAAACGGACACGACGACGGCGCCGTTGCGGCGTCCCGGCGTTTTACATCCCGCCGTCGAAACCGCTCGCCGGCTCGGTCACGACATCGACCCCGTTGACCGTGACGGTGCCGTCGGTCGGTTTGAGCGGGATCACGAGAACCGTGATGGTCGTCGTCTTTCCGGTCCTGTTCGCACCGAAAAACCCGACGGCCTCCAAGATTCCAAGCGTGGTGTCGGTGATACCCGCCGTCCCGCCGGCGTATGTCAGTTCGATGCGGGTCGTATCGATCGCTGTTCGTCTCGCGCACGGGTAGCCGAGGGAAGTAACAAGGTATATAGATAGTAAATGAATGTTCATTCATATGGATGCACCTGATCCGTTCGAATCGTCACCCGACGAGACGCGTACCGAAATGATGAAAGCGACCTACGATGCGCTCCAGAAACACGGCTATTCGGACCTGACGATCCAGCGCATCGGCGACGAGTTCCCGAAGAGTAAATCGCTCATCTACCAGCACTACGACGGGAAAGACGAGCTGCTCGTCGCCTTTCTCGAGTTCCTTCTCGAGCGGTTCAAAGCCGACGTGCCGACCGACGGTGCCGACGACGCTCGCGAGCAGCTACGGATGATCGTCGAGTATTCCCTGGGGAGTTTCGACGCGGATCACGCCGACTTCCTCGGCGCGCTCACCGCCCTTCGCGGACAGGCACCGTACGACGACGCCTATCGAAACCAGTTCGCCGATGCGGACGACTTCTTCCGCGAGCACCTCGCCGACATCGTTCGCACCGGTGTCGAGCAGGGCGTCTTTCGACCGGTCAATCCGGAACGGACTGCCGCGTTCCTACTCGCGACGATCAACGGCGCACAGACACAGCGCGTCACGACAGGGAGCGACGACCCGATTCGCGCCGCACGAGACGAACTCGTCGACTACATCCGAACGCAATTGGTCGTCGAAGACCAATAGCTGCATCGTCGGCCGGAAGCGCGGTGGTTTCAGGCCATCACCGGCGACGTGACTGCAAACGGCGGGAGGGATCAACTGAACTTCTGAACCGTCACGTCGAGCGTATCGAGGTCGACGATCGGCGCGTAGCCGGAGTCGGGATCGATGTTGACGCTCTTCTGGAACTCGGTCTGGGCCTGCCAACAGCCCGAGTTGATCGCGAGCACGTTGTGATACTTCCCGAAGCCGAGCTTGTGGACGTGGCCGGTGTGGAAGATGTCGGGTACCTCGTCCATGACGAGGTAATCTTTCTCCTCGGGGGCGAGTCTCGTATGCCCCCCGAACTGCGGCGCGACGTGGCGTTTCTTGAGCAACTGGTACATCGCCTTGTGCGGTTCCTCGTAACTCGCTTTCTCCTCCGGGAGTTCAGCGATTACCTCGTCCAGCGAGACGCCGTGATACATCAGGATGGAGACGCCCTCGACCGTCACCATCGACGGATTGCTCACGATCTGCGGATCGTGTGCCGACATAGTGTCTCGGAGTTTCTCATCGAAGCCCGGCTGCGGTTCCGCCAGCCGAACCGCGTCGTGGTTGCCCGGAATCATCACGATATCCAGATCGCCGGGCACCCGCTTGAGGTGCTCGTTGAACGCCTCGTACTGCTCGTAGATGTCGACGATATCGAGTTCATCGTCCTGATCCGGATAGACCCCGACCCCTTCGACCATGTCGCCCGCAAGTAACAGGTACTCGACGTGCTGGGCCTGTTCCGTATGCAGCCAGTCGGCGAAGGCGTTCCAGGCGTCGGTCATGAACTCCTGGCTGCCGACGTGGACGTCGCTGATCAACGCCGCTTGGACGTGGCGATCAGCCGTCGACGGCTCGTGCGTGCGGGGTACGTCGGGGAAATACAGCGAATCGACGAACGCGATGCCCGCGTCGTCCGAGAGCGTTCCCTCCATCGCCAGCACCTCGTCGCAGAGCAACTGATCGACCAGATCGGCGAACTCTCGATCCTTCATCACGAGCCACGGAAAGGTCCCCGTCGCGTCTTCGAGTTCGATCAGCCAGTGGCCGCTTGCGGTCGAGCGGATATCGTTGACCAGTCCGACCATCCCGGCCTCGCTCCCGCCCGGCATGCTCTGGATGGCCGTCGCGGGGCGGTGATTGACCCGGCCGCGGAGCTTGCCGCCGAGTCGGTCGAGTCGATCCCGAAAGACGGACACGAAATCCTCGTACGCGCCGGTCCCCGTGCTCTGGCCGGTCATGTCACCGGCGATTTCGAGCGACCGCTTCGAGAGGTCGACCTCTCGCTCGACTTGAGACCCCCCTGTTTCAACTGGAGAAACGCCCGCAGAATCGTGTATATCGGCTGTATTTACTCCAGTTGAAGCGGAGGGTTGTGTTCCGTTCCGAGTGGGCCCCTGTTTCGAGTCGAGCGGTTCGGACGGACGACCCCGTTCGTTCGCCGTCGAGGGGTGTGTCGCGGCCGTCAGGACCGCATCGACGTGGGCAGTTCGAACGACGAGCGCGTCTGCCGGCAGTTCGTCGACGACGCGGTCGAGCACCGCGGGCGGATTCTCAGCCGATGCGATCTTCGTAACGGCCTCCCGCTCGGCGTTGTACCCGCGGCTCGTGAGTTCGCTGACGATCCTGGCTGCCCCTTCGAGTGGCACACGATTCGCATTCGTGACCGGAGAGAAAAGCGTAGCGGATCAGTTATCGTTCCCGGCGACGCGTTCGAGTTCGGACAGTCCGGGGACCACGAGCAGAAGGTTGATTGCGAACCCCAGCAAAACCAGGGACGATGAGCGGCCCTGATTCGGGTGGTACCGATGACGATGGTGGTGACCGCAGTGGTGATGGCTCCGCGTGGGACGATACTGACAACCGTGGGCCAAATGACCGCTCTGACACTCCCGGCCCCCCCGCACACACGACCGGCGGTGACGAGCGCGAGCACGACCGCGATCAATCAACAAGTCCGCCGGTGAACTCGGCCGAGACGAGTTCAGCGACCGAGACCGAAACTGAGACTGAGACTGAGACGGAGACGGAGATTGAAGGCGGGCACACGAGCACTCGATCGGGCGCACGGAGCGGATCGAACGGGAGAACCGCCGACAGAGATGGTACTGGTAATGGCGGGGGAGCCACGATCGAGGACGACGGGATTATCCGCTGGTTCCTGCGGTCGGACGACGGCAGTGTCGTCGTCGTCAGAGACGTATTGAGCAGCGTTGCGATCGTTGCGGCGGTCGGGTTGCTCCTGTTTGCTGTCAGTGGTATCTGGCCGCCGCTGGTCGCCGTCGAGAGCGGGAGTATGGAGCCGAATATGCAGCGTGGCGATCTCGTGTTCGTCGTCGACGACAACCGGTTCGTCGGCGACAATCCCATCGACGGGACCGGGATAGTCACGCGCGAAAATGCACGGGAGAGCGGGTATGACAAGTTCGGTGGCTCCGGTGACGTCATCGTCTTCCTCCCGAACGGCGATTCACGGCAGACGCCGGTGATCCACCGCGCCCACTTCTGGGTCGAGGAGGACGAAAACTGGATCGAGACGAAGGCAGACGAGGACATCGTCGGCGATGTGACCTGTAATCAGGTTCGCACCTGCCCAGCCCCACACGACGGATTCGTGACAAAAGGCGACGATAACAGCGGATACGACCAGTACCAGGGCGGTGCCAGGACGACCGTCGTCCAACCAGACTGGGTCACCGGAAAAGCGATGTACCGAATTCCGTTACTCGGCCACGTTCGCCTTTTCTTCGATAGCTTCTTCGGCGGCATGTTCGCGCCGTCGGTGCCCGGCGTCGTACCGTTCGGTCTCGCTGGCGTCGAGGCGCCGACCGGCGTGGGCGTCGGAGCAAGCGCCAGCCTCGTCGCTGTGGCGGGTCGGTATCGATCGTAAAACGGCGGCGACAACCCTCGTTACCGACTGCAGTTCGATTCGTTCTTCCGAGGCGACCGGACGTCGACCGTCCGCTTTGCTTTTCAGTTTTTTAGGTTTTCAGTTGCCCCCGTCCGAAGTCGGTCCCGTTTCGTTAGCAGAGCCAGACTCGTCCGCCGCATCCGTTTCAGCTGCCGCATCGTCGTCCGCCGTTTCGGTCTCAGACTCGGTCGTGATCTCGACGATAATTTCCTCTCCATCGGCAGGTTCGTGCTCGGTCGGATCGATCTCCTCCCCGTCGAGAGTAAACGTGAGCTCCGTTCCCGACTCGCCCGCATCGTACGTCGTCCCTTCGATTGTCACCACGGGCGATCCGGATACCGTTTCGAACTCGAAGGAGGGAAGCAAGTCGATCCCTTCCGCAACCGTTACCGGTTCCTCGCCCTCCATGTACCAGCGGCCGTTCGATTCGTGGAGGTGGAAGGCGGCGGACTCGTTGTCGACGTTTTCAGACTGGAACTGCGATTTCGTCTCGAACGACTCGCCGTCGACCGTGATCGTGATCTCGCCGTTCTTATTGATCCGATCGTTCGATCCGAACAGTCCGCTATTCGAGAGACAACCGCTCAGCGCGAGCATCCCACCGGTTGCACCGGCCATCGAAAGCACCGTTCGTCGTTGCATATGCTGTCGAAGCGAGTCCAGCGGTATCTATGCTTCGACAGTTACATCCGAGCAAGAACCACCGGTCGACGGACCGGAGGCTATCAGTTCTCGAACCGCGCCTGAACGAACGGCTGAATGTCGTCGATGTCGGAAAGTCGGGAGTCGGAGAGCAAGACAGCTTCCGTCTCGTCGATCGGCACCGAGAGACTGATTTCCTTTGTCCGCCCGTATCGCCCCTTCGAGACGACGACGGCATTGACGATACCGAGCATGTCGAGTTCACTGATAAGATCGGTCACCCGCCGTTGGGTGAGCACGTCGGCGTCGATCTCCTCGCAGAGGCGCTTGTAGATGTTGAACACCTCGCCCGTGTTGATGCTGTGAACGCCGTTTTTCTCGAGCAGAATGATCGAAAAGAGGACGAGTTTGCTCTGCGTCGGTAACGTGCGCACGACCTCGACGACGCGGTCGAGTTCGATTTTGTCCTGGGCCTTGCGGACGTGTTCTTCGACGACCGTCTCCGCCTGGGCGCGCTCTGCGAGTTCACCGGCGGTCCGGAGCAAGTCGAGGGCGCGGCGGGCATCCCCGTGTTCCTGTGCAGCGAAGGCGGCACACAGCGGAATCACGTCCGAAGAGAGCGCATTGTCCTTGAACGCGACCTCGGAGCGGTGCTGGAGGATGTCTCGCAACTGGTTTGCGTCGTAGGGCGGAAAGACGATCTCTTCCTCGCCGAGCGAGGATTTGACGCGCGGATCGAGAAAGTCCGTGAACTTGAGGTCGTTCGAAATGCCGATGATCGAAACGCGTGAGTTCTCGAGTTCGGAGTTCATCCGAGAGAGGTTATACAGGGTATCGTCACCGCTTTTCTCGACGAGTTTGTCGATCTCGTCTAGCATGATGACGACGACCCGTTCGTCGTAGTCGACGGCGTCGAAAAAGACGCTGTAGACGCGGTCTGTCGGCCAGCCAGTCATCGGGACCTCTTCGAAGGATTCCTTGTCCGCTTCCAGGGATTCGATCCGTGTTTCGACCGCGTCGACCGAGTCGAATTCGGTTCCATTGAGGGGGTGGGCAGTGGACTGGGGCTGGTGATCGTCCGCTGTAGAGGCCGAGCCAGCAATCGAATCCGTCGCCGGATCATTCGTCGAATCGTACCCCGTTCCTTCACCTGGACGTGACCCAGTATCCCCACTGGGCGGGGCTGCTTCAGAAGAATTAGTTCGATTTGAAATAGAGGTCTGTTCATCGTTCTCGTACGCCTCGATACGATCGAGCAACGCATCGAGTGAATCGATCCGGTCGTCGATCCGAGCTTTGTTCTTTTCGATGAACTTGTTCGCGAGCTGGGCGAGAACTCGATACTGCGTGTCGGTTACCTCGCAGTTGATGTACTCGACATCACAGGGCACGCTGTACTTCTGGGACGTGCTCTCGAGTTCTTTGCTGACGAATTTCGCGCTTGCGGTCTTGCCTGTCCCGGTTTTGCCGTATATGAGGATGTTCGACGGCGTTTCCCCGCGAAGTGCGGCGACCAGAATCGTCGCCATCTTGTTGATCTGGTCGCTTCGATGCGGGAGTTCGTGGGGCGTGTAGGACGGCCGCAGAACCTCTTTGTTCTCGAAGATGGGTTCACCACTCAGTAGATCGTCGAACAGCCCTTGGTTCGAATCGCCCTCGTCTTCGCCGTCCCCGAGTTCGGTGTCCGGCAAGTTAGAAAATCCGTGCGTTCGATCGGGTTCGGTGGTATCCGGTCGTGACTGTGGCGATGATTGTGACTGTGATTGTGCCTGCGTGCGTGTTTCTGCATCCGCAGACGGTGAGCGCTGGCCGTGCTCGGAACCAACGTCTGAGTGCTCTCCGTTTGTTCTCGGACTCTCGCGCCGGTCCGAAGCAGCAGTGGAAGCGGGATCGGAATCGACCGCGGAGTCGGATTCGGCGTGTGGATCGATATCGGGATCAGCATCGGCCTCGGACGCGGTATCGGTATCGATATCGGCATGAGAACCCGAATTGGATGCGGACTCGTCGTTCTCGGTTCCATCCCGCTCTGTAACTGTCTCCGAACTCGTTCGGTCCATTTCGTCGTCTGACATTCGTCGTACACGTACCCCCTCGTTTCGGGTGCAGATCCGAACCCGACAGCGAAGATTTCGTAGGATAGACGAGCCAGAGCGGCTAGTCTACTGTTTCAGTATCCCGATTCGGATCCAGTTGATGCAAACGAAACAGAGGAAGAGCGTGATATTAAATTCTTCCCTTCAGTTCACGGATGGTGATGAGTCCAAAGCCTGGAACGGGTGAGGGGCCGTTCGGCTCGGCATACCGCTTCTAACCGGCCGGTGAACTCCGATTGAACTCGAGTTCAACCGTACTCGGGAGAGGAGGCGGTCGAACGAGGGAGTTGTAACTGATTCGCTGGAGATCGTGAGTTGTCGGTGGATGTCATTGCCAGTAGCGTGATAGTGGTGATGGAAGCAATGATCCGGACAGCGTCGAACGGTGAGTTGTGAGTTATCACTCGGACCGATCCCCCCCCCACCCCTTCGTTTCAAGTGGAACTGTTACAACGGGTGGGGTGGGGAGGGGGTTATCTAGAGGGCAGGGATTTATGTTGGTGGGTGAGAAATACGGTCCGTACCACTAGCAGCTAGTTTCATTTTACTAGGGAGTCTGAGGATATTACTAGATGTAACTAGACTGCTGTTCTCTAGTGGCCTGCTCTACTAGAGAACCATTCTCTGTTACTAGAGTAGTCAGTTTCCGGCTATTCCGCACGAAGATCGGCTCAAACTATCGTTCGAGGTGAAACGAAGGCCTCTCTTCGCTCTCAGCTATCGAGATCGCCGTCTTCTCTCGGAACTCTCCAGTTGAAACGGAGGGGTGGGGGAGGGGACAGTCCATCATATTTGAGGGTGTAAAACATCCTATACCACCTCATAATACACAATCGTGCATCCCTTTTCACCGCTGTCAGATTCGGATCCGAACTCGTAATGATGTCTCGTGTATAAATGTTGGTATCATACACCACGTGTGTGTGTATCGTACTTCTACTGACTGTCCCACCCGGGGTTCGTTTTTGACCGGGGCCGTTGATCAGCCGCCCACGGATTATCCATGTCGAACATGATAGATATCCGTTCTGTGTTGTCTGAATCTCAATACGTTTGACGTAGGCTTAAGTGAGTTCAGTCAGTAGTACGCGCAGATGCACCCCGCGGTGCTGGAGGGCCCTACAGATGGGACTGTTCACAGAACTCAAAGATAGTATCTCTCGGGTTACGGACCGCCTGTTCTCCGAACAGGAACCCAAACGAATCGGTATCTATGGTCCGCCGAACGCTGGAAAGACGACGCTCGCGAATCGAATCGCCCGCGACTGGACTGGCGATGCGATCGGGACCGAAAGCCACGTTCCACACGAAACGCGGCGCGCGCGAAGGAAAGAAAACGTCGAGATCGAACGCGACGGCAAGACGGTGACAATCGATATCGTCGACACGCCCGGTGTGACGACGAAGGTCGATTACGAGGAGTTTACCGACGAGATGGAAGAAGACGATGCCATCCGCCGTTCGCGAGAGGCGACCGAAGGCGTCGCCGAGGCGATGCATTGGCTTCGAGAGGACGTCGACGGCGTCATCTACGTGCTCGATAGCGCGGAGGATCCGATCACCCAGGTCAACACAATGTTGATTGGTATCATCGAATCTCGCGATCTGCCGGTGCTCATCTTCGCGAACAAGATCGATCTCGACGAGTCGAGCATCAAACGGATCGAAGACGCCTTCCCACAGCACAAGACGATCCCGCTGTCGGCAAAGGAAGGCGACAACATGGACGAAGTGTACGACTCGATCGCGGAGTACTTCGGGTGATCGCCTATGCCAGAGGCTACTAACGCGGACGACTCGGACTCCCCGGACTCTGACGGTGTCCAGATCGATCTCATCAGCGGCGAGCGAATGGACAATATGGCGACGATGGAGAAGATTCGGATGATCCTCGATGGCGTTCACGATGGCAACATCGTTATCCTGGAAGAAGGGTTGACGCCCGACGAGGAGAGTCGCCTCATCGAGGTGACGATGTCGGAAATCAGCCCGGACGAGTTCAACGGAATCGAGATCGAGACGTATCCGAAATCGGAGACGCGCGATTCGTCGTTGCTCGGCCGGATCATGGGTAACAACGAGTCGGAGACGAAGTTGACGGTAATCGGACCGGCAAACCAGATCGAGACCCTACACAAGGACGAAACGCTGATCAGCGCGCTCGTCTCCCGTGATTAGAAACTCATGCCACACGAATGCACAAACTGCGGTCGGACGTTTCCCGATGGCTCCAAGGAGATGCTCTCGGGTTGTCCCGACTGCAACGGGAACAAGTTTCAGTTTACGCCGTCGTCGGCGATGGGGTCCGCGGATTCGAGCGCCGGCCGGAACTCGGCGGCGGAGCAGCCATCCGACTCTGTGAAGACGGGATCGGAGTCGAAGTCGGCGTCGAAATCGGGGGTGGAATCAGAATCCGATTCCAGCGGAATGACCTCTCGCGCCGCAGAAACCGTCCGTGATTGGGTTTCGAGAGACGAAGCGGATGCGTCGGTCGACGAGTCGCCGGCGTGGCCGTCTACCGGGTCCTCCTCTTCCTCTCCTTCCGCATCCGAGACAGCGGCTGCAGATGCGAGTTCAGATGGGAACTCGTCAGCGGAGACGGCGGAGACAGCGGAGTCGGGTGAACTCGGGTCGTTCGAGGAGTGGCCCGATACTGCTCGCCGTCCTGAAGACCGATCGACGGGTCCGGAGGGCGAGCGCGGTGATGAATCGGACTCGAGTTCGAGTTCGAGCTCGAGTTCGAGCTCGGATGTGAAGTCGCGTTCGGCCGCGGCTGCAGACACGGAGACGAGTTCGGGTTCGAGTTCAACTTCGAGTGCAGGTCCGAGTCGGGTGACGATGGCGGACAGCGAGAATACGGCGCAGTCGGACGCCAGGAGCGAGGTGGTTGCGACGGACGAGTTGCCGACCGGGTCGACAGCGCCGTCCGAATCGGATCCGTCCCCGTCTTCGCCCAGCGATTCGACATCGCCGCCGGCATCGGGTTCGGGTCCGGGACCGGGACCGGGTTCGGCTCCCGCGACAGATTCGCCTTCCGGCGATGCACAGGCGGCTGCCGAAGGGTCACCGGGTCACGGACGTGTCGTCAGTGAACCGACGGGAGAGACCCCGTCGATGGAGGAACTGCGGGAAGAACTCAACAAGCAGTTCGAGAGTATCAAGATCGTCCAGCCCGGGCAGTACGAACTCAATCTAATGGAGTTGTACAACCGGGAGGAGTACATCATTTCGTTGCAGGAGGACGGTCGATACGTGATTGACGTTCCGGATTCGTGGCGCGATGAGGGCGAGTGACGGCTGTTTTCTCCCGTAGCCATGATCACGTCGTCGTGAATCGCAGACCGCGTACCGCGGACCGTTCGGCCGGGACAGATGGATTTAAGCGAGACGGGCGACAGGTTCGGACCATGAGCACTGCAACCAAGATTGTCGTCGCAACGGTCGGTGTATCGGCGCTGCTGTCGATCCTGCTGGTCTTCCAGAGCGTCTTTGCCTGATGTTCGAGACCCGCGACCTCTCACCCCCGGTCGAGGCCGTTCGGGACGAACACGCTCCGGATGCACTCGTTGTTGACTGTGAGCGTGACTTCGAGACGCTGCCGCCCGCGCAGGCGGAAGACCTCGGACTACTCGTCGACGGACTCGACCCGGTGAGCTATCCCGACACGTGGCTCCCTGCGGATGCCCCGACGCTGCTCGCTCGCTACGCGAGTTCAGATCTGACGATCGGGATGCCGGGCGACGGTAGCGTCGTCTGGACGCGCCAGACCGATCCGGCGATCGTGCTCGTCAAACCGCGCGTCGAGGGGTCGCCGCAGCCGTTCATCGAGTTCCTGCTCGCGGAGGCGTTCGTCGAACTGGGACTCGAGACTCCCGAACACTTCCTCGGGTTCTTCGAGGAGCGGTACGTGGACCTCGACCGGGCGGTCGAGCGCGGGCCCAACAGCACCTACCAGATCGCTGCGGCGCTGTACGACGGCTGGCTGGGGCTGCAGACGCGCGAGACGTTCGCGACGTGGCACGACCAGGCCGACCGCACAGTCCTCGGCGATTCCTGGCAGGACGCGGGAACGAGGCTCGAAGACCGCGTTGCGGAATTGTCGCGGGCGGTCGCACGCGGTGACACGGACTTTGCGGACGCGACTGAACTCGCGTGTGCGGCGATCAAACACGCAATCGAGTTACCGGCACCGTTCGGGGCGCTCGATACGGACGCGTACCGTCATCACGGGCCCGAGTACGCGATCAGCTGGGCGGAGAAGACGTTCGATGCGCTTGCGGAGTGAGAACGACGCCCCGAGTTTCGGGTGGAGAAATACGTGTGCGTTTCAGGAACTCACCGCGGTCGTCGTCAGAAATCGACGTCGATGCTTCCGTCCTCGTCGAGGTCGATCACGCCATCGAAGCGCTCCCGGAATCGCTCGACGAGTTCGGGATCGTGGGGGTCTTCGGAGACGTGAAAGAGGCCGACGGCGTCGTACGCTGCGAGGAGTTCGAGGATGCGGTCGACGGCGTCGAGTGCCTCTTCGTCGCCGGCGTAGTAGGCGAGTTCGGTGACGGAGTCGAAGCTGATTCTGAGTTTGCCGTCGTGGGCGTCGAGAAAACCGTCGATATGGTCGACGATGCCGTCGACGTCGTCGGGGGCAGCGACGTAGTGGACGCTGTCGCTCTGGCGGCGCGAATAGCCGTGTTCGATGCTGAGGGTGTCGAGGATTTCGGCGCGGTCTTCGTCGACATCGTAGTACTCGAGTTTCTGTTTGGCCTCGCGGGCAGTTGTTCGAGTGGAGACGACGAGGAAATGATCCGTATCGGTTTTGAGAAAATCGGTGTCGATGCGGTCGGTTTCGCCGGTACTTGGATGGAGCAAGAGAATGCCTGTCCCACCCGGTACCGTGGTGGGTGTCTCCTCGATCTCGAGCGTGTAATCCATACTGGCGTGAACAACTTCCGGGATCGACTTAATAGTGCGGATCGATGTGAACTCGCCGCCATCTGCTTCTCCGTCGAGTTCCCGCGTATCGCTCTTGCTGTCGTGCGCTTCCGGCTACTCGCTAAAAGATTGCCATTCGGAGAGTCGCGCCGTCAGTGACGGCCACCACCGATGCCCACGGTAGTTCGGCCGGCCCGTTTCTCTCCACGCGTATATTTTTAGGCTACCCTAAAGAATCTGTCGCTGCGAGAATACACGGCAACTGTGACACGCCAGTCACCGGTCTCGACCGTCGGTGCAAGTCGAACTCGTTTTGCACACGGAGCGACGTAGAACGGACATGAGCGTACGCGAGGAGTTCGACGACTGGGCCACGAGCGGTCGCGATCGAGGAATGGAGGAACGACACTGGCAGACGGCAAAGCACGCACTCGCCCGCATCCCGGTCGAACCCGGTGACACGGTGCTCGATCTGGGGTGTGGGAGCGGCTATGCGGGTCGGGCGCTTCGAGATACCAAGGGTGCGGGTCGAATTTACGGGCTCGACGGGTCGCCCGAGATGGCGCACAACGCGGCGAGCTATACGGACGACGGGCAGGTTTCCTACGTCGTCGGTGATTTCGGATCGCTCCCGTTCGCCGCCGATACGATCGATCACGTCTGGTCGATGGAGGCGTTTTACTACGCCGCGGATCCACACGAAACGCTCGCGGAGATCGCTCGCGTACTTCGTCCTGGTGGGACCTTCTACTGTGCCGTCAACTACTACGAGGAGAACGTCCACTCCCACCAGTGGCAGGAGAAGATTTCGATCGAGATGACCCGCTGGGACCGCGAACAGTACCGCGATGCCTTCCGGGCGGCGGGACTCCACGTCGCCGAGCAGGACACCATTCCCGACCGCGAGATTACGATCCCTGCCGAGACGGAGTTCCCGACGGAGAACTGGGAGACCCGCGAGGAGATGGTCGAACGCTATCGCGAGTTCGGGACGCTGCTTACCGTCGGCGTCGCCCCGTAAGGTCGCCGGTCGGGGGTCGCCGATAGCCCCATCTGCTACTTGTCGTTCCCCCTCTGTTTCGACTCGAACTCGCTCTATCGATGGTGTCGGACCGTCTACTATCCGTCTCTTTCCAGTTGAAACACACGCCTGTGTACGCCAGACGACGAGTCAGTCGGCTCCCGAGCGTTACTTGTGGCGCTCTCCCGCTGGAATCGCCACGTCGAGCCAGTTCTCCTCCGGCGGTAGCGGACAGTCGAACGTCTCGCTGAACGCACAGAACGGCGAGTATGCGAGGTTGAAGTCGACGACGAGTTCATCGTCGGTCTCGAGATCTCGATCGGCAGCCAGTTCCATGTAGCGTCCGCCGTCGTAGGTCTGCTGGCCGGTCGTCTTGTCGCGGAAGGGGACGAAGTACGCTTCCTCGTTGGGGCTCTCGAGCTGGTACGCCGCGAGTTCGGCCGTCGTGTCTTCGAGGTCGGCATCTGCCCGGTCGAGGCCGAACGTGAGGGTGGCGACTCGAAGGTACCGCATCTCCCGGCCCGCCGTGGTATCCATCAGGACGACCTCGGGGTCGTCGTGGGCCTCGACGGTCGCGGTGACGCGGTAGTCCGGATCGGGATTGAAGTAGTCGAGCCCGTCGAAGTCATCGCGTTCCTCCGGCGGGATCGGCGACTGCGGATGCTCGGCGAAGAACTCGTCCTTCTCGGCGCGTTTGGCCTCGAGTTCGTCGCGCCACCGGTCGGTATCGATGTCAGCGTCGGCACCGGATCCGGCTTTCGTATCGCTCTCCTCGCGGTTGGTGTCGCTCATACGGCCTGTTCGGTGTCGCGACTCGTGTGTGTTGCGTTTCTGCGGGCCGCTGGAAGCCGCTTCGTGTGCGGGAGTGACCCACCCCGGAACCGGACTCAGAATCCGGCCCAGACGCCGGATCAGAAGGAGGATACTTAGTTGTCCATTGCGTACAATTCAGACATGTTACAGTACGACGGCCCCTCGTTTCGGGTGGTAAATCGATGACCGACCGCCGCCCGATCGTCGTTTTTCTGAGTTCGCTGATCGTGCTCGCCGGCGCGTTCGTTCTCATCTCCAGCGTAACGGACGTGAGCGTGATCGCCTTCACGCCGGTGTACATGTTCACGCCGATGGTGGCCGGAATCGTGACGTGTCTAACCGGGTCGCCGTCGTTCGAGCAGGCCGGGCTTCGCGCGCCCTGGGGGCGGCTTCGCTGGCTCGCAATCGCCGTTGCCGTCCCGCTCGTCCTCGTCCTCCTCGGCACCGGGATCGCCTTGCTCCTCCCCGACGTTTCGTTCGTCCCGGACGCGAATCCGTTGACGGGCGAGGGGACCGAGTTCGCGCCGACCGACGCGGAGCAACCCGCCGGGCCGTCGCTGCCGGACTGGCCGCTCAATCTCCTCGTGACGATCGTCGCCGCGGTCGTGTCCGGCGTGACGATCAACGCGGTGCTCGCGTTCGGCGAAGAGTTCGGCTGGCGCGGCGTCTTTCTGACCGAACTGGCTCCGTACGGCTTCTGGCCGGCCTCGGCCGCGACCGGGCTGGTTTGGGGCCTATGGCACGCGCCGGTGATCCTCGAAGGGCTCAACTACCCGAACTATCCCGCCGTCGGCGTCGGGGTCATGGTCGCGGCCTGCCTCGCGATGTCGCCGGTCTACACCTACATCACGCTCAACGCCGAGTCGGTCATCGCCCCGTCGATCTTCCACGGCACGTTCAACGCCTTCAGCGCGACGATGATCGTCTTCGCCCAGGGCGGATCCGAACTCGTGGTCAACCCCGTCGGCGCGATCGGAATTGTGGTCTTCGGTCTCGCGACGGCTGTAATCGCCGTTCGCGGTGCGCCGACGCTGACGCGGGACTGGGCGCTCGAAGCCGAACACGAGGATGCGGCCGACTACGGAACCGAGGTCGACGGTACCGAACTCGAAAACGGCGCGTAACGGCGCAACTCGCCCTCCGGTTTGAATGGCTTCACACGAAATCCGGCTCGAACAGTTCCTCGATCGAACACTCGAAGTACTCGGCGAGTTTGAACGCCAGTTCGAGCGAGGGATCGTACTTCGACTTCTCTATCGCGTAGATCGTCTGGCGGCTGACACCGACCGCGTCGGCGAGTTCCTGTTGCGTGATCTCCGCCTCCGCACGTTTGACCCGCAGTCTGTTTTCCATGTCTACAGTCGTTGCTGGAGTTCCGTCCCGCCCAAGATAGCGAAGATCGTCGCGACCCCGGCCACTGCGAGGTAGTTGACGGCGGCCGGTGCGGTCCGGGTTGCGGTCGCGTAGCCGACGTAGACGGCGACGAGCGACCCGAGAAGAACGATACCAGCCCCCGCAAGCGCGGTGTGGATGTTGCGCAGATCCCGCTCGTCGACGACGCCGGAGTCGCCGCGCTCGGCGCGGATCGCATAGGCAACGTTCCCGCCGAGGACGATCACAGCCGGCACGACGGTCAACTCCACGATCGTCGGCTCCGTAAACGGCTCGCCGATGAGAAGCCCCAGAACCGGATACAGGAGCGCCGAAACGAGAAACAGCACGAGGTTGTACGTCGCTGGCAGCCACTTCCCCATTACCGGTCACCCCCGTTCGAGCCGAACTCGCGTGCGAGAATTCGTGGGAGATCCGCGAGCCAACTGATGATCGCACAGACGACCATTACTCCGACTGCCCCGATAAAGAGCCAGAAGGTCGCTCCCCGTATTACGAACTCGGGCGCGACGAATCCGGCGGCGATGATAACGCCGCTGGTGGCCGCAACGATAACGACGAAAAGGGCACCGTAAGCCTGTCGCGGGTTCTGCACCATATTCTCACCATCTTACTGATACCACATAAATGTTAAGCTATCTTTGCAAAATGAGTGGGTTGCTTAACATCCGCGTCCCGGACGCTCTCGTCGCACGCGTACCGGTTCGGTCGCTTCCGTCGCTACACGATGTCGCCGCCCGCTCTTGTGAGTGACTCCGCGCGCGAGTCGCCGTTCCTCATCCTCGTCTGTCGTCCGTCATCCGTCATTCCTACCCGCCATTCGCCGGCCGCCAACTGCCAGCCGCCGGCCGCCAGCCGAACTCGCGGCCTCCCGGGACGAGTTCTCGCGCGGCCGGTCCGTCAACGCTTTGGCTACCCGACGACGAGTTCGGGCAGCATGACGGACTGGCGCTCGGTCTTCGGCCACGCCGAACCCTACGACCCGCAGGTAGACGGCATCGAGACCGCCATCGACGCAGGGAAGGATGGCGGCTACACCGTCATCGAGGGGGCCTGCGGAACGGGGAAGACGATGATCGCGCTCACCGCCGGGATCGAACTCGTGCGCGATCCCGACACCGACTACGAGCGCGTCTTCGTTCTCACGAGCGTCAAACAGCAACTACGCCAGTTCGAAGCCGACCTCGAGACGATCAACGAGAACTTGCCCGACGACTGGAACCCGATTTCGGGGCTCACGCTCGTCGGTAAGGCCGACGTCTGCCCGTACAACCGCGAGGGTGCCGGCGACATCGACGACGGCAACGTCTACGACCGCTGTGAAACGCTCCGCGACCGAACGCGGGACCTGACCGGCGAGGGCGGCGAGACGACCGCCGCGGCGCTCACCGCGGGCGCGCGCCAGCAACAGACCGGACTCGCCGACAGCGGCCAGTCCGGGCCGACCGGTCGCTTTCTCGAGACCGCCGGCGAGACGGCCGCCTACCCACCGGAGATGCCGACCTACTCCGACGGCGGTCCCGTGAGCGCCGAAACCGAGTTCTGTCCGTTCTACGCCCGGTTCCTGGACGACCTCCCGGACGAAGGCAGCGACGGCGACGCGGTCGAAGCGGTTCCCTACGACTTCACCGACGCGGGAATGATCACGCCGGAGGACCTGGTCGCCCGCTCGGTCCGCCACGGCACCTGCCCGCACTCGATCATGGGCGCGGCGCTCGCCCACACCGAGGTCGTCATCGGCAACTACTACCACGCGTTCGACCCGCGGACGACCGGCTCCTTTACCGGCGCGCTGCTCGACGACTCCACGTTCGTCGTCTGCGACGAGGCCCACATGCTCGAACCGCGCGTGCGCGATCTCGTCAGCGACGGCGTCGCCGACGCCACCCTCCGAGACGCCGAAACCGAACTCTCGCGGGTCATCCAGCCGATCGAGTTCGAACGCGAGGGCCGCCGCGCACAGGGCGGGTCCCAGACCGCCGACGCCGACCTCGTCCGCGCCGAACTGCAGGACAGCGACGTTACCTTCGAGGAACTCAACCGCACGCGCGAGTTCATCCAGGATCTGCGGAGCGAACTCGACCGCCGGGTGCGCGCCCATCTCGACCGGAAACACGGGGGATGGCAATCGAATCTCACCGACCTCCCGGACGAGGAAATTCCGCTTCGCGACCCCGCCGAGCCCGCCGAAGACGAATTCTCCGAGTGGGCGCGCGACGCGGGCTACGGCGACGCCGACTGGGTTCGCGCCGAGGCCGTCGGCGCGGTCGCCGCGCGAATTCTGAATGAAGCTGAGGACGAAGACCGGACCCGGGCCGCGCCCGCCGTCGGCCGCGTCCTCGGCGACTGGTACCGCTGCGGGCACACCGACTACTTCCGCGAGATCGAACTCGAGCGCACGTGGAACGACGCGGAGCCCGCGGACTCCTGGCGCAGGGCCTACACCGCCCGACTCGCCTTGCACAATTGCGTACCGAGCGACGCCATCGGCGATCGGCTCGCGGCCTTCGGCGGCGGGATTTTGATGAGCGCAACCCTGGAGCCGATGGACGCCTTCACCGAGGTGACGGGACTGCAGTACCTCGCGCGCGAGGAGGATCGGCCGGTCGTCGAACGCCGGTACGGATTGCACTTCCCCGCGGAGAACCGCGAGAGCTTCGCGGTCGCCGCGCCGAAGTTCACGTACGACAATCGGGGACGGACGGGGGACGACAATCCGACGCGAGTTCACTACGCGGATACGATCGAACGGGTCGGCCGACTGCCGGGCAACGTCCTCGTCGGGATGCCGAGTTACGCCGAGGCCGAGTGGATCGCCGGGATTCTCGAGGACCGCCTCTCGAAGCCCGTCCTGCTCGACGCCTCGAGCGACGACGAGACGACGGAGTCGCTCAAAAGCGAGTTCTTCGCGGGCGACGGCAAGGTGCTGGTGACGAGCCTTCGCGGGACGCTAACGGAGGGGGTCGACTACAGCGGCGACCGCCTCTCCGCGGCCGTCGTCTGCGGCGTTCCGATCGTCAACACCTCGAGCCCGCGCACGAAGGCGGTGCGACGGGCCTACGACGACGAGTTCGGCGACGGCTTCACGTACGCGCTGACGATTCCGGCGGTCCGGAAGGCGCGCCAGGCGACCGGCAGGGTGATCCGTTCGCCCGAGGACGTGGGCGTTCGCGTGCTGTTAGACGAGCGCTACGCCCGCGAGAGTTGGGATTCGGTGGTGCCGTATCTGCCGGATGACGACGAGTTTCAGGCCGTGAGTCCGGACATGCTCGAGTACGGGCTAGACCGGTTTCGATCGCGGCTCTCGTGACGGTGTGGTTCCCCGTTCCGCCGCGTTGGTTTCGCTGCGTCGTGTTTCGCGATTCGCATGTGTTTCGCGGTTGCTGCTCACAGCGGCTCGGGTCGTTATTCGTGCTCACCGAGCCGCTCGGACTCGGGGGACGATAGCTCGTCCCGTTCCGTCTCCGAGTTCCGATCGCGGCTGTCGTCCTGAAAGTGTGCCTCGATCCGTCGTTCGAACGCGTCCTCGCCGAGTTCTCCGGCCGCGTACTGTCGTTTGAGTTCCTCGACCGGGTCGGGAGTCGACGATGGCGAGTCGCCGCTCGCCGGCGACGGTGGTGTTTTCGCTCTGCGTGGGGATTCGGCGGCGGTGTGTTCGGCGGCGTTCCCGCCTACCACCGCCTCCGACGAGTTCGGTTTCGACGCGGACGCACCTGCGGTGTCTGCGACCGAGTACGCCGCCGGCGACGAGACGTTCCCGATGAGCGAGAGGTAGACCGGCCAGAGGACGAGCGCGGACAGGAGCAGGGCTGGAATCCCCGCTCCGAGCAGGACCGGCGTCCAGAACAACGCTGCGATGGAAAGGCCCAAGCGCGGGATCTCGAAGACGGTAAGCGCGAGCAGCCAGAGGCCGGTCATTCCGAGCGGGGCACCGAGGAGCCATCGCCCGAGCGCTCCGTCCGGCGTGTACCGTTCGATCCGTGCGTGCCACTTGCGACGCGAGTTCGACCCGGAGCGGCGAGAACCCATGGGATTACGACAGCGGCCCGATATAATAATTCCAACTGTTCGCGTTCGGGTGCTTTTGGTTAGCCGTCGATCTCGGCGTCCGAACGCGCGACGACGCCACGATACCGGCGGTCGTCGACCGGTTCGATTGCGAACTCGAGCGCCTCGTAGAAGGGCCGCACGTCCGCATCGAACCGCGCCGTCAACCGCCGTTCGCGCTCGAGTGCGCGGGTCACGAGTTCTCGCCCGATACCCCGGTTTCGATGGCGGTTGCGGACGGCGACGGCCGAGATGTGGGCCCCGCGTTCGTCCGTGTGGGGGACGAGAACGATCGCGCCGAGGATGCGTTCTCGCTCGCTCGTCTCGGGCGTCTCGGCGAACTCGTCGGTCACGCCGCGCCGGTCGCCGGCGACGAGCACGTCTTCGTTGTCGATGCGGGCTTCGACGTCGCCGGGGTCGAGCATGGCGGCGTCGATGATCCGCCGGATGTCGAGCTCGTCGTCGGGGCCGGCCGTGCGAACGTGGACGCGCATTCGGCAGGAATTCGGTTCGCGTCGTCAACAGCGCGTCGCTTTCGAATCGATTCGAGCGCGAATGCGGCTCGATCGCTTGCCCGAACTCGCGTGTACGATCGTGGTAATTGTTAAGGCGGATGGTGTGGTAAGACACACCAATGTGGGTCGCAGGGACGGCCGTCTTCGAACGATCTGCTCTCGCAGCACGGGCGACGTGCGGACGGCCGAGGGGGCGACCGGTTCATCCCGCACTGGGAAGTGAGTGCCAATGAGTCTGATCGCGATACTCGATATCGCACATTCGGACCTTGCGCTGACGCCGACGATCGCCGAGTGTCCCGAGGCGTCCATTCAGGTCGTCTCTCACTCGACGACGGATCCCGAAACCGGACTGTTCTTTTTCCTCGTCGAACGCGCGGACGAGGCGTTCGAGTCGGCTCTCGAGGACGATCACACGGTCACGGACTGGACGCTTATCGACGACTTCGGCTCGACGCGTGTCTACCGACTGGAACACGCCGAGGGAACGAAACTCATCTCACCGAAAACCGCCGGAATCGGCGGGCTCATGCTCAAAGCGGAAAGTAACGATCGCGGCTGGACCGTTCGGCTGCACCTGCCGGATCGGGACGCGCTTGCAACGCTGTGGGAGTTCTGCGAGACCGAGGACATTTCCGTCGAACTGCACCGCGTCTTCCGCCAGGACGAGTGGGTCGACGGACCGGCGACCGACGTAACCGACGAACAGCAGACTGCCCTGGTGAACGCCTACGAGGAGGGGTACTTCGAGGAACCCCGCGAAACGTCGCTCGAAGAACTCGCGACGAACCTCGACATCTCGCCGACGGCGGTCGGCGGCCGCATTCGGCGTGGCATGGGCAAACTCGTCGAAGCAACGTTGTTCGAAGAACGGTGATCGCACTGGGTCGGAGACGGGAGCATCGGGCGCTATCGCGACGACGCAGCGCACCCCACGGTGCCGCTCAAAAGGCTGCGAGGTGATCGTCGCGGGGCTCGTAGAGGGCCCCGGTCATCCGAACGCCGGCGATCGCCTCGAGCGTTTCACCGACGGTGAATCCCCGTTCGCTCATCGCTGCGACGACGATACCGATCGGTACCCCGTCGGTACCGCTCTCGATACTATCGTGCTTGTCGACACCGTACCGGGCGTCGAGACCGTCGACGACTGCTGCGACGTCGTCCGACGCGTCGAGCGCAGCGGTGACTGCAGCGCTGAACTCGAGATCGGCACGGGTGACGACGATATCGTGTCCTGTGTGCCGGTGGTGTCGCCGATAGAACGCGACGAGTTCGGTGGCCGAGTCGCTGGATCGTTCGATCTCACAGTCGGGACAGGTGGCGACGAACGGTGCGGAGCGTGAGTGGTGGGTGCGATAGGGCATACGTCTTTGGGGCGGGAGATATCGAGCAACTAGACCTCGTACGCCGCCTGTGCGAGGCGGTGAAGCTTGTGTACCGTGTGTTCGTTCGGGCCGAGCTGGGCCTGTGCGATCGCGCCGGATTTGAGGCCGCGCTGCTGTCGTTCGACCAGCTCGAAGTCTTCTTCCTGGAGCTGTCTGCTCGTTCGGATGAACTGCTCTTCTTCGTCGGTCAGCTCGGGGTCCTTGAAGTAGTAGTCCGCCACGAGCTGGAACCGCTCCTCGTCGATCGGGTCGATGATGTACGTTCCGTAGCCGTCGGCGGTGCCGTACATGTTGACCGTGAAGTTGGGCCAGAAGTAGTGGAACTGCGCTTCGTGTTCGTCGTGAATGCGCATCTCGTCGTCAACATCCTCCCTGTGCTTGTAGTGGAGCACCCAGTGGTAGTCGTTGACCTCGAGTTCGGAGTCGAGGAGTTCGAGGTCCGTGACCCAGTCCTGGTGATTCGCCTGGCAGTGGTCGCATTCGGAGTAGTTGCCGCCGAAGACTTTCCAGTTACACTCGACTTCCGAGACGATTCGCTGGGCCAGTTCGTACTCCGCCAAGGGCAGCGATTCGAGTTCGGATTTCAGTTTTCCGGCCTGTTCAGCGAGCGGCATCGGGTCGGCGGCGAAGTTGACGAAGACGAAGGGGCCGATGCGATCGCTGTGGACGTCCATGAGGGAGTTCGAATCGGCGTCCAGGTCGGGAACGTCCTCGTCTTCGAGGTCGGGATTCAGTCGCGCCTCCTCGAAACTCCGCGGGGTGCTCGCGAGGTCGCCGTCGAGGTCGTAGGTCCAGAGGTGGTACGGACACTGTATCCGTCGTGCGTTGTCCGGATCGGTCATCGGGGTCTCCTCGACGATCGCCGATCCGCGGTGGGCGCAGACGTTGTAGAACGCCTGTATGTCGCCGTCGTGATTCCGGAGGACGATGATCTCTCGGTCACCGATAGTGCGGGTGAAGTAATCTCCCGCTTCCGGAATGCAGTTTGCGTGGCCGGCGTACACCCAGTACCGCCCGAACACCTTCTCTTTCTCCATTTCGTGGACGGAAGGGTCGGTGAAGTACCGCGCCGGGAGCGCGTTCGTCTCGTCGGTGATGTCGGCGCTCACTTGCTCTACCTCGTCGAGACCGTTGTTCCACCGTGTCATGCTGTATGGCATGCCAAGACGTACCGTTCAATAAGGGTTGATCGCAGGTAGTTCGGACGTATAAGTGATGGGCGTCTTCAGTTCCGATCGCGACGAGAATGACTGCACCGCTGACCGCTCCCTTTCCGATCTCTCGTCGTCGCGCGGGCGCGAACCGTCCGTTACCGTTCCGGACGCATACGGACTGCCGGCAGTCAGTTTCGGCGCAGCCGCGACCCGTCCTGCGGTTGCGCTGGAAAACCGGTACGGCAGCCCGTATCACAGTCCGAATCCGCCGGTTGCCGCGGCAAAAAGGGATGGCGTGAGACAGACTAACTATCAAGGGGCGTGTCCTCGAACCGACCGGGAGTATGCAATCACCAGGCGACCGGTACGACGTCGTGGTCGTCGGCGTCGGCGGCATGGGCAGCGCGACGACGGCTCACCTCGCCGAGCGCGGGCTCGACGTACTCGGACTCGAGCGATACGACATCCCGCACACGATGGGGTCGTCACACGGCATCACGCGGATAATTCGCAGAGCTTACTACGAACACCCGTCGTACATTCCGCTCATCGAGCGGGCGTACGACCTCTGGGATGAACTCGCAGCCGAGACCGATCGCCAAATCATCCGCCGGACGGGATCGATCGACGCCGGCCCCGAGGATACCCTCGTCTTCGAGGGCTCGCTCCGGTCCTGCGAGAAGCACGACATCCCGCACGAGGTCCTGACGAGCGAGGAGGTAACCGAGCGCTTTCCCGGCTACCGGCTTCCGGAGGGGTACAAGGCACTGTACCAGCCCGACGGCGGGTTCGTCGTCCCCGAACAGTCGATCATCGGGCACGTCGAGACCGCACAAGCCGCCGGGGCTGACGTCCGCGCCCGCGAACGAGTTCACGACTGGGAGCCGACACCGTCCGGCGGCGTTCGCGTCGAGACCGACCGCGGCACCTACGATGCGTCGGCGCTGGTCCTCGCTGCCGGCGCGTGGAACTACAAGTTCACCGACGCGCTCGACGGACTCGCAATTCCCGAACGCCAGGTCCTCGGCTGGTTCCAGCCCGAGCGGCCATCGACGTTCGAACCCGACACCTTCCCGGTTTGGAACCTACAGGTCCCCGAAGGCCGCTTCTACGGACTGCCGATCTACGACGTCCCGGGATTCAAGATCGGCAAGTACCACCATCGCGACGAACGGGTCGACCCGGATTCGTACGAGACGGACCCCGACCGGGACGACGAGCGCCTGCTCCGGGAGGTCGTGGCGAACTACTTTCCCGAGGCCGACGGGCCGACGATGCGACTCGCCACCTGTATGTTTACGAACTCGCCGGATGAACACTTCATCCTCGATACCCTCCCCGACCATCCGCAGGTGGCCGTCGGTGCGGGTTTTTCGGGCCACGGATTCAAGTTCGCCAGCGTGATCGGCGAAATCCTCGCCGACCTCGCGGTCGACGGCGAAACCGACCAGCCGATCGATATGTTCCGACTCGAGCGGTTTGACGACGAGTCGGGGTAGCCCCGAGAACGAGCGCTCGCGAATCGCTACTTACTCCACCGATCGTCCAGGATGCGCTCTTCGGGCGTCGGCCGCCCGGGATGAATGCCGTATCTCGCGAACCAGTAGAGTACCGTCACCGCGACCGCACACAGGATGGTTGCTCCGGCAATTCCCTCGAGCGCGGTCGTTGCGATCGGTCCGGAGAACGCCTCGCCGACCGCTGCGGCCTGCTCGTTCGACGGTGCCGTTGCGAGCCCGTACGGGAGAAAGGCGGCGAACGCGAGTACCCACCACCGCCTTGCGGCACGCCGAAGGGAGTCGACGGACCGGCCGCGGACGGACCTGACCACGCCGAAGAGACCGGCGGCGATCAGGAGCACTGCGGGTACCGTTCGGACGGCCGCGGGAAAGCCAGTATTAATCATCACGCCGATCGCGACTGTGCCGGCCGAAACCGCCGGGAGCAGCGTCGACGATGCGGGAGGGGTGCGGCGCATACTGCCCGCCGATTACGGCGGATCGTACAAAGGTTTCGCGAACTTCGAACCGTCGCTTGCGGTGAAAAAACAACTCGCTGACGCCCGTCAGCGCACAACAAAGAACGTATTACCCGTCCGAACAAGGCGAACGTGAGAACGGTTGCGGCAGGGTTCCGAACGAGACCGCCACCGGACGATCGAACGCCGGGTGCCGCACACCGACCACGGATAGATGAAGCTGCTACGACACCTCTGGAAACGCCACGTTACGGGCCGCCCCGACCAGTACCAGGCGTACGTCTCCTTCCCGTCGCGGACGGATCGACCGGTCGGCGACGTCCACGACCGAATCGAAGAACTGGAGTACGCTTTCGAAGGCCGACTCGACATCTACGCCCGGTCACAGGGCGTCGCAGTCGTCACGGACCGCATTTCCGCGGAAGCGTTCGACGTGGACACGTTCGAGTCGATCCTCGAGCGAATCGAGGACGCCTACGCCACGACGCACCGACTCGCACAGCTCGAGAAGTGCCGATCGATCGACGGCCGTCTCGTCACGTCCTACGTCGTCGTGCCCGTCAAGCCGCTCTTTCCGCGCTCCACGGCCGACCGGTCGGCGGGACAAGTTGCACCGCCGACCGACTGAGGCGACTCAGACGGCCGAGGCGGCCGAGGCGACTCAGTCGTCTTCCGATCCCGTTCCGGGACCGGGCTCAGCTCCGGGTTCTCGATCGCTACCGCGCGACTCGCTGCCGCGGGGACGTTCGCTCTCCGAGGCGCTCTCGGTCGGCGCGACTGAACTCGTCCGTCCCATCCAGTGGTCGATGTTTTCGGCGACGTAGTCCTTACCGCCCCAACCGAACGCGACGCCAGCACCGATGGCCACGGCGGCCGCCAGTCCCCACGCGAGCGCTCGGGCGAAGACGTACAGGATGCCGACATCGATCCCCATCGTGTCGAGACCGATGACGATCGCCGTGAAATAGAGGAACATGCGAGCCCCGTTCGCGAACCAGCTCGCGTACGCCGTCTCCGCTGCCGCTCGCGTTCGTTCGATGACGTCGCCGATGAAGTCGGCGACCACGAACCCGAGGACGATGACGAGCAGGCCCGCGATGAACGCCGGCAAGTACGAGACTGCCGTCGCGATCCACTCTGAGAGAGTCGGGATCGCAAGCGCGTTCGCGGCCGCAAGGATGGCGAGCGCGTAGACGAACCACTTCCCCAGCTTCCCGAACGCGCTGGAGACGGCCCGTTCAGTTCCCCCGAGTATCCGCCCGAGCGGCGTCTCGAGGACCATCCGATCGAGTTCGATGCCGTCGGCGATTCGTCGGACGAGCCGCGCGGCGAAACGACCGACGACCCAGCCGATGAGGAGGATAACTAGCGCTCCGATCAGCCGGGGAAGGAACACGACTAGTTCCGCGACCGGATCCTGCAACCACTCCGGTACCTGTACCTGTTGGGCGGGTTGGAGTTGTACCATACGTGTCGCGCTTGCGCTCCGCCACTCTTTGTAATTATCCAACTATTCGAGAGTCTGTAAAAATCCGTTCACTAGCACAACCGATACGACGGATGAAGCATCCGTTACGGCGAATTATACGACATATGGGTCGTCTCTGAGCGACGACGAACGGGAAGTCTCGCCGACGCAAGACGGACTATGAACAGCACCGAAACCGTGGGACGAGGCGCCTATAACAGTTGATTGGACCGCGATCGGCACTGGCGCTGTCGGCGATCGGCTCGCGTTCGGCGTCGTGATCCGATGGCGATTCGGCGGACGTTTCAGTTTTCGCTCAGTATCCGGATCCGGATACGATTCGGAACGCGGCTCGACGAGACGTCTCGTTCTCGGTCGTCATCGACCGACGGCGACTCGCCGGCTCGCGCCGGCGCGAGTTCGTTTGCTCTCGCGAGCGTCTCTGCGATCGGGTACGGCAACCGGCCGGTCGGCTACGAGCGGTGTGACAGTCGGCTTCCGAACGCAGCGTGAGATCGCCGCGATGTCGCGAGCGCCGGTAAGACGGTATTACCATTACCGCCCCGAATTAATCCTCATCGAACGAAACGGGAGAATAGTGCGACCGAAACCGAATCCGGGCCCGGGTGCGTGAGACGAGAGCGACCGTCGATTCACGTAGCGGCCCCATATGGACTGCTTTCAGTCAGTGCCGGCGCACCCGCGGCCGTCTGCGAGTGTGCCGGGAAATCGGTACGGGAGACCGCTTCAGTCGACGACGGTGCTGGTAGAATCCGCCAGCACGACTACCGACGACTGCGCCGTTCGGCCCGTTTCGCCGCCGAGTTCGTCGCGCTCACCCGACGGCAGTTATACGCCCCAGATTATCCACCCGGGTAGCTATGGTCGATCGCATGGCACATTCCGTGTCATATGAGTACAGGGAACACGATACCCGACAGCGCGGGAACCGTCGTCGTCGGTGCCGGCTGCGTGGGCTGTAGCGCCGCCTATCACCTCACTGAACTCGGACGCGAGGACGTCGTCGTGCTCGATCAGGGACCGCTGTTCGAGACCGGCGGCTCCACGTCACACGCGCCCGGACTGGTGTTCCAGACCGGCGGCTCCAAGCTGATGACGCGGATGGCGTCGTACACGCGCGAGCTGTACGAAGCGCTCGACGGATTTCGAACGTGCGGCGGCATCGAGGTCGCAGCCACCGAGGACCGCTGGAACTACCTGCAACGAAAGCGAGAACGGGGGCAGTCGTACGGCGTCGAGGGCGGCGAACTCCTTTCGCCCACTGAGGTTGCCGAACGGATCCCGCAGATCGACGCGGATACCATCTACGGCGGCTACCACGTCCCGACGGACGGCAAAGCCCACGCCGTCGACGCCTCCGCCGCGATGGCCGAGCGCGCCCGGGCGGCCGGTGCCGAGTTCTACGGCGAGACGACGGTGACCGACCTCGAAACGGCCGGTGGCGAGATTCAGACGGTCGTCACCGACCGGGGGCACATCGCGGCCGACGAGGTGCTCGTCGCGACGAACATCTGGGGACCGCTGTTCGGCGACATGGTCGACGTGGATATTCCGCTGGTCCCCTGTGCTCACCAGTACCTCGTCTCCGACGAACTCGCCGCGCTCGCGGGGGCGAATCGAGAGATCGAGCAACCGCTGCTTCGCCACCAGGATCAGTCGCTGTACTTCCGCCAGCACGGCGAGCGCTACGGCATCGGCTCGTACAACCACGAGCCCCTGCTCGTCGATCCCGCAGACATCTACGGCCCCGAGAAACTCGCGGATCTCGGCCTCGAGTACCCGTCTTTGCGCGAGTTCACCGAGGAGCACTTCGTCGAGAACACGCACCCGGACCACGACCGGTCGGCCGCCGATGCGGCGGCCGAACTCGTTCCCTCGCTGCGGGATGCGACGTTCGAGTCGGCGATCAACGGGATGTTCTGCTTCACTCCGGACGGAATGCCGATCCTGGGGCCCGCTGAGGGTATCGACGGGCTCTGGTGGGCGCTCGCCATCTGGGTGACACAGTCCGGGGGTGCCGGGAACATCGTCGCCCACTGGATGGAGGACGGCGTCCCGCGGCTCGACGGCGAGCGCGTCGATGCGACGCCCGCACACGTCTCTCGCTTCCAGCCCCACGCCGGCTCGCGAGAGTACGCCCGAGGCCGCGGTGCCCAGCAGTACCGGGAGGTCTACCAGCTGATCCACCCGCGCGAACAGCCGGCGGACCAGCGGGAACTCCGCCGGAGTCCGTTCTACGAGCGCCAGGCCGAACTCGGCGCGGCGTTCTACGATTCGGGCGGCTGGGAGGTGCCGCAGTGGTACGAGTCCAACGAGGCCTTGCTGGAGGAGTACGACGTTCCGGACAGACCGGACTGGCTCGACCGCGGCTGGTCGAAGGCCCAGGGCGTCGAGCACCAGGCGGTCCGCGACCGCGTCGCGATGGTCGATATGACCGCGTTCACCGGGATCGAGGTGACGGGGGAGGGGGCCTGCGAGTTCCTCCAGGGACTGTTGACCAACGATGTCGATGTCTCGCCGGGCCGGATGCGCTACACCGCGATGTGCAACAGGGACGGCGGCGTCCTCGCGGATCTGACGGTCAGTCGGCTGGCGGACGATCGCTACATGGTGTTTACGGGCGGCGGGAACTCGGCGACGCTGCACTCGCGGTGGGTCCGCGAGCACGCACCCGACGACGGCTCCGTCTCGGTGACCGCGCACGACTCGAGTCTGTGCGGGGTCGGCGTCTTCGGGCCCGACGCGCGGAACGTGTTGGCTCCGCTCGTCGAGGCGGATCTCTCGAACGACGCGTTCCCGTTCTATACGGCGCGCGAGACGCACCTCGAGAGTCTGCCAGTGACCATGCTTCGACTCTCCTATGCGGGCGAGTTAGGCTGGGAGGTTTACGCGCCGATGGAGTACGGCGCTCGGCTGTGGGAACGGATCGAAGACGCCGGCGAGGCGCACGGCATCGTTCCGATGGGGTGGGCGGCCCTCGACTCGACGAGCATGGAGAAGGGGTTCCGGCTGTGGGGAACCGACCTTACCCCCGAGTTCAACCCCTACGAGGCGGGCATCGGCTTCGCCGTCGATCTCGAGACGAATTTCGTCGGAAAGGAGGCGCTTCTCGAGTCGCGCGACGCGGGAATCGACCGAAAAATCACCCCGATCACGCTCGATGAACCGGGCTCACTCGTCGACGCCGGTCATCCGGTGTTCGATCCCGACGGCGGCGACGTGCTCGGGGACGTCGTCCGGGCCGACTACGGCTACACGATCGACGCGGGGATCGCCTACGCCGTCCTGCCGGCGACTGCGGCCGAGGCGGGTCGCGAAGTCGAGATCGGGTACGAGAACGAGCGCCGTTCCGCGACGGTACGAGACGAACCATTATTCGACCCCGACCGAAAGAAACTGTTGCGCTGATACGATGACTCACGATTTCGAACCCGTCACCTTCGGCGATATCGAGGCCGCCCGCGACCGACTCGACGACGACTCGGTCGTCAAACACACGCCCGTCGAGCGAAGCACGTCCCTCGACGAGCTAACCGGTGCCGAGGTCTTTCTCAAGATGGAGCACCTGCAGTGGACGGGCTCGTTCAAAACCCGCGGCGCGTACAACAAGATCGCCCAGTACGTTGCTGATGGTGAATCAGAATCGGGAACGGGGACAGAAACAGAAACGGAAACGGAAACGGTACCCCGAACAGAGACGGACCGAGTCGTCGCCGCGAGCGCCGGCAACCACGCACAGGGCGTCGCCCTCGCCGCGACGAAACTGGGCGTCGACTCGACCATCGTCATGCCGCGAACCGCCCCCCAGGCCAAGGTCGACGCGACGCGGGGCTACGGCGCGACCGTCGAACTCGTCGGCACCGACTTCCAGGACGCGATGGCTCACGCTCGGGACCTCGTCGACGAGACCGACGCCGAGTTCGTCCACGCCTACGACGACCCCGCGATCGTCGCCGGGCAGGGAACGCTCGGACTCGAGATGTACGAGGACGTCCCGGCCGTGGACACGATCGTCGTCCCGATCGGCGGCGGCGGCCTCATCTCGGGAATCGCGACCGCATTCGCGGAACTGTCGCCGGAGACGCGCGTCGTCGGCGTGCAGGCGACGGGTGCTGCGACCGTTTCCGACAGCCTGCAAAAAGGGGCCCCGATCGCGCTCGAGTCCGTCGACACGATCGCCGACGGCATCGCCACGGGCGGCGTGTCTGAGCTGACGCTCTCGCTCATCGAGAACCACGTCGACGAGGTCGTGACGGTGACCGACGGCGAAATCGCTCGCGCGATCTTGCTGTTGTTAGAGCGAGCCAAACAGGTCGTCGAAGGCGCGGGTGCGGCCGCAGTTGCCGCGATCATCAGCGACGAACTCGACGTCGAGGGCGAGACGGTCGTGGCGCTGCTCGGCGGCGGCAACCTCGACATGACGATGCTCCAGACGGTCCTCGTCCACGCGCTGAGCGACCGCGAACAACTGCTTCGATTGCGCGTTCGTATCGACGACCAGTCCGGCAAGATGGAGGAAATCTCGGGACTTATCGCCGATCACAACGCCAACATCCAGACCGTCCGCCACGATCGATCCGCACCCGAACTCGACGTCGGCGAGGCCCACCTCGACTTCCAGATCGAGACCAGCGGCGCAGGGCAGGCGCGGGCGATCATCCGCTCGATCCGCGATCACGGCTACGAAGTTACGCACGTCAACGCCTGACGACCCGCTTCTTCGGCCAGTTAAAAGCCCCACCATTGATTAAGATGAACACTGATAGCGCCCTTTGTCAATTATTGCCACGACCGTCCGTCACACGATAGGCCGCAGCACGGAGACTGCGCCGCTCGATCGACGGTCGACTGATCGAGAGCACGGAGGCGGGCGGACACGGCGTGATACGGTGACAACCCATGACAGACTCAGGCTCACAGCGTACAGTAACCAGGTTCCGCGATGAACTCGATTCCGTCGTCTTCGGCGTCGGATTCGTCGTTGCGGCCATCGCAGTGCTCGCGTTCATCCTCAGACCGGACCGGGCGTCGGAGTACATGAACGACGCGAACGAGTTCCTCTGGACGGCGCTCGGCTGGTGGTACTTGATCGCGATGTTCATCCTCGTCGCGTTCGTCGCGTTCCTCATCTTCGGTCCCTGGGGAAACATTACGCTCGGCGACGACGACGAAGAACCGGAGTTCTCGTTTCTCGCGTACTTCGCGATGCTGTACTCGGCGGGGATCGCCGCCGGGATCGTGTTCTGGGGGCCGGCCGAGGCGATCTTCCACTACGATACCGTTTCGCCGTTTATCGCCGCCGAATCGCAATCGTCCGCGGCTGCCGTCGGTGCCGTCCAGTACACCTTCTTCCACTGGGGCGTCTCCGCGTGGACGGCCTACGTGGTTATGGCGCTCCCGATCGCGTACTACGCGTACCGCTACGATGCCCCGTTGCGCATCTCGACGGTGATCGCTCCGTGGGTCGGACTCGACAACCTCGACGGCCCGCTCGCAAAAGTCATCGATATCCTCGCGGTGTTCGCGACGATCGGCGGCGTCGCGACCACGCTGGGACTCGTCGGGAATCAATTCCTCGTCGGCGTCGAGTGGATGACGGGGGCGAGCGTCGGCGACGCCGGAACCGTCCTCGTGATTACCGGCCTCACCGTCGCGTTCACGATCTCGGTCGCGCTCGGGGTCCGAAAGGGGATCCGCCGAATTTCGTACTTCAATATGGCGCTGTTCGCCCTGTTGACCGTCGTCACGTTCGTTCTCGGCCCGACGACGTACATCATGTCAGTCGGCACCGAGGCGCTCGGGGCGTACATCAACCAGTTCGTCACGATGAGCTTCTACACCGGCTCCGCGGAGACTGCCGGCGGCGCTATCGCCGGCTGGGTCGGCGACTGGACGATCTTCTACTGGGCGTGGTGGTTCTCCTGGATGCCGTTCGTCGGCCTGTTCATCGCGCGGATTTCGCGCGGTCGAACGGTTCGACAGGTCGCCGTCACCGGCGTCGTCGCCTCGACCGGCGTCACGATCCCGTGGTTCGCCACCATGGGTGCCACGGGAATCTTCATGCAACAGACCGGGCGGGCCGACATCCTCTCCGTCATCGGTGAACTCGGCGAGGCCGGCTCGGGCTACCCGCTGTTCGAAGCCCTGCCGCTCGGCGGCCTGCTGACGGTCCTGTTCCTCGTGCTCGTGACGACGTTCCTCGTCACGTCGGCCGATTCGTCGACGTTGGCACTCGGGATGCTCACCACCGGCGGTGCCGAACGACCGTCGACGATCAACCGCGTCATCTGGGGCGTCCTCATCGGCGCGCTCGCGTCGCTGCTGATGGTCACCGGCGGCGTCGACGCACTGCAGGCGGCCGCGATCATCACCGGCGGCCCGTTCTCGATCATCGCCCTCCTCGCCGTTGCATCGATGGCGTTCTCGTTCGGCACCGAACGCCCGCTGTTCCTCCGCGAGGAAGACAGCGTGGAAATGCCCGGCTCCAGCGAAGTCGTCAGCGGCAGCGCCCAAGACGACGACTGATCGGCCCGCTTTTCGAGCACGCGATTCCGCACCTCACTCACGCTCGCCGCCGAGTTCAGCCGACCGACCCAACATCGTCGGATCGATCGGCGGACTCGGACGGTCTGCCGTACCGATCGCCCGGCGCACCCGGACGGGTCGCGGCTGCGACGGCACTGACTGCCAGCGGCCCGTCTCAATCACTCCTTCGGGCTAATCTTCCCCGCAAACGTCTGGAACGCGATTTCGTCGTCGGGAACGTGGAACGTATCGGTCGCGAACTCGTAGTCGTTTTCCGGCGTCTCGGCGGTCCACGTGATGTAGCCGAACTCGTCTTCCACGAGTTGTTCGTCAATCGTTATCGACGCGTCCGGCGCATCGAACTCGTCGAATAGCGTCTCGAACAGTCCCTCGATCTCCGCGAGTCCCCGAAACGTCCCCATGTTCGTGACGACGGTCGACTCGTCGGTGTAATCCTCCACGACGGCGTCGAGATCCTGGCTCTCGAACGCCTCGAGGTGGTGGTTCAGTACGTCTTCGGTCGTAGTCATGAAATGCAAATCCCGCCGAGTTCACCCGTTCGACGAGACTGGTACTTGTTTAACACGATCCATCATAACGGTTCTGTCGAACTCTAGAGTATCGGCGGTGAACGGCGACCGCGACGGCGGATCGTCGCCAGTACCACCGCCCCTAGGTGCTATCCGCGGACCGCGTTCCGTTCGGCGGTCACCTCAGTCGTAGATCGGGTGCGTCTCGCAGAGCCGTTGTACGTCCTCGCGAACGCGGTTTCGAACGTCCTCGTCGTCGGGGTCGTCGAGAACGTCGGCGATGTGGTGAGCGACCGTTTCGAGTTCGTCCGCACCGAATCCGCGCGTCGTCAGCGCGGGCGTCCCGATCCGGATCCCGCTGGTGACGAACGGTGACCGCGTCTCGCCCGGTACGGTGTTTTTGTTGACGACGATGTCGACGGCAGCGAGGGCGGCCTCGGCGTCGTCGCCGGTGAGGTCGGGGTGTGAGTCCCGCAGATCGACGAGCACGAGGTGCTTGTCCGTGCCGCCGGAGACGAGCGACAGGCCGCGGTCACGGAGGACATCCGCGAGGACTGTCGCGTTCGCGACGCTCTGTTCCGCGTACGCCTCGAACGCCGGCGTCGTCGCCTCCGTGAAGCCGACGGCCTTCCCGGCGACGTTGTGCATGAGCGGCCCGCCCTGGCTGCCGGGAAAGACCGCGCTGTCCACGTCGTCAGCGTACTCCGCGTCGCACATGATGATCCCGCCCCGGCCGGCCCGGATCGTTTTGTGCGTGCTGCCGGTGACGAACGTCGCGTGATCGACGGGACTCGAGTGCACGCCGGCCGCGACGAGCCCCGTGATGTGCGCGATATCGGCGAGCTGGTGGGCACCGACCTCGTCCGCGATTTCGCCGACGCGCTCCCAGTCGAACTCGCGGGGGTACGCCGAGGACCCGCTGACGATTAGCTCGGGCTCGACGTCGTGAGCCAGCGCGGCGAGTTCGTCGTAGTCGATGTATCCGGTTTCGGGGTCGACCTCGTACTGGGTGACGTCGTAGAGTTGCCCGGAGAAATTGACGTGGTGGCCGTGGCTCAAGTGCCCGCCGTGGGTCAGGTCGAGCGAGAGGATCGTCTCGCCCGGCTCGAGGGCCGCGAAATAGACGCCCATGTTCGCCTGCGTGCCGGAGTGGGGCTGGACGTTGACGTGATCCGCACCCCACAGGTCGGTCGCCCGTTCGACGGCCAGTCGCTCGACCTCGTCGACGAACTCGCAGCCGCCGTAGTAGCGCGCGCCGGGATAGCCCTCGGCGTACTTGTTCGTTAGCGCCGTCCCCTGGGCCGCGAGGACGGCCTCGGAAACGTGGTTTTCCGATGCGATCATCCCGAGCGTCGACTCCTGGCGCTCGCGTTCGTTCGCGACGGCGTCGGCGACCGTCGGCGCAACATCTCTGATGGGGTTTGGCATACCACTGCCATCGGCGCTCCGTTCTAAGTAGCTTGATCGCAGGTGATCGACCCGTTGAAAAGGCCCTTCCGAGCCGTGGTATCCGCGCACCGTGCGATACACGCGATCCGCGCCACCCGCTCCACCCAACACCATCAGCGTCAGCGTCAGCCGCCCTTGATCAACCGCAACACCGTCACGTGCTCGCTCTCGACCGGCTGGTCCTCCGGCACCGGCCGCCCGTCGACCAGCACGCTCACCTCGTGCGGGCTGAGATCGACCTCCCGAAGCAGATCCGCATACGTCGGCTCGGTCGCGACCGACGGCTGCGCTGAACTCGTGGCGTCGCCGTCGCTGCGCTCCTCGTTCCGCGTTGCGAGTTCGATTTCGTAGGTGTCCTCACCCTTAATATCGACGGTGACGCGCATACGTGGGGTTATCGAGGGTAGGACTTGAGCGCGTCGTTCGTGTTTGTCGCGGGTTCGTATTCGCGCGGTATCGGCGCGGATCGGGTTGCGGTTCGGGTTCGGTCGGTGTTAGTACCGGTATGAGGCTGTCAGAGAACGGTTTACGTACCGATCGTGTTGATCCCGGCGGGCGTTACAGACAGGAGGTAGCGTTCTCCGTAGTCCGTTAAACGAGAGCGGTCAACTGTTCCTCTATGGTTTCTTTTTGCTGGAATCCGGTCATCTGTGTCTGTATTTCACCATCATTTAGAATGACCAGTGTCGGAACGGACTGGACACTATACTCGTTTACAGTTTCAGTTTCCTCTGCTATATCGACGTGCGAGAACTCCACGTCCTCGTATTCTTCATCGAGTTCGTCTAAAATTGGACGCAGTTGTTTGCACGGGCCACACCACTCTGCACGGAAACCGATGACTTCGACAGACATCCAGTTTGTACCGTTGACAGAGAATAGCAAGTACTTTTTCAATTATAACACTAGTATACCGACTGAACAATTGCTCAGTTCCTCATTGATACTCGCATTCAGCGTGGGCACACGACCGTCTCATTCGGCCGCCGGTTCGTCGGAATCGAAGCTATCGCGGGTGCCACGGTCAGTTCGTGTGTCCGTCCGCGGCTCTCGGTCCCGCCGCCGTTCTCGCTCGCGGACCGCCCGCCGGTGGCCGAACAGCGCGAGCGCGAGCGCACCGAGTCCCAGCAGCAGGACGATGAAGTTGAGCAGACCGCCGACCCAGGGGATTTGTGCGATGAGTGCGCCGCCGACGAGGCCGACGACGAGTGCGATCCACCGGTTTCCGATGCCGGCAAGCGAGAGGAGCCACGCTGCCACGGCGAACCAGCCGTAGATGCCGGCGATCCAGACGAGCAGCGCGAAGACGAACGCGCCGACGATCGAGAGCGGAATCCCGATGATCGTGATCGCGAGCGCGACGAGCAGGATGGGAACGGCGATAAGGACGCCGAGGCCCGCCAGTCCCGAACGGGCGGGCGTCTCCGCGACGCGGCCCGCAACGCGATCGGAGAACAGCGGAAAGAGCGCCAGTAATATGGCTCCGAACAACAGGTTCAGCGCGAGGACGTACGCTGAAACGAGAAGTGAGCCGATCGGGTCGAACGAGGGGAGGAAGTCGTTGCCCAACGTGGAGTCGTATTCGATAGTCCCGCCGACGGCGTCGGTGTTGCCCTCGAGATCGCCGCCGTAGCGCAGGTCGCCCTCGATTGCAGCCTCGTCGCCGAGGCGGGTCGTGTCGGCCCCGATTTCGGCGTCTCCCTCGATCGTGCCGTCAATCGTTGCGCCACCCGCGCCGGCCATGAGGTCGCCGCCGACGGTTGCGCCCTCGGCGAGTTCGAAACCGCCGGTGCCGGTATCGACATCGCCGTCGACGGTGCCGGTAATCGTGACGCTCCCAGCACCCGCTTCGAGATCGCCGCCGACGTCACCCTCGATTCGAACCTCGCCCGCTGCGGCGCTCACATCGCCGGTGACGGTCCCTTCGACGATGACGGTGCCGCCGACGGCGGTGAGGCTATCGACGGTTTCGTCCGCTTCGACGGTGATGGTCCCCCCGGTTCGCGTGTCGGTCTGTGCGGCGACCGGTGTCGAAAGCGCGCCACAGCCGACGAGGATGACGAGTACCAGGACGATGAGTACTGATCCGCGGCGTGAACTCGTCCGGGCCGCCCGTTTTGTCACCATGAGTATATCTTTCCCGACGAGTGTGAAAAATCTGTCAGTCGTTCAATGGCTAGATACGTCGGTTTCGCGCTGGCTCGGTCGCAGTGGCGGCCGACGGTATCGTTCGGTCGTTTTATCTTCGGGCCACTCCTTGGTCCGGTATGAGCGACGCCGACGTGGACACCGAGGTCGCCGAGTCGACTCCCGGCAAGACCGAGGTCTGGATCGAGAAGTATCGCCCGGAGCGACTCGACGAGATCAAGGGCCACGAGAACATCGTCCCGCGACTCGAGCGGTACGTCGAGCAAGACGACCTGCCCCACCTCATGTTTGCGGGGCCGGCCGGCACTGGCAAGACGACGGCAGCGCAGGCCATCGCTCGCGAGGTCTACGGCGACGACTGGCGCGAGAACTTCCTCGAACTCAACGCCTCCGACCAGCGCGGGATCGACGTCGTCCGCGACCGAATCAAGGACTTCGCGCGCGCCTCCTTCGGCGGCTACGACCACCGCATCATCTTCTTAGACGAGGCCGACGCGCTGACCTCCGACGCCCAGTCCGCTCTGCGCCGGACGATGGAGCAGTTCTCGAACAACACCCGCTTTATCCTCTCGTGTAACTACTCGAGCCAGATCATCGACCCGATCCAGTCCCGCTGCGCCGTCTTCCGCTTTACCGAACTTACGGAGGACGCCATCGAAGCGCAGGTCCGCGAAATCGCAGAGACGGAGGGGATCGAGGTCACCGACGACGGCGTCGACGCCCTGGTCTACGCGGCCGACGGCGACATGCGAAAGGCGATCAACGCCCTGCAGGCCGCGGCCGTGATGGGCGAAACGGTCGATGAAGAGACCGTCTTCGCGATCACCGCCACGGCTCGACCCGAAGAGGTCGAGGAGATGGTCGACCACGCCATCGCCGGTGATTTCACCGCCGCCCGCGCGGCGCTCGAGGACCTCCTGACCGACCGCGGGCTCGCGGGCGGCGACGTTATCGACCAGTTGCACCGTTCGGCCTGGACGTTCGACATCCCCGAACAGGCGACAGTGCGACTGCTCGAACGACTCGGCGAGGTCGACTTCCGGATCACCGAGGGCGCAAACGAGCGCCTGCAGCTCGAAGCGATGCTCGCATCCCTGGCACTCGAAGACGAGTAGCGACGAGTTCACGTGCGCCGTCGTCGCTATAGATCGACCGAATCGACGCCCCGAAACGCGAACGCCGTCCGGGCCTCATCTGCAGCGATTCCGACATCCCAGCCGTGCGCATCGGCGATCTGTTCGACGAGTTCACGTGCGCCGTCGGGCGCGCGGTCGTCGGGGTTGTGGTTGGGGTCGGTTGCGGATGCGGTGACTGTAGATCGGTGTGCGGTTCCGTCGCCGTCGGCGTCTGCCGTCCCCTCTTCGGCCCCGCCTTCAGAAGCGGGATCGAACCGCGGATCGTCGGCCACCGGCCCGTCGCGTGCCACGTAGAAACCGTCCTCGGTCGCCCCGACGGTGACCGTCACCGACGATGGGACGGCGCCCGTCTCGCGATCGTCCTCAGCGACGACGAGTTGTAGGACCCCCTCGAACAGGTCGTGCAACCGCACTCTGTCGGCTTCGAGCATCAGGGTCGAGTCGACCACGAGTTCAGCGTCGCCGGTGTCGACGGTGAGCCAGGCGCGTCGTGCGACGTCGTGGATCGCGACCGGTTCGGTATCGGCGAGGGTATCGTCGGTAGCGGCGAGTTCGTACAGCGATTCGACGTGGTCGGTCAGTTGTAGGTGCGCGTCGTCGATCACCTCGAAGTGGTCGCTGTCGCCGGTTTTCTCGACGAGTTCGAGGTAACCGCGGGCGACGTTGAGCGGCGTCTGGACCTCGTCTTCGAGCAGGGTTGCGATGGTATCGAGCCGTCGGGTAGCGGCTGTGAGCGCTCGCTGCTTGCGGGTCCGATCGGTGGTGTCGGTGAAGTAGAGAATGCCGGTCGGACGGGCGGCGGGTGCGCTGTCGGGCGTGGATTCGGGATCGATCTCGTCGTCGCCACCGTCCCGCCGGTCCCGCGCTGCCCGTTCGAGCGGCACGACCGTCACGCTGAACTCGCGGATGCCGTCGGTGGTTTCGCGGCGACACTCGAGTTCGCGTCGGTCGCCCGCGCGGAGCGCCTCGGTGAGTGCGGTTGCTCGGTCGCGCACCCCCGAGGGGACGGTGTAGTCGCTGACCGGCTGGCCGAGAACGGTGTCTCGCTCCTCGCCGAACGTCGTCTCGAAGGCGGTGTTGACGTCCGTAATAACCGCTTTGGGAGCGCGGTCCGGCTCGGAATCCGTGTCCGTCTCTGAGATTGAGCCCGAGCGTGCCTCTCGAGTAGCGTCTGCGTTCGAGTGGGGGCCATCGAGCTCGTACCGCAGCATCGGCATCGGCGCGCTCGAAAACGCCGCTCGAAAGTGATCGCGCTCGGCTGCAAGGTGTTCGGCAGCCCGCCCGATCACCGTCTGCTCTTCGGCGAGTCGGTTTCGCTCGCTCGTCCGGTCGTCGAGTTCGTTCTGTAACCGATCCCGTTCGGCGGTGAGGCGCGTCTCGGCTCGGTTCCGCTCGAGAACGGCACCCGTGATCGCACAGAGTGACTCGAGGAGGGACACGTCGGCGTCGTCGAACGCCTCCGGGGTATCGCCAGCAATCTGCAAGACGCCGATATCGGCGATAGGGACGCTACACAGCGATCGTGCACCCGACCACGGCGACTCGAGTTCGCTTCGCGCTTCGAGGTCCGACAGTCGGAGCGACTCGCCCGCCCGGAACGCCTCCCCGAACGGGCCGCCGGTCGACACCGGCTCGATCGCCGTCGCATCGACGCCCGCAGCCGTCGTCTGGGGCACGAGTTCGCCGAAGTTGACGGTCGCGATCCAGCACGCCTCGACGCCTATCGTTTCGGCAGCCGTCTCGACGAGGCGCTCGAACAAGCGATCCCGATCGCGGCGTGCGATCAGGTCGGCGGCGGCCGCGAGAGCCGAACTCGCCTGTGTGGACGGCGTCGTGGATTCGGCTGCCGTGACCGCGTTGTTGTCGCCGTAGCACAGCCAAGTGATTTCGTCGGCGAGATGCGCGATGGCGTTGTCAGTGTCACGGCGGACGTAGCCGTCGATGCCGTCGGTCGAACGGGCGGCGGTCGCGCCGTAAGCGGGTTCGCTGAAGAGCACGAGGGGAGTCGGCCCGCAGGCGTCGGCGACCTCGAGGAGGTGCGCGCCGGCCGGGGTCGTCGGCGTTTCGGCGAAGACCACGCAATCGACGTTCGGAGCCCAGTTTCGGACGCGCTCGATGGACGTTGTCGGGTGGACGGCTCGCTTGGGTCCCGTCGAGACCTGCTCGAGCGCCGTCGCTCCGTTCTGGGCCGCATCATCGGTTGCGGCCACGTAGAGGATCGTCTGCGGTCGGTGTCGTGATGTCGCGTTCCCCATCGTCGTGGTGCCCTCTGACTGATCGTCTATTCGTACTGTCCGTATCACCACGATAAAGATTCTGCTGAGTATCTCCATTCCTTGACTATTAGTATTATTGTCACTATGGGTCTGCGTACGATCGACTATTCAGAAACGCGCTCTCCCCGGATAATTAATTTCCCTGCGACTAATTTGTACTCTATATAACTAATAACTGAACAGTCGCGACTTCTTATGAACTCGCAGACGGCGAGGCGATTCTCGTCCAATGAACGTTGCGGAACTGTTTTACGCCCTGCATGGCCAACACGTGTATAATGAGTGCACTTGAGGAGGAGTATCGTCTCGAGTATTTCGAGACGGAGGGATTCGTCCGCAAGGAATGTCCCTCCTGTGGTGCGCACTTCTGGACGCGCGACCACGACCGGGAAACCTGCGGGGAACCGCCCTGCGAGGAGTACGACTTCATCGATAACCCCGGCTTCGACGAGGCCTACAACCTCTCGGAAATGCGCGAGGCGTTCCTCTCGTTCTTCGAAACCCACGACCACGAACGCATCGACCCGTATCCGGTCGCGGCGAACCGCTGGCGAGACGACGTCTTGCTGACCCAGGCGTCGATCTACGATTTCCAGCCCCTCGTCACGAGCGGCGAGACGCCGCCGCCGGCGAACCCGCTTACCGTCTCCCAGCCCTGCATCCGGATGCAGGACATCGACAACGTCGGGAAGACCGGCCGCCACACCATGGCCTTCGAGATGATGGCCCACCACGCGTTCAACGCTCGCGAGGATCTGGACGATCCCGAGCAGTACGCCTACCAGGGCGAGGTCTACTGGAAGGACCACACCGTCGAACTCTGCGACGAGTTCTTCGACTCGATGGGCGTCGACTTAGAAGAGGTCATCTACATCGAGGACCCGTGGGTCGGCGGCGGCAACGCCGGACCCGCGATCGAGGTCATCTACCGCGGCGTCGAACTCGCCACGCTGGTCTTCATGTGCATGGAGCAAGACCCCGACGGCGAGTTCGAGATGAAAGACGGGAACCGCTACTCCTACATGGACACCTACATCGTCGACACCGGCTACGGCCTGGAACGGTGGACCTGGGTGTCCCAGGGAACCCCGACGGTCTACGAAGCCGTCTACCCCGACATGATCGAGTTCCTCAAGGACAACGCGGGGATCGACCACTCCGACGACGAGGAGGCGCTCATCCACCGCGCCGCCAAACTCGCGGGCCACATGGACATCGACGAGGCCGAGGACATGGAAACCGCCCGCGGCGACATCGCGGCCGAACTCGACGTCGACGCCGGCGAACTCGAGGAACTGATGGAACCCCTCGAGGACATCTACGCCATCGCCGACCACTCCCGCACCCTCGCGTACATGCTCGGCGACGGCATCGTCCCCTCGAACGTCGGCACCGGCTACCTCACCCGGATGGTTCTCCGGCGCACCAAGCGCCTCTGTGACACCGTCGGCGTCGACGCGCCGCTCGATGAACTCGTCGACATGCAGGCCGAGCGCCTGGAGTACGAGAACCGCGACACCATCCGCGACATCGTCCGCACCGAGGTCGAGAAGTACCGCGAGACCTTAGAACGCGGCGGCCGCCGCGTCGAGAGCCTCGCCGAGGAGTACGCCAAGAAGGGCGAGCCGATTCCCACCGACGAACTGATCGAACTCTACGATTCACACGGCATCCAGCCGGACATGGTCGAGGAGATCGCCGAAGAGTCCGGTGCCGAGGTCGCCGTCCCCGACGACTTCTACAGTCTCGTCGCCAAACGCCACGATACCCCCGAGACGGTCGAGGAGGCGGCCGACGAGGAGGACGAGCGCTTCGCGGACCTCCCCGAGACGGAACGTCTCTACTACGACGACCAGCAGCGAACCCAGTTCGAGGCCGTCGTCCTCGACGTGTTCGAACGCGAGGACGGCTACGACGTCGTCCTCGACCAGACGATGTTCTATCCCGAAGGCGGCGGTCAGCCCGCCGACAAGGGGACGCTCTCGACCGACGACGCGACCGTCGACGTGCGCGACGTCCAGATCGAAGACGGCGTCATCCTCCACCGCACCGACGAGCGACTCGGCAAGGGCGAGTTCGTCAACGGCCAACTCGACGCCGGCCGTCGCCGCCAACTCATGCGCCACCACACGGCGACGCACATCATCATCCACTCCGCGCGCGAGGTCCTCGGCGAGCACGTCCGCCAGGCCGGCGCCCAGAAGGGCGTCGACTCCTCGCGGATCGACCTGCGCCACTACGACCGCATCTCCCGCGACGACGTCAAGGCGATCGAACGCGTCGCGAACGAACTCGTGATGGACAACACGTCGGTCTCACAGGAGTGGCCCGACCGCCACGACGCCGAATCCGAACACGGCTTCGACCTCTACCAGGGCGGCATCCCGCCGGGCGAACAGATCCGACTCATCCACGTCGCCGACGACGTGCAGGCCTGCGGCGGCACGCACGTCGACCGAACCGGCGACATCGGCGCGATCAAGATCCTGACCACCGAACGCGTACAAGACGGCGTCGAGCGGATCACCTTCGCGGCCGGCGAAGCCGCACTCGAGGCGACCCAGGCTAACGAGGACGCCCTCTACGAGGCCGCCGAGACGCTCGACGTCTCCCCTGCGGACGTTCCCGAGACCGCGGCACGGTTCTTCCGGGAGTGGAAGGATCGCGGCAAGCAGATCGCCGACCTCACGGAACAGCTCGCGGCCGCCCGCGCCGGCGGCGGTGGCGGCGGCGACGAGTTCGAGGTCGGCGATCGGACGGCCGTCGTCGATCGACTCGACACCGACGTGGACGAACTGCGCGCGACCGCGAACGCCATCGCCGAGGAGGGCAGTATCGCCGTCCTCGGGAGCGGCGAGAGCGGTGCTCAGTTCGTCGTCGCGGTGCCGGACGACGTCGCCGTCAACGCCGGCGAGGTCGTCGGCGAACTCGCCGCGAAGGTCGGCGGTGGCGGCGGCGGCCCGGCAGACTTCGCCCAGGGCGGCGGGCCGAACGTTGCGGATCTGGACGCGGCGCTTGCGGATGCGCCGGACGTATTGCGGCAGGTCCTGGACGCGTAACGAAGATCACTCGGATCTTCTCTGTTCGTCGATTGACTTCGCTCGAACGACTGCTACCTGCTAGTGACGATCCTCGCGGTCGGTCGACTGCATCAATCCTCACTCGACCCGATCGGTCCCCGGCAGCGTTCGAACGAGTTCACCCTCGAGATGGGACGTTTGGTCGAGGCCGAGGATACCCGCTGACTCGAGCGTCGCCTCGACGCTGACGCGGAGGTCGAAGGCCGCATCGGTTCGCGGTTGGACGAGGAAATCGAGCGTCGCCGAGCCGCGACCGTGGCGGCCGAGATCTGGAATGTTGAGGACCGTCGTGTCGCTGTCGTCGCCGCTGCTGAACTCGATCGGTTTCCAGGGGATGCCGTCGGGTCGTACGAGCGCGAACTCCGGCGGTTGCCCGCCGTCGAGTGGGTGGAGTTCGTATCGGAGTTGCTTGAGCTGCGTGTCGTCGGTGTGGGAGGCGTTGAATCGAATCGTGTACGGAGAACGGACGGGTTCCGTCGCCCACTGCTCGAGTAGCGAAATCTCGGCGAGGCGATCGTCCCCGTCACTGTAGAGGAGATGCGTTCCGGTGTCTTCATCGCGCGTTTCCGGTTGAGCGACTGTTTGCGATCGGATCCCGGCACAGCCGGCGAAGGCGCTAGCGAACCCGACGCTCCCGACGGTGAGCAACTGTCGGCGCGACGAGAGCGGATGCGGTCGGTCGTCGGTGGCCATACCCTATTCGTCTCGACGACACGTATCAATCTGTTTCTATTTCACCGCCGCTTTCACTCGAAATCGCCGCTTTCACTCTCGTGCGTCTCCTTACAGGAGCTATGCCGACCGCATCGAACGGGAGCGTCTCGCTGTACTACCACCGCGAGGGCGATACCGCGGGCGACACCGCCCCCGTCGTCTTCGTCCCCGAGGCCGGCCTCGGCGGCTGGCTCTGGGGTTGGCAACACGCCGCGCTCACCGGCCCCTTCGAAACCGTCGTCTGGGACCTCCGGGGGACCGGTCGCTCGGACGCCCCGCCGACTCCGTACGCCATGTCCGAACTCGTCGCCGATCTCGAGGCGGTCCTCGCGGAGTGCGATACCCACAGTGCCCACCTCGTCGGCTCCGGACTCGGCGGCGCAATCGCGCTCGCGGCGGCCCGAACCACGAATCGCGTCGCGACGCTCTCGCTGTTCGGCACCGCGGCTCGCGGCGACGAGTTCAGTCTCGATGCCCTGTTCGCGCCGCCGACCGATCGCGAGGCGATCCGCGACTCGCTTGAGGCGGTCCTCTCGGACGAGTTCAGAGCCGCCCAACCCGACGCGGTCGAGGGGATCGTCGACTGGCGGGCCGACGGCGACGCCGATCGGGCTGGCTGGGAGGCACAGCGTGCGGCCCTCGGCGAGTTCGACGCGACGGAGTGGCTCGTCGAGGTGACACAGCCGACGCGGGTGTTCCACGGGAGCGAGGACGACCTCGTCGCGCCCGCGGCCGGACGCGAACTCGCCAGGGGATTGCCGCGGGGCGAGTTCACCGAACTCGAGGGGGCGGGCCACCTCGCGTTCGTCGAGCGCTCGCGAGACGCGAACGATCTGTTGCTCGGATTTCTGGAACCGCAGGTGAACTCGCCGGCGGACGGATCGTAAGCGGCCGGCGACGCACTGCGGACGATGCCCGTGCTTGCGAATGACCCCTCTCGTATTACGGCTGCGAGCGTCGTTCGTGCTCTCGTGACCCTTTCGCTCTCGCGACGGGCCGAACGCTTTCCCGACCGAACGGCCGTCGTCGACATCTCGGAGGAACGGCTGTACGCGCCCGCCGAGACGATCAGCGAGGAGCGGATCACCTACGGCGATCTCTCGACGCTCGCCGACTGGGCGGGTGCCCGGCTCTCGGGACTCGATATTGGTCCCGGCGATACCGTCTGTCTGGTCTCGCGAAATCGCGTGCTCTCGCTCGCGCTCCTCTTTGCCTGCCGCCGACTCGGCGCGACGCTCGCCCCGATCTCGCACCTCCTGACGCCGGTTACCGTGGAACGCCCCTTCGACGCGATCGATCCCGAACTCGTCGTCGCGGAGCCGGCTCAGCGCGATCTGGTCCGCTCGATTCCGTTCGACCGGTCGGTGACGCTGGAGGAACTGACGACCGTTTCCCCCGAGGCGGACTGGCGGGACGAATCCGCCGCGTCGAACCCGCTGTTGTGCTTGCACGGTGACGGCGGCCAGCCGGTTGCCGCGTTCTCCGCGCGGACGCTCGAGTGGAACTGCATCACGGCGCTCGTGACGTGGGGAATCACGCAGGACGACGTAGCACCGCTCGTCACGCCGCTGTCGACGCCGGACGGGCTCATTCGGCTCGCGCTTCCCCTCCTCTATGCCGGCGGTCGACTGCTGCTCGACCGAGCGTTCGATCCCGGCGACGCGCTGACGGCGATCGCGGCCGAGAACGCGACGCTTCTGGCGGGACGCACGCCGGCACTCCGGGACCTCGCGGCCGAACCGGCGTTCGACGACGCGATCGGATCGATCGAGCGGGTGATCGCGGATGCGACGGTCGAAGACGACGTTCTCGAGCCCTACCGCGAGGTCTCCGGTACTGCTCCCGGAACTGAGAACGAGAACGGGAACGCGAACGAGAACGAAAGTGAGAGCAGGAACACGAACACGAGTGGAATCGCCGTTTCGCGGGCCTACGGCCGCCTCGAATGTCCGACCGTTCTCGCGCAGTCGGTCGAGCGGAACCGGGTGCCGGCCAACGGCGAGCGAGCGGACGCCCAGTCCGTCCCGGGCGCGGTCGGCCGACCGGTGCTCGACTGCCGCGTGCGACTGGTCGGCGACGGCGACACCGAACTCGAAGGAGCGGGGACCGGCCGGTTGCAGGTGACGGGACCGATCGTCGCCGACGAACGCGCGCCGCCGGTCGGTAGCGAAAGTAAGGCGGATGCGAGAGCGGAGACGGAACGGGAGCACGAGACGGCGGAATCCGACGCGACGGATGCGGACCCGTCGGCCGCCGGTCGGTTCGTCGACGGCTGGTTCGACACCGGCCAACCGTTCGCCCGCGACGAGGACGGACGCTACGTCCGACGCTGAACGCGGGGAGTGCGTTCACGACCGGAGCCGCTTTTCGTACCGCGCACCCGCGCGTTCGGTCGCGAGGAGGAGTTGGTGTGCGACGACGAGGACGACGACGGTGAGCGCGATCAGCACCCCCTCGAAGACGGTCGAGAGGAGGCCGAGCGAAACGATCAGCGTCGTCGCGCACGCGGGCGGATGACGGGTATCGGTTGCGAGCATCCCGCCCGCCGTGAGCATCGTCGCGAGGACGGCGCTCCCCGCGAGGCGAAGCCCCTCGATCGACCCCGGCGGCGGTGAACTCGTCATCGAGACGCCGGTCGCGAGCAGGTGATACGCCAGTAATCCGGCGGCGACGCCGATCGCGTGCCCGCCGATCACCCGCCGCGGCGAGGTCGCGTCGCTGTCCTGAAAGAGCGCGAGGACGAACGCCGACGGACCGAGACTCGGGAACAACATTGGCAGTCCGGATATCCACGCAATCACGGCGGTCGTCAGGATGAGCAGACCGGTATGCAGCGTCGTCCCGGCCCTGTCGTCCATACGTCTCGATTGGGACGTGCCGTGGAAAAACCCCGCTGATTTCCACCGATTCGTCGTCTCAGGTCGCCACTTGCCCGTTAAACACCCGTCCGTTCGTCACTCGTCAGTCTCTCCTCCCGGAACGACCGTCACCGGAACCGTCGACCGACGGGCGACCCCTTCCGCGATACTTCCGAGCAACATCCGGGAAACGCCCGATCGCCCCTCGCTTCCCATGACGATCTGATCGACGCCCCCCTCGCGAGCGAACTCGAGGATCGCTGCTGCCGACGTACCCTCGACGACGGCCGTTTCGACGCTCCGGTCGTATTCCGCGGCCATCGATCGGACAGCCGCAAAGAACTCGGGCTCGAACTCGTCGCCGGTGGCAGTGGTGGCCGACGGCTCGCCGGCATAGCCGGCCTCGAGTTCATCGACGGCGTGCAAAACCGTGATTTCGTCGTCGAGGAAGATCGAGAGCGCGTGCTCGAGGGCCGCGCGAGCGGGTTCGGAGTCGTCCATGGGTACGAGCAGGTGGCGAGTCATGGCCGACGCTACGCGATCGACGGTGAAAACTCCGTGCTCGTCGTCGAGCCAGCCCACCTTTGGCGGTATCGACCGAGTCGATCCGTTATCAGCGATCCGATCGGTGGATAGATTCATAAGGGTGTAAAACATCCTTTACTGTAAAGGGAGCTTTCCACCGTTCCCGTCGATACCACCCATGACCGCACTCTCAACTTCCGAGTTCAATCCCCGGACGTACCGTAGAGCGTCGAGCGCGAGTTACGTCGTCGGCATCGCCGCACTCCTCCTCGGGATCGCCGTCGGCGAGGCGCTGATCGGCACCGTCGTCTACGTCGCCGCGTTCGTCGTCGGCGTCACGATCCCGCGAGCGTCACCGCAGTCGGTCTACGACGAACGCGACGAGGCGCTGGCCGCTCGCACGAGCGACCTCGTCCTGACGGCGATCGGATTCGGCGGCTTCGCCGCCTTCGTCTCGCTGTGGACGCTCGAGCTGCTCGGGCGGTTCACCTGGAGTTCGGAGCTCCTCTACGTCTTCTGGGCGTGGTGTGCGTTCTGGTTGCTCTGGGGCGGTACGTACACGTACGTCCGGTTCCGAGCGTAACAGTATGCAAAACGACCTCCGGGCCCGCCGCGAACGGGCCGACCTGAGCCAGGGCGACCTCGCCGCGGCCGTCGACGTCACCCGGCAGACGATCAACGCGATCGAACGCGAGCGCTACGACCCCTCGCTCGAACTCGCGTTCGAACTCGCCGCGTATTTCGACTGCCCGATCGAGGACATTTTCGAGCCGGGTGAACTCGCGGCGGAAAACGGGACGAGCCCTGACGACTGATCGATGCTCGCTGCTCACTTCTCGCTTCTCGATGATCGATCTCCGATACTCACTGCTCACTGACAGGAGAAATCGGTGTCCTCGGAAGCGAGACGCGTGTTCCAAACCCCGTCACAGCCGCAGTCTCGAGCCGCGTTATACCGGATCGTCGATCTCGAGTGCGGCCTCGAGCGCGGCCTGCTCCCCTCGTAGCGCCTCGAGTTCAGCGTCGAGCGCGCCGCTTGCGAGTTGTTCACGCTCGTCGGGCGTGAGTTGGACCACCGCCTGGGCGGCCGTCTGAAGGCGGTCGTACTCGTCCTCGAACGTGCACTCGCGCACCGCCCGGAGTCGATCGACCGTTTCTTCGCCGGCGACGCGGGCGACGAACGGCCGATACTCCCTGACTCGGCGTCGGAGCGCACCGGCGGGACCGGGCGGCCACTCGACCGTCAGTGGCTCGGCATCGATCCCGTCGAGATAGGTCTGCTGGGTCGCAACCCGGCGTTTGAGCACGTCCGCGCTCTCGACGTAGTGTTCGAGTTTCGACCGCGAGTAGTCGGCGAACTCGAGCAGTTCCGGAATCGTGTACTCGCCGTCGGCGCTCGCTTGGACGTACTCGCGCAGGTCTGCGGGCGGCCGTCTGAACTCGACGAAGGGGTACCACTGACTTCGTTCGAGGAGGGTAAAGACGTCGCGAGCCGACGTCTCGTGTAGAAACGCCGAGAACGCCTCGCGGACCGCCTCGTTGTAGTGCTCGATCGGGTCTCGCAATCGCTCGACCGGGGCATCGAGATCGGCGGTACCGAGTTCGACGAGTCGTTCGCGCTCGCCGATCTCGTCGTCGAGTTCGCGGCGGCGCTTGGCGGCGACGGTTCGGGCGTCGTCGAGGGCCTCGCGGGCGGCTTCGCGTTCGTCGAGCAGATCGGCGTACCGGGCGGCGGGTTCGAGTGCGTCGCGTGCGCGTTTGAAGTCGCTTTCGCTGAGGCGGCGTTTGTCGATCGCGTCGAGCGCGTCGTCGAACGCTGCGCGCGCTTTCAGGTCGTCGGGGAGGCTTTCGACCAGCGTCGAGAACCGGCCTTCGAGTTCGACGTAGGCCTGGAAGTTCTCGCGGCCGGTGCCGGTGGCTCGGTCGACGTACTCGGTCAGGAGGTCGTCCGCGTTGCGGTAGGCTTCGGCGGCCTCGGTGACGGCGTCGCTGCCGTGGTCCTCGATGCGCTGGGTCGCCTGCTCGAGCCGCTCCCTGGCGGCCTCGAGTTCGTCGAGCGGGGTGGGTGTCTCGTCGCCGACGTCGGCGGCGGGGTAGACGCGTTCACTCATTCGCCCGTGTTAGACCTCGGTTTCGGTCGTTTCCTCGCCATCAGTTTCCGCGTCGTAGACAGCATCTGGATCGAACACTCGTTCGCCGACGACATCGCCCTCGATGGTCCGGTGAAAACACGACCGGTAGCCGGTGTGGCACGCGCCGCCGTCCTGTTCGACCAGATAGAGGAGGGTATCGGCGTCGCAGTCGACGCGTACCTCCCGTACAGTCTGGATGTGACCGCTCGTCGCACCTTTCTCCCAGAGTTCGTCTCGGCTGCGCGAGTAGTAGTGTGCGCGGCCGGTTTCTCGCGTGCGATCGAGCGCTTCCTGGGAGACGTACGCGAGCATGAGTACCTCGCCCGTTTCGGCGTCCTGTGCGACGGCGGGAACGAGTCCGTCCTCGTCGAACTCGACCGTAACGTCGGCATCGTCGTTCATAATTGATGAGTTGGCCGTTGGGGCGATAGGTCTTTTGCCGTTATCGATCGCACGTCGTTCACGCGTGTAATGGATACCCGAATGCGTTCGGCACCAACTGGCTGTAGATACTGTGGCTGCGACCGGCTACTCGAACTCGAGACCGGCAGGGGGAAACTGACAGCCACAGGGGGTCGAAACGGCCTTGGAGGGACCGTGAACTGTTACGCGGGTGATCGACCCGCCACACACCGGACAGGTAGACAGTGAGAGGACGTTCGGCCGCTCAGCGTCATCGGGTGGATCGCGATCACACATCGGACTCGCCTCGATCCGCCGCAACTGTTGGCCGTATTTCTCTTACTCTTGTCAGATTCAAACCCGGCGGGTGCCACTGATTCTCCCCCGTATTCGTCAATCTGTCGGGACGTTTATATCCCGGTAGAATGAACCAGGTCATGGCTTCGAAGTGGTGCAAACTTGGAAGCCACGTCTCGGGTGGGCCTAGCACCCGGGACATTTTCGCTTGCGCGGTCGTCCCACTCTGGAGTGTGGCTTCCGGTCTAATTGTTGATCTATAGTGGCTTATACCTACTGTTACCCGCTCGGAACGTCGTTCGACGTGAACCGCTCCCGATGTGCGGTCTGCGTTCGCTCCCTTCCAGCGCTTGCAGCGCTACGAGACACCTTAATATTACGGACGTTCTCACGCGGATAGACAGTCACGAGCCATTATCCGTCAGCCCGTGGTTGACGCCTACCAGATAGACATGACATCTTCAACGGTCACGCGCCGCGGCGTCATCGGGCTTCTCGCAGTCGGGCTGGCGGGCTGTATGGGCAGCAACGACTCCGATGATACCGGGAACGGCAATCAAGATGACGGGAACAGTACCGACGGCAACGGCGAACAGGACGGACTCGACCGGGACATCCCGGACCGCGACATCGACGCTAATTGGGACGAGGCCGCCGCCTTCCGAACGTGGCTGACCGACGCAGACCCGTTCAACGGCGGTAACCGGCGCTTCGACTACACCGAGTCGTTCCCCGAGGACACCGATTTCTCCTCCGTCTTCCCGGACTACTTCGGCGTCTCCGCCGACACCGTCGATGCACACCTGATCCAGTCGCTCACGCAGGTCTTCTTCGGCTCGTTCGACAAGCAGGCCATCGTCGACGGCGTCGAGGGCGACGACGAGTACGAGTTCGTCGAGGAGTACGCGGACTTCGCCGTCATCGACGGCGCGATTCCGAACTCGTCGGGACGGCGCGACATCGCGGTGAGCAACGAGACCATCGTCGTCGGGCCGGATTACGAGGAGCGGATCGACGCCCACAACGGCGAGCACGACCGCCTCGAAGATGTCGACCAGGAGTTCACGCACCTCTTCAGACAACTTCCACACGAGACGACCGTTACCGGCGAATACAACGCTCCGGCGGGCGATGCGGTCACGCTCGACGAAATATACATCTGGGGCGTCTCCAGCGAGACGCCGATGGCGGATACCATGACCTGGGTCTTCATCCTCGAGCCGGGTACCGACCTGACCGACGAAGTCGTGGCTGAACTCGAAGGAATTACGAGCGACGTTCACGAGAGCAGCGTCGAGGGGCGGACGGTGACGATCACGGGGTCGGCACCGGAGCCGCCGGAGACGCCGGAGCAGTCGCCGTCGGCGGAACAGGATCAGGAACAGGACCAGGAATCCCAGTCGGAATAACGTTCGACGTTCGATGTTCGACGGAGCAGCGATTCGAATCTGAACGTCGGCTATCGAGTGCAATGCGGCTTAGATCTGGCCGTTCAGCGTCAGGCTCAGTTCTGGCCGTTCAGCGTAATGTAGTCGACGCCGATGATTCTCCCGTCCTCGTTGAGTTCGTCCTTCGCCGCGTCGGGAACCTGGCTGTCGACGTTGTACACCGTTAGCGCCTCGCTGCCGTGGGCCTCGCGGGCGTTGAACATGCCGGCGATGTTGACGCCGTGTTTGCCCATGACGGAACCGATCAGGCCGATAACGCCCGGTTCGTCCGTGTTGCGCGTGACGACCATCTTCCCGTGCGGGATGGCGTCGACCCGGTAGCCGTCGACGCGGACGATCCGCGGGTCGTCGCCGGCGAAGAGCGTTCCGTCGACGGAGATTTCGTCCTCGTCGTTACCGACCGTCACGGAGATCAGGCTCTGGAAGTCCGCGGCCTGGTGGGTCTTCGATTCGGTTACGTCGACGCCGCGATCCTCGGCGATCTGGGGCGCGTTAACCGCGTTGACCTGCCACTCGAGCGGTTCGAAGACGCCCTTCAGCGCCGAGGCCGTGACGAACTCGATGTCCTCGTCGGTGATCTCGCCCTCGTAGGTGACTTCGACGGTTTCGATGCGGCCGTCGAGCAACTGGGCGGCGACCTTGCCGGCGGTCTCGGCGATTTCGATGTAGGGTTCGACGCGGGGGAACGCGCTCTCGTCGATCGAAGGGGCGTTGAGTGCGTTCGCGACCGGCTCCTCGGAGAGGGCTGCGTTGACCTGTTCGGCCGTCGAGGTCGCGACGTTCTCCTGGGCGGCCTCGGTCGACGCACCCAGGTGAGGCGTGACGATAACGTCGTCGTGTTCGAGCAGCGGCGACTCGGCGGGCAGCGGTTCCTCCGCGAACACGTCGAGCGCCGCTCCGGCGAGCGTTCCGTCTTCGACCTTCGCGGCGAGTGCGTCCTCCTGGATGATGCCGCCGCGGCCGACGTTGATGACGTACCCGCCGTCGAGCAGATCGAGTTCAGCCTCGCCGATCATGCCTTCGGTTTCGGGTGTCAGCGGCGTGTGGATGGTGAGGAAGTCGGCGCGCTCGAGGCAGTCGTTGAACTCGACGAGTTCGGCGCCGAGGCGGTCGGCGCGTTCCTCGGAGATGTAGGGGTCGAAGGCGACGATGTCCATGCCGAGCGAGTCGAGTTTTTTGGCGACTTCCTGTCCGACGCGGCCGAGGCCGACGACGCCGAGGGTTTTGCCGTCGAGTTCGGCGCCGAGGTATTCGCTCTTTGCCCACTCGCCGTCCTTGAGGCGGATGTGGGCCTGGGGGATCGAGCGGGCGGCGGCGAAGGTCATTGCGACGGTGTGCTCTGCGGCGGCGCGAACGTTGCCTTCCGGTGCGTTTGCGACGATGACGCCGTGGTCGGTTGCGGCGTCGATGTCGATGTTGTCGACGCCGATGCCGGCGCGGCCGACGATGACGAGGTCGTCGTTTGCGTCGAGGACCTCCTCGGTCACCTCGGTCCCCGAGCGAACGATGAGTCCGTTGGCGTTCGAGACCGCTTCGAGGAGGGCCTCGCCCTCGAGTTCGTAGCCCGTTTCGACCTCGTGGCCGGCGTCTCTGAGTACGTCAAGACCCGCGTCCGCGATGGGGTCCGTGACGAGCACGTTCATGCGCGAGACAATCGGGCGGAGCAGGTAAACCCTTCCGTTGTCGACACGGGCGGCAAAAACTACCGTGTCAGCGGCGGTATCGATGTCCGCGACGTTCGGTGAGGGATTTTCGTTCGAACGGTTCTTTATCGGTTCTCGACCGAGACGAGCGAACAGAGCGGGCCGGTCGAACCGGCCAGGTTCCCGTCGAAACCTGCCCGAAACCTGAACTGGTTTATCCGATCGGCCACAATCGGCGAGCAATGACAGTCGTCGCTTTCGACTTCGACGGGACGCTCTCGGATTCGGAGATGACGGTGCTCCTCGGCGAGCGCCGGAGCGTCGCCGACGAGATGGCCGAGATCACGGACCGCGCGATGAACGACGAAATCGGGTACGCGACGAGCCTCCGCGAGCGGGCGGCCCTGCTCGAAGGGCTATCGGAGGCCGACGCGACCGCTGCCTTCGACCAGGTCGAACTCCGCCCGGGGGCGGCCGATCTCATCGAGACGCTGAACGAGGCCGGCGTGACGACGGCGATTCTCACCGGCGGCTTCGAACGCGGCGTCGCGGCCGCACTGGAGCGCGAGGGCGTGACCGTCGATCACATCGTCTCGAATCGCTTGCCGATAACCGAGGCCGAACTGACCGGCGAGGTCGACGGGCCGCTAATCGAGGGCACCAAGGACGACGCGCTCGCTGAACTCGCGGAGTCGGTCGGCGTCTCGCTCGCGGACACCGTTGCAGTCGGCGACGGCGCGAACGACTTACCGATGCTCGAGGCCGCGTCGCTCGCGATCGGATTCGAGCCGAAACCGGCCGTTGAACCGCACTGCGATGTCGTCGTCTCCTCGATGGCGGCCGTCGAAGAGACGCTGGTTTCGGAGGGCGTTCTCGACCGCTCCTAGTTCGGATCTGGTACCTCAGTTCGGCACGAATATCAGTCGCAACTGCTTATTTCCCGACCGAGGGAGTTTTAACTCACAATCGAGTAAGCGTGTTTGATGATGTGGCAAGACTTCGTCTTCATGATCGGAAGCGGCCTCTCTCTCGTCTTCCTCGGGCCGACGCTGTTGAACCCGAGTTCACGAGTGCCCCTCGGAACGAGCATTCCGTCGATGACGATCGGGTACGTCTATTCGGCGACGTTCCTGACGCTCGGGATGACGTTCTCGGCGATGGGATCGTTCACGGCGGGAACGATGTGGGCCTTGATCACGATGATTCGATCGCCGCCTGCACGGCGGTTCATGCGAGCGACCGGCCTCGACCTGCTCGGGAGTGACCTGCGACGGTGGGCTGCTCGACGACGGCCGAGTTACAGCGTCGTCGATCAGTACGCACAGGTCGATCCGGGACGCGGGCAACACGGACAGCGTAACGCGGCCGATTAAAAGCGAGTCGCAGGCCGGTACCGTTCGGTAATCGCTGCTTTCACGTTCGATAGCAGCGGGAACGGTACTGTTCTCTCTTTCTTTCCCTCTCGAACTGGCTCACAGGTCGTTCGATTCGATCAACTCGACGAGTTCGTCGGTGTCGTTCCAGTACGAGACGTCGACGGTCGTGCCGTCCCGTTCGACCTCGATCCCGCGGAGGGTGTCCTTGAGATCGTCGTTCGTCGTGGAGCCGCTGAACATCGAGATCGCGCCGTCGATCACGTCTTTCACGTCGAGTGCGTCGTCCTCGCTGTCGGCGTGGATTCCCATTTCGATGCCGGCCTCGCCGCCGTCCGTGTCGTAGACGCCGGTGATGACGCTGACGTTCTGGAAGGCGCTGACATCGACGTTGGGGGTCATCGGATCGTTTTCCGGAACCGATCCGTCGGGAAGCGACATCGCCAGGGTCACGTGCCCGTCCCGCGTCTCGTCGTAGGCCCCCCGCACGTCGCCAGAGACCGGGGCTGCATCGCCGTATTCGACCTCGAGCGCTCCGCGAACGGGTGCTTCTGGTCCGAAGACGAACCGGCCGTCACCGAGGTCGCCGACGTACTGCGGCGCTCCGTACTCGGGATCTTCAGCCGGTTCGTAGAGGACGCCCTCACCCTCGAACTCGGTCTGTTCGTACTCCGTCTCGTCTTCCTCCTCGACCGCATCGATGACGGCATCGGTCCCCCAATCGCTGTAGACGATGATGCCGCCACTCTCGTTGATGGGACCCTCTTCTGAGTTTGCAAACAGCAGGAACTGATTCGCCTCGCGGATGTCGAGTCCGGTCTCGTTCTCGAACTCGCTGACGACGTCTCCCTGATCGTCGACCGCCTCCTCGTCTTCCACGGAGGCGAACGCGTTGACCAGTTGCTGGTTGTCCTCGTCGCTCAAAACGTCCGCGTCCACGTGCAAGAGCACGTTGCTGTCCGCAGGCGCGTGCTCGGCGGGTTCGCCATCACTGCCGCCGAGGACGCCGAGACAGCCGGCCGTCAGCACGAGCACGGCGACGACGCCAAACAGGGCGAGCCGTTTCGATAGCAACCGTCTGCGCTTCTCACTACCGTTTCCGCGGTCGCTCCGCGATCCGCTGCTAGTCATGTACGAATACACCAGCGAACGTGATATATAAAAAAGCCTAGTTTCGACCCGTCTGCCCGGGTTCTCGCCGTTTGTACCCTCGACCCCGTTCGGCGGTATCGGTTACTCGCTGGAACGGACAGTAGTTATTAGAATATAAACACACATGAGTCCGGCCCACACATCGAAACGTATGACAGCACGGACCGAGGAACTACCGAGCGATCGCTCCCCGGACCGCAGTCTCGGGAGTACGCTCGTGTATCCGATCGGTACACTCGGCGCGTTCCTCTTCCTCCTGCAGGGACAGATCCTCTTCTTCCTTGCGGCGATTATCGTCACGTACGTGCTCGCACTTCGAATGGAGCCGTGACCAGTCGTTGAACCGCCGACTCGGCCCGAACTCGTCTCCGCATCGCTTTCGTCGCTCTCAATCGGTCGGACACGCTCCTCCGAACCCTGACCAGTCCGCACGACCGATCTCCCGGACGAGTTCATCGGCCTCGTCCGACCGCGCGCCGAGTCACTGCGAAAACAGACTCGTGTGAACGGGGGCGAACGTTTCGGACGGAGCCGACGAGTTCGACTCGGCGGTGTCCGTGATCGGTCGCCCCGAGAGCCCGTCCGCCAGGAGCGCCGACAGCGGCGGCCCGACCGTCTCGGGTTCGACGAGGAAGGCGTCGTGGCCGTGGTCGGATTCGATGACGTGGTGTGCGACATCGAGAGCGGCGTCGCGAGCCGATTCGGCGAGCGCTTCGGCCTGGTCGACGGTGAAGTGCCAGTCGGCGGTAAACGACAGGAGCAGCAGTTCGCCCTCGAAGGCGGCGAGTGCGGCCGTATCGGACTCGTAACCCGTCGAGAGATCGAAATCGTCCATTGCGCGCGTAAGATAGAGGTAGCTGTTCGCGTCGAATCGGTCGACGAACTTCTCGGCCTGGTAGTCCAGGTAGGATTCGACCTCGCGGTAGGGAAAGAACGCGGCCGCCGGGTCCGGCGGCTCCTCGCGAACCGTTTCGCGGCCGGCCGAGCGCCGACCGAACTTCTGGGCCATCGACGCCTTCGAGAGGTACATGATGTGTCCGAGCTGACGCGCCCGGGCGAGGCCGTCCTCGGGTCCGGTGTCACCGTCGGACGAGTCCGACGAGCCGCCGTTCGTTTCGCTCTCGGAGGCCCCGTAGTAGTGGCCGCCGTTCCAGTCGGGATCGCTCGTGATCGCCCGCCGTGCGACCGTGTCGATCGCGAGACACTGCGCGTCGAGCCGTCCCGCCGTGGCGACGGCGGCCGCCCGGGTAACGTCGTCCGGATACCGCCGTAGCCAGTCCAGCACGTTCATCCCCCCGACGCTGCCGCCGATGACGGCGTGGAGACGACCGACGCCGAGTTCGTCGAGCAGTCGGCGCTGGGCGCGAGTCCAGTCGCCGACCGTCACCGGCGGGAAGTCGGTGCCGTAGGGCTCGCCCGTTTCGGGATTCGTACTCGCGGGACCGGTCGTTCCGTAGCACGAGCCCGGCACGTTCGCACAGACGACGTAGTACTCGGTCGTATCGATCGCCTTTCCGGGGCCGACCACGTCGCCCCACCAGGCCCGCGCCTGCCCCGCGGTCTCGTCTCCGGCGTCCGGCCGGCGCGCGACGTGGGCGCTCCCGGTCAGCGCGTGGCAAATGAGAACGGCGTTGTCGCCGGTGAACTCGCCGTAGGTCTCGTAGGCCACCTCGAGTTCGGGAATCGACTCGCCGGATTCGAAGGTGAACTCGCCGAGGTCGACGGTGTCTATCGTCATGTGCGCGGGTGCCCTCCCGTCGGTGTTCGTGTCGCGGCTTCGATGGCCTGGTCGAGATCCGCGAGGATGTCTTCGGGGGCTTCGATGCCGACGGACATGCGGACGAGGTCGGGCGTCACGCCGGCTTCGTCCTGTTCTTCGGGGGTGAGCTGGCCGTGGGTCGTGCTGGCGGGGTGGATCACGAGCGTCTTCGCGTCGCCGATGTTGGCGAGGAAGCCGGCGAGTTCGACGCTCTCGCAGAAGGTCTTGCCGCCGTCGTAGCCGGTTTCGAGGCCGAACGCGACCATGCCACCGTAGTCGGTCAGATATTTTGCGGCGTTATCGTGGGTCGGGTGCGATTCCAGACCGGGGTGTGTGACCCAGGCCACGTCGTCGTGTTCGTCCAGATACTCGGCGACGACGGCGGCGTTCTCGCAGTGTTTCCCCACCCGAAGCGGCAGGGATTCGAGCCCCTGGAGGGTCTGCCAGGCGTCGAACGGCGACTGCTGATTGCCGAGGCTGCGCAGCGATCGGAAACGGGCCGCGGCGGCGAAGGGGGCCTTGGGGAAGTCCCGCGAGAAGTCGACGTCGTGGTAGGCGTGGTTCTGCCCGGCGATTTCGTCGTAGCCGTGCTCGCCCCAGGGGAACGAGCCGCCGTCGACGAGGATCCCGCCGACCGTCGTCCCCGAGCCGTGGAGCCACTTCGTCGTCGACTCCCAGACCACGTCCGCGCCGTGTTCGAGCGGCCGACACAGCGCCGGCGTGGCGAAGGTGTTGTCCACGACCAGCGGCACCCCGTGCTCGTGGGCGATCGCGGCGACGCGTTCGAAGTCGGGCGTGACGAGCGAGGGATTCCCGATCGTTTCGACGTGGACGAAGGCGGTGTTCTCGTCGATCGCGTCCGCGTAGGCGTCGTACTCGAGCGTCGGGACGAATCGCGGTTCGATGTCCCGTCGCGTCGCCGTCTTCGAAAAGTAGGCCGTCGTCCCGCCGTAGGTATCGGTCGAACAGACCACGTTGTCGCCCGCCTCGGCGAGGATCAGCGTCGCCGAGTCGAGCGCGGCCATGCCGCTACCCGTCGCGACCGCGCCGGCGCCGCCCTCCAGTGAGACAAGGCGGTCTTCGAGGGTCTCGACCGTCGGATTGCTGATCCGCGAGTAGATGTAGCCGTCGTCCTCCAGGGCGTAGCGCTCGGCCGCCGTGTCCGCGTCGGGGAAGGTGTAGGACGTCGTCTGGTGGATCGGCGGCGCTCGCGCACCCGTCTCCGGATCCGCCTCCTGCCCGGCGTGGACGCTTCGCGTACCGAATCCGTCCGCACTGAACTCGGCGTCAGTCCCGTCGCTCGCGTCGTCGCTCATGTTTAGTGTGCATACTACTCCATCCACATATGCGTCGCAGTAACGGCAAAATCCGCTGGCCGTGCTGACACATCGCACGCGGTCCCGCCTCCCGATTCGCCGCGAGACGAGTTCAGCGTCGGCCGCGGACCCTCGTCTAGTCGCTCTCCGCGTCGTGTTCGAGGCCCTCGAACATCGTTTCGACGGCGTCCGATTCCGTTTCGAATCCGAGCGCCTGCGGGTAGACGGCGATGCAGATCACGAAGTCCTCGCCGTGTTCGACCGGTTCGGACACCTGCAGGTACACGTCGACCGTCGTCCCGACGTCGACCAGGCGCGCCTCCGCTACGTACCGATCGACGGTCGTCTCGGACCCGAGTATCGAGAGGGTCGTCTCGTCTTCGAACTCGACGGATTCGAGCCCGTCGTACCGGTTCTGGATCATGGTGACGAGTTCGGCCGTCGAGAGATCGCCGACGGGGTTGAACGTTCGCCCGAGAACGGATACCTGTGGTGTGGTGAGCACCGCAGTAACTGCTGCTTGCGCGCGCGTCAGGCCGAGGCTATCGAGGGCGATTGCGCGGTCGTACTCGGCGTACCAGTTGGTCGCTTCGATCGTCCGCTCGATACCGAACCGGCCGACCGTCCGTTCGACGACGAGTTCTTCGACGGCGTGTTCGTCGTAACCGGTTTCTGCTCGTGCGTCCGCGGAGACGGTTGCCGGCCCCGCCGAAAGCGTTCCTTCGAGCCGCCCGGTGCACCCGGCTAGAGCCGCTGTTGCGGTCGCCCCACCCATCGCCAGCAGGCGTCGACGCGTGTATGTCATCATTCACGAGGTGTCGTCCACTGGTGAAAAGCCGTCGATACGGCTCGTAACCGGACAGTTCGGTGACAGACGTTCGGTCCGGACGAGCCGCTCGGTCGTTACCGGTTGATCCGCGCTCTCTGTGGCGAAACGGACGGCTTCATAGGGCCGTAGTCCGAAGGAGCCAGCGTGCACTCGAGTGATCGTGACCGACTGGTGCTCGCGGGTGTCGTGTTCGCCGTGTTGTTCTCCCAACTGTTGCTCTACCCCGGCATCGGCACGCTCGTCTCCGTGCTGGGCGCGGACACGACGAGTTCGGGACTCACCGCGACGACGCTCGACGCGAGCATGTGGTTCCTCGTCGCCGAGTTCGCCGCCTACGTCGCGTTCGTCGGCGTCTGGGGCGTAGTAAGCGACGTGACCGGTCGGCGAACCCCCTTTATCGTCGCTGGCGCGCTCGCCGGAGCCGTCGGCTACGCCACCCTCGCGGCGGTCCCCGCCCTCGGATCGATCCCCTTCGGTGCCGTCCTCCTCCTGCGGGTCTTCCAGGGCGCGATGACCATCGGCGCGTTCTCGCTCACGATGACCATGCTGATGGATCTGGAGGGCGGCCACGGGCGCAACATGGGCGCGGCCGGCATCGCCATCGGCCTCGGGGCCGCCCTCGGCGCACCGATCGGCGGCCAGCTCACCGAACTCGATCCGATCGCGCCGTTGCTCGTCGCGGCCGGCCTGCTCGTCTGCGTCGGCGCGCTCGTCTCCAGACTCGCCGATCGAACGCCCGAAACGAGCCGGACCGCGCGGGCGCTGCTCGAGGGCGTCCGCCGGCGACCGACGCTGTCGATCCCCTACGCGTTCGGATTCATCGATCGGATGACGGCGGGCTTTTTCGCCCTCGTGGGGACGCTTTACTTCCAGGACGTGTTCAACCTCGACGCCGGGACGACCGGGCTCTTGCTCGCGTGTTTCTTCGCGCCGTTCGCCCTGCTCCAGTATCCGATGGGATCGCTCTCGGATCGCATCGGCCGAACGATTCCGATCGTCGCCGGGTCGGCGTGCTACGGGCTCGGTATCCTCGGCGTCGGCGTCGCCCCGTCGGTACGCACCGCCGCCGTGGCGATGGTCGTTGTCGGCATCCTCGGCGCGCTGGTCTCCCCGGCGACCATGGCGCTCGTGACCGACCTCGCGGCAGAACGCGAGCGCGGCCTCGCGATGGCCGGATTCAACCTCGCCGGCAGCCTCGGCTTCCTCGGCGGCTTTCTCGTCGGCGGCACCGTCGCCAGCACCTACGGCTACGACCCGGCGTTTCTCGTCGTCGTCGGCCTCGAAATCGCCATCGCGATCGTCACGGTCCCGATCTTCGTGCGACTCTCGCTCGGGTCCGATCCGGCCATGGACGGCAGCACCGGACGCGAGACCGGCAACCGCTAATCGCCCCCGTCCGCTCTCGAACGCGGTACCACCCGCCTCCCCCGCACGTCTCCGACGACAGCCGTTTTTATACGCTCCGGGAACGATACGAACAGATACCGATGACAATCCTCGTCGCCTACGACGGCTCGGCCCCAGCACAGCAGGCCGCGGAGTACGCGTTCACCACCCACGCGGACGACGAAATCATCCTGCTGCGCGTCGTCGAAGCCGCGGGCGGCTCGACCGGTGCGAGCATCAACTACGCCCAGGACCTCCTCACGGAGGAAGAAGACACCGCGACCGACACGCTCCGCGAAGAAGCCGCTGACCTCGCAAACAGCGAGAACGTCCAGTTCACGACCGAGACCGCCGTCGGGCGGCCGGACCGGGAGATCGTCTCGTTCGCGGTGGAGAACGACGTCGATCAGATCGTCGTCGGCAGCCACGGTCGGTCGGGCGTCTCTCGAGTGCTTCTCGGCAGCGTCGCAGAGCGGATCGCCCGTCGGGCCCCGATGCCGGTGACGATCGTCCGCTAACGTGGTCGTGCAGCCGGCTGTGAAACTGCGAGTGGAACCCGCTGTCTCCCGACATTACTGCGTGTTCGTCATCCCGCCGTCGACGACGAGCGATTCGCCGTTGATGTACGACGAGAGTTCGCTCGCGAGGTACAGCGCCGCGTCTGCCACGTCGTCGGGCTGACCCGACCGGCGTGAGGGTATCGTCTCGAGGTACCCCGACTCCGCTTCGGTTCCGAAGATTTCGACGTCGTCGGTCGTCATCGTCGTCTCGATCAGTCCGGGATGGATCGCGTTCACGCGGACGCCCTCCGGACCCAGCTTCGCCGCCATCGCGTACGTCAGCAGGCGAATCGCCCCCTTCGTCCCGCAGTAGGTGACGAAATCGCCCGCCCCTTCGAGGCCGGCGATCGACGAGAGATTGATGATGCGGCCGCCGTCCGCCTCGACCATCCGATTCGCCGCCGCCTGCGCCCCGAAGTAGACCCCTTTGACGTTGATGTCCATCATCCGATCGAAGTCGTCCTCGGCGACCTCGAGGAACTCCTCGCCGTGGAAGATCCCGGCGTTGTTCACCATCACGGTCACGCCGCCGAACTCGTCGGCCGCGTCGACGGCGTTCTCGAGGTCGTCGACGCTCGTCACGTCGCACTCGACGAACGTCGCCCCGGCGTCCGTTTCCTCCTCGATTAGCTCGTGCGTCGGCGTGCCGCCCTCGCGCGGCGAATCTCGAATGTCCGCGACGACGACATCCGAGCCCTCCGTCGCGAACTGACGCGCGATTGCACGCCCGTTGCCGCTCGATCCCCCGGTTACAATCGTTACGTCGTCTTCGAGCATCTGCGACTGTGCCATAGCCGACCGTCCTACCACAGCAGTCTGCTAAGTAGTGTCCATCAGTTACCCCGCCAGTAGGTCAGTACATTCGAACCGTCACCGGCCCCGAATTCCGACCCCACTCACGCTCATACTCACACTCTCACTCACCGGTCCGGATCGATAACCTCGATCTCTCCCCGCTGGATCACCGGCTGATGCTCGCAGATATAGGTCGTCATCTCCGCCGTCGCTTCGACGGTGAGACTCGCCGTCTCGCCCCTGTCGGCCACGACACCCGTCGCGAGTTCGTCCACGACCTCCTCGGCCGCGTCGTAAATCGCGAGGTTGTGCTTGACGTTATCCCGATTTTCGCAGGTGAACTCGTACTCCCGGCCCTCGAGGAGCACGAGCGTCGGATTCTCGACGCGGTCGATGTGTGCGGGCTCGACGCCGACCCACCCGCCGACGAAGGCGTCGAGTCGGATCGTCGAGACGGACGCCCAGGTATCGGGATCGGTGTCGTTGGTTGTCGCTTCCGCTACGTCGACGACCGGTTCCGACTCGTCGGTTCCGGCGTCGGCCTCCGCGTCGCCCGTCGAGTCACCGCCTCGTCCGAGACAGCCGGCGCTGACCGCTCCTACAGCCGCCACACCAGTGCGTGCCACGAACGCGCGCCGTCCCGATCGGTTCGAGGCCATTAGCTGGTGGTAGCACGGAGAGTAGCATAAGCCCCAGTCCGCGTCAATCGGAACGTCGTCGCTGCTAACGAATGCAACAGGCACCGCACTCGGACCCTGATCGGCGACGGTGCCTTACCGTGACCCCGAGACGAGTTCGGCGACCAGCTCCGCGACGGTCTCGAGTTCGTCCTCGTTGACCCCGTGGCCCATCCCCTCGTAGATGCGCTCGGTGACGTCCGCGTTCAACTCCTCGAGAACGCGCGCCGTCTCGTGAACTCGCTCCTCGGGAATGTGCGGGTCGACGTCGCTACAGCCGAGGAAGGCGGGCGTTCCGTCGAGGTCGCCGTCGGTGTCCGCGTAGTCGTCGGCTTCGATTTCGTCACCGATGAGGCCGCCGCTCAGCGCCACCAGCCCGCCGTACCGCCGGGGGTTGCGCGCGACGAACTCGCTCGCGAGACAGGCACCCTGGGAGAAGCCGAGCACCAGGATGCGCTCGGTCGGAATCCCGGCGTCGGTCGCCGTCTCGATCGCATTCCGGATCGCCTGCAGCCCCGAGGACCGGCCCGGTTCGTTCGACTCGACGGGAGCCAGGAAGGAGTTCGGATACCACTCGTTGCGCTCGGCCTGCGGTGCGAGGAGGGCGACGCCCTCGCGGTGGACTTCCCGCCCCATCTGGACGATGCTCCGGGCGGTCGCACCCCGTCCGTGAACCAGGATCATCGCGGCCGTGGCGTCCCCGAGTTCGGTGCCGGCCGTGACGAGCGGCTGGTCCTGATGGGGACCGTCGCTCACGTCGCTGGCGTCGCTCATTCCAGACCACCGACGCCCGCGCTCGCGTCGGGCAAGTCGTTCTCGACGACCTCGAGTCCCAGTTCCTCGATAGCCCCGCGGAGGTGCTCGTCCTTGGCGTACTCGGCACCGTCGGACTCGCGCAGTTCCTGGGCTTTCGCCAGCACCTCGCCGCGGCGGTCGTTCGGAATCTCGTACTTGTCCGCCGAGAGTTCGATGACGAGCCCGTTGTTGTCCGTCGTGTAGATCGAGTGGAAGATGCCCCGGTCGAAGACGTTGTACTGGTGACCCGCGTCCTCGAGCGCGGCCATCGTCTCCTCGTACTCGTCGGGGTCGACGCTGAAACAGAGGTGGTGGACGGCTCCGACGCCGCCGCGCTGCCCGCGCCGGTTCGACGGCCGGTCGTCGCTGACGAAGAACGTCAGAATCTGCCCGTCACCCGTATCGAAGAACAGGTGCGTCTGCGAGGGATCGTCGAGATTCGGCTGGCGAAGCACCAGCGGCATTCCAAGCAGGTCGCGATAGAACTCGATCGTGTCCTCGGCGTTGCTTCCCCAGATCGTGATGTGGTCGGTCCCCTGCATGTGGACCGGGCTGTCGGGGCGCTCCGGCGTTACCGGCACTGAACTCGATGGTGTCGTCTCGTCGCTCATGTGGTTACACTATGTTACCGCGACGTATGAAGCCTGCAGAGACGCGGGACCAACCACGTGACATCCATGTTACTAGACCGATAGTCCGAACGGTTTCGCCCCGAGACCGAACGAACAGCGATCTCCTGAACCCGACAGCAGGGGTTCGACCGGCGCACGAACCGCCCCGCCGGACACTACGCTGCCCTGTACTCTCATCGTCGCCGTTTATACAGTTCCGACGCGTACCAGCGTTGAGGCCCTCTCGATCGGCGAATAATTTGTGAACTCGCGCGATCGAGACCGACGCGGTACCGGGAAACCGGCGAGACAACTATGTCAAACTCAGGCCATCACTCCATCTCACGACGATCAGTCGTACGAAGCGGGTCACTTCTCCTCGGTGCGCTCGTTTCCGAATCGATCGGGACTACGCGCGTCTCGGCGCAATCCGGATCCAGGTCTGGATCGGAATCGGAGTCGGAATCCGAGGCTGAATCCGAACCCCAACCCGACTTCCAGGCTCGACTCTACGGAAACGACTTCTACCCTGCTGCTCGCTTTCGCGTGGTCTCTTCCTCTCTCGAATACAAACCCGCCGTTTCGGTTCAGGAAGGCGAGACGTTTCTGGGGGACCTCTATTGGAGCGATTACGACACGCGCCTCATTCGATACGAAAACACGCAGGAACGAGTTCTCTTCTTTCCGCCGTTCGAGGCCGATCTCGACCAGGAGACGACGTATCGAACCGACCGGATACAGTCGACGGACGAACTCGCCGACGGCATCGTCCGTATCGGTTTTCACCGGGACTCGTCGTCAACGGCGTGACCGTCGATGTTTGCTCCCGTCGTTGACATTGTAGTTATCGGAATAGTGATGACAACCGAACGGAATGCTGGACGTATGGCCACCGATCAGAGTTCTCACATTCGACAGGTAGTGATCAGTATCCTCGTCGTCTTTACGGCGATTGGCATTTTCGGCAGCGGGCAGGAAGCGGACAGCGGAATCGTCGTCGCGTGGTTCTGGATGGGAATCGGCTTGGCCGTGACGTATCTTCTCTACCGGTCGGTTGTCGTACTCCAGCGGTTCGAGGCTAGCCGGTAGTCGCTTCCCCTCTCCTCCGCGTGTTTCCATGGTTTCGATCGGTTGGTGAACTCTGTGTTGATCGGTTGATGGACCAGCCGGTCGGCGCTGATTTTTGGCATCGTACAACCAGCGCCAGAACTGAACGGGGCCGATGCACCGACTCTCACGGTCAACCGCCATATTCAACTGCTGAACGGGATCCGGATTCTCAGGATGGCTATCGAATCTCGAATGCGTCGAATTTGGTCGGTAGGAGTCGCCACACGGACTTTCGAATAGAAGTCCAAAACCGATAGTTTTCGCACGGGCACGATGGGATCGGGTGATCTCGGGGTTTGCGACCCTCTTATTGGCGTTCATGGATCTCATAGGTCTGGAAGGTAATCAGTTCGCTGTTCGGCCTGTTCTCGGTCGGAACGACGGTCGTAGTGCCGGTCGAGAATGTCCTCGCTCGCATTGAGTCGATCTTGAACGATTCGCCGAGGAACGTCCTCCCGACGATAGAACGTCACGCGACCACTACGGAGATCGTGAGGTGACCGTCCCGACGGACACTTGCTCGCGTGGTCTAGGTGTGTCGCCTCGCACGTGTCGATGTCGCGGTCGTGCGGGCACGATTCATCACGCCAGCAGGGCCTGGTGACCCGGTAGAGAGTCTTCCGCAACGTGTTCCCTGCAGGACGGCCATACTTTGTTGTAATCAACGGCTTTCGACCGTGGTCGTCGGTGACCTCGGGGCGGTGATACTCGATGTAATCTTCGAGGTAGCGAGCCGTTTTCTCACTGATTCGGTTCCATCGAGTTCCCTTGTCCTGGTTTTTCAGCGGCGTATCGGTTTCCGGACGGTGAACGAAATGGACTGCAGGGCCGGAGACGCGCGGATGAGAACCATCGAGGTCGAGATCACGAAGGTCGAGCCCACGAATTGCACCGCTTCGCGCTCCCGTTCGCCAGAGGAGCATTACGATGATGTGGTCCCGCGAACCGGGTTGTGCGCGTTCGAGGTATTCGAGAATCTCGATTGCCCGTTCTGGGGCCAAGGTCGAATCCGATACGTCCTCACCGTTCTTCATCGTCGGTAGCGTGACCTGCTCGTACAGCTCCGGTTCTACGGCATCGATGTTCGCCGCGAATCGAAGGAAACGGCGAACCGACGCAAGTTGGCCCTTAAGAGTGACCAACTTGATCGGCTCACGATCGTCTCCCTGGCCCTCGCGACGCCATGTTCGGTATCTGTACAGATCCCGCCCGGAGAGATCGTTCAAATTCTCTATTTCGTGTTCATCGCAGAACTGCACGAACGCACGCAGTCGATGTTTCTCGCTTCGGCGAGTCGACTCTGCGTGCTCGTCGAGCATCGCGTCGTGATACATTTCAACAGCCTCGTGTGGAGCGATTGGCTCGAGTTCGCCAGCGCTCATCGATGCACCTCGAGCGCGCAGCTACAGCGATGGTCAGAAGATGCGATACGCTTACCGTGGTTGCGTGTCTGGTTCGTCATGGTCTCACACTTGTGGGACCGCGGACTCACCGTGCGCGCCGTTGATTGGTTCTCGGGGGCGCGCGCGGTCGCTGTCCGTCGGTAGATTAGAGCGAAGGGACTGATGATTCTTAGTCGTTGCAGGGTCGTTTCCAATTCTTTCCGATAAATCAGTATTCCTGAATTTCGGCTATTCTGGACGCTCTCGAACGTTTCCGATAATTTCCGATAATTTCCGATTCCGTTTCCGGAAGTGTTTCCGAACTCGTTTGACTCGGCCGTGGGCTGTGGGCCGCGGTCTGGTCGATACCGTCGATCGGGGGCTTTATCCACCGTTGCGTCGAGCAATTGCATGCTTCCGTACCTGATCTACGGGAGCCAGGCGGGCCGGTGCCCTTACACCGGGTCCGCGTTCTTCCAGCGACCCGACCGGGCAGCGGCGGGTCCGTCTGGCTTCCGTCACCAGCACCGAAACATCGTGTCTACTTATAATTAACCGACCGTACGTTAATCTACAGTGAACCGAATGTTGCTATCAATCACGGTAACCAGTATTGATAAAATGCTCGTATCACACCTATCTGTATGCGAAGACCGAGGGTTTCGTGGATGACGCAGGCTGATGACCGCATTCTCGAAACCCTCTCAGACAGCAGCCTTATCCTCTCGCCGCGAGTTCTTGCGGTCAACACCGACTACTCGCGGCACTACCTGAGCACGCGGCTCGGAAAATTGCGCGACGCTGAACTCGTCGATCGCATCGACGAGGGGCTGTATCAGATCACTGATCGCGGGCGCGCATATCTCGCAGGAGAACTCGACGCCGAAGAGCTAGAAGAATAGATCCGGGCACTTGGTGCAGCTACGCTCTCGCTTGTAGAAGCCGGTTCAATCGTACTACCGAACTGTGCCGAGCGACCGAGCTGCGTCGGCCGAGATCGTGATCGATTCGGCGTTCCGTTTGACCCCACCGCCTGCAATATCGTTGATGAGCGCCGCCAGACTCGAGAGGTACGAGTCGTTGCGTTCTTCGATGATCGTCAAGGTGTCCTTCCCCTCGTGATGGACGGCACGGTTCTCGAGATAGGCATAGACGAACGTCTCGCGAACCTCCTCAGAGCCGACCACGAGATAACTTGGTAACGAGAGGTGCTGGTTGGTTTTCGGTCCGACGGGAGCACCGAGTACGGCGAGTACGCGCCCAAGGACAGTCTCGTCCGCTGTTGGACGAGCCTCGTCAGCGCGGCCGTCCCGATCGTCGATGATCTCGTAGTCGACGCCGACCAACTCGAGTGCGTCGATCACGTGCGAGTCCGCACCGTAGTGGTTCAGCGCGAACGAGGGTCGATAGTACTGTTCGGCAATCGCGCCGCCCGAGAAGATATTCGCAACCAGTGCGTTCAGCCCGGCGAACACATCGTCGTTGGGCGTGCACTTGAGCCACCCATACTCGCGTGCGGTGTCGATCCCGCGGACGACATCCGGTGCCCCACTGTCGTCGATCCAGGTGCGAAGCCGACCACGCGGAAGATTCAATGCCGACGCGGTAGCGCCTGAACCGGCGTCGTGTGTGTTCGCATAGCGGGTTGCCTCGCGGTACTGCTCGACCGCTTCCCACGCGTTCTCGTAGGCCCCGCCGTCGTAGGTGCGCGCGAGATCACGGGCGGTCACGAACACAGTCTCAGTCATGTACAACTCGTAGGACTGAACTGGCTTTGGTATTGCCGTTCTCTCGTCAGATTACCAAAACGCAAGAAGGCGTCGGTTCAAGGTGGTGCTGTAGGGTTTCTGCGGGACATTGATTATCAGATCTGAAACCCATGAAGTTCCTGATGTGATCCAAAAGCGTACACTATCGATTAGTTATATATACCGGTACTCCACTGGTTGCTATCAGCACCAGAAGACGACGAGAAGACGACGATCGAGGCTACGATCTCCAACCCCCTCGAACGTCACCGGGTTCCTACCAGGGTATCCGGAATAAGTCTTCTCACCGTTGGTGGGTGCGTAAACAAAGCAAACAATGGACCTTACAAAATATCGCGCCAAGCTGATTGGCAACGAAGAAGAACGCGCAGTATCGCCCGTTATCGGGGTCATCCTGATGGTCGCGATCACCGTTATTCTCGCAGCTGTGATCGCAGCATTTGTGCTGGATATGGGTAGTGGACTTGATGATGAGCCTCGTGCAAGCGTAGATATTGAAGGCGATGGCACGCCAACAGTCGAAGTACAATTAACTAATATGGATAACTCAGATGGTGTCGCCGTTGTTGACTCCTCTGGAGCAGTCCAAGACACATTTGTGGCAACTGGTGGTTCGGCAACGTATGATGGGTCTACACTCGCAACTGACGCAGATTATACTGTGCAAGCTTTCCAAGGTGATGAGAGTGATGTGAGTGGTGCATCTAATATTGAGGATGCTGCCGCTAGTAACGCTATTGTTGGCGAATTCACTCTCACTAGCTAAACCTATCAATTAACATTGTTTTTTTAGCACCTTAAGCGGATCAGAGCGAACGCCCATTCATTGCTCTTCTAACAAGTTCAAGACGCCATTCTCCGTCGTCGACGTGGCGAATGTGGATGTGATGCTCGTCTCGTAGGTTACCGTTCTCATCGAGCAGTCCCTCAATTCGAAGATCGTCCTTTGGAAGCGTCACACCGAGCGAGTTCTGATCTAACTGTCGGAGTTTGTTCAGCGCCATATCCGGCGGGCAACCCGCCTTCGTATAAAGGTTGGTGACTATCGGCGATACCAAGGTGTCACCAAGGCCGTGCCACGGTTTTGCTGAGGTTTTCGTGCAGGGGGGTTCGACGCGCTGAGGTATGGCACTAAGCCTACCGCAGAAGTACGTTCCCGACTCGGTTCGTCGGGAAGACGGTATCGACCTAACAGATAGCGTGCTTGCACCAATCTTCGTCTTGGCATCGTTCTCGATCGGGGCGGTCGGCACGCTCGAGTTCAGCGAGCCGCTGAATCTCTCGCTGGCAGACGCGCTCTATGCAGCCCACGGGACGGAGGTCACCTATGCGTTCGTCATTTCGATGACCGTGCTGGTCGTCGGGTGGCTAACCAACGAGAACACGCCTGAGGACTACACGGAGGTTGAGACGGTCGTGATGCTTCTGGCGGTGATTCTGAACGTGCTCGGGGCACTCGTTCCAGCCGTCGCAATCACGCTCGAGTCGATGTGGTACGTCGGCTGGTTCACCGTCTTCCTGAACGGAGCCGCGTTCTACCTGATCGCCTACAAGTAACCGATTCGGAGGCTTACAATGCAATTTTCAAAAGCACATACGGTCGCAGTCGTCGCAGTACTGGCACTCGTCACTATTACGGTCGCTGGCTTCTCTGGGGCCGCTGCAGCCCAGAACAGCGATCTCGATGAGGTCGAGAACCGCACTGTCGAAACGAGCAACGAAACCGAATACGTCGAAGCCGATATCGTTTTCTCAGATACATTTGAGAACACGAGTTCTGAAACGGCCGAATTGACGATTTACGAGGAGTCTGCGTACAACCAGAGTGGAACCAGCGCGACTCCCGTTTTGGAAGACTCGTGGACTGCCAGCCCCGGAGACAACGTGACGAGCGAGTTCAACCTGTCCGACACCTCGGTTGATTTGAGCCAAGAGAGCGAGTATCGGGCGATCCTGACGGTGAGCAACGAGAACAACGTTGACAGCGCCTACGTCGCGGCCGATGACGAGTCGATCGGCGGCGGCTGGTTCGGTGGCGGGCTCGACGGCTCGCCTGGCTTCGGTGCGGTCGCGGCGATCGTCGCGATCGGCGTGGCGCTGGTTGCTCGTCTGCGCGCGGGGGGTGCCTGATGTCGGCCGGCCCACAGCCCACGGATCACGAGGTTGTCCCCGGCTGCTCGCTCACTCGTCGGCAAGCACTCCAGGCCGCGGCCGCGGTCGGCGCGGCGTCGATCGGGACGGCGGCCTCGAGCGGCACCGTGGCCGCGGATGGGGGCGTTGTTAACGGACTGAAAGAGGCGGTCACAAAGGCGGCAACGACCGTCGCGATATCGAGCAATCCAGCCAGCCTTGCTGTGTTCGTTGGTGCGATTGCCGTCAATGAGCTACAGAATTCGGTTAGCACTTCGATTTCTGCAGATCGGCATATTCTCCATCAGCATGTCCATAACGAGATTGAGTGGATGGATTCACATCTCGTTAATTTTGGAAACTATATGCAAGATACCCGTCCGATCGCTTCGCTTGAGGCGCGTCACGGGATGGCAACCGCGTGGGAAGATGGAGAGAACTCAACGACTGCCTATGACTACGCTTTACAGCGGATTCGGCAGTACTACGAGCTTCCTGAGTTCAATAACCTGCACGTTGGCAATAAGGCGCTCTTGCAGTTGATGTATATCCATAAGAACGGGATGGAAACAAGTGATCCATATCCGGTGACTGGAACCGCGTATATCGACGGAGTTCAGTCTGACAGCTGCCAAATGCGGTTTACGGATGCTGGTGACACCCAGACTGTTAACTGGGAGTTGCACGACGGCACGGTTGTTGACGAAAATGCGTTCGATGATATCGATCATATCGATGGAGCGGACGGTGTTCCTGAGTCTCCTGTCATCGAGTTTCGGGACTTCGACACTGGTGACATGCTGCATTCGCAGCCCATTACGCAGGACGTTCTCGACAGCTACGATCCGGAAAGCCATCCGCTGCATGGCCAAGGTCAAGTGACGTTCACATCTGATGACGGCACGCAGTACGTGACCGATCTCAGGTTCGGAGTTCAGAACGTTGGTGACGCGAGCGAGGACCCGTCTCTTGGCGCGCAGCGAGCGTTTGACGGACTCGCGTGGCTCGATCTCCATGATCGGATTTCGACGCTCTCGGACGATGTTGTATCTCGATACGACCAGTCGTTTATCGAAGACATTTATGGAGAGTTAGATGCGGGGAACATCACGCCCCAACAGGTCCGATCTCCCGAAGGGATGGCGCGGTTCTTGTCGGGAACCGATGACCCGGCGAACGACCGTTTCCAGATAGCGTGGATGCAACAGTTTGGCTTCGCACGCGCCGACATGTCGCAGGTGCGCGGAATGGCAGTCAACTGGACTGGATCGACTGATTCGTGGGTCGACTCCGATCCCAACCTCGACGCCCGGCACGTATACCCGGCTGCGAAAGTCGAGAACAAACGCTATGACGGTGTTCTGTTCGCTAGTGATGTCCCCGACTCGGGCCTCGAATCCGGTGGCCAGTATGCGGTCGGAACGATAGCCTACTCGGGGTGTGGATCCAACACACTCCATGCGTTCGACGCTCTCACCGGGGAAACCTGCTGGTCGCAAAGCCAGCCGTCGACGGTCATGGGCGTGGCGACTGTCCCCGGACAGGACCTACTCTTTACCGTTAATGGGACATCGGACGGCGCTATCCGGGCGATTGACCCGACGGACGGTACCGAGAAGTGGACCGTCACCCCGTTCAGCAGTACCATCCCGAAGGCTCTCGTAGCAACGTCTGACGCGGTGATTGTCTCGGCCTCCGGTGCATCGACGATCGCGTTCGACGTATCGAGTGGTGATCAGATGTGGTCGTCAAACTCGGCAAGCGACAGCCTCTCGCTCTCGCCTGATGGCGACACACTTCTCGTCCCCGACGCATCGGTCGTCGCGCTGTACGCCAATGACGGCACCGAACGCTGGACATACGGAGGCTTGCCGAACAACGCAACTAGCGCTGCGATCTCCCCGGATGGCAACACAATGGTTTGCACCGGCACTGCCGAGGCACATGCGCTCGCACTACCGGATTCCGGCGGGCCGACGACCAGCGACCAAAAGTGGATCAAAAACAGTTACACCAGCAACACTGCGCTGGCGGCTGTGACGAACGAATACGGTATCGTTGCGCTCGCGAACGGTGACCTGTTCGCTTACACGCTGTCGGACGGAACTCAACAGTGGCAGTCCGGGGCTGGGAGCGGAGTCAACGTCCTTGATATCTCCCCTGATGGCAGCTATGTGTTCGAAGGCAACGATGCCGGAACTACCGTCTTCGACGTGGCGGACGGGACACAGGTTTACAGCTACAACCCGGATTCGGCTACAACGTTCGGTATCGCGTTCTCTGTGACTGATCCTGTCGACGGGATGATCGCGAGGTCGATCATGTTCGACGAAGGCACTGACGATCGCGACGGCGAGGGTCAAATCGACCTGTGGAACGGCGTCGTTGAAATCGGTGACATGTGGGATGCCAACGGGGACTCCCTTACTCACGTTTCCGACCAAACGATCGCAGACATTGAGGCACTTAGTGGGACGCCCGACTCGATCGACACGGTGGTTGCGGACATGGATCAGTTCGATAGTCAGGAGGACATCATGTACACGCGCGACGTGCAGTCGATTCTTGAGCATTACGGCGTTGAGGGCCAAGAAGGGAACGTAACGACCGAGGAACCTGATTATTCGAGCCCAGAATATGACTCGTTCGACTCGAGTGAGTACGCGGAGGAAATGGCTGCGCTCGAAGAGAAGATCGACCAGTTAGAATCCGAGCAGGGAAGCGGTGGCGACGGTGACGGCGGTCTGGGACTCCCGAACTTCGGATTTGGTGACGGGAGCGGTGGCGTCGTCGGACTCGCGATTATTGGCGTCGTCGTGCTCGCTGTCGTCGGGTTCGTGACCGACCTGATTCCAGGCGTGGGTGAGTGAGATGAGACGGATTTTCGTTTTCGTCAGCGTGGTAGCGGTGCTGCTCGCGATGGGCATGGGCGTGGCGACCATCCCGATCGCGGCGCAGGAGGACCCCGGCAACGCGAGCGACCAGGGCAACGAGTCGCTCGAGGACAGCCAGACGACAGCCGAAGCGACCGACGACTATCTGCAAGAGATCGACAGCGGCACTCGAATCACCGACTGGGAATACGCGCCAGGAATGTTCACGATCGAAATCGAGGCGGAATCGGAAACGGAAGTATCGATGACCGAAGCCGGCGACTTCGAAGAGGGGACGGGGAGCTTCAACTACCAAGAGACGGAGTTAGCCGAGGGATCGAATACGATCACGATGCCGGTCACCGATCGGCAGGGCGCGGGCGTCGCGATCGCGACGCGACGGTCACTGCAGCAGGGGACCGGCGCGTTTGTAAGCGCGGGCACAGCCGAACAGAATCCGTTCAGGACGTTCGGCGGTGAATCCGGGCTGTTCACGGGCGTTATCATGACGACCGGACTCGCGGCACTCGGGGCCGCATACGTCGTCCGCCAGGAGGAAAACGGAGTGATTGAAGCATGAGCGGAGACACGAGTTCAACGTTCGGCGGCTGGTCAGACCGGTTGACCTACCTGCTCGCAGAAGGGCAGCTGCTCGTCGCCGGCCTTGCAGTTTCACTCGGCGCGGCGCTCATCTGGATTCAGCCCGAGATTCCAGGAATCCCACCTGTTGCCAGAGGGATCTTCGCGGCAATGCTACTGCTTGGGCCGCCGCTGCTCGGGCTGTTCATCACCGGAGCCAGGAAGCTCCGCAATCGGCACATGGAGCAAGTGTACCACATCAATGGTGTTGACGATACCAGACGGAAGCTCTACGTCGCACCCGAGGTGTGGTCTGAGAAGACCGTTGAAGGCCCGTCTCCCTACGTCTGTAACGATGGCGACGCCTACGAGGTGCGCGAGTTCACCTATCACGAAGACACGGATCAACTCGTCGTGCGCGGGTGTTACTTCAGCCAACTCGCGGATTCGAAACTTGTCACGACGAAAGCCATGCTCGAGGACATTCACGGCGACCTCGTCGACGCCTTTCTCGAGTACAATCGACTCCGCGGCCGCATTTCGAAGATGGGGCTCGAGATCCAGCGCGACGTGATCAACGAGGAAGCGGAAGCCGACGAACGCGGGCTGATGAACCCGAGAACCACAGTCAAGGACCATTTCGAATCGGCTAAAGACGACGCCGAACAGCGCGATATAGACGAGATTCAGGACATGACCGAGTACGTCACCGAGTACACCGACGAACACGGCCCACGAACCCCAGTCCCGACCGAGCAACCAGGCGCGGCAGCAACCGATGGGGGCACCGATGAGTGACGAGCAGGACAACTACACGGTCGGTGGCTTTCGCGAGTACCAGCGGAACAACCTTGAGCCTGATCCCGACGAGGTGCTTCCACACTCGGGATTCGTTCGAGACGAGCAGATCGACCGCCAACTCACCGTGCGGGCACTGCACCACGATCCCGACCGGTGGCAAACTAAGGCCGCGAAGGACTACCTCAGCGTCGGCAAGAACAAGCAGATCCTCCAGGCCGAAGGTGGCCATACTGCGCGCCAGGCGCTCGAAAACGGCGACACGGTGACGCTCAAGCACTATATCGGCGACCCGAGCCAACAGGCCGACCTCGCAGGAATCAAAGCCGTCACTCGGCTGCAGGAGATCGTCGCCGGCCCCGCACCCGTGATCGTGCTGCTCGGCGAAATGGGCGCGGGCAAGACCGACTTCGCTGGGCTGTTGGGCCAGCTCCGTGAGCGCTGGGTCGACGGTAATCTACTCGTCGGCAGTAACATCCGAACGCTGGATCGCCTCGACAGTTGGGTGCGAGACGACGGCAGCGTGGAAGATGGCTGGATTCCACACTACCCGCTGCTCGAGGAGTGGGTTCAGCAAGACGGTGATCCAGTTACGAACTCGCAGCAACCGAAGCTATTCATCGGCGACGAGTTCTCGACGAACGCTTCGGGAACGGGTGCAGACGGGCACAAAGTCCGCCAGAAAATGGGACCACTGGTGTTCAAGATCCGCAAATACGGCGGCGCGCTCATCTATATCGGCCACGACGAATCGTCGATCCACCCGCTGCTGTGGCGCGTCGGCACGATAATCAAAAAGACCTCGCAGAAGACCGCGGTCGTCGCCGATCGCGTCTCGGGCGGGAAACTCGTCGATGTCGATCCGCGGCCGCTCGAGGGCATCCCGCCGACCGACTGGAACTTTCACACCCAGGACGAAGCCGATTGGTCCTGGAACGCACCGAAGGGTGACGAGAAAGATGGTGATGCAATCGCTGAAGAAGACGTGAAACGCGTCGCCGCCTGGACGATGGAGGAGTGTCGACGCCAGGGAATGTCCGCGCGCGAAACCGCCGAGTTCGTCCCCTACAGCCACGCTACCGTCTCAAATTGGTGGAAAGACATCGATGAAGGCGGCAAGCGAGCAGACTGGGTTAACACAGTCGAGCAGGTGATCGCATGACGGCGTCGGGGTATCAACCTGTAAAGCGCAACCGACCCCCCTGTAGTCATGGGCGGCGCGGTCCGACAGGACCGCGTCCCCGCGGCCCATCGCGTCGCTCGTCGAGTTCGAGTCTCGGCCGGCGCAGGAGTATATATAGTGGCGCGCGATGCGCGTGGTCCGCGTGAACCGCTCGAAGCGAGCCAACCACTTCGGCACGATCGTCGAGAAGCGGGTGGCCGAGAAACGTCGGTTTGAACTCGAGCGTGCCAGTTGGCACGACGCCAGGTTCGGCAACGGCACGCCCGTCGAAATCAAATCGACGATGCACGAGCATTCGAACGGCCAGCCCGGAAACTGGAAAATCTATCGTGAATACCACGAGAAGCTACGGCGACATGACGGGTGGTACTGTTTCGTCGTCTATCGTCCACATGGGCGATCGGGACTGACGGTCCTTCAGGATAAGATGGTCCGCGCCTGTGACCTCCCGCTACTCCGCTGGCACGGTGGTGGCGATCACCGCGGCACTCAGCAGGCAAAAATCTCGATTGACTCAGTTTTCTAACTAATAGCACAGATTCACAGCTATCAGTAGAGGGGATCATAGAACGAGTCGCATGGCCTTCATTTCTCTCATTCTGTATAGAATAGATGGTCCCCTACACCTACGAACCGAACAGACCTACCAGTTGCTATCTTCTGGTTTCCACGGATGGGCCTGCCAGTATTGTCTGGCCCGTATGCCTGCCGCAATTCCAACTGCAAGATATGCGACAGTCCATACTGACGCTCCATTAACGGCGAGTGTGTAGATACCCACAAGCAAACCGCACAGTGCCAGTACTCCAAACATCATCGCAAGATTAGTCGCGGTATACCCACGAACGAGGGTAGATACTGCTCCAAGAATAGCGGCGATTCCGATTACAAGAAATGGGAACCTCTCAAAGTAACCGTACCACACGCTTATGAGACCGAGAACGACCAATCCATACGGGATATATCGGAGGCGTGCTTTGCGGGAGACCATACCAAAATTGAAATACCATTGAACAAGAGTCTTTTTCTCTTTTAGTATGTCTCATACCGTTCTTTACATCCTCTGTCCTTACCATTTGTCTGGAAGGCGTAGGATGAGTATGCGAACCTTCTATGACACCCTCGATCGGTGTCTATTCGGTGTCGACGACGATCTCGGTGTCGACCTCGAAACTCACTGCTCTCGTCGATAGCGTCTCGGCGATCTCCCGGCGCTGCTCGAGGGTAAGATCATCACGGGCGAGTACCTGGCGAGCCGCCTGGACGAAATGGGGCACGTCGTCGCAGGCACTCACGACCGCTTTCGTCTTGTTATAGTCGTAGAAGTCTGCTGCGCGTTCGATAGCGTCTTGTCGATACGCATAATCGCCATCGGTTCGGATTCGCATGCTCGTACACACGACCCCCGAAATCCTAGTTTTTTCGGCTCACTGAACGGCCCATATCGGCCCAAAACCGGCCGAACCTGTCGGCCCACCAGAGACGAATCCGGTTTCGCGAGGTCGATCGACACGAGATATGCACACGGCCTGCTTGAACTCGTGTGCATATTCGGGAAACCGATTTTGTCGCCGTATAACCCCGAGGGGATGGATTGAAAAGTAGAAATAGAGATCTAGCAAATCTAGATGTACTATCAGCCCTGAAAATTCGTGTGGAGAGCCGATTGTTGCAAATCAGCGAGTCGAGACGAAACTACAGACTCGAACTCCTGATTGATTTCGTATCCAAGACATCGACGATCTTCAGATAACGCTGCATATGCCGTTGTCCCGCTTCCTAGGAACGGGTCGAGCACAATATTTCTTGGCTCAGTAGACACCTGCACTAATCGTTTCGCTAATGGAACTGGGAACGGCGCTTTATGCGATACATTCTGCCCGAGGCTTCCACGCTTCACTGGGTGCCGCCAGATCGTACCTAACTCATCTGTCGTCGTCTTAGCTGGATCTTCATCACCTACGTCTTCGTTCATTTCTGGATGCAACGAGTAACTCTCAGACTTCGATAAAAACACGATATACTCCTTCTTGTTCACAACTGTTCTATCATTCATTCCTGCAATCGCTGTCGGCTTGTACCAGACAATCATGTTCTGGAGCAGGAACCCACAATCACGCGCTCGTTCCGCAACGTGATACGGCAACAGTTTCATATTTCCCCGTTCGATGAGGGAATCGACGACAATCCACATCGTGCCGTCATCACGAAGGCACTGATAACATTCGTTGAAAACCTGCTGTAGACGATTTAAGTACCGTTCGTAGGATTCATCAGTTGTGCCGATTTGTTCATCATGACCGTAGTCCTTCAAATTCCAATACGGAGGTGAGGTGATAACGGATTGAACACTCGCTGTTTCTAAGTCCGAGAGATCCTCACTGCTCTCCCAATGAACCTCCAAATCAGCGAAATTAGATAGCGATATCATCGGTATTTCTCAATGAGCTCATCTAACGATAGGTGTCTACACTCACGATCTTCCTCTTCAATGAGATCGATAATCGAATCGTTGAATCCAGCCACGTTAATAATCTCGTCTTCTCGTGATCCAGCACGAACACACCGAATCACCGCTTGACCTCGCGGCAAGGACTCGGTTCGATCAATCGTCGCATCAGCAGTTTCTGTTCGATCCTCAGCTAACCACAAGTTCCCCGGGTCTTTCCCATCCGGATTATACCGTCGTACCTGATTATCGTGGTACGCACTCTGTCCCTCGGACCGTTCACCCCACTCATTGCCTTCGTATGCGTGAGCAACTCGGATTGAATCTTTATCGAAGTAGTATTCCTTCTTATCCTTGACTAGAAACAGGATCTCTTCGTGGGTATTCGTGAAGTTACGAACAGCAGATGGATCCGTATAACGACTAATCACATTCTTCAGAGCATAGGGCGATCGCTCTCGTATCTCATCGGCAACTGCCATCGCGACTGGCCAGTATTCGTTTTTGAGATCTTCTGAGGGTGCGAAAATCCACAGACTCTCTGATTTATCCATTTCTTCGTATAGGTGTTCGCACACCATAGAAATGTCAGAAGTGAGTCGACTAAGATTAGGCGTAACAGTGTCCCTATCCTTCAAATCCATAAGATACATTCGCTATATCTGAATCTGATTCCCTCCTACTTCAATATTCAATATCTGGCGCAGTATATCTCAGCTGGCAATGGCTATCTGAGAATAATAACCTAAGAAGCGCTCTTAGATGTCTTGGCGGTGGCGGAAGTAGTCTTCGTCGATGAGTTCATTCGCCAAGTGGTGACGATGACAGTAATGGTGCTGATCGCCCTCCGGTTCAGGGAACTCCTCGATGCACATAAGCGCGGGTTTCCCGGCATTTTTCAAGAAATCCGCGAACTCCTCTAGCTTGTCTTCCTCGCTGTGGATATGCCAGTTGTACCAGTCACTGAAACACTTGTGACCGATTGCTTGTTCTTTGTACGGCTCAACCATCAGCTGTGGGACGCCGAAGTCAGGTCGATGGACGTAATTGATCTCATCGATGTTTTCGAACTGGTTCTCCAAGACATCGGTGTTGAAATTAGGTTTATACATTGACTCGCCAGAGGCTCGAACGTCTACGAGTACCTCGACGTCTTTTGCCTTCAGCTCGTCTACGAGTTCATCGAAGTCCTTTCCACTGTAACCAACAGTGACTACTGTATCGTTCTGGAAGCGGTCGAGTTGAGCGCGAGCTTCGTCACGACTCCACCCTTCCTCCTGCATCATTTCAACGAACCGCATCTGATCTTCCTTCGGAAGGGTCGCAACAACTAGTCCCTTTCGAGCTGCGAGATCACCAGATTTCACAAGCTCATAGACCGGATCTGCAAGATCCATTACGAGCGTGATCTTGTCCTGCACTGTACGAGGCGACATACCCGTGATTTCCCCAATCTCTTCTTCGTCAAGTCCGTAGTCGTTGTAGAGTTCCTTACAAAGTTCACCAACCTCCTCGTCCTTCATCTCCTTCTGCATACGGTTGGTTTTGATCGCGAGACCGCGAGCCTCTTGATCTGCCAGATCCTTCACAATCGCGTCGATCTCCACCCAATCAAGATCTCTGGCAGCACTCAGTCGGTGTGCACCCGAAATTACTTCATATTCTGCGTCACTTGTACCGTTAAGTGGACGGACAATAATTGGGTTCCACTGACCGTCTTCTTTAAAACTTTCTCGTATCTCTTTAACGTGCTCCTCATCAAGTTCCTCGCGAATCTGGAAATTTGGAAGTTTAATACTACCGACGCTGATCTTCATAGGAGAATTAATTCAGTCAGATGTTTTAAATCCTTACATGCCGCTTGCATGCGGAGTGAAAGTGGAAGTGTAATCCGAATCCGATACTATAATTATACCAAGCATTTTTATATGACACACCTAATGAGTAATCAAATCAATGAGGTCTCAATCAAATTCTGATGACATCACCACTGATACCATCAATGATTTAGTAGTCTTGGGGCGGGCAGGGCCAGAGTTGATCAGTGACGGGCGGCACACAGTTTGCCTCGGTGGATGGTCTGATAAAAAGGGGTTCGTCCGGATTTACCCAACACATCGATATACGAGTCACGCGAAGCGCTGGAACGTCATCGAAGTCCCAGTCGAGCAAGATCCATCACACGACTGGAGAGACGAAAGTTGGAAAATCCAGGGTTCAAAACGTGATTGGGATGATTTGTATAAAAAAGTTGAGCAGGTTGGTCGGCTTGATCGTGACGACCGGATCGAACTGACGAAGCAGATTCCAAAGACCTGTGCGAATCGGCTCAACGACGAAAAAAAGAGTATGGGGCTAGTCGAACCTGCAGAGATACATGACGCCTATCTTGAACCAATCGACGACCCAGAGCCCATTGCCACAGATTTAACAGGTGAGGAACTTCGTTCGAAGAACTCGTACCCGCATAAGCTTCGCATCGAGTACACCTGCGAGGATTGTGAAGCCAAAGGAAACCACGATCAACATACCATCGAATGGGGAATCTACCGGTTTTGGGATAAAGAGCCAGACAATCCCGAACAAGTCATCAACAATCTACGATTACTTGATGACGATTATAAGAAGTACTTCTTCATTGGGAATCTGAAGAACCAACCACGAGCATTTGTCATTATTAGTATAATAAGGTGGAAAAAAGAAGATGTGGAGCAGCGGTCGCTGGACCAATTCATTTGAAAAATGACACCCGTTTTGACGCCTGTATTGAATAGACAGACAATTTTGAGGCAATAGTCGAATATCCTTGTAAAAGACTGCTTATCGTTTACTCAAAGTGATTTTCGAGATGGGAGTTAGTGGTTCTCTGAGTGAGCCCCTATCCATGTTCGGTAACATTGCAAATAATTTCGTATAGTAGTTCATCAGAGACCCCTGTTTCCTGTGCATCAACTGGAGAGTTTCTGTGTGAAACGGGGCGGTAGCGGTGTAATTTTTTGGCTCTGTCCCCTTGGGGACACCCGGCAAGGGGCGTTTCGCGCGCAGCGCGAAATCGACCCGCATGCGGTGCGGCGCGATCGGGCTGCCGACTTCGGCCCCAAGTCAAGGACTACAACCAGAACTGGACAGTCACCGATAGAATACAAACTGAGTTGCTGAAAAGAAGTGTCGAGAGAGTGTTGCCACTCACGAGGGCTGTTCTACCAGTCGGCGATCGAACCTACGCGGTGGCTGTCTTTCCCGCCGCCAGGTGTCCGCCAGACCATCGACACCTTACTGAACTGCACTACGTCGTTCCCTGAGTGCCGCCAGGCGTCTATCGTCTCCTGTGCGACCTGGCGGGCGTTCTCGAAGCTATCGCGTTTCAGCAGCGAGAGAACCGCATCAATACGGAGCTTCTTCGGATTCCCGTTTGCATCGTACTCTATCTCGGCGCCGTTCTCGGCAAGCCACTGCTGGAACGGTGAGGACTCGGCGACGTGATCGGCCAGGCCCATCACGTGCTGAATCCGATCGGCGAAACTCTCGATCGCGTACTCGGCCGACTCGACGAGCGCGCGCAACTCCTCGCGATACTTCCGCACCCGGAACGATACATCGCCTTGGTCGAGTTCGAAGATCTCGCCGAGGTCCTGGATCGCTCGGTAGATCGTCGCGGGGTGCTTGCCGAGTTGTTCGGCGAGTTCGTCGACGGTCGACCCGCCATCGGTGGCGACCTCCTCGGTCACCTCTCGCGGCGTCTCACCCATATCCCGCAGCGTCGTCATGAGCAGGTGTTCGCTCTTCGCCTCGAGCCGCGGCGTGGGATCGTCGTAGAGTTCAACTGGTTCGTCGCGCGCGACAGCGTCGAAGTGATCGTCGGCGATGTAGACGCCATTGCCGTCCGGTCCGAGCGGGATGTCTTCCCAGTGCAGCGCGTTCAGTAGCGTCTCCTCGATCTGCTCGGTGACCTCGCCTCGATCGGCCCACGCCCACGCCTCACCGTCGTTCATCTTCTTGTTGACCAGGACTTCGACCTTCGGATGGTACGACGGGTGGTCTTTCGAGACCGCATCCGGATCGGCCAGCTGGTAGATCTCGAACTTCCGGCCGTAGGTGTGACTGGGGAAGAGTTCTTTCGCTGACGCCGGATTCAAGATGAGGCGGTTCTGGTGGTTGATCACTTCCTCGTTATCGATGTGCAGTTCGGCTTTGATTCCTTCCAGGTCGGAGAGGTGCAGCGCGATCTTCTGCAGGACACCGGCCGAAGACAGTTTCTCGGCCCATTCGCGACGGATACGCACGTATCGCTCGTACGCCCACATTCGGCTGGCTTCGTGGGGGTCCGTTCGGAAATACTCTGAGTGAATCCGCTCGTTGGCTTCGTCGAAGATCGCCGCGAAGAACTCCGGTAGCAATTCGAGCCCACGCTCGGGTTCGATGTTACTCGTGTGGTACTCGACGTCGACGCCGTCGACTTCGCCGACCTGATTTTCCCAGGGCAGGTTCACCGGGTCGCCGGTTTCCCAGTGGCGCATATTTGGGAACCGGGGCGAGATATTGAACGTCGCCTTGCTCTCGCCGCGTCCACGACCGATGATGTCCCACTCGTAGAGCCGTTCAGCATTGATCCCATCGGAGAGTCGCGGCGCGAATCCCGACTTGCTGTACTTCACTACGAGATGCCAGGGTTCGCCGTCGATCTCCGCGTCCAACTCAAGGTGACCTTCAAACGGCGGACCGAGCATCACCGACGAGAGCGCATCGTAGGGCCCGCGGCCCCAGTCGGGCCACTTCCACCGGCCTTCGCACTCGTGCGGCGTCGTCTCGACTTGTGACACCGCTACTCACCTCCCTCACTCTCGAGCAGACCCGAGAGTATGGCCACAGAATTCCACCATGTCGCGGTCTGACAGCGGTGACAGACGTGTTTGAACGACGTGAGGTCCCGCACTTCGAGTTCAGTTGGCTCGGTATCGGTGGAAGCCTCGCGAACGGATTCGAGGGGCGACCGCTTGACGTGAATCCGGCCACAGCCGGTGCAGATCGCGTCGACGGGAATCCCGACCTGGCCGGTCGCTGGGCTCTCGAGTTCGGCGCCGAGGTCACGATCTCCTCGCTCGAGGCCGGAACTCATCGTCGATCACCGACCGTCGTCGACGGATCGACTCCCGCGGGTTCGATGACGTGCGACCAGGTGAGTTTCGCGACCTCGGATTCCGAGCGCGACCCGCCGACCTCGTACCACCGCCCGGCCAGGAGTTCATCGACGAGCGTCGCCGGAACGATCGCGCGGGCGACCTGGGGGAGTCCCGGCCGCGGAATGTAGACGACGAGCAGGTACATCCCGGCGGCTTCGAGTAGTTGCTCGTGGGCGGCTCGCTTGACGTAGAACCGCCCGCGCGTCGATCGGTCGCCGTTACTCGTCTCTATTTGGCAGCCTTTGATTTCGACCGGCGTCTCGGATTCGACCAGAACGATACCGTAGAACGGCAGCGACTCGTCCGGTTCGAGAAGGCTCGTGGTTCTGGCGTCGTGCCAGGTGGCCGTCCGATCACCGACGAACTCCAGGGCGTCGATCGTCTGAACCAGTTCTGCCTCGAGCGCATCACCGCTGGCCTTCGAACTCTCCAGCGCCGACACTCGAGAACTCATAGCGGTCCCTCCCGCGCGTCGCGTACATCGCGCGTACAGTCCGTGCAGAGACGACGAAGCCCGGTAATCCGATCACCGCACCGTTCGCACTCGTCGGATTCGACCAGGCGGCTCACGCCGACTCACCTCGGCTTTCGATAGCCTGTCGAACTTCTTCGTCAGCCGCTTGGTGGGCTGGATGGGCTATGGGCGTCTGACTCTCGATATCGTACAGCCGGCTCGCAGGAACGAACGCCGGCTTACGCATCGGCCTCACCTCCGTGACGGCCGGGCGACGTTTCCGGATCGGGGACCGGAACGTCGACGCCAGCTGCAGACCCGCGGCTCAACCGCGCGTAAGTATCACACTCGCTGCACCGATGGGCCTGGTCTTGGTCGTCACCGAAGACGCGACGAAATTGATCGGTAACGTGGGCTCCGCAGTGTTCGCATGTCGAGTGATCGACGGGCGACCAGGGGACGGTCGTCACGCTGACCACCCCCAGTGCTGTACGAGAATGAAAAACGCAAGCCGGCGGAGGGGGGTGTTCAACTGTCGAACGGGATCCGGATTCTCAGGATGGCTATCGAATCGCGAATGCGTCGAATTTGGTCGGTAGGAGTCGCCATACGGACTTTCGAATAGAAGTCCAAAACCGATAGTTTTCGCACGGGCACGATGGGATTCGAACCCACGACCATCGGATGGCTTCCCCCATTGCAATCCCAATGAGGATAGAAGTCCGACGCTCTGTCCGGACTGAGCTACGTGCCCACGAGTTCGTCATCACGTCCGTATTCGTCAGGCCAATTTATACCCTTTGACTGATGGGTCCGAGCGGGCCGGGTGATCGGAATCGGGAACCGAAAAGAACGGGTTTGGTGTGGTCTGTGCTAGTGTCTGCGTTCAGGGGTGACCGTCCCTCTGTCAGGGGGACTGTGCGCTGTCGCCCGTCTCGGTACCGGTATCGGTTTCGTTGCCGCCGGAGGTGTCGTCCGTCGTCCCGTCCATGTCGCCCTCGTCGGACTCGTTCGTTTCGTTGCCGTCTCCTCCAGTACCCGTCTCGTTGCCGCCTGTGCCGTCGGTGGTGCCGTCGTCGGCTCCCATGCCGCCATCGTCGCCCGTCTCACCGCCCGTGTCCTCCTGACCGTTCCCGTCAGGGGCACCGCCATTGCCGCCGCCCGTGCCGTCATCGCCGCCGCCCATACCGTCGTCACCGCCGGCATCGTCTTCCTGTTGGTCGTCGCTACAGCCCGCGACCGCTGTAACTATACCGGCTCCAAGAGCCGCGGTGAACCGGCGCCTGTTGAGGGTTGGTGCTGTCATATCAGCACCTGAACCCGATGATGGAGTGATAAATAATGCGTACCGTCCGTTTGGACGAACAATGCCGATTCAGACGAATTACCGATGGTCCCATCCACGAGAACGACCCGTTTTCCCCGAGCGTGTTGGTTTCACTCACGCAACGAATTCCCTCCCGCTGTTGATCCGAAACTACCTTGCCAGCGCAGTTGTGAGTGCTGCCGACCGAGTTCGGGAGAGAGAAACGAGTCCGTAGGGGAGAACTATCGCAGTCCTAACGAGTTTCGGCAGCTACAACTTCGGGATGGCGTCGGATACGGGATGGGCTATCTTGCGCCGGCGAACACAGCCCTTATGCACGTCTCGCCGGTACGTTTCCTCGATGCACGTCATCGGAACGGTGGGTCTTCCCGGCAGTGGCAAGGGCGAGGCAGCCACCGTCGCACGCGAGGATGGGATTCCGGTCGTGACAATGGGCGATGTCGTCCGCCAGGAGACGGCGGACCGCGGTCTCGATCCGACGAAAGACCACGGCACGGTCGCACAGGCGTTGCGCGAGGAGAACGGCCCGGCGGCTATCGCCGAGCGCTCGCTCCCCATGATCGAAGACCGCTTGCAGAACCACGAGACGGTCCTCGTCGATGGCATTCGTTCGGATACCGAAGTCGATACGTTCGAAAAGCGATTCGGCGAGTCGTTTACGCTGATCAGTATCGAAGCCCCGTTCGAGGTTCGCGCCGACCGGATCGATGATCGCGGCCGTGACGTCCGCGAAGCCGACGGCGGCGAGGGGCTGGCCGCCCGCGACGAACGTGAACGCGGCTTCGGCATGGACGACGCGATGGATCGCGCCGATGTCGTCGTCGAAAACACCGACTCGCTCGAGGCGTTTCACGAGCGCATCCGGTCGATCATCCGTACGGGATCGGCTGGTGATGACCGCGACCGCGACTGTGATAGTGATGGCGATAGCGATAGTGACGGTGACAGGACTGGTTGTGGTGGTGGTGACAACCCCGAAGCCGAACCCGAACCCGAATCTGAACCCGGGGCCGACACGACAACCGAGACTGAGGCCGAGACGGAAGAACCGCAGCCGTAGCTATCGAACGAATCCGCTACCACCACGACTGCCACCGATCCCGACACCGATATCGATACCAACACCGATTCCGCTACTGAGACACTGAAACACTGAACCATTGATACACATGACCGACATCTACCGCGTCGCCGTCGAAATTACGGCACCGATCCACGATACCGAGGTGACGAGTCGGGTCGCCGACGCCGTCGCCAATATCTTCCCGACCGCCGATCTCGAGGAATCGTTCGGCGAAGTCCGAGGGGAAACACACTCGATGGAACACCTCTCCGAACTGCTTCACAGGCAGGAAATCCTCGACACCGCTCGCGGCGAGTTCTTCTCGACGCGCGAAGGCGAGACGTTCTCGTTCGCGCTCAAAAAGCAGGCCGCCTTCGAGGACCGGATCACCTTCTCGGTCGGTGAACCGGACGAACTCGGCGAGATCAGCGTCCGCGTCCGCGTCGAGGAACCGACAGTCGAGGAGTACATCGACCACATCGCGCCGCCGACGGAAGACGGACGGCCGGTCGAGGGGTGAGACGACTCCTGCTGGTCTCTGGTCTACTGGTCGCCGCACTCACCCGCCGCCCCGAGTGACTCGTCGGCCTCGTCCCGACGCTCCTGGGCGGTGAGATAGTTTCCGTTGTCAGCAGCCGCTGCCGCCTCGGCGAACGCCGTCGCTGCCGACTGCAAGTGGCTACTCTGGCAGTGTGCCGTTTCGAACGACGCTGCGAGTTCAGCGGGTGCCTCGTCGCGATTCTCCGCGACCGTTTTCCGTCCCGTCGTGAACGCCGATTCGGCATCGACGAACGCAGCTTCGGCCTCCTGGTAGGCACCGTCGTCTATGAACTCGCGGCCGGCCTCGAGTGCAGCGTAGCCGTCGAGCAGGTCGCCGTAGCTGCTCGCGAGAGCGGTTTGGGCGTCGAGAACGGTCCCGAGAGTCGAGAGGCCGTCCGTGAGCCGGTCGAGATCGATGGTCGGCAGGGCCTCGAACCGGGCGTCATCGAGGCCGTCGATACTCGTCCGAGCGGTCTCGTGGGTCGTCCGTGCCTCATCGAGGAGCGCGGTTCGGTCCTCGATGGTCGTGGTGGCCTGCTCGAGATCCGTTTCGGTGTCGTCGGTTTCTTCGCCGGCCTCCTCGAAGACGGTGCCGACTTCCTCGATTTCCGCCGACAGCTCGTCATCGCTGACAGTTGCAGTTACCGAAACTAATGCCTCGAGGCTATCAGCGTATTCCCGACCGATTTCAACGTCGGATTGTCGGTCGGCTTCGAGTTCGTCGGCGGCCGTATCGAGCGCCGAGCGAGCGGCGTCGATCGTCTCGTAATAAGGGGTCGGCTCGAACGCAGTCTCTGTCGATTCCTGTGCTCCACGGCCGAGGTTCTCGTCGGTCCGTGTTCCGAGTTCGATCGCGACCTCGTTGAGGCGTCCGATCGCACGATCGAGTGCGCGCTGGCCGGTGCGGTCCGTGATGACGACCGTTGCGTCGTCGCTGCGAAACGTGTCCAGACAGCCTGCGAGAGCGGCGAGCCCAACGCCGCCGAGCTGTGCGAGTTGCTGCCGTCGATTCATCGAATCGAGAATGTGTGTCCTCCTGTATTAACATGCTGGTAGATATGTCATATCGAGTGGGTCAGTGAGTGTCTGCACCAAGTGTTCTGTGTCCGAAATTGCCCCACTGGTGACACTCACAACTATCGAGTGGTCACTTTGTTTTCAATACCTGTGAGACAGGAGAGACAGTCACGATACAGTGCTCTTTGCAACTCCCAAGCTGAACTCGATACGAGGACGAAGAGCGAGAGACGGGAGAGAACCGAGAAGACTCCCTTAAAACGGCCCCAAACCGCCCATGCCGCCGCCACCGCCACCCTGTTGCATCTGTTTCATCATGCGCTGCATCTCCTGTTCGGAACCCATGCCCTGGAACTGCTTGATCGTCTTCTCCATCATCTTGTACTGCTGGAGGAGTTCGCGAACCTGATCTTCGTTGGTCCCGGAGCCGCGGGCGATGCGTTCGATCTGGCTCGCGCCGATGGCTTTGGGGTATTCCTTTTCGGCCTCGGTCATCGAGTCCATGATGACGCTGAAGGTGTGCATGCGCTCCTGAGTGACGTCCATCGCGTCGTCGGGGAGCTGGTCTTTGATCCCGCCGCCGAAGCCGGGGATCATGTCCATGACCTGGTCGAGCGGCCCCATGTTGTTCATCGCCTCCATCTGTTTTTGCATGTCGTTCAGGGTGAACTGCCCCTGGAGCATGTCCTCGGGGTCCCAGTCGTCCTCTTCGATCTCGGTCTGGTCCATCGCGCGCTCGACGCGCTCCGCGAGCTGGCCGAGGTCGCCCATCCCGAGCAGGCGGGAGATGAAGCCGTCGGGCTCGAAGCGTTCGACGTCCTGGACCTCCTCGCCGGTTCCGAGGAAGGCGATCGAGGAATCGGTTTGATCGACGGCCGTCAGGGCACCGCCACCCTTTGCAGTCCCGTCTAATTTCGTGATGACGACGCCGTCGATGCCGATCGACTCGTCGAACTGCTGGGCCTGTTCCTTGGCTCCCTGGCCGATCGCCGCGTCGAGCACGAGCAGCGAGGTATCGGGTTCGACGACGCCCTCGATCTGCTCGATCTCGTCGATCAGGTCGTCCTCCAGCGCGTGGCGACCCGCCGTGTCCACGATGTGTACGTCGGCCTCGCTGGTTTCTTCGAGTCCCTTGCGGGCGATTTCGACCGGATCGTCGTTGTCCGGATTGCCGTAGAAGTCGACTTCGGCACGACTTGCCATCTCCTTCGCCTGGTCGTAGGCACCGGGACGGAAGGTGTCGGTCTGGATGACCGCCGGACGGAGCCCCTTCGTCGAGAACCACCAGGCCATCTTCGCGGCGGACGTCGTTTTACCCGACCCCTGCAGGCCCGCCAGGAGAATCGTCTGCTCTTCGAGTGGTAGTTCCGTCGAGTCGCCGATGAGACCGACGAGTTCTTCGTAGACGATGCGGAGGACGAAGTCTCGCGCCGGCGTACCGGCCGGCGGTTCCTCCTCGAGGGCGCGTTCTTTGATGTTGTCCGACAGCTCCATCACGAGCGACACGTCGACGTCGGCGGAGAGCAAGGAGCGTTGGATCTCCTTGACGATCTCCTCGACGTCCTCCTCGCTGATTCGTGACTTCCCGCGGAGTTTATCGAGACTGCTCCGCAGAGAACTCCCGAGATCGTCGAGTACCATTTGCTCGGTCTACGGGACGACGGTGTTAAAGGTTTTATCTAGACGATAGCCGTTGCAAAACGGTGTCCGGCCGACGAGCGACGAGCGACTGGCGGCAGCGAACGCGACGGTCGCGCATCGGTGGCGCGCTGATCTGGACTGAGAGTTGTTCTAGCCGAGAATCCGCTTTCGCTCGTCGGGCGAGAGTTCGACTGGCCCAGTTGCAAACGGCGTACAATGTTCGCACTCGAACGCTCCATCGCCGCTATCGTAGGTGCGAACCGGCCGACTGCACAGGAAGAAGGCGTCACGCTGTTTGCGCGTGATGACGGCGTCTGCGCTCTCGCCGCAGTTGGGACACCACTCTTTATCAGGTGCCGGCTCCTGATAGGTGATCTTGTGACGGCCGAAGAACGCCTCCCCGTAGGCGTCCTCTCGAGTCGTCTCGATAAGGGCTTCCGGCGGAAGCGGATCAGCTTCGAGTTCGTTATCGTAGCCGCTTTCGGCCCCGATCGTTGCCGTGACGTACGGGCCGACGCTGACGCGGTTCTCTCGGCCGACGACGTAGACCGTCGCGTCGATCGCCTGGCCCTCGATGCGAACGTCGTTCCCCCAGCCGGTCACGTAGACGGTGAGATCGTGGCGCGCGTCGGTGACGGTTAGCTCGTTCTTCCCGCCTCGGATCGAGACGCCATTGCGCGGATCCCGGACGCTGTGGCGTTGCTGCCAGCCCGATACTGAGACCTCGTAGCCGTCCGGTGACCGGGTCGGTGCGGCCGCGTCGTCGAAGAAGACCTGCTCGGCGCCGACGGTCGAGACGTGTTCGGCTGCCCCGTGTTCGACAAAGACGTCTTCGGCCTCGGTGACGAGAACGTCGCCGTCGATACGATCGACATAGCCGTCTTCGATATCGCCCGCCATCACCGTTCGAACGTCGTCCCTGTCGACGTGCTCACCCTCGGTCGGCACATCCGTAAAGACGTATTCGGGATCGAAGATCGTGAGCCGTCCGTCGACGGCATCGGCGCGCACGTACACATCGTCAGCACCGCGGAGTTCGACGGGCGTCGCCTCGCCGCCGTTCAGCCGAACATCACCCGTGAGAGACCGTTGTACTGCGTTCTCGTTACCGGTCATAGTACTCGTGACGTACTCACCGCGTTCACTTCAACTGTTCGAACAGTGAACAATCGGCGATTCATCAAAACGCAAAGCACTTTGTGATAGAACGATCACAGGAGCGTATGAATCGACGGCGTCTCCTCCGCGTTTCCGGAAGCGGGCTGGCGATTGCAGCCGGAGGACTCGCCGGCTGTCTGGGGAGCAGCGACGAGACCCCGCCGCCGCGCGAGTCCACGGTATTCGATGACGTCTCGATTGTGGAGGGGACGATGGAAATTGCCCTCGTCTCGGAACCGGAAGTCGAGTCGCGCGCCGACAACGTCGACGCCCCAGTTGCCACGACGATCGTTCCGATCGGTCTCGCACGCGCCGGATCGAGATCATCGAGTTCAGGATCGGGATCAAGCGGTGCGACGAGTCGCGGGAACGGCGTCCCCTCGTCGGCACCCACGGGCCGCCACGGCTGGGCCATCTACGGTGCGAGTTCCGGCAGCCACTGGCGCGATAACCACGACGACGAACTCGAGACGTATCGGGCTACCATTGCTACCCTCGGCGTCTCCTACATGGGTTCGAACGACGCATACCAGGCGGAGTCTCCGGGGCCGGAGCCGGCTGACTGGGACGAGGAATGGTCCGACCCCGAACCCGGATCGATGTTCGAAGTCGACCTCCACGGTCTTTCTGCGGACGGACAGGGGGAGACAGAAACCGAATCGGAGATCGATGCGGGGTGGTACCGCGTCGGGACACATCTCGAATCGCCAGATGGCGATACCGATTTCGAGTGGCAGGCTGCGGACTTCAAGCTTGAGCAGGCAACCAGTGGGTGGACCATCGACGAGGCTTGGCACGTGCGACCGCGAGTGTAGGCGTCACCAGTAGGGTCGCTGTCGCCCTGTCGCCCTCGCTGCCGTCAGCGTCGTCGTTCATTGCGCTCACAGAGCGGCTGAGACGGCGCTGTGACGTTCGACGAAGGAACGCTCAGACACTATGTCAGATGATGGAATGACTACCGCCACCGGATCTCGGACCCCAGCCCCGGCTCGCGGGTTCGTGACCGATCGGCGCGTAACGCTCGCGGTGACGTTCGTCGTCGCCTTCTGTTCGATCGCGTACGAACTCGTCTACTCGGAGTTGCTGACGGTGTTTTTTGGCGGGACCGTCCTCAGGTACTCGATCACCATCGGCCTCTACATGTTCTCGCTCGGAATCGGGTCCGTCCTCTCGGCGCAGCTCGGCGAGCCCGAGTCGAATTTCCTCCGGACCGAGGTGTATCTCGCAATCGCTGGCCCTGTCGGGGCGATGGCGATCATCGGAGTCAACTCGCTCCCGCCGGTCAGCGTTCCCGGCGCGGGAGCACTGATTCTCGGCCTCTCACACGTCCCGATCCTTGTCGTCGGCGTGCTATCGGGGTTCGAGGTGCCGCTGCTGACTGATCTCGTCGAGGATCGAGAGGATACGGTCTTTGCGTCGCTCGGCCGGCTCTACCCGCGACGACTCGTCCGCGGGATCCTCACCGTCTTCTTCACGGTCGGCAAGCCCGACGAGCGGTCGTTCTCCGAGGTGCTCGGCGTCGACTATCTCGGAGGGCTTGCCGGGACGGTCGTCTACGCGCTCGTGTTGTACCCCCGGTTCGGGCTCGTCGTGAGCGTCTTCGCACTGGGCCTGTTGAACGCACTCGCCGCACTAGGGTTTGCCGCGTGGACGTTCTCGGGAGCGACCCGCACGCTCTCGCGTCCAACCGCCGGGAAGTGGCGCGCCCTCCTGCTCGTCGGCCTCCTCCTGACCGGCACCTACGGCGGTCTCATCGGCCACCCGAACGCGGTCGACCGCGCGGTGACGACGACCTATCTCGAACGAACTATCGAACGCGAGTTCCCCGAGGGCGTGGCAAGCGTGGATACCCGGAGCTACGATACCACGCCGTATCAGACCGTCCTCACCTACGAACGTGAACTCGAGGGACACGCCGGAACGGAGACGTGTCTGCATCTCGATCGGGCGATCCAGTTCTGTGACACCTGGGTCGACTCCTATCACAGCGGACTCGTCGACGTTCCCATAACGACCTTCGACGATCCGTCCTCGGTCGACGTGTTGCTCGTCGGCGGTGGCGACTACATCGCCGTCGACCACCTCCGCCAGTACAATGCGTCGGTCGATCAGGTCGATATCGACGGCGAGTTCCTCGAGATGGCGCGGGAGCGAGAGTTCTTCCGGCAGTATAACGACGAGGCGTACGAGTACGATCGACTGAACACGACCACCGAGGACGCGTTCACCTATCTGGAGGCAACTGATGAGACGTACGACCTCATCCTCCTCGATATTCCGGGTGTCCGAAGCGACGAGACGCTGTCGCTGTACTCGACGGAGTTCTACTCGTTGCTTCGCGACCACCTGAGCGACGAGGGCCTCGTCGTCTCCTGGGTCTATACGAGCGGCGACCACCCCACCCACAGCAAAGTCTACGCCAACACGGTTCGTGAGGCCGGTTTCGACCGGTACCTTCCGTACTACGTCTACGACGACCTCGATGGGGATACGGAACTCGAACCCGGTGAACGATTTTACGTGCTCTCGGACGGGCCGACACCGGAACCTGCTCTCCAGCGCGCCAAGAGCGACTATATTCATAAGAATACAGATACGTTCGAGACGTGGCAGTGGCGGTCGCTTCCGTCCTATCGGGGCGTCGAACCGAACAACGTCTTCCGCCCTAACTACGATATTATCGTCGATTGACAATGACACAGGATACCCTTCAGTTCGTTCACGCCGACTCTCCGCCGGCGACCGACGGCGTCCGCGTGTTCGACTCGCTCACACGACCACTGCTGGGAACCGAGTTCACGTTTCGGATCATCGGCAGCTCTCACTATGTCAGCGCACCCTCCTATGAGTTCTATGAACTCTCGACCTGCAAGCCCGCCTCGGTAGTTGGCCGCGATGGGACAGCGATCTCGCTCAACCCGGACCGGCCCTCCCGTCGGCTTGTCTTCGAGACCGACGCGCTGCGGTGTGTGACGGTCGTCGACCACCGCCCCCTTTCGGCGTTTCCCCGCGACCGATATCTGTCACAACACGACTCGTTCGACCTCGCGTACTCGTTCGACGGGGAGGCGGAAGCCGTCACGACGATCGAACTCGACGAGGGCGGCTACGAGACCTATCACACGTATCCCGAGTTCGAACTCGCGCTGTACACGCAGACTGCCCTTACGAGGAAGTGACTCGTCGACACCCGCGGTGAGCCGTTCTCGCGGTAGTGGCCGGCGGACGAGTTGTCTTCTAAACTTATATGATTCCGATTTACCTACTGATCCACCATGGAAGATACGCGAGGGGATGCGGCTGACAGGAGCAACCGAGGCGACGAGGGGGGTGAGAGCACCGGCGTCGGAGGCGATGCACGTGCAGTCGCGGCTGACGATCCCGCGACCGTTGATCCCTCCATTCTGCATCTTTCGCCGGCCGAACGGGAGGCACGAGGGATCACGGACGACGACGTTCGCGAGACGTTTCGGACGGTCCTCGAGCGCGGTACCGAAGACCAGAAGGATCTCAGCGGCGTCACGTTGCCTGCACTCGCGTTGGATCGGACCACCCTGGAGAGCGCCGATCGCCATCCGGTCGATCTCAGCGGGGCGACCATCGAAGCGCTCTCGCTGTCGTACTCTCGGGTGACAGTTCCGGTCGTTCTGGACGGGGCGACTCTCGGATCGCTTCGACTGACCGAGGCACACGCCGAGACACCGGTTTCGTGTTCTGACGTGACCGTCACCGGAGAGACCAGCCTCTTCGAAGCGCAGTTCGACAACGATGTTGCGTTCGACGGCGCGACATTCGAGGGGCCGGTCGACTGTGATGAAGCTACCTTTCGCGATGACGTTCGGTTCGACGAGGCCACGTTCGACGATGAAGTGACCTTCCGGGCGGCGGAGTGTCACGGTGACTCGAATCACCTCGATGACAACACGTCGTTTTCCGGAGCGACCTTCCGATCGACGGTTTCCTTTCGTGAGACCGAGTTCGGCTTCACGATGTTCGATGATCTCACGTGCTGCGAGACGGCGGTTTTTCAGGAGGCGACGTTCACCGGCGACGCGGAGTTTCACGGCGCTGGCTTCGGCGCGGACGCAGATTTCGACGAAGTCGAGTTCAGGGATGATACTGCGTTCACCAACGCGACGTTTCAGCAGCAGGCGACGTTCCGTGGGGCCTCGTTCGCCGGCGGCGCTCGAACGCTGACCGATGATGCCAGTTTCGCCGAAGCAGTCTTTCACGACGCAGTTACGTTTCGCCGGGCGTCGTTTCGCTACGTCACGTTCGCCGACGCCGAATTCCGCGGGACTGCACGCTTCGAATCGGCGACCTTCAACGGGGATGCGGACTTTCCCAACGTCTCGTTCGCCCGCGCGGTCAACTTCGACGAGGGTCGATTTCGCGAAGACGCCGACTTCTCGGGCGGTCAGTTCGACGGGCCGTGTACCTTCCGCGGCTGTGAGTTCGTCGGTGGGGCGAATCACCTCAAAGACGACGTGTCCTTCGAGAAGGCGCGATTCGCCGACGACGTCGACTTTCACGACGCCGAAATCGCATCCGCGAACGTTCGAAACGTGGCGTTCGGCGGCACGATCGATTTCAGTCGCTGTCTCGTCTCAGAGCGGATCGATATCGAGGCGCACGGAATCGACGACGATGCGTTCGTCGATTTCACGCGCGGTAAGATCCGGAGTGGACGGATCGTTCAACCCGCCGAGGGCTGGGTCCGGTACGATTTGACGCTCGCGAGCGTCGGCGACGTTGAACTCGAGGCCGAACGGACAACGGACCGCCGCCAACTCCTCGATTACTTCCGGTTCTGCCGGACCGAGTTCGACGAGTTCGATGGCCATACGTTCGACTTCAGCGGACATCGCGAGTATCTCGACCGAAACGGCTGGACGATTCACGGCTTCGACGAGCCACGGACGGACGAGTTCGATCCCGACTACGCTCTCGAGATGACGCCGGAAGTCATCGAGACGACGTATCTGAAGGCCAAACAGAGCGCAAGCGAGATCGGCGATATGAAGACTGCCGGCGAGTTCCGCGTCAAGCGCCAGCGGTACAGCCGTCACAAGACGCTCGAGGCTGTTTCCGATCCGGATGCGGGGCTGTGGACTCGATTGAAGAATCTGGGTCGAGTGGTGGAGAACTGCTTTCTCGGGCTCACCTGTGGGCACGGGATGCGGCCGATGCGGATCGGCATCGTCTTCGCCATCGCGCCGTTGTTTTTCGCAATACCGTATGCGTTTGGCGGCCCGCTCTTCGAAACCGGGGCAGAGGGGTTCTACGAGAACCTCTACTTCAGCTACATCAGTTACACGACGATCGGATACGGAGATATCGGGCCGATCGGCCCGCTCGCCCGACTGCTCGCCGGGTCCGAGGCGTATCTCAGTACGGTCCTTGCAGCACTGCTCGTGTACGCGTTAGTTAAACGGTCCGAACTGTGATGAGGGGACACACGGACCACACGTCGGCACGTCGGTGAGTATTTCACTCGACCCCGACAATACTCGCGTATGAGCTCCGATGCAGACGTCGATCCCTCGGAGTACGACGCGCTCGAGGATGCGGACGTGACTCTGCGAGTCAACGATCACGGACTCCACATCGCCGACGACGAGGTGACCGGCGTCTCGAGCCAGGGACAGACCCCGGAGGAGGCCCTCGAAAACCTCGCGGCCGCAGTCGAATCGTACGAGGAAGCGACTGCGGACGACCCGGGTGACGACTGGCTCTAACGACTGACCGAGTTCGCCCCGCTGTCGACGCGGTTCGTTCTACAGTCGGACCAGAGCGAATACCACCGGAGACCGTGAGGTATGGCCTGTAGTATGGACGGACCACGACGCGATTCATCGCAACGGGACGAAGCGACGAGCGCAGAGACTGGAGTCGACCGACGCCGAGTTCTCCGGGCGGGGACGGGACTTGCGGCGACGACGCTCGGAATCGCGACGCTCGGCGGGCAGGCGGCCGCCCACTTCCCGCCGGATCTCGAGATCGATATCAAACCGGGAAGCGATCCGGCCCCGATCAATCCGCGGAGCCGCGGCGTCGTTCCGGTCGTCGTCTCGCAGACGGACGAGTTCGATCCGACGAGCGAACCCGTTCGGTATCGGTTCGGGGCACCCGATGCCGTCAGTGACGGCGGCGGTGCGCGGCCGGTTCACGGCGGTCACGAAGTCGATGTGAACGGGGACGGGCGAACGGCTCTCCAATTGCACTTCTCGACCGACGAGGCCGGTTTCGATGGTGACGAATCGAGCGGCCGACTCGAGTGGGAACGCGGTGCCGAGGGGAACCACGGGCTCGCCGGAACGGGGGCGGTGACGATCGTCGGCTGTCAGGAACCCGGCCGGGACTGACCGAGACTGATCGGGACGGAGCCGCGGCGGACACCGTCCGTTCGGATAGCAGGCTTCAGTTTTACGCAGTCAGCCGTGATTATGGCGTGTATGGACGCGTACGATCTGGTCGTTCTCGGCGGCGGATCGGGGAGTCAGGTCGCGACCGCAGCAGCCGGCGACGGGCTCTCCGCCGCCGTCGTCGAACCCGGCCCCCTCGGCGGGGCCTGCATCACTCGCGGTTGCGTTCCATCGAAAGCGCTCATCCACCGGGCGGACATCGTCGCTGAACTCCGCCACGCTTCGGAGTTCGGCATCGACGCCGAACTCGAGGACGTCGACTACGGCGAGTTCACCGCGGCGATCCACGACGCGGTCTACGAGAAGGCGGATCGGCAGGCGGAATCGATCGAGGCGGCCGAGAACGTCGACCGCTACCGCGGTACGGGGCGGTTCGTGGACGAGCGGACGATCGAAATCGATGCGAGCGACGGCGGTGACAGCGATCCGGGCGACACGGACGGTGAGCGAATCCGCGGCGACACCGTCGTCATCGCCGTCGGCGGCCGTCCGGTCGTGCCGCCGATCGACGGCCTGGATGCTGTCGAGTTCCTGACGAGCGAGGACGCGCTCTTTCTCGACTCCCGGCCCGATTCGCTCGTGATCGTCGGCGGCGGCTACATCGGTGCGGAACTGGGCTACTTCTTCGGCGCGCTCGGGACCGAGGTCACGATCGTCGGGCGAAGCGACCGGTTGGTTCCGCGGGAGGACGACACCGTGAGCGATGTCGTGACGGACGCACTCGGACGGTATTGCGACGTTCGGACAGGGTACGAAGCGACCGCCGTCGAGTCGGTAGACGGTGGCGTCGCCGTCACGGCCGAACCGAGCGGCGAAGGGGGTAACGGAGACGACGCGATCGACCGCGAGGCCGATGACCTCTTGCTTGCGACCGGTCGGCGGCCGAACACCGATACCCTCAACCTGGAGGCGACCGGCGTCGAAACGGACGAGTCGGGCCACGTCGAAACCGACGACCGGCTCGAAACGAGCGTCGACGGGATCTGGGCACTCGGCGACGTGCTCGGCGAGCAACCCTACAAGCACGCGGCGGACTACGAGACTCGCGTCGTCACCGCGAACGTCCTCGACGACGCCGGCGAGGCGGTCGATTACGCCGCGATGCCCCACGCGATTTTCACGTCCCCGCAGGTGGCCAGCGTGGGGCGGACCGAAGGTGAACTCGAGGATGCGGGCCGCGAGTTCAACGCGGCGACGGTGCCGGTGGACGCCGCGCCGCTGGGGATGATCCTCCACGCCGACGATGGGTTCGTCAAGGTGCTCGCAGCCCCGGACGGCGAGATTTTGGGCTGTCACATCGTGGGGCCGCACGCGTCGACGCTGATTCAGGAGGTCGTCACCGCGATGGACCGCGGGGAGGGGACCGTCGACGACGTTGCGGAACCGGTTCACGTGCACCCGGCGCTATCGGAGGCGGTCTACGCGGCGTTCGATGAACTCTCGTCGCGGCGGTATTCGACGGCACCGGATTGGCGAGATATCGACGGCGCTTGACGGGAGTGGACCGCGGTCGCGTTCTGAATTCTGCTCCTTCCCGGCGTTCAGCGGTAGATATAAGTCACTACCAGTCAACAATTAGGACGGAAGCCATTAAACGGGCATTGAAATGCCCCGGATGCAGGAACATCCGAGACGTGGCTTCCATGCGGGATTGCACTGAAGCCATGTTTGCGTACATTCTCATGGGATATAAACATCCCGCACGACTGATGCATCGCCTAATTCGATCAGCAGCGCGCATCTCCTGCCGAATTACGAGAGCAACGAGGTGTCGGCTGGGATGAGCGACGACGCCGACGACAGCGCCCATGGTGGCGACGGCGGGAACGGGAACGATACCGACCACCCCGACCGACTCGCCCAGTGTGAACTCCCGCGCTGTCCCCGCTGCGGAACCCCGATCGCACAGAGAACCATGATCGGCCCCGGCGAAGCCATCGCCGGTCCCTGCGGTTGTCGCGTCGCTCCGCCGGACCCTTCCCCTGGTTCCGACCCTGGCACCGATGCCGATTCCGGTACCGATGCCGACACCGCCCCCAGCACCGACACCGACCGATCCAAACCGAACTAACCCCCGCGAAACGAGTTCAGTAGCGCGGTTCCACCGCAAGTGAACTCGGGTCGCGGCGGTCAGCCGAGTTGACGGCGGGACGCGAGACGATCAGATTACCATCACGATCCAACCACACCCATCGAACCACCACACTCGCGCCCGGCGGTGAACTCGGCCCGAAATCGCGATGTGAGTTCGCGTTCGACGTCCGCGCTAGTGACTCGGAACTCGCACCGATCCGTCCAGCCGAGTTCTGAACGCGATTCAAAACAAAACCATATTGTCATCTCCCGATGGACTCTCGTTATGGAACTCGCCGGCCGGACGCTGCGCGACCGGATCGTACAGGCTCTCGTCGTGTTTCTCACGTTCCTCGTCTTTCAATACTTTCAGAACTCGATCGAGTGGGGGTATCTCGTGTCCGTCGCTGCGTTCGTATTCGTGTTCGTGCTCCTCCTTGACGCGGCCACGGCTCGAATTGAAACGTAGTGTTACCCAGCGCCGCGCTCAAACGTTACACTCGGCCGCCTCGTACTGATCGACGCTCCGCAGTGACACGCCGCTCCTGTTCGACCCCTTGATCGTCCACAGATCCCCAACGCTACACTCCCCGTTGATATCTGTGTCTATCTCGTGCAGTCGCGAGACGGACACCTCGTCCGAATCCGAGACGGTGTAGTACAGATCATATTCCGCTGGTTCGGAGGACCACGTCGGGTCGATCCACACGTCCTCGTCCGGGGCAACTTCGACGGACCCATCGTAGACACCTTGGCCGTCCCGCTCCAGCCACAAATCGACCGTATGCGCTCTGTCCGCCGGATTCGCGACGCGAAGACTTCCGAGTTTAATTCCTGAATCGGCCGCGAAGCGGTCCGTGCAGCCAGCCGTAAGCGCCGTTCCGATGCTGGCGAGAACGCAGCGACGAGACCCGTTCATAGGTACCAGTTAGACCAGTTATACTATAATTTTTTGAGTATGACCGCCCTGTGCTAACTGACCGGTTCCCGAACGCCGAAGTAAACCGTGCGACTCGTTACCGTTCGACCGGTCCGCTTTCGACCTCGCCGTCCATCGCCAGCCACTCCGTGAGGCTGCCCTCGTAGACCGACACGTCCTCGTAGCCGAGCGCTCGGAGGACGACGTAGGTGTGGCTGATTCGCCGCGCCGTGTTGCAGTAGAGAACGAGTTCACGGTCGCGCGTAATGTCGTACTCCTCGAGAAGCGCCTCGAGTTCGTCCGCCGGCAGGAGGCCTCGCGTCTCGTCGTCGACGGCCTCGCGCCAGTCGAACCGGACGGCACCGGGGAGGCGGGCGTCCTCGAACTCGTCGCGTTCGCGGGTGTCGACCAGCAGCGCGTCGCGCTCGATGGCGTCTTCGACGGCCGCCAGGGAGACCAGCGGGCTTTCGTCCGGGTCGAGCGGTTCGGGGTCGTAGGTCGTCGGCTCGAACTCGGGTTCGTTCGAGGTCGTTTCGTACTCCAGATTCCAGGCGCTGAAGTCGCCGTCGAGCAGTCGCACGTCGTCGTGGCCGTACTCGAGCGCGGTGAGATAAAAGCGGGCGGCGAAGACGCCGTGGGTGTCGTCGTAGGCGACGATCGTATCCTCGGGGCCGATCCCGGCCGTCGAGAGCAAGTCGGCGAACGGTTCGGCTCCGGGGAGCGTCCCCCGGTCGATATCGGTGTCGTCCCGATACCGGTCGAACGGGATGTTGACGGCCCCGGGAACGTGGCCGATCCCGTCGTACTCCCACGCGTCCCTCACGTCGACGAGGCGTACCTCCGGGTCCTCACGAGCGTCTGCGAGCCAGTCGAGATCGACGACGACGGATTCGTCCATTGCGTGCTCGAAATGGGTCCAGCACGGAGAGGACACCGATCCCGGCACGTCTCCCCTCGATACCGAAATAGCGGCAACATAATCCGCCATTGTGGCGGACTGAACTCGGTGTGGTTCCGGAAACCGGCGGCGTTCGTCGGCTTTCTCCTCCTTACGGCCGCGCCGGCGTTGATCGGCGATCCGGGTGCGCATCTACCGGCAATACCATCCGGAACAGTTGATCGGCGACCGAATTGTCCGGTTCATGAGCCACTATGACCCTGGGGTACCTGGTCTCGGGTATGGCAACGAACGAGTACGCCAACGACGTGCTGGTCACGGCCGACTGGGTCGAGGATCGACTCGACGAGTTCAAGAGCGACGACCCCGGACATCGGCTGGTCGAGGTCGACGTGGACACGGAGGCCTACGACGAGGAACACGCGCCCGGCGCGGTCGGGTTCAACTGGGAGACGCAACTGCAGGACCAGACTCGCCGCGACATCCTCGAGAAGGAGGATCTCGAGGAGTTGTTCGGGTCCCACGGGATCAGCGACGACTCGACGATCGTCCTCTACGGCGACAACTCGAACTGGTTCGCCGCCTACACCTACTGGCAACTGAAGTACTACGGCCACGACGAGGTCTACCTGCTCGACGGCGGCCGCGAGTACTGGCTCGAGAACGACTACCCGACGACCGAGGAGGAGCCGGACTTTTCGGCCGTCGAGTACGACGCCGACGGCCCGCGCGAGAACATTCGCGCCTACCGCGACGATGTCGAGAAGGCGATCGAGCGCGGCGTTCCGCTGGTCGACGTCCGCTCGCCCGAAGAGTTCAGCGGCGAAGTGCTCGCCCCGCCGGGACTGCAGGAGACGGCCCAGCGCGGCGGCCACATCCCGGGTGCGCAGAACATCTCCTGGGCGGCCGTCACGGACGACGAGGGCAAGTTCAAGAGCCGCGACGAACTCGAAGAACTCTACGCCGAGAAGGGCATTACGGGCGGCGAGACGACCGTCGCTTACTGCCGCATCGGCGAGCGTTCCTCGGTCGCCTGGTTCGCCCTGCACGAACTGCTCGGCTACGAGGACGCCGTCAACTACGACGGCTCCTGGACCGAGTGGGGTAACCTGGTCAACGCGCCCGTCGAAACCGGCGACGCGAACTAACGGGACCACGAGGCCGCTCGCGCTCGCGCGGTGACCGGCACCGCTCGCCGTGGCTGTCTCGACCGTCGGCTCCGCCGATTCGTATCGATTCTTTTTCGAGCCGCGTGCGATCGAAACTGCTATCTCCCCGACAGGAGATGCTGCGACCGTGATTCCACTCCGATGACCGACGACACCAACTGGCTCAGGAGCCGCAAAACGACGAATCAGTTGCTCGCCTTCGGAATCGTCGTTCTCGCCGCCGGATTCGTCAGCGTCGGTGATCTCGGCCCCGCGTCGATCCGGTTCGTCGCGGAGACGCTCCTCGTCGTGATACTCGTCTGTTCGATCGCGCTCTTTCTCGCACTCCTGGCTCGAACCGACGACCCGTAGCGTCGGTGGCTGACGATAGGTCTAACTATCGGGTTCCCAAAGCACCGGTATGGCTGACGATAGCGACACTGTCGCCGACTTCGACGCCTTCCTCGACACCGTCCGCGAAACCGCCCAGACCGAACTCTCGCGACTCGGCTCCTCGAAATCGCTCTACGCCGAGACCGGCGGGGACATCGATACCGAACCCGTGCTCGAGGCGACCGCCGACGCCGAGTACGCCGCCTGGCAGACCTTCAGCGCCTGGGCCGACGACGAATCCCACGACGACGCACGCGAGGCGTTCGAAGCGACCGCCGCGGAGGAGGAGGGCCACTTCGAGACCGTCCGCGACGAACTCGGCGACGACGAGTACGAACCGGACGCGATCCCGGCCCTCCACGACCACCTGCGCGGAATCGACGCGACGGTCGAACGCGTCGGTGCACTCGCCGGTCGCATCCTCGCGAGCAAGCGCTCGAAAGAACAGGTCGTCGGCTACTTCGTCGGCGACGCCGACCCCCAGACCGCAGCCGTCTTCCGCGAGTTCGGCGACGACCTGGACGCCCAACTCGAACGCACCGGCGAGGTATTCGCGGCCGTCTGTCGGACCGAGGCGGACCGGGAGCGCGCGATGGACGCCGCAACGGGCGCTATCGAGGCCGCCTACGCCGAGTACGTCGAGAACATGGAAGCGATGGGCGCGAACCCGAAACCGGTCTGTTAAGCGTTCTTCACCGCCACACTCACGCGACCCGTTCGATGCGGCCGCTGAACTCGAGGTCGAGTTCGGAGACGACATCGGCTGTCAGCCCGGCGACTGCATCGTGGAAGTTCGTCCGGTAGCTCGCCGGCCCCTCGTAGCGGAGTTCGGCGGCGCGTTCGCCGGCGATGCCGAAGGCGAGCGTGCCGTGGAGTGCGGCGGCGTGTTCGTCCTCGAGCGCGCCGTTGAACGCCGCAAGCGTCGCGCCGAGCATGCAGCCGGTGCCGACGACTTCGCCGAGCATTTCGTGGCCAGCGGTGAGTCGATAGGTGCTGTCGGCGTCGGCGACGATATCTTCGACGCCGGAGGCGACGACGATCGACCCGGTCGAGTCCGCGAGCGATCGCGCCGTCTCCTCGATTTCCTCGTAGTCGCCGACCGATTCGACGCCTTTCACGTCCGCCTCGACCCCGGCGAGCGCGCTGATCTCGCCGTAATTGCCCTTGATCACGGTGAACGTCACGTCCGTGAGCAGCGTCTGTGCGACGTCCTTGCGCGTCGGAGTCGACCCGACGCCGACGGGATCGAGGACGATCGGGATTCCGCGCTCGGTCGCCGTCCGTGCGGCCTCGCGCATGGCCTCGACCTTCGTCGCCGGAACCTGACCGGTGTTGAGCAAGAGCGCGTCCGCGCCGTGGGCCATCTCGCCGGCATCGCCGGGCGAGTCCGCCATTACCGGCAGCCCGTCCCAGTGTAGGATAAGGTTCGCCACGTCGTTCATCGTCACTTCGTTCGTCAGTGCCTGGACGAGCGGCGCTGACTCGTCGATCGCCCGTAAGGAATTCGCGAGTTCAGCGCTGGATACGTCGATCGAGTCAGTCATGGTTGTCCTTCCGTGTTCGAAGGGCTTTGCGTTGGTGCTTCGAGAGCCGCCGAGAGCGCTTGGGTCGCAGCCTGTGGATCGTCGGCGGCGGTAATTTCGGAGATGACGGCGACGCCGATAGCGCCGGCGTCGGCGACGGGGCCGGCGTTGTCGTCGGTGATGCCGCCGATGCCGACGACCGGGATCGAGACGGCGTCGGTGATCTCGGCGACGCGCTCGGGGCCGATGCCGTCTTTGTGTTCGGCGACGCGCTTCGATGTCGTCCCGTAGACCGAGCCGACGCCGAGGTAGTCCGCACCGTCGGCTTCGGCCTGCCGTGCCTCGGCGACCGTCGAGGTCGAGCAGCCGACGATCGCGTCGGGACCGAGCAGGTCGCGCGCGACGGCGACCGGGAGATCGGACTGGCCGACGTGAACGCCGTCGGCGTCGATCGCCTGCGCGATGTCGAGCCGATCGTTGACGACCAGGTCGACCCCCGCGTCGGCCGTCATCTCGCGGAGTTCGCGCCCGAGTTCGTATCGGGTTCGCGCGTCGGTGTCTTTCTCCCGAAGCTGAATCGCGTCGACGCCACCGGCAATGGCCTCGCGGGCGATCTCTGCCGTCGACCGGCCCGCGGAGAGCGAGGCCTGTGTCACGAGGTAGGTGCGCCAGTTCGAGGGTGCCATAGCGACCATGTCAGTCGGCGGTCACTAAGAGACTTCGGTTGGCCCCGCCGTGTCGGATACCCCGTCTGCTTCGGCCGCGAGCAACGAACCCACGTCGACCGCCTCGCTGAACGCTGGAAACGGCGTGGGCCGGTCCGGCTCGTCCTCCTTCTCGGCGAGCGGGCGTCGCCACCAGCAGACGTCGTGCCAGGCATCCTGCGTGTAGCCCATCGCGGGAAAGTCGACGAGTCGTTCGAAGCCCAGTCGCTCGTGGAACCGGACCGTTTCCGGATTCGGTAGCGTCGTCACTGCGTAGGCATCGCAGTAGCCCTGCGGCTTGAGAACCGCAAACAACGCCTCGTACAGCGCGCGACCGACGCCCGACCGGCGGGCGTCCTCGGCCACGTAGACCGAGAGTTCGACGAGCCACTCGTAGGCCTGGCGCTTGCGCAGCGGCCCCGCGTAGGCGTAGCCGGCGACGCCCGCGTCGGTTTCGGCGACGAGCCACGGGTACTGTTCGAGCGTCGACTCGATGCGGTCGGCCATTTCGGACTCGGTCGGCGGCGTCTCTTCGAACGTGACCGACGAGGACGTACAGAACGGCGCGTAGATTTCCCGGACGGCGGCCGCGTCCGAGCGGGTTGCGACGCGGATGGATTCCATACCCTCCGTTTTCGGTCGGGCGTGATAAACGCGCCGTCACTTGCCACCGCGTCGCTGTCACCGGCTCTCCGGAACCGCCGCCAGCCGCTCCCGGCCGACGAGCCGCCAGCCGACGACCGCGCCGAGCGATCCGAAGAGAACGAGAATCGAATCGAGGGTGGCACTGCTCGCGATAACCGCAGCGACGCTCAGAGCGGCCGCGACCGCGAAAACGACCGTCTGTTCGTCGTCCGGATACCCCGCCGGCAGGCGCATGACTGCGAGCAGGAACGCCAGTCCAACACCGATTCCAGCGACCACGTCCACGACGAAGTGCACCCCGAGGGCGACCCGGGACAGACAGACCACCGTGACGAGCGTTCCCGCCGCGAGCAACCGCCGTCTCAGCGTCCAGAGCGACAGCCGCGCCGCCAGGCTCCCGTAGACGACCGTCGTCACCAGCGCGTGCCCGCTCGGAAAGCCGTAGCCGCTTGCCGTCCCGGTGAACTCGTACAACGGGCGGACCGTCGGCGAAAGCATCTCGAGTTCAACGAGTGCGTGTGCCGGCCGCGGCAGCGCGAAGGTGTACTTGAGCGTTGTAATCAGAGCGAATCCGGCCAGGCCGAGGCCGGCGACGACGAGGACCTCCCCGCGCTCGCATGGGCGACGCCAGTAGAGCACGCCGAGGAGGACCGCGAGAAACCAGATGTCTCCGAGTTGCGTCACGAGCGCGACGACTATCGCGGCCCACTCGGGAATGGTCGCTTGGATCGGGTCGAATACGCCGATACCGCGGGACATATCGAGGAGTATGGCGATTGCGTTCATAAGCTATTGGTGTTTTGCCACCGCGTGGCCCGTGAGGAAGCGCCGACGGTTCATCGGAGGCAGGCGACGAGTTCACCGTGCGTCTGTTCGCGCGGGTCTGGATCGAACGTCGGATCAGTAGCAACGCCGCCGTAGACGGCTCGCAGGACGACCTCGCCGACGTAATAAACCGCTCGTACAGCCCACTTGGTGTGGTTATCGTCGGTCGTTTCAGTTGTCAGGTTGTAGACGAGCGAGACGAGGGTGCCGTTCGATCCCGTTGCCGACTCGGTCCCGTTCGTTTCTCCCGTCTCTTCTGAACTCGCGTCGGTCACATTGCCGTTCGTCTCTCCGTCCGCCCCGATCGGTGACGACTGCCGATCAGTGACTGAGAGATCGAACGCGCGCGTCGCTTCCCCGTATTCGACGAGCAGCGCGTTCTGTCGATACGCCTGCTCGAACTCGATTGCGTACTGGGTGGCTGCCCCGGTCGTCGTTTCGGCATCCGGGAGCGTCGACGGATACTCGAGCGGTTCGAGCGACTGCTCCGCCGAACCGTCTTCAAACGTCGACGCGGACGACGTGGCCTCGGGACGGGGCTCCGGTCGAGAGAGATCGCTACAGTCGTACGATTCGGGAGTAACAGTCGTCGACGTCTCTGCTGGCGTTTCGGGATCGTCAAACCACGCTTCCGAACAGCCAGCCGTAAATGGGACCACCGCCGCAACTGTCGCAAGAAGGGACCGCCGAGATCGAGGAGGGCGCATACTCTTATGTCAGACACAACACCAATATACATTTCGTCTTCGATCGCCGTTTTCCGCGGTAATCAAGCACGCCGTCGATTCCGAGTGCAGCCGCGGTCGCCATCCATCGCCGTTCTGCGGTACAGTTCCCGTTCAGCGGCGAGAGAGCCCGCTACGCGTCTTCCTCGAGTAACCGATCGACCATCTCGTCCGGATCGAACTGCTCGATGTCGTCGTACCCCTGACCGACGCCGAGGAACAGAATCGGCTTGCCGCTTACGTGTGCGATCGAAATCGCCGCCCCACCGTTCGAGTCCGCATCCGCTTTCGTCAAAATTGAACCATCGACTTCGGCCGCGTCGTTGAACTCGCGGGCGCGGTTGACCGCGTCCTGCCCGGCGACGGCTTCGTCGACGAACAACGTCATGTCGGGATCGACGACGCGGTCGATTTTCTCCAGTTGGTCCATCAGCCCCTCGTTCGTGTGCAGTCGCCCTGCCGTGTCGCCGAGGACGACGTCGATGTCGTTGGCTTCGGCGTACTCGACGGCGTCGTACAACACCGCAGCGGGGTCTCCGCCCTGTTCGTGGGCGATGAGTTTCGTGTCGAGCGCGTCGGCGTGTTCCTGAATCTGCTCGTTGGCACCCGCGCGGTAGGTGTCTCCGTTCGCCATCACCGTCGAGTAGCCACGATCCTCGAAGTAGCGGCTGAGCTTCGCGATCGAGGTCGTCTTTCCGACGCCGTTGACGCCGGTGAAGACGATCGTGACCGGCTTGTCCTCGACCGCGATGTGCTCGTCGAAGTCGAACTGGCCGACGCTGATCACGTCGTGGATCGCCTCCCGAAGCGCGTTTTCGACGACGTCGCCGGTCGAGGTCGTGAACGTGCGCGTCTCCCCGACGAGTTCATCGCGGATGTTGTCGAGAATCTCCTCGGCGACGCCCATCTCGACGTCGCTCGACAGTAGCGCCATCTCGAGTTCGTAAAGCGGGTCCTCCAGGTCCTCCTCTTCGATGACGAACTTGCCCTTGACGAAGGATTTGGCTTTGCGACCGAAGCCGGTACCGGTGGCGTCGTCGGCTTCGGTTTCGGCTGCTGCCTCGTCTTCGTCCTCGTCCTCTCCCTCGCCTTCGTCCTCAGTCTCGTCGACCGCCGACGCAGCGTCTTCTTCGAGTTCAGCGTCGGCGTCAGTGGTATCTGCCGGTGTCGCTGTCTCGTTGTCGGGTCGCGATGCTGACCCGGAACCCAACGGCGAGTCAGGTGTCGCGTCGGTTGCCGGCGCTGGCTCCGACCGAGAGTCAGTCACGGCCTCCTCGCCACCGTCGCTGGGTTCCGAGGGTGAACTCGAAGCGGCGGCCGCAGCGTCGTCCGGCGTGGCGGGCTCGTCCGTTGTCTGGGCGGCAGCGTCCCGAGTGGGGGGAGCCTCCTCGACAGTGCTTTCGGCAGCGTCGGGGTCGATTTCGCCTCCTTCGTTTCCTTCCCCCTCTCCCTCGGCTTCGACTTCGGCTTCAGCTTCGACTGCTGTATCGTCGACTTCCTCTACGTTCTCTTCGGCTGCTTCCTCGGCATCCTTGCGGAAGCTTCCGAGTTTCTCCTTCAGGTTATCGAACATTGGTAACGGTAACTGTGACTGGAACTGTTGGTGGCTGTGATCGGTCGGTGGTGACTTGGACCCGGTAACTGCGTACTGCGTTCGTAACAGGGAACGGAATCGATCGGTCGTCGAACTGCGGACTGATTACTGCGTGTTGATTACTCGTCTGGCTCCTGGCCCTGTCCACCGAGTTGCTGCATCTGCTGTTGCATCGCCTGCTGTTGGAGTTGCTGGGCCTGCGATTCGAGTTCGTCGCTCTCGCCTTCGAGATCCTCGATCTGGTCGTTGAGGTCGTCGATCTGGTCGTCGAGGGTCTCTTTCTTGCGTTCGAGGACATCGACTGCGTCGTCGTGCTCGAACTCCGCGGCGTAGTCCGATCCGAGTTCGACGATCGCTTCGTCGATATCGTCGATGGTTGCACGCAGATAGGCACCGCCGCCGAGTGGGACCTGCACCGTCGAATCGTTCTCGAGGGTTTCGAGCGCGTCGATGGCCTCGTCGACTTCGGTCTGCTCTTGCTGGATTTCTTCGACGTTTGCTTCGAGTGCGTCGATCTGTTCTTCGATCTCTTGCAGTTCCTGGGAGAGCTGCTGAAGTTGCTGTTGGCTCATTCTGCATCAACCTCCGTCGTCGTAGTCGTCGTATTCGATTTCCGTGCGCGTGAGTCCACGCTGACTGTCGAAACGAGTATCGGAGTGCTCGTTGGTAACAGCCGTGTTTCCGGCCGTAGCCGAGTTCCACCCGCGGCGTAGCCGTCGCGAACGGTGAACCGGCCGGTGGCCGCAAACTGACTCATGGCTATCACTCCGGCAGGCAGTCGGAAGAATCTTCCCTTCCATAGCCATTTCTCCGTCGGCACTGGCGTCTCGATCGTCTCAACGGGACCGATCGTCTCCGGAGGAGGCGGACCGTGTGAGTCGGGTTCCGAGGGAGTTCCTATGTGATAACTGGTATTGTTGGCACGCTGATTGCACGGCGGCCGTGCGACCAGGTATGCACCGACTTTCAGCGGCTACTATCGTCTATATCTGGCCGGACTTCTGATTCGGCGGCTGGTTCAGCGCACCGGTCGGTCCGGAAGACCGCGTCAGAGTATCGGGATCGATACCGTCGAACTCCGGCGGCAGCGTCCCCTCACGTGCGTACTGGTACAGCGCCGTCTTTGCGACCCCGGTTGCGGCCTGGTAGACGACCATGAGCGCACCGAGCACCAGCAGCGTCGGCACGAGCGTGAACGCGAGAACCGACCAGGGATCGGCGAGGACGAACACCGGCAGGCCGATTCCAGCGAGTCCGGTGAGGATCATCGGCGGCAGCAGTACGAGTCCGACGCCGAGGTTGATGCCACCGACCTGCCCCCACGTCTCGCGGAACAGGCCGACGCTTTCGCGCATCGAATCGCGAACGCTCCCGTCCTGAAAGACGATTACGGGAACGATGAAAAACGTCATCGCGAACCACGCAAAGCCGGCAACCGATCTGATGATCTGGGCCGGCAGTCCGTCCTGACTCTCGAGCGCCCGAAAGAGCAGGCCGACCGCCGCGCCGACGACGCCCCACGCGAGAATCGTCCGGCGCGATTCCCAGGCACCTCCGAGTCCGGCCCGGATCCCCGTCGGTTCGTCCGTAAAGAGGGTGCCGACGGCGTGGACGAGCGCCGCGCTGAAAAACGTCGCAATCGACGTTGCGACGAACATGAACCCGACCGCGGCGGCGACCAGCGTGACGGTCACAGCCGCATCGGCGCTTCCGGGAGCGACATTCGTGACTTGCTCTAAGAGCTCCATCCCGTAGCCAACGCCGAAGAGCGCCGCGACGATCCCGCCGACGAGGCCGATCAACCCGACGAGCCAGGACGCTCCGTACAACACTGGAAACGCGAGTAACCACTTCTCGCGCCGCAAGACTCCGAAGGATGCCTTCGCGATCTCGAACCCGGTTCGAAACCGGGCGAATACCGATTGGAGGACCATACGAAACGTCTCGTCGGAAGACAGTATAAATGTTGATTATATGAACCGCCCGAGATGTCCGCTGCGGTGCCAACCGATTTCGTCCGGGGCCGCGTACGCACGGGTATGAGCGAACTCGACCCGAGCGAGTTACTCCCCAGCAACCGGCTGCAAACGCAGGTGCTCGAAGGCGACGTCACCCAGATCCACCGCGGCCACCAGTACGCGTCGACGGGCGATACGTTTATCATCGGCGAGACGACGTTCGAAGTGACCGACGTGACCGAGCGTACGCTCGGCGACCTGACCGACGAAGACGCACGAGCGGAGGGGATGGCCGATCTCGAGGCGTATCGGCAACTGCTCTCCCGCACTCATGACGACTTCGAGTGGGACGACGCCAGCGGAGTCGTCCGCCACCGATTCGAACGACAGTAGCGTTGCGATTCCGGCTGCCCGCGAGTCGGCTGCGTCCGTTCTCCGACGGTCCCCGTGGTATCGAGTCTGCTCCAGCACCCGCCACCGTCTGCACGCCGAGTTCCGTCGGTTCGAGCGCTCTCAATTAGCGCGGACGGCGGTCACCGGAGGCCGCGAGCTACCGACCCGAACAGTGCAAGCGCGACCGGAATCGCGGCGCTGAGACCGAGTAGTCGTTCCCTCGCCAGATACGCACCGAGTTACCCGTCACTGCGAGTCACATCACGAACGCGATACAGTCACGGAAACGCTATCAGAAACGAATGCTAGCTGTCCGGTGTCCAGTGTCCAGTGTCCGGGTCCGGGTCCGGGTCCGCGTCAAACAACTCGAGCCGTGGCGTGACGGATCAGTCGAGATACCCGAGCGCATCTTCGATTCGGCCGAGTTCAGGACCGGTCGTATCCTGGCCGACGACGTAGCCGGACTCGTTTGCCAGCAGGCCGGAGCCGACGAGGGGTGCGCCGTAGTTGATCGTCCCGACGTCGGCACGGACATCGAGAACGTTCTCCAAGACGTCGAGTTCTTCGTCGGTTGCCTTGGGGTGACAGAGGACGCCGTCGTTCGTCGCAACGGCGGCGGTACCGACGGTTCGGACGCCCGCGAGATCGCCGCGTTCGACGGGCACGTCGAGCGTCTCCCTGACGATCTGGGTTGCCTCCCGAGGCAGATCCGGATGGACGTAGGCCCCGTAATCGTTCGCAAGGACGACGTTCCCGGCGGCGTTGATACTGCCCGGCAGTTCGGCGACGGGCACGTCGACCTCTTCGGCGAGCGTCTCGCGTTCGTACTCGAGGACGCGAGAGCTGACGAGCAGGCCGTTTTCGTTACCGGTCGCTAAGGCGCCGACCGTCGAGGACCCACCGACGGTCGTTTCGATTGCGGGCACCTCGAGTTCGTCGGTCAGGTCGGCGACGGCGTCGTCGTCGACATCGGGACGAACGAGCACGCACGAGTCGGTCGCGCGGGCGAAGACGCCGACGTAGGCCGACCCGGCGAAGGCGAGGCGTTGCAAGTGTAGTGGTTAGTCGGCGACCTCGGCTTCGACGACGGCGTCACCCTCTTCGTCGAAACGAGCCGCGCGGACGCGAAGTTTTCGTGGTGGATTCGAGCGCCCGTTCGACCAGACTGCCTCGTTGATCGAGGGGTCCAGTCGGATGGCGTCCCCGTCGACCGCAAAGTGCTTCGCAAGGTGGTCACGGACGAGTCGCATAGCGAGATCCGCGGCCTCGTGGTTGGCTCCCTTCTTGACGTCCCGAAGCGGGACGGTTACGACGCGTTCTTCGAAATCACTTGCACTCATTGTATTACTCGTCAGTGTCGTTGCGCCGCCAGTTGCGTCGTTTCGGGTTCCGCTGGACTTCCATGTCGGTCTTCATCATGACCCAGGCCGGAACGCGGCTGTTCTGGTTCTCGAGTTTGGCAAGTCGCTTTTTCTTGCCCTTCGATTTCTTACCCATAGTAGCCGGACGTAGCCCGTGCTGGCTTAAAATCTTGTCCATCTTTCGGGACCGGTCGGTGACCGGTGGTCCGTGGTCGGTACGAGTTCACCTCGTCGTCTCTCCGCTCTCACGCTCGCCGCCGCTCCCGGATTCGTTCTAGATACTGCGTCGCCACCGCGAGCGTCGCTTCGCTCAGCGTCGTCGTGTACTCGAATCGGTCGACGCCCTCGTAGCCGTCGTGGCGGGTGAACTCGTCGTGGTCGTAGCAGCCGGTGCCGTGAAAGCGCGTTCCGCCGCCGAGTTCGTCCGGGCCGGCGTAGGCGGTTGCCATCGGCGTCACGCGGAGCGCTCGTTCGTCTCCGCTGGTCTGAACTCGAGCCGCGGCTCCGAGGTCGTGGTCACAGTCCGTTCCACCGACTGCCTCGACGAGTTCGGGCGGGAGCAACGTGTGGAAGACCTCGTGAATGGCGATGTTCCGGCTGATCGCCCGCGAGTCCCAGACTTCGGTCGCCCCGACGTTGGCGACGGTCTGTGCGCCTTCCGCGGCGGTTCCGTTGGAACCCGTTGCACCGACCAGATCGTTCGGCGACATCGTCCCGCCGTAGCCGACCCGGTAGTTGAGCGGGGACCAGCAAAACAGCACGTGACAGGCCGGCCCGCCGAGTTCACCGCGGTCCCGAAGCCGGTCGCGAAAGACGTCGAGGACGGTCGACAGCGAGGGAAGGACGAGTTCGGACGGCCGCGGCGTTGCAAGCGGGGGAAAACGCACGGATGGGCCGCGCTCGACGCGAATGTCGAAATCGGCGTCGATGCGGTCGGAGTGGGAGACGGCGTAGGTTTGGAGCTGTGCCATGGCGTCTTCGATCGCAGCGAAACACTCCCGAAAGGGGACCGGCCAGTCGCGTCGCAGGCCCGAAATCCCGTATCGGAACCAGACGGGCGGCGGAATGGGTCCCGGAGAGACGCTCACGCGGAGCGTCCCGGTATCGGTTTGGGCGGCGTCCGTGCTCGGACTGACGAGCGAGGCCGCGCCGACGCCGCCGACTGCGGCGATGAACTCGCGGCGGCTGACCGAAGCGGTTCGCCCGAAGCGAGAGCGGCGCTGGGCGGTCGCGGTGGTGCGGTCGCGGTGGTCGCGGTGATCGGGACCGTGATCCGCCGTGGACGAGTTCCCCATCGACCGGTTCGGCTACGGGATCGGCCCCTATCACTCCCGGTGCTGTATCGTTCGGCTATCGTGCCGTATGCGGGCGCTACAGCGGCTGTAGGCGACCGATAGCGCACTCGTAACGACGCATACTGGCGGCCGCAGCTGGCGTGGAGTCGGTCACTCGTCGAGCGGGAACCGCGCCACCGTCGAGTACACCGGCCCCTCGTCCGTGAGCGTGCTCTCGGTCAACCGAACCGCCTCGACGCGCGTCTCGCCGATCGTCGGGTCTCGCTCGCGGACGAGTTCTTGCACCAACTCCTTCCCGCCCGCGTGCTCCATCCGCGCGAGCGTCACGTGCGGCGTGAACTCGTGCGATTCCGCCTCGAATCCCATCTCCGTCGTTCGCTCCTCGATGGCCTCGTGCAGCGCGGTGAGTTCGTCGCCGCCGGTTTCGGTGCCGAACCAGACCACGCTGATGTACTCGAGACTCGGGAAGACGCCCAGGCCGCCGTAGCGAACCGTGAAGGGGTCGACGCCGGCGTCGGCGACCGCACCCTCGAGTTCGGATTCGAGGTCGGGAACCCGCTCGCCGTCGACGTCGCCGAGGAATTTCAGCGTCACGTGGGCCTGCTCGGGGTCGGTGACGTCGAGGCCGCTCGCGTCGCTGAACTCGTCCTGGAGGTCGGCGACCGGTTCCGCGAGGTCGTCGGGCAGGTCGACGCTGACGAAGAGGCGCATACGTGTGCACTCGCGGCCGCGGTATTCAACGGTAACGGACGATCCGTCGAACGGGCGACTCGTCGCGAGGTCGCACGGTTGTGATGGCGACGGATGAACGGTGTCCAGACGCCAGCGTGCGCGGCGTCGGTAGCCGGGTCGCAGCCCTTAACAGTCCGCGACGCCAAATTCGGGTAATGACTGACCGAGAGGGTGACGGAGACGAGCCCCGCGACCACCGTTTCTCCGAAGGCGAGGGGTTCGACGACCCCTACGACGAGTTCGATCTCGATCCGCCGGAACTGGATATCGACCCCTCGAAGGTCGACCCGGTGGACTCTCGAGTCGTCACCGATACGCTCGATAGCCAGCAGATCGCGAGCGACGATGTCGACGCCAGCGAGTTGCTCGACGTCGGGCTGAACTACATGCAGATCAACCGCTACGAGCAGGCGACCGACGCCTTCGAGCGGACCGCTCGCTTCGCCGACGACGATCGCCTCGAACAGGAAGCCTGGGTCAACAAGGGCGTCGCCCACGCCGAACTCGAGGAGTGGGACGCCGCGATCGGTGCCCACCGCGAGGCGCTCGACATCGACGACCAGAGCGAACACGCCGCGACGGCCGAGACGAATCTCGCCTACGCCCTCTGGGAGTTCGGCGAGACGGCCCAGGCCTTAGAGCACGCCGAACGCGCCATCGAGATAGACGAGCGCTTCGCCGAGGGCTGGTTCAACCGCGCGTTCTTCCTCTCGGAGCGCGGGCTGGCCGAAGAAGCCCTGCAGTGTATCGACAACGCGATCCGACTCGGCCTGCGAAACGCCAAGGTCCTGGAAGAAAAGGCCGAGATTCTCGAAGAACTCGGCGAGTACGACGAGGCCGAGGAGATCGCCGAGGAGGCAAACGAGATGCGCGAGCAGGCCGAACAGGAGATCATGGAAGACCGCCGGGAAATGGAGGGCCAGCCGACCGGTACGGACGAACTCGCGGAACCCGGCCGCGAAACGGATCCGGATCGCGAGTGGGAACTCGAGTGACGACGGCGTCCCGGTGACCCGAGAGACGAACGAACTCCAGCGCCCGTGACCGCACGACACCCATAAACACAAATACGGTCACGACTCCACAGTACGTACGAGATGCGGACAAGATCATGCGCGTGACTGAACGACAGACTCCGGAGGGACTGCTCGTCGCTGTGTGCGACAGTGACATCCTCGGTGAAACGTTCGAGGCCGAGGAACTCTCGCTGACTGTCACCGACGAGTTCTACGGCGGCGACGAGGTCGACGAAGAGACGGTCATCGAGAGTCTCGCGCGGGCGGACGTGGCCAACATCGTCGGCACCCGCGCCGTTTCCCTCGCTATCGAGGAAGGCTTCATCGACGAGGCGAACGTCCTCGACGTCGGGGAGACGCGCCACGCGCAGTTGCTGCGGCTGTATTGAGCGTACTGCGTGTACTGCGTATACCGCGGGAGTGCCATCGTAAGCACGATATAGTACCGGCAATTACCGGCGGGAAAACGTTTTTGTGATTTCATACAATGGGTGAAATATGGAACTCACGAAGCTTCCGATCCTCGATCAGGTACACAACCCCGAATACACCGGTGAGAATCGCTGCATCCCCTGCACCGTAGTCAATCTCGTTATCGCAGGTGCCCTGACCGTTGCGGTCGCGATCGCATCACCCATCGCTGCGGTCGCCGTGTTCGTTCTTTCCGTTGTTGCCATCGGCCTCCGCGGGTACCTCGTTCCGGGAACGCCGACGCTAACGAAACAGTACTTCCCCGACTGGCTCCTCGCGAAGTTCGACAAGGCACCCGAACCGGGCGGTTCGACGCTCGAAACCGATGCCGCCGAAACGGGGGCCGACGCCCGCTCTCACGCGGCCGGCGAACCGATCGAACCCGAACAGTGGTTCCTCGAACACGAACTCGTCGTTCCGTGCACGCGAGCGGCGGACGATAGCGAGCAAGAGCAGGAAGACCTCTGTCTCGCGGACGACCTCGAGACGACCTGGCAGGAGGCGATCGACGAGATTCAGAACGGCGAGCGAGCGAGTCAGGTTGCGGCGTTTCTCGAAACAGAGCCGGCGTCGGTATCGATCGACCAACCCGACGACGCAACGTCGCCGGTTCGCGCTCGCGTGGAAGACAGGGTCGCCGCCCAGTGGGAGTCAGACGCCGCGCTCGTCGCCGATCTCGCGAGTTCACGGGCGCTTGCCACGCAGGTTCCGGAGTGGGATCAGCTGTCACTCGAGCAACGGAGTCAGTTGGCGAACGGGCTTCGGGCGTTCGTCGAGCAGTGTCCCGGCTGTAACGGGACGATTTCGCTGGACGAAGAGACGGTCGAGTCCTGCTGTCGGTCGTATCAGGTCTATGCGATCACCTGTAACGAGTGTGATGCGCGGATTCTCGAGGTGAGACAGTAGCGGTGAGTCTGCGCTGCGGCGAACTGGGCGATAACAGGCCACATGCATTATCCCGGTCCACTCAGTAGTCACTGGCAGTGACTTCGTGGACACAGCTCAGCGGTGATTATCGCCACACCGGCGTTCGACGCGACGCAACCGGCCCGCGCCAGATAGACGCAGCCTGGACGGCCGATCTCGTCGGCCGCGTCGGCTCACCGGTTCTCGACCGCGACGCCGTCTTCGTCGGTACGCGCCGTGGCAACTGCTACGCGTTCGACCGCGAAACGGGGCATCGTCGCTGGGTCTTCGAGACGACCGCGGCGACCGAGACGGCGCCAATCGTTACTCGCGATCGCCTCTATTTTGGCACCGACGACGGCACGATCTATGCCCTCGACCCGGCGACGGGTGATCAGTACTGGGCGACGGCGGTACCCGCCCCACTCACGGCTACGCTCGTCTATTCGGACGCGACCGGCGACCTGTACGCCGGCCACGAGAACGGCCTCACCGCTCTCGACGGTACTTCGGGAGGGGAGCGCTGGACTACCGAGACCGAAACAGCCGCGACGGGATCGCCCGCAATCGGCGACGACAGGGAGCTGGAACGCGACCAGCAAATACGAGATCTCGGACTGGAACGACTCGACCGAAACCACGCGGACACCAGCTCGTTGCACTCGGAACGGGAACGACGAACCTGGGACGGGCCCCGTCTTTACGCTGCTACAGCGGGTGGGACGGTCGAGTGTCTCGGGACAGAAACGGGGACCGTAATCTGGTCTGCACCCACGAACGGCGACGTTCCCGCCGGTCCAACGATCGCCGGCGGACGCGTCTACGTCGCCGACGACGGCGGCACCCTCCTCGCGTTGAACGCCGACACCGGCCAAACCTGGTTCAGCTATTCCATCGCCGACGAGTTCACCTCCGGCGTCGCAGTCCTCGCCGAGGAGGGGATGACAATCGTCGGCGCTGCCGACGGCTACGCCCACGTTACCGACACGACGGTCGGCCGGCGAAAGCGCCGCGGCTGGCTGTTCTCGAAAAAGGGCGTCGCATTGGACGGCACCGTCAGCGCGAGTCCCGTCATCGCCGGAACCGTCCTCTGCGTCGGCGATACGACCGGGTCGCTCTACGGTATCGACCTCGCCGACGACTGGAGCCACCGCTGGCACGCTGCACTCGAGGGCGCGATCACAAACGCGCCCGCACTCGCCGACCAGCGCCTCTACGTCGGCAGTGACGACCGCCTTACCTGTTTCGAGTGGCCATCCGACGACGCGTCGACGAGTTGATCGTCTCGTTCTCGCCGCCTTCACTCTTCAACCTCTGGTCACATCGTTGCCTCCCCCGCCGCTTGCTCACACTTTCACTTTCACTTCCCTGTTAACGAGGGTTTATGGGGTCGCCGGGACAACGACGGAGTATGGCAGACGCAGACCTCGAGGAACTCCCCGGCGTTGGACCGGCAACCGCAGACAAACTCCACGACGCGGGCTTTGACTCCTTCCAGAGCCTCGCCGTCGCCGCCCCCGCTGAACTATCGAATACCGCCGATGTCGGCGACTCCACCGCAGCCGATATCGTCAACGCCGCTCGCGATGCCGCCGACGTTGGCGGCTTCGAAACCGGCTCGACGGTGCTCGAACGACGGAACAAAATCGGCAAACTGAGCTGGCAGATCGACGAGGTCGACGAACTCCTCGGCGGCGGCATCGAAACCCAGTCGATCACCGAAGTCTACGGCGAGTTCGGTGCGGGCAAATCCCAGGTCACCCACCAGATGGTCGTCAACGTCCAGCTTCCCAAGGAGGTCGGCGGTCTCCACGGCGCTGCGATGTTCGTCGACTCGGAGGACACGTTCCGCCCCGAGCGCATCGACGACATGGTCCGCGGTCTCTCGGACGACGTTATCAACGCGACGCTCGAAGACCGCGACATCGAAGGCTCGGCCGCCGACGAGGCCGCCGTCGACGAACTCGTCGAGGACATCCTCGATAAGATTCACGTCGCGAAAGCGTTCAACTCCAACCACCAGATGCTGCTGGCCGAGAAGGCGAAGGAACTGGCCAGCGAGCACGAAGAGGCCGAGTATCCGATTCGCCTCCTCTGTGTCGACTCGCTGACCGCCCACTTCCGCGCCGAGTACGTCGGCCGCGGTGAACTCGCAGAGCGCCAGCAGAAACTCAACAAGCACCTCCACGACCTGGACAAGGTCGGCAACCTCTACAACACGGCCGTCATCGTGACGAATCAGGTTGCCTCGAACCCGGACTCGTTCTTCGGCGACCCGACCCAGCCGATCGGTGGCAACATCCTCGGCCACAAGTCGACCTTCCGAATGTACCTCCGCAAGTCCAAAGGTGACAAGCGGATCGTCCGCCTGGTCGACGCACCGAACCTGGCCGACGGCGAGGCGGTCATGCGCGTCCAGGACGGCGGGCTGAAAGAAGAGTAGCTACTGTACCGCCGTCTCGTTGCCATCTCTTTCCGTTCACTACAGTCGCGTCGCGCTTCGTGCTTCGGTATCCGCCAGCGACGCACCAGTGTCCGAAATTACCGATTGAGCGCACTCGCTACACAGCACTTCCGACTCGTGACCACGCGACAGGGAGTGGCGAACTGAACTCGAGTTCTCCAGTTCCCGATTCGAATCGAGACCGAAACGGCGGTAGAACAAGTGTGTCGCGGTAAGCTCTCGGTCTTCAATCCTCGGTCGTCGTCTTCTCCACGTCGAGTTCACCCTGGTAGATTTCCGCGCCGTCCTGGGCGACTTTCTCCGCGAGGACGGCACATTTGACGCGCATCGGCGAGATATCGACGCCGAGCATGTCGATGACGTCGTCGCGGTCCATTTCGAGGAGTTCGTCGACGGTTTTGCCGTGAAGTTTGCCCGAGAGCATGCTCGCGGAGGCCTGGCTGATGGCACAGCCGTCGCCGGAGAAGGCGACTCGCTCGATGGTTTCCTCGTCGTCATCGAGTTTGACATCCATACGAATCTCGTCGCCGCACATCGGGTTCTCACCGATGTGGGTAAACGTTGGATCCTCGAGTTCCCCGTAGTTGCGGGGGTTCTTGTAGTGGTCGAGGATCTGCTGTCGGTACATATCCGAACCCAGTCCCATCGGTGTATACGGATATGCCAGTGCCCTGTAAAAGGGTTCCGGGGCGGCGCTCGCCGGGACGAAACCGGCGGCCGCGCGCTGGAAAATGGGTGGCGGTCGGCCGCCGATACCGCGTCGTTACGTCGATCCCTGATCGGTCGGCGGGTTGCGATAACAGGCATCGACGATTGCGACGATGCCGACGAGCGCGGCGCCGGCGAGCGGCTTCGTCACCGGCACGTTCGCGACGGTCGCGACGACCAGTGCAACCGCGAATGCGATCGGAATGATCCCGAGGATGAAATCGTACCGATCGGCCGCGGCGAGACCGTCGACCAGGGCATCGAACGGATCGCGTTGCGGACTGCCGATACGTTTCTCGTACATTGGTTCTCACCTCGGCGGGAGAATCTACTGGCGTGAGACGCAAAAACGCTGTGCCAGTTCCAGTGGGATGGCTGATAGGATCTGCGAACGACCCGACCGATCACGCTACCGCTGGCCGGCGACTTCTGCATCGAACTGCGCGATGAACTCGCGGACGAACGCCGCGCGCTCGGCCGCGAGTTCGCGTCCGGCGTCGGTGTACATGCGCGCCGGCAGATCGAGGATCTTCTTGTGGAGGTGGTTGTACTGCGTCGTGCCGGCCGTCGTCTCGTCGTCGGCTACCGGTACCGCCGGATCGTACATCGACGCGTCGATTGCGGTACCGTGGGCGAAGACGCGGCCGATGCCGACCGCCCCGAGCGCATCGAGGTTATCCGCGTCGGAGACGAGTTCGGCTTCGACCGTCTCGGGGCCGATGTCGTTCGAGTACCGATGGGCGCGGATGCAGTGTTTGACCCGCGACACCGTCTCGTCGGTCGCGCTGAACTCGCGGAGGATCTCGCCCGCTTCCCGTGCGCCCCAGGTCGCGTGGTCGTCGATCTCGCCGCGGTCCTCCCGCTCGCGGCCGATATCGTGGAGGAGAACGGCGAGGGAGACGACGCGTTCGTCGACCGTCTCCGGCTTGGGGTGGCGTTCGATGAGCGTCGCCGCGAGTTCCTCGACGCGCTGGACGTGGTGCCAGTCGTGAGCCGGTGGCGCGTCCTCGAAGTACGGTTTGGCGTGATTACGGACGGTTTCGAGTTCGAGCATATCGGTCGCGTTTTCGGGGGACTCCGATAAGCGCTCCGTTGCTGGATGCTGATCGGCCGTGGTCGGGTCGATGGCAGAGCCGACCCGCGCAATCGCCAGCGTAGTGCACTCGTTGAGAACAGCCTATCCGATAGCCGGTGACTCTCATCAACAGAATAGAACCGGGCGGTTCGGTGGGAGCGGCGATCGTCAGGCGAACAACTGCCGGGCGTCGTCCAGCGCGTCGACCAGTTTGTCGATCTCCTCGCGGGTATTGTAGACGTAGAACGAGGCGCGAGTCGAGGCCGGAACGCCGAGTTTGTCGTGCAGCGGCTGGGTACAGTGGTCGCCGGCGCGGACGGCGATCGTGTGATCGTTCATGATCGAGGTCAGGTCGTGGGCGTGAACGCCGTCGAGGTTGAAACTGACGAGGCCGCCCCGGTCGCTTCCGTCGGGGCCGTAGAGTTCGACGTCATCCTCGGCCGCGAGCCGGTCGTAGGCGTACGCCGCGAGTTCTTCCTCGTGGGCCTGGATCCGTTCCAGTCCGATGTCTTCGAGCCAGTCGACGGCGGCGTGGAGGCCGACGGCTTCGGCGATCTGTGGCGTGCCGGGTTCGAACTTCCAGGGGAGGTCGCCCCAGGTGGAGTCCTCGAAGGTAACTTTGCGGATCATGCCGCCGCCGTAGAGGAACGGGTCGAGTTCTTCGAACAGGTCCCGTTTCCCGTAGAGGACGCCGATGCCGGTGGGGCCGGCCATCTTGTGGCCCGAGAAGGCGTAGAAGTCCGCGTCGATCGCTTTCACGTCGACGGGTCGGTTCGGGACGGCCTGTGCGCCGTCGATAAAGGAGAGGGCGTCGTGGTCGTGGGCGAGATCGGTGAGTTGGCCGACGGGGTTGACCGTGCCGAGCGTGTTCGAGACGTGGGCCGCCGAGACGATGGCGGTGTCGTCGGCGATCAGGTCCGCGGCGTGGTCCATGTCGAGGCGGCCGTCCTCGTCGATCCGAATGTACCGGACCGTCGCGCCGGTCCGCTCGGCGATCTGCTGCCAGGTGACCAGCGAGGCGTGGTGTTCCATCTCGGTGAGGACGACCTCGTCTTCGGGACCGAGTTCGTTCAGGCCCCAGGCGTAGGCGAGCAGGTTCTCCCCTTCCGTGGTGTTCTTGGTGAAGACGACTTCCTCGCGGCCGTCCGCGTTGATGAACTCGGCGACGCGGTCGTGGGCCGTCTCGTAGGCGTTCGACGCTTCCTGGCTCAGGTGGTGGATGCCGCGATGGACGTTCGCGTTGGACTCGCGGTAGTAGTCGCTCATCGCGTCGACGACCGGGTCCGGCGTCTGGGTCGTCGCCGCGTTGTCGAGGTAGACGACCTGCTGGCCGTCGAACTCGCGCTGGAGGATCGGAAACTCCTCGCGGATAGCCGCGACGTCGAGCGCCTCGAGATGTTGGTGACTCATTGCTCTCTAGGAAGTCCTCGATGCAAAACACTCCTTCGGTCCGCGATTGGGAACCGGTCACAAGAGACGGCGCGATGAGCCGCTACTGACTATCGAGTCAGGGCGTCGAAGGGGGATGGAAAGGAAGTGGTATGCGGCAGGCGACGAACTGTGTATGGCGCAGTTCGGATGTGAAGTGGTGTGGTGGGGATGATGTGGCAAGCCTGCCGTATCATTTCCTATGGGCTTGTGCGGCAAGTGCGTGATGCCAAATATATTTGGTGCGGCCGCGTTCCACCCGGTCGCCTCTCTTTCAACAGCGAGACACAGCCAGCGGTTCGCCTGTTCGATCGTAGCGGGGGCCGTTTCGCCCCGCGAGAACAGGTCGTGGACCGCGAACCATGATATCCCAACGCGGTACGGGAAACCCCGGCGTGAACACCGGGGAGGATGTCATTCCCAGGGGTGGGTTCCCTGCTGGCTCGGCCAGAGCGGATACCAGTATTCCTTCTCGCCTTCGATCTCTAATTCGCCGTCGAGCGTCGACTCGAGTTTGAACTCGGTACTCGAATCACGCTCTCGGCCGGCGCGTGGAGCGAACGGATAGTACGCGCCGCGGCGGAACGAGTAGATCCAGTACGCCGGCCCGTCGCCGTTTTCGTACGCGAACACGGCTGCGAGCAGGCGCGACCCGTAATCACGCTCGATGAACGTGTCCGCCGCAAAGTGCATACTCGTGATCAGATCCTCCGGATCGGTGTCCCTGAGCACGACCCAGTGATAGCCGTGATCGTCATCCGTGACGGTGAACTCGGTTCCGGTGTCCTCCCGGCCGGCCTCGAGAATGGACTCGACCTCCGAAACGGTGTCGCGAAAGCTTCGCGAGTCGACGCCGGAGAAACAGAGCGCGCCGACATCGAGCGACCGGTAGCCCAACTCCGCCTCCATCGTCAGGTAGGCAGTGCTCATCCCGAAGAGGTCTTCGGGGTCGGCGTCGCGTCTGGCGTCGGTCTCGGCGCGCAATCCGAGGGCGGCACGGAGTCCGTCCAGCAGTCCCATATCGAGGAGAACGGTGCCATCCTCTTAGAACTCACCTATTGTGCGCCGCCGGTCGATGCTCGCGCCGCCCGGTTGTCAGTTATGGCCGCGGAGAGTCGCGAATACTATCACGAACCTCGATGGTCAGCCGCGTTCGAAAGTCAGCAATTCGAACGAACACACCCGTTATAGGCCTCGAGCCCCTACACTCGTTGAATAGCAAACCGACCATCAGCACCACTCTCGACGCACCCATGAAAACAACAGCGTCACCGAAAGCGACACTTCCAGCACCGTCCACCGACACGCTCGAGCGGCGCTCGCGCCGCGCACGAACCGAGCCGATGTCCGTCCTCCCGCTCGGGGACGGCCTCTACGAGGTCGAATCAGCCAGCGATCATACCTACCTCGTCGATCTCACCGGCGGTCGATGCACCTGCCCCGATCACATCTTCCGCGGCGTCCGCTGTAAGCACATCCGCCGCGTTGCAATCGAGATTACGGACGGGCGCACCCCGCCGCCGGGTGAACTCGCCGTCCAGTGTCACGACTGCGAAACCGCGGTTTTCGTCGACGAAGACGATGTCGATAGCGGTCCGGTCTACTGCGATGACCACGCGATCTGGCCGGGCGACACGGTCGTCGACCGCGAAACGGGCGACCGGCTCACCGTCGTCGACGTTTCCGACCGACGCGCCGATGCCGTTCGGATCGAGAGGACCGGCCGCACCGTCGCCGAGTACGGGACGAACGAGACGTACGACCCGGACGTCCCCGTCGTCGGCGCGATCTATCCACACGCGAGTGTGAAGGCGAACGGCGTCGTCCCCTCCTCGCTACAGGTGTACGTCTTCCCGCGAACACGCCTCGAGAAGCGATCCCAGTAGCGAGCGGCCCCCCTCAAGCGAAAACGCGGCGAAACGCACACCCCGTTTTGTGACACTCATTTTATTGAGTCACGGTAACAATTGCGAGTATGGACGAAGGGATCGACTACGCCGAGTTCAGCGACGGGCGGGACGTCAACTACTGGACCCTCGACCGAACGCTCAGACGCGAAGTTCGGCGGGTCTACACCGACGACGAGTTCACCTGGGCCGAGTCCCGTCTCGCCGACTTCGGCGGGACCGTCGGGCACACCATCGCGGCCAACGCAGACGACATCGACGACCACGGACCTGAACTCGAGCCCTACGACAGGGACGGCGAGGTACAGAACTTGGTCCGCTATCCGGAACGCCAGTACGAGAACGAGCGGCTGGCCTACGGGCGGGGAATCGTCGCGGACGCGTTCGAAGCGCCGCCGGGGCGCGACGAGCCGATGGGACTGGCGCACAACCTCGCCATGCAGTGTCTGCTCTCGTATGCCGATCCGGGATTCGACTGCCCGGTCGCGATGACCGCCGGCGCCGCGCTCGTCCTCGAGAAGTTCGGCGGCGACGAGCACGCGCTGTTCTACGAGGCACTGACGAGCCGCGAGTACGGCGGTCTGATCGAGGGGGCGATGTTCCTCACCGAGAAACAGGGCGGCAGCGACGTCGGCGCGAACGAAACCCGCGCCGAGTGGGACGACGGAGCGGGTTGCTGGCGGCTCTTCGGCGAGAAGTGGTTCTGCTCGAACATCGACGCCGAAGGGACGCTCGCGCTCGCCCGAACCGCGGACGCACCCGACGGGACTGCGGGCCTCTCGATGTTTCTCGTTCCCCACGCCGACCCCGATCGTTCGGGTCAGGACGGCCCCTTGACCAAGGGACAGCGACTCGAGGATGGTCCGCTCTCTCCCGAGTCGGTCAACGATCAACTCTACCGGCGGCTGAAGGACAAACTCGGCACCATCTCGGTGCCGACCGGCGAGGTCGAGTTCACCGGCGCGAAGGCGTTCCTCGTGGGCGAGGCGGAGAACGGCTTCCGACAGATGGCCGAGATGCTCAACCTCGAGCGCCTGTCGAACGCAGCGGCATCCTGCGGGATCATCGGTCGGGTGCTGCTCGAGAGCAAGATCTACGCCGCGAACCGCGAGGCCTTCGGCGAGACGATCGATCGGTACCCGCTGATGCGGGCTGATCTCGTCGACATGGCCGTCACCCACGAGGCCGCGACGACCTACGTCTTCGAGGCGGCACGGCTGCTTTCCGAACGCGAACGAGCCGAGCGCGCGGGTGAGACGGCCGACGACGCCTATCGGCTCATGCGGCTGTTGATCCCCATCGCCAAGGCCCGCACCGCGCGGATGGCCGTCGAGACGGCCTCCTACGGGATGGAGATCCACGGCGGCAACGGCTACGTGAACGATTTCGTCACCAACCGTCTGCTCCGGGACGCGCAGGTCCTGCCGATCTGGGAGGGCACCGAGAACGTCCTCTCGCTCGACGTGCTCCGGGCGCTCGAGCGCGAGGAGGCTCACGAACCGCTCCGGGACGCGATCGAGAAGCGACTCGATGGCGTCTCGCACCCGGCGCTTGCGGACACCGCGGAGACGGTCGAAGCCGAATTCCGCGACCTCGAGACCGCGCTGGTGACGCTGGCGGGCGAGGACGCCGAGTACGCGCAACTGTCGGCCAAACGACTGGCGCACTACGTGTTCGACGTCTTCACGGCGGCACTGTTGCTCGAGAACGCCCAGCGAGAACTCGAGGCGGGCAACGGCCGACCGGCGCTCGTCGCACAGCGATTCGTCTCGACCGAACTCGAAGCCCGTGAAGCGCGCGGCATCACGAGCGGCGACCGGTTCGCGCTCGAAGCGTACGATCCGATCGTTCGCTACGAACCGATCGATCCCGACCGGGTGCGCGAGATCACGGCAGAATAGAACCGTCGCCTACTCGAGCGCGTCGGCCGCCTCCTCGACTCCCATCACGCCCTGCTCGACCGCGTTGAGTACCCGGAGCACGTCCTCGTCCGGTCCGTCGTCTTCCGCCGCGCCGACCTCGTCGAGGGTCACCTTCTCGGACGCGCCGACGAACTCGGCGAAGTCGGTGCCCTCGGCCAGCGCCGTCTCCTTTTTGACCCGATAGTTTCCCCCGTCGGTGACGTGGAGGTCCGCCGGGTGGAAGAAGTACCAGTCTTCGCGGTCGAATCGAACTCCGATGCGGGGCTTCGCACCGAAATTCTGCGCGAAGTAGATCAGCGCCTCGACCTCTTCCCCGGTGAGATAGATCGGGTCACCCGAACTCGACTTGGCCTCGATCGCGTAGAACTGTTCGCTATCGCCGGCGAGTACGTCGGGAAGTTCGCGTTCCGTCGCCGAGCCGCTCGCGGGCGCACGCATCACCGCGAAGCCAGCCTCGTCGAGTTCGTTGACGAGTTCGCGTTCGCGGCGGTCGCCCTTCGCCTGAGACATACGGAAGGGTCACCGGCGGGAGCTAATAAACGGGGCGGGACCGCGGTCGGCGACGGCCTACAGTGGCAGGATTGCCAGTCCGGTTTCGAGCGACACAGTTGTCGCGGTCTCGAGTTCGTCGGGGGCGTACCGAAGCACGAGATAGAGGATGCCGAACTGGATCGCATTGAACGTGGCGTGGGCTGCGATCGGGACCAAGAGGTTGTCGGTCTTCGCGTAGAGGGTGCCGAAGATGAGCGCGCCGCCGAAGACGACGGCGAGCGAGACGGCGATAGCGCCGGGCGGGGCGAAGGTGCCGTCCATCGCGATGGCGTACGAAGGGATGTGAAGCACCGCGAAGATGAGACTCGTCGCCACGACCGCGCCCATCCGGCTGAACGCGGCGTACAGGCGCTTTTGAATTACGTTCCGGAACAGGAACTCTTCGGCGGGGGCGTTAAAGAGAAAGACGATGACGATCATGAGCAGGACCATGGTCGGATCGTCCCCGACCAGCGTGACGACTTGGTTCTCGGAAGACGGCAGTTCGAGGACCGTCGCGACCACGTTAACGGCCATGACGAACGCGATACTGGCGACGATGCCGAGGCCGATGTAGCCCCAGCCGCGCCGCGTCGGCACCTCGAGATCCAGCCATCCCCAGCCGCGATCCGTCCACCAGAGGTAGGCCCCGCCGACGAGGACGAAGCCGGCGAAGTTCAGGGTGAGAAAGACGAACGTCGCGAGATTTGATGCACCACCCGGGTTGGTGAGCAACGTCGAGTCGAGAAGCGCGGCCGGAAGCGACGTGAACTGCGAGGCGACCAGTCCGAGCACTGCCAGCCCGATGCCGACGAGCGTCGACCGGACCGGCCCATCCGTCCGCTGTCGTGTGGACGTTTCCATACCAGGACGTTTGCGGGCTGCCCCCTTGGGCGTTCCTCTCTCGTCTGTCACACGGTCGCGCCCGCCGTCTTCACACTCCCGCGCCCAGCGCCCCAGGGACCGGCACAGGACCGCTCGCATAAAACGCGCTACAGACACCGAGGACACCGCCCAGAAGCACACCGCGAGTCACCCACGGCTCCCACCGCTCGCGCCAGTTATTCACCCGAACGGTCCGGACGTGTTTCTCCTGTTTGATTCCCGCCTCGGACCGATACGTGAGCACGACCGGCAGCCGATATCTGCCGGGCGTCGCGTGCGCTCGCGTATTGAACTCGAGGATGTAGGCGGGGTCGTCCCGACCGTTGCCGTCGAGCGGCTTTTGTCGAAGTTGTCGGTTGTCGGTTGCCGCTCCGTACTGAAACAGCGTCGAGTGGGAGGCCGCCGTTTCGGGTGCAGTCGTGTCTTCGGCTCCGACCGAACTCGACGCTGAACTCGATCCCGCCTCAGTTGGGTCTGCGGTCCGGCCCGAATCGACGCGGTTCCGACGTACCGTTCCCGGATCGGTCAGATCGAGCACGTCGTCGTGGTCGTGAAAGACGCTGATCGTCTCTTCGGCGACGGAGCCACAGCCCGAGACGAAGATACCGAGTTCAATTCGCTCGCCGGGGTCGATTCGGGAGCGTTTGAGGAAAACGTCGAGGTCGATGTCGTCGAGTGAGCCACTGCCTTCGACGTAGATACTGACCTCGAGCTGGCCGTCCGAGTCGATGTGTGAGCGTTTGAGTAGCGGGCCGATCGAGTAGGAACGGGCGTCTGTTGGGTCCCCGTTCGCTTTAGAGCTCCCCGTCCCTGTTTCCGTTTCTGCCCGTCCCCCTTCCCCTGCCACTGTCCCCGTCCCCACTGCCGTCTCTGTTCCCGTCTCGTCCCCTCTCCCATCCGTGCGACTGCCGTCGCGCTTTCGCGTGGTCCCTGCAGCGGTTGTGCCGGTAGAATCGGTTGCTCTTTCATCGGGCGCTGACGGGGTCTCGGGCATCGATAGGTGATCCTCACACCCGACCAAGTTCAGGGTGACGGCCGTCACGCTCGACTGACTCTGCAACGAGAGCAACAGAGGTGGGACGAACGCCGCCACATCGGACATCGAAACAGCAGCAAACGAACAGCAGCAAACGGGTACACTCGGATACCAGAACACTCGATCCGCAGGCCCGCTTGTTCCGAACGAACGCGGTGTTCGGCAGTTATGTCCCCTGGTCCCAGCTGTCCATGTACTCGCGTTGGGTCTCCGTCAGCGAGTCGAACTCGACGCCTTCGGCTTCGAGTTTGATTTCGGCGATTTCCGTATCGAGTTCGTCGGGCACGTCGTGGACGCCGGGGTCGTACTGATCGCCGTTGTCGACGAGTTCACGGACGCAGGCGGCCTGGACGCCGAAGGACTGGTCCATGACTTCGACGGGGTGGCCGAGCGAGACGGGGGCGGCGAGGTTGACGAGGCGGCCCTGGGCGATGACGTTCAGTCGGCGGCCGTCCGCCATCTCGTAGGCGTCGACGCCGTCGCGGGCTTCGTAGTGGTCGACGGAGCGCTCGGCGAGCGCCTCGAGGTCGATCTCGATGTCGAAGTGGCCGGCGTTGGCCAGCAGGACGCCGTCTTGCATCTTCTCGAAGTGCTCGTCGACGATGACGTCGCGGTTGCCGGTCGTCGTGAGGAAGACGTCGCCGACCTCGGCGGCTTCGGCCATCGGCATGACCTCGTATCCCTCCATGTGTGCCTCGAGGGCGCGCCGTGGCTCGACTTCGGTGACGATGACGTTCGCGTTCTGGCCGGCGGCTTTCTTCGCGACGCCCTTGCCGCAGTAGCCGTAGCCGGCGACGACGACGTTCTTGCCGGCCCACGAGAGGTTCGTGGTCATGGCGATGCTCGCGAGGGAGGACTCGCCGGTGCCGTGGACGTTGTCGAACAGGCGCTTCATCGGCGTGTCGTTGACCGCGAACACCGGGTACTCGAGCGCGCCGTCGTCGTCCATCGAGCGAAGGCGGTGGACGCCCGTAGTCGTCTCCTCGGCCCCGCCGATGATGGTCTCGATCAGTTCGGGGTAGTCCTCGTGGATGGCGGCGACGAGGTCCATGCCGTCGTCAACGGTGATGGTTGGCTCGTGGCCGATGACGGCCTCGATGGCGGCGTAGTACCCCTCGTCGTCGACGCCGCGTTTCGCGTAGCTCGTGATGTTCTCGTGGCTATCCAGGGCCGCGCTCACGTCGTCGTGCGTCGAGAGCGGGTTGCAGCCCGTGATAGCTACCTCCGCACCGCCCTCGGCGAGCGTCTCGACCAGCATCGCCGTCTTCGCCTCGACGTGCATCGCCATCCCGATCCGTTCGCCCTCGAACGGCCGGTCCGCGGTGAACTCGTCGCGAACGTGCTCGAGAATGGGCATGTGTTGGGCGGCCCAGTCCATCTTCCGACGCCCCTCCTCGCGAGCGTCGGCGACGTCGTCCAACTGTTCGCTGATCCGCTGATAGTCGCTCATACATCGAGTAAGTGCGACGGGGGCCAAAACGCTACCGAAGGCAACCAACCAAAACGAGCGCTGCCGGCGAATACGGATCGAGTTCAGGCCGGCGGACGTCGGCGGTGTGCCAGCGGCGTGGACGGCCGATGGCGATGACCGCCGCGGTCGAGACCGGCATCGGCGACGGGACGAGCGATGTGGTGGGTGGTGCCTCTGAACGGAGAGCCGTCGTCCGATGGCGGATACGGTACTGCATACGGCCGGCGTCGTTAGCGGTTGGCGCCGTTCGCTCCGGCGTGTGACGGCGGTCCGCCGCCGTTGAACTCGTCTTCGGTATCATCGTCGCTGTTTTGCTCCTCGTCGACCGTCTCTGCATCTTCCCCGTCGAGTTCGGCCGTCGAGTTCTCGCTATCGTCATCGCCGTCGGCAGAATTATCGCCGCCCGGTCCGGCGTGAGCCGGCGGGCCCTGTCGGTCGGTTGCGTTCTCGCCGTCATTGCCCGGACCGGCGTGTGCGGGCGGTCCGGCGTGGTCGGGTGCGTTACCCGGATTGTTCTCGACGACGAAGTTGGCCACCGCGAGGCCGAACGGCCCGTCGGTTTCGTTCTTGTTGTCCGCGACGAACTGCGAGACGAGCGCGCCGAAGGGCGTCTCGTTCTCGGCGGCGGCTCCGTCGATCGTCTCGGTCGTTTCGACCGTCGCATTGTCGACCGTCGCGCCGAACGCGAGTTCGACCGACTCGTTTCCGTCCGGAGGCGAAAGGGTGAACTCGCCGTCGACGCCGGTGTAGGTGCCGGCGTCCGCGTACGTTTCGTTGTCGTCGACCGCGGTGACGGTCAGGTTCATCTCGTCGACGACGGCGTCGTTTTCGGTGACGGTGACGGTCACCGTCTCGTCCTGTGCAACGTCGATTTCGAGCGCTGACTCGCTGGTCGATTCGTCCGCGGCGACCGCGCCGGGGAAGGCGGCCACGGAGAGGACGACCAGTGCAGCGATTGCGATTGCAACGCGGTTGTGGCGACTCATTGCAAGCCGTGACAGTTCGAGAATCACGAATAAATCCCGCCGGCGGTTCGGGGTCGTTCGGTCGGTTTTCGGCTCATCGAGACCGTCCAAAAGACGAGTATACCGTTTATGGGCTCCTCTGAGCGTTCGGATTCCGTTCACGCCGAGACGGTCGGCCGCCTCACTCCGCGGCGCGATCAACCAGTGCCACAGCGTGTTCGCGCGCCCGATCGCACACTGCACGCTCGTCGAGCGTCTGCACCTCGCGGTCGCGCATGAGCACCTGTCCGTCACAGATTGTGTGTTTCACGTCGGCCGCGGCGGCCGCGTACGCGAGGTGGCTCACGAGGTCGTGGGGCGGCGTCAGATGCGGCGTCTCGAGGTCGATCACCGCCAGATCGGCGGCCGAACCCGGTTCCAGTCGGCCGGTATCGAGACCGATCGCGTCGGCGGTGCCGTGCGTGAGGAACTCGGCGACGGCTCCGGCGGGAACCGCGCTCGCGTCGCCGGTCTCGAGTTTGCCGACCATGGCCGCATCGCGCGCCTCGTCGAGCAAGGAGAGGTCGTTGTTCGAGGCCGCACCGTCGGTGCCGAGGCCGACCGTGACGCCCGCGTCGAGCAGCCGTTGAACCGGAGCCATGCCGCTTGCCAGTTTCATGTTCGAGCCCGGACAGTGGATGACGCCGGTCCCCGCCTCGGCGAGCAGTTCGATCTCGCTCTCGTCGACGTGGACGCCGTGTGCGACGAAGTCTTCGGGTTCGAGCATCCCTTTCTCGGCCGCGTACGCGAGCGGTCGCATCCCGCGCTCCTCGACGATCGGCGCGACCTCGTCCGTCGTCTCGTTTGCGTGGTAGTGGATCGGCACCCCGATCTCGCGAGCCTTCGGGACGAACTCGTCTAAGTACTCCTCGCCGACCGTCGTCAGCGAGTGGGGCATGAAGGCCGTCGAAATGCGTCCGTCCGCCGCGCCGTCGAGTTCACGAGCGACGTCGATGCTCGTCTGGGCGTCCTCTCGGGCGGCCGCCTCGTCGGCTGCGACGGTGACGACGCCGTGTCCGAGGCGGGCGCGAAGCCCCGCCGTGTCGACCGCAGCCGCGATTTCGGGGACTTCGAAGTACATGTCCGCGAACGCGGTGGTGCCGGATTTGATCATCTCGAGCAGGCCGAGTTCGGCACCGACGCGGATGTCCTCGGGCGTCAGTTCGTCCTCGGCGGGCCAGATGTCTTCCTGAAGCCAGGCGTCGAGCGGCTTGTCGTCGGCGTGGCCGCGGAGGAGGGTCATCGCGACGTGGGAGTGGCCGTTGACGAAGCCGGGCGTGACGAGCGCGTTCGAGGCGTCGAGGTTCGTATCGCCGGTACCGGCGAGGTCGTCGCCGAGTTCGAGGATCGTCCCCTCGTCTTGATCGACGAGGACGTCCGCGCGGGAAATCGTGCCGTCCGGGCGAAGGAGTTGTCCGCCGGTAATCGCGAGTGTCGCCATACGCATCGTTTCGCGGTCGGCCGTGTTAGCGTAACGGTTACGAGTGCGCCGCCGCGGTAGTGGCCAGTCGCGTTTGGTCCCGCCGCTTGTGCCCCTTCATTTCCACTGGAACTGGTGTTCCCGTTCGAGAGCACCGCCGGTCCACTCCCGCCGTATTTGAGTGCGAACTCGAGGCGGGTTCCTCTCGTGGCACTCACCGTCTCAGCAGTCTCCACGGTGGGCCCTGATCTGCTCGCCGGCTTCGCTCGCCCCTTGGAGGTCGCCTGTCTCGGCCCAAATCTCGACTCCACTCACTAGTGATCGGTACAGTGAACTCGCGAATCGGTCGGTGGGAGTGCTCTGTCACACCACTTTCTACTCCCATGGCAGCCACTGCCCCTCTCAGTTAGTACCCTGATTAATCCGCCATCCGCGTCCCTTCTTGGCCCACGCCACGTAAGCGACGGCGTACAGCGTGTTCGCCAGTATCCCACCGATGAAGGCGTGCGGGAGGAATGCGAGCCGTATCGGAACGACTACGAGTAGTAGGACCACCGCACAGCAGTACAGGAGGATGACGCCCATCCGGCCATCGGCTCCGATCTCTCGGAACCACTGACCGATGGACGCTGCGAGTCGCGTGTTGGCTCCTGGGCCGAGTACGAAGAGAACCGCGACCAATCCGACAGCGATTGCTCGCCACGATAACGGCTGGTGAAACGGCACGTTCACGAGGAGTAGCACGACTCCAACCCCGATCATGCTGATATCCGTCCGCGTCGGGGGCCGGTCCGGGAACCACATCGACGGCCCAACTCGACCGCTCATGTAATGCTGTTCCACCGAGTTGTCAATGTTTCTTCTGGTTTTCGATCGCACACGCCGACGCCTCGCGGGGAACCACCACCGAAACCAACGATCCGCACCGCTCGTGACGGCCCCCGCGGTCGGACGCCCGGACACAGTCGGCGGATTTATCCCCGATTTCCGTGACGGTACTGCTATGACCGACGGCCCCACCGCCAGTCCGACCGCGCAGCGAAACTGGACGGCGCTCGTTCTCGGACTCGCGCTCGCTTCGTTCCTGTCGGCCGCGATAACGGCCGGGACGCAACACGATAACAGCCCCGTCATCGGCGCGACGGCGCTCGGGTTCGGCTTCGCGGCACTCGCCGTCGTCTCGCGGACCGCCGTCCCGGGACTGTTCGACGCCCTGAGCGCCGCGTGGGACGAACACCGTCGCGCCACCTGGGCTGCGACCGGCCTCTTCGCGTTCGGCGTTCTCCTCGGCGTCGGCCTCCTGCTCGCCGGCGTCAACTTACTCGATCTGCTCGCCGAACTGCTTCAGGAAGGGCTCGCCCCCGAATCCGGACCGGGGAACGGACAGGGCCAACTCGAACTCGACCTCACGGCCTCCTTTTTCATCCAGAACAACTCCGTTCCGTTCCTCCTGGCCATCGGCGGCGCGCTTTCGCTCGGCCTGCTCACAGCCTTCATCATGGTCGTCAACGGCATTATCGTCGGCAACGTCGGCGCCGCCGTCGGTGAACTCGTCGGGATCGAGTTCATCGTCGCGGGATTGGTCCCCCACGGTATTTTCGAACTGCCGGCGCTGTTCATCGCCGCCGGCGTCGGCTTTCGGCTCGTGACTCGGTTCGGCGAGCGCGTCCTCGGGTCCCGCGAGGCGTTTCTCACCAGGCCGTATCTCGCTCGGACCGCCGCGCTCGTCGGGTTCGCCTGGCTCTTGCTGGTCCTCGCCGCCGTCGTCGAAGCCTACGTGACGCCGGCGCTGCTCGAGATGCTGTTTGCGGAGCAAGTCCAGCAGCCGGGTCCCGTCCCGACGACGCCGTGACCGTCTCGGCCAGCGAAACCCGCCTCGATGAAAAGACAGTTGGCTGCCGATACCGAAGGGACCGGTAATGCGAATCGCCGTTCCCAACAAGGGCCGCCTGCACGAGCCGACGATCGACCTGTTAGAGCGGGCGGGGCTCCACCTCGAGAACGGTGCGGACCGCCAGCTCTACGCCGATACGGTCGATCCCGACGTCTCCGTGCTCTTCGCCCGCGCGGCCGACATTCCGGAGTACGTCGCCGACGGGGCCGCGGACATGGGAATCACCGGCTACGACCAGGTCCGTGAGGCACAGGTTACGGACGTGGCGGAACTCCTCGACCTCGAGTTCGGTCGCTGTCGACTCGTCCTCGCTGCGCCGGAGGACGGCTCGATCACGTCGGTCGACGACCTGGCGGGCGGAACCGTTGCAACCGAATTCCCGAACGTCACCCGCGAGTTCTTCGCGGAGCGGGGACTCGAGCCGAACGTCGTGGAGGTCACTGGCGCGACGGAGTTAACGCCGCACGTCGAGATTTCGGACGCCATCGTCGACATCACGAGCACCGGCACGACGCTGAAGATGAACCGCCTCGGCATCATCGAGGAGGTTCTCTCGAGTTCGGTGCGGTTGTTCGCCCGCGAGGACGTCCGCGAGGAGCCAAAGATCCGGGAGGTGCGGACCGCGCTGGCGTCGGTCAAGCAGGCCGAAGGCAAGCGCTACCTGATGATGAACGTGCCGGAGGACCGACTGGACGACGTCCGCGACGTGATTCCCGGATTGGGCGGGCCGACGGTGATGGACATCGCAAACGGTGGCGGCGAGAAGGTCGCCGTCCACGCGGTCGTCGACGAGCGAGCCGTCTTCGAGACGATCACGGACGTGAAACAGGCGGGTGCGAGCGATATTCTGGTGACGGAAATCGAGCGATTGGTCGAGTAGACGGCTCAATCGCCGAACTCGAGTGCGTCGCCGAACTCGAGGGGTACCGACCCCTTTCGATAGCCCTCGACGCGGCCGTTCGGACGGGTCCGATAGACGACGGCTGGTCGGTGGCGAACGTCCGGCTGCTCGCCGCGAACCGCCGCCCAGGCGTCGTCGCGAAAACTCGAACAATCGACGAACAACACCGCGCCGCCGCCGTGTTCCGCGAGTTGGCCGTTGGTCTTCGTCTCCGCCGTATCACGGACCGCTGCGACCGGCCCGGATGCGGCTCGATTCCCCGGCGGCTGCGGACGGGTCACCTCGACGAGCACGTTCGTCTCCTCGTCCTCCGCACGGAAATCCAGCGAGTGGCCGGTCGTTACCTCGATTTCGGGCGTGACCGTATAGCCCGCGTCGGCGAGGATTTTGGCGGCGATGAACTCGCCCATCGCGGCGCTCATCCGAACGCGGTCGACGTGGGTGCTGGTGCCGAGTTTTCCCGACATGACGTGCCGATACTCGTCGAGAACGCCGGTCGTGAGAAACTCCTCGAAGAATCGCGTCGTCTCCCGCCGACTCGCGTCGGGAAAGCCCGCCGCGTGCTGGCGGAAGAACGCCCGCGTCGATTCGCGCCCGTCTTTCGACATGAATACCGGCAGAAAGTACCACGAGAGGTGCGGATAGTCCGCGAGCCACGGATCGCTCTCGTGAAGCGTCGCGAGGAGTTCGCGTTGGGCCCACCGCGAGACGTGATAGGGAATCTCGTTCCAACCGTACTTGTCCGTCCGCCACAGCGAAGAGGGCGTCTCGGTGTTGCCCATCCAGTAGGCTTCGTCGTCGGTACGCGCAAAGAGGGCGACGTCGTCGTTTTGCATCTCGAAGCGGTGTGTTTCCCAGTCGGCACCGATCTCGAACTGCGGCGTCACTGCACGTGCACCGATATTCGATCGAAGTGGGTGGAGAATCTTCTGTCGAACTCGCTGATCGCTCCACGATGTGGGCGAATAGCGAAAGCGAAGCGGCTTTGCCACACCCGTATTACGGGCCGGCCGTGCATACGTTTTGCGAGACGTGCTAACCGTCACGACCCCGTGATTAACTTCGGATATGAACGACCGTTACATTGATATGCGAACCGTCCCTACTATGCGTATACTTGCCATGTCAATGGGTGCCTATGACGAAGACGAACACGAGCGCCGCGAACAACAGGCATCGAGAGTCGATGCCGACTTCGATGACGAACGAACGATATATCACGGCCGCGTAGAGTACGACGCCGGCGAATCCGCCGAGGATCTGTTGGACCAGTTCGAGGAGATTAAGTCGGACTAGTGGCGATCGATCCATCGCCGTTTTCCCATCAATTGCGCCCCTGAGCCGCGGCTACCCGCTGAACTCCACTGTAATACTGCGCTCCTGAACTCGCCTGTTCACGGAGACGCCGCAGCGAGTTCAGCGACGATCGCACCCGACGGCCCTCGGTCACTCGAGTGCGTCCCAGCCCGGCGTCTCGGGAGCGCCGCGAGTCTCCTCGATGTCGACTGCGAGTTCGGCTGGCGGGGCGTCGTCTCCCGGTGTCGACTGCTGGTGGTGGCGGTAGCGCCGGGTCCACTCGCGGATGGCGGGGCCGACCCAGGAGTGTGTCTCCGACTCGCCCGCCGCGGCGTCACCGTCGGTATCGTCGTCCATCGTCTCGAGCGCCCGCACTTTCCCCCGTTCGTAGTGGGATTCGGAGATCGCCAGCGTTCCTGAACTCGAGGCGCTTGCCACCGCGAGACACTCCGCGCGGTCGGCCGGCCGGAGGGTCCCGGTCGAGAGACGATCGATGACGCCCTCGAGTTCGGTTGGCTGAGGATGACAGAAGAGTTTCTCGCCGATGGCCTGCGAGCCGAGTAGCGGCCCGTCTGCGAGTTCGTCGTCGGTGACGCGGTCGTCGACCAGTCGGTCGCCGCCGAAGGTCGCTTCGACGCGCTCGCACTCGGTTTCCTGGTCGAGTTCGAGATTGTGGGCGGGATAGGCCCCGCACTCGGTCGGAAAGTGCTCGTCGTCGTGGATGCGACACTGGAGCGTCGTCGGATCGAGGAAGACGCAGGTGGGGAGCCACGTCGGGTCCGCGCGGCCGAAGGGGGCGACGGGTTTCGGCGGTTTTCGGAGGCCGACGAAGAAGACCGGGCGGTCAGCGATTGCGGCGACGGCGTGACCGTCGATTTCGACCGCTTCGCTCTCGTCGCGGGCGTGCCAGAACCGGGGCGTCATCGCGGCAGCAAGCCCCCGGTCCAGCATGGTTCGCACCTCCTCGCGGGTGAGCGGAACGAAGTTGGCGTCCGCGTCGAACGGGGCTCGATTCATCGCGTCCGCATCGCCGAACCGCCCGCGCGGACCCGATTCCGAGAGCGCCGCTTCGGAACTGTCACTGTCGTCGTCTGTGTTGCACTCGAGTTCGGCTCCGTTCTCGCTCCCGTCTCCGTCGCGCTCGAGGAGCGCTGTCCAGTCCATACAACAGCCCGCACAGCCGTCACAGTGGACCTCCATAGTCGGTGGTACCGTTGCGAGCCGTATAACTCGCCGGCTGCGGGGAGACCGTCCACGTTCGCTCCACGGGTCGGGGGGAACGACTTTCAGCGCTCGGAACAACCGTCGAATATGACACCGAACGCCTGCGACGGCTGCGGGCGACCGGTCACCGTTGCCGGCGGGGTCGCCAACCTCTGGACCTTCGGCGAAAACGACGGCAGCGACGGCTCGGCGATCACGCTCGAACTGCAGGACGGGACGGACCACCTGCTGTGTTACCCCTGTCTCGACGTCGTTCCCGACAACCCGATTGCCGACGATATCGCTCGGCTCGAACGGGTCGACCACGAGAACTCGCGGGTGGCTCCGGCGTCGCGTTCGTCCTCGAAACACCCGTAGCTTTGATCTGAGTGCGACGGCGGAGCAGGAAGGGGAGCACGAAGACGCGGTAGAAGCGGACGTGGACGTCGTGAACGTTAGGTACAACGCAACACCGCTCGGTACCGAACGATCCGCAGAAGAGACATGAGTCATCGCCCGCGCTCGTGTTAGCCAGACCGAGCGCGAGCCATGGACACGCAAGCCACCTGTCGGGCGGTGGCAATGGCAACGGGAACGGTCATGTTGCCCGCAACCGGACACGGAAGGGGTGGGATTTGAACGCCACGAGGCATGCTGCCGCCGCGGGCCAGGGACAGTGTCGACTGGCACCGCGGTGCTCTACCGCTGAGCGACCCTTCCGCACGCCAATCCGAGGACGGAATCCGTATTTGTAATCGGTCAGTTACCCCCGAGTATCCACCGCCTACCGCCGGTTTGACCCCCACTGACGTGTTCACGGTCGCTCGCCTGAACTCGGTCACTGCAGCCGAACGGTTCAGCGCGAGCGACGCTCCGTAGCCTTTAGGAGTCGGCCGGTCCGTGAGTCAGACGGTGAATCCCGATCGGCTCTTCGAAGCCTTTCCAGCCCCCAGTTACCGCGGGAACCAGGAGCAGGCCCTCCGCGACATTCGCGAGGCCTTCGCGGCCGGCAACGACGTGGTGCTCGTTCGCGCGCCGACCGGCAGCGGCAAGTCCCTTCTGGCCCGCGCCGTCGCCGGCTGTGCCCGGACCGTCGAGGACGCCGATCCGAGCGAGGCCACGGGAGCCTACTACACGACGCCGCAGGTATCCCAACTCGACGACGTTGCGGCCGACGACCTGCTCGCCGACCTGAACGTCATTCGCGGGAAATCGAACTACACCTGCATCCTCCCCGAGGAACGCACCACGCCGGTCAACCAGGCACCCTGCGTTCGCGAGCGCGGCTACGACTGCTCGGTCAAACACCGCTGTCCGTACTTCTCGGACCGAGCCATCGCTTCGAACCGAGAAATCGCGGCGATGACGCTCGCGTACTTCATGCAGACCGCCGGCAGCGAGGTCTTTCGCAAGCGCGACGTCGTCGTCATCGACGAAGCCCACGGCCTCGCCGAGTGGGCCGAAATGTACGCGACGATCCAACTCGGCCCACGAACCGTCCCCTTCTGGGACGACCTGCGCGTCCCGCAGATCGACGGCATCGAACGCGCCGTCCGCTACGCCGAAAACCTCGAACAGACCTGCACCCGCCGGAAGGACGACCTGCTCGCCCAGGAGTCGCTGTCGCCCCGCGAGGTACGCGAACGCGACCGCCTCCAGGAACTCATCGGCGAACTCGACTGGTTCGTCTCGGACTACCGCGACCCGCAGAGTCCGACGACGTGGCTGGTCGACCAATCCGAGCCGCACGCGGGCGATACCGGCGACGAAACGGACGACGGGACCGACGAGACGCCGGGCGGCCCCCTGACCATCAAACCGATGAACCCCGAGAAGTACCTCGCACACACCGTCTGGGACCGCGGAAACAAGTTCGCCCTCCTCTCGGCGACCATCCTCAATAAGGCGGCCTTCTGCCGGCAGGTCGGACTCGACCCCGAGGCCGTCGCGTTGGTCGACGTGGGCCACACCTTTCCCGTCGAAAACCGGCCGCTGTACGACGTGACGCAGGGGAAGATGACCTACAAGCACCGGGACGAAACGACGCCGGACATCGCCCGCACCATCGTCCGTCTCATGCAGCGCCACCCCGACGAAAAGGGGCTGATTCACGCTCACTCCTATAACATTCAGGAACGGCTCGCCGAACTCCTGTGCGATTTCGGCGTCGGCGACCGCATCCGAGTTCACGATCGCGACGGCCGCGACGCCGACCTGGAGGAGTGGAAGGCAAGCGACGGCCCCGACGTCTTTCTCTCGGTGAAGATGGAGGAGGCGCTGGATCTGAAGGGCGATCTCTGTCGCTGGCAGGTCCTCTGCAAAGCGCCGTATCTCAACACCGGCGATTCGCGGGTCGCTCACCGACTCGAGGAGGGCCAGTGGGCCTGGTACTACCGCACCGCGTTACGAACCATCATCCAGGCCTGCGGGCGCGTCGTTCGCGCACCCGACGACCACGGCGCGACCTACCTCGCGGACTCGAGTCTCCTCGATCTGTTCGACCGCGCTCGCACGGACATGCCGGACTGGTTCAGCGCGCAGGTCGATCGCATGACCCGCCCCGACCTTCCGGCGTTCGATCCGCAGGCCGCCCGCGCCGGAAGCGGTGCGGAGCGTTCAACGGACGGGGAAACGAACGCGCATCGGCGCGGCCGTTCCGGGAGCCGATCGCGCCGATCAGACCGGTCGCCGAACTCGACGAGTTCACCGAGTTCGTCGTCGAGTCCGCTCGCCGACGTCTGGGAGACGGACGGCTCGTAACCCGGTCACTGATACGAACTACCGTACTGATTTCCCGGCGCACCCGCGGGACACAGGACGGGTTGTGGCTGTGCCAGCACTGACTGCCAGCAGTTCGTCCGAGAGCCGACGCTCCCTCTCGTGCTACCTATCGCTGTCCGCCAGCGATGCGCCCTGCGTTGCCCGGCGCGGGCGTCTCATCCCGTCCGTCGTCCGATCGGCGTCCGCGTTTCGCCTTCGAATCCGACTCGGCACCCGCGCTAAAATGCAGCGAGAACGCCCGCGAACACCGAGGTCACCATGAGGAACGCGAAGACGAGCGCGATGATCTGGTTTCGGTTCATAGTTCCCTTGATTCACTCCGATCGTATGAATGTCACGTCCGCCGTCTCGCCGACGATCCCGTCGTCGCTCGTCGCGTCGCACTGACCCCATCTGTATCCGTTGGTCACCCAGGCGAACCCGTTGAAAATGCAACGTAGCAGAATCAACGAAAACCGTCACAGACGGGAGCCGTTAGTCTCGCCGGCGCGTCGCCGCACCGAGAACGGCCAGGACGGCTACCAGCACGCCGAGCGTGATGCCACCGGTGAAGCCCGGCAGTCCGTCACTTCCCTCGTCGTCGCTACTGTTCCCGTCGTCGGTCGTTTCGCCGTCCGCGTCGTCGCTTTCCCCGCCGTCGTCGCCATCGCTATCCGCGTCGCCGTCGTCGCCGTCGCCATCGGTCGTTCCAGCGTCGTCATCGTCGCTGACGCTTCCGTCACCGTCGCTGTCGCCCGTTCCGTCCGCCGCTCCGCCATCGGTTTCGTTGCCGCCGTCGGTCTCGTCAGTGTCGTCTCCGTTTTCGTCGCCGTTATCACCGGTTCCAGCGCCGCTCCCGCCGCTGGCGTCGTCGTCACCGCTACTGCCACCGCCGCCGCCGGCGGGTGGCGACTCGCCACCGTCTCCATCGTCTTCGCCGCTGATCACATCGCCGTTACTATCGCTCACGAGCGAGTCGTCGTCGACGAACTCGAGTTCGTCCAGGCCGTCCTCGCCGACGGCAAACGTCACCGTTGCGAGGGTCGGTTCGTCGAGGCTGTCGGCTCCGACGACGGATTCGGTCAGGAAGAGGTGTCCGGTGTCGGAATCGACGTTGTCGTCGGCAGTTCCGTCGAGGTCCCCGAACTCGAAGTCGGTGACGCTCGTCGCGTCGGGATCGTAGCTCAGGTTCGCCTGGAAGCCGGCGGTATCGGCGGCCGTCGAGGAGATGGCGACGGTGACGGTTTCGTCGGTTTCCTCCAGGACCTCGAGCGTGAGCGTCTCGTCCGCATTGGTCGTGAGCAGTGCGCCCTGGTCACTACTGGTCGTGTGAACGGTCGGCTGTGCGTGTCCGTCGGTTTCGGAGACGGGTGTCGCCGCCGTCGCTGCCGTCGCAGCCATCGCTGTCGTCGCAAGGACGACGACCAGTGTGAGAACGAACAGTCGTGGCGTCAGTCTCGTACGTGTCATTGAATCTGGAAATAATGTGAGTTTCCTGCGGTCTGCGGCCGTGCGGTCGTGTCCCAGTTCGACCCGCGGTTACAGACGGAATCGCCGCGTGGCGATTCGATGGTGTGTCTCGTAGCCTGTGCTGTCGGCTGCTTACGCGAGCGCTTCGATGCCGTGCGTGCTGACGATCTCCTCGAGGATGTTCGTCACGTCGCCGGCGTCGACTTCGCCGTTGTCGTTCATGTCGGCGAGTTCCTCGTGGAAGGTGCCGGTTGGTTCCTCGCCGGTGAGGTACTGCTGGGTCAGCGTCGCGTCCAGCGGGTTGACCGCCCCGTCGGCGTTCACGTCACCGGGCCAGGCCGATGCGATCGTTCCGTCGACCAGCGTGACGTTGACCTCGCCCGCTTCGTCGTTGAGGTAGGTGTTGTCCGCGTCGAACACGAGTTCGGTTTCGTTGTCGCTCTCCCCGATGAACTCGAAGTCGATCTCGGCGAGGGTCGGCATCGTTTCGGTGCTGCTCTGGGCCTGTGCGAGCGAGACCGTGCCGTTCTCGTTGTCGATACTCGTGACCGGGTCCGCGAAGTCGACGCCGGCGACGCCCTCGACCTGCACGACGTCGGGGTCGAAGTGGACTTGCGTCTCGTAGCCGGCCACGGCCTCGGCGGTCGTGTTGATCTCGACCGTCGTCGTCTCGCCGATGGATCCCATATAGTCGCCCTCGCCGAACATGAGGGCGCTCTCCGGTTCGTCAGTACCCGAAACAAGGTACTCGACCGAGTTCGCCAGAATCGCGTCGGCGTCGGCCGTGTAGTCACCGCCGGTGACGAAGGTCGTGTATCCCAGGTTCGACGCCAGGATCGTTGAACTCTCGTCGTCGACGGCGAAGCCGGAACCGACCGGTGATCCAGTAACGGTCGTCTCCGCGAGCACGTCGTACTCGGTGCCGTCGAACCAGGTGTGGTCGCCGAAGAGCGCGGTGTGGAGGTCGACGGTATCGCCGGCCTCACCGACGCCCTCGAAGATCTCGTGGTCGGCGGTCAGTTCGTATCCGAGCGGCGGCGAGACGAGGTCGTCCTCGAACGTGGATGCCGGCTCGCCGGTCGCGTTGGAGTGGGCCGGAATGCCGTTACTTCCGTCGCCCCACTGATCGAGGTAGACGACGCCGGTGTCGCCCCCTTCGGTCGCGCTGACGAACTCGTCGGCGTTCGCCGTCTCGATGTTCTGAACGACGATCACGTCGTAGCCGTCCATCGCCTCGTCGGACGTCGTCACGACGGGGTCGTACATTTCCGGAAGCGAGCCGTCGAGCGTGTCGGCGACGGCTTCTCCCTGGGCGCCGGCATCGTCCACGACGGCGACGGGAACGTACTCCTCGAAGACCATCGTCGGACCGGTGCTTACGGTCAGTTCGTCGCCCATGCCGCCGATCGTCTGCTCGAGCGAGAGTTCACCCGCGGTATCTTCGGTCGTTTCGACGGTGATCGTCAACTCGTCCGAGATCGGTCCGTCGAGGTCGACGGGTTCGCCGAATGCGGCTTCCTCGCCCTCGACGTACAGCGTCGCGTCCGCGGGGTCGTAGTCGCCCGCGAGGTCGACGGTAACCGTTTCGGCGTTCGCAACGGTTGTCGTCACGGTGATCGCATCGCCGCCTTCGACGCCGTTGGGCTGGCCGTCGGCCAGTTCGGCGTCGAGCGCGTCGGCGAGTTCGAAGTCCTGGACGGTGGTGTTTTCTTCGGTGACGGTCACGTCGGCGCCGGTCGACTCGTAGCCGAAGCCGTCGACGGTGACGGTGTGGGTGCCGGCCGGAGCGACCAGGCTGTACTCACCGTTCGCGTCGGTTTCGGTCTCGATACCGTCTTCGATGGCGACGGTTGCGCCGTCGATCGGCTCACCGGCGGCGTCCGTGACGGTGCCGTCGATTCCGCTGTCGAGTGCGACCATGTTCGTCGCGGCTGCGACGTCGATGATACCCATGCCGTAGCGGGTGTCGTACTCGTCGTCGGGTTCGTCCCAGTCGGCGGGCTTCCAGGCGGTCTCCTCCATCGCGTCGTAGAGCATCTCGCGGTCGGCGTCGCCGCCGGAGGCGGCGATCATCAGCGCGAACGCTCCCGCGTGGTGCGGTGCGGACATCGACGTTCCCGAGTAGGTGTCGTCGTAGCCGCCGCCGGGCACCGAACTCAGCACGTCGACGCCGGGCGCTGCCGCGTTCGGTACCGTGTAGTTGTCGGGCCAGTACTCGGGCGCGTCGGGATAGGCTTCGGCCGTCTCGATCTCTTCGCCGCTCGAGAACGAGGCGACGTTGTGCTCCGCGTCGACGGCACCGCTGGCGAAGTTCGGATAGATGTTTCCGGGCGTGCCACTGACGCCGTCACCGGAGTTGCCGGCGGACGTCACGAGCACGACGCCCGCGTCGCGGGCGTTCTCGGACGGCTCCATCATCTGGCTGTCGTAGCCGGCCGCGCCGAGACTCATCGAGACCACGTCGGCGTCGGTGTCGTCGACTGCCCACTCCATCCCGGCGATGATCTGGGCGAACGTACCGCCGCCGCTGTCGTCGAGCACCTTCCCGTGGTAGAGTTCAGCGTCGGGTGCGACGCCGAAGGCGGGAACGTCACCGGCCGGATCGTCCGATCCGGAGACCGTGCCGCTCACGTGCGTCCCGTGACCCTGGCCGTCGTTCGGCTCGGAGTCGACCGGCTCGCCGTTGCTATCGAACTCCTGCCAGTTCTCGTCGGCGATGTCGATGTCCGGGTGGTCGCCGTCGACGCCGGTGTCGAGCACGGCGACGCCAGCGCCCTCGCCCTGGGTGCCGTGTTCGTCCCAGACCTCGGTCGCGTTGATCATGTCGAGTCCGTACGTGACGTTGGCGCTCTCGTTGGCCGGCGAGTAGCTCTCGTCAGCGTCGGACTGGCTCTCCGGGAGCGACAGCTCGAAGTTCTCGTGAAGGCGTTCGCCACCGGTGTACCGAAGCACCTCCTTCGGCGACACTTCGTCCGTGTCGACCTCCAGGAGCGCCGCGTTCGCGATCCAGAAGCTCTCGACGAACTCGACGCCGTCGGTCTCTGCCGCCCACTTCTGGGCTTTCGTCTGCGACTCGTCCGCCTGCGATTGCATCATCTCGATGGCATCGGCTGAACTCGTCGCAGCGGCGGGGTCAGCGCTCTCGAACCGGACGATCATCTCGGTCGTCCCGTCCGCCGTGCGGAGCGACTCTTCGATAGCATCCGCTGGTGCTGATTGTGTTGTCTCCGTTGCCCCGTTCGATCCGCTGATCCCCGCCATCGCCGGGACCGACGTGATCATGAGGAGGGCAAAGACGACTGCCATACTCCGTATTACCGCTGATTTCGATGTGTGTCGACTCATGTCTCTGTTCGTGTCGCATCGTTTCCTTTTGCGACACAGTCACACTCCAATGAATATCTCGTTAAATGGTAATAACCATTATCTGCGGTAGAAATCGGCCAAAAAGTATATGTGCTATAAGGTTAAACGCGCGAACAATTCGCGTTACTGACCGCCTACTCCCGTTTTCAGCCGCTCATCTCGCTCAAGCCATTACTCCGTCTCTAGAAACTCGGTTTTCGGATATGTAGCTGAGCCTCACTGCACCGTTCAGGGTCAGCAGCGAGCGTTACACCAGAAGCGACAGCACGTCCCGCGGGACCCTCACTCGACGGTCGCGTCGAGAACGACGTGGTCGACGCCGGCGCTGTGGCTCTTGACGCGGCGGCGCTCGAGTTCAGTGAGCGTTCGGCCGGCGGCGTCGATCGCGGTTTCGACGCGCTCGAGTGGCCGCTCCCAGAGCAGTGTTTCGGGGGTCGCTTCGTGGTAGTGGAGGGTCCCGCCGGAGACGAGGGCGTCGAGGGCGTCGTCGAGGAACGTGTGGGCGGCGTCTGTTCTCGCGGTGAACTCGGGTTCGGGTTCGGCTTCGACTTTGGATTCGAAATAGGGTTCGTGTTCGGAGGTGGATTCCGCGTTCGTTCCCGATTCCGTTTCCGTTCCCGTTTTCGTTCCCCCATCTGAATGGCCGCCGCTGCCGTAGTAGCCCATAACGACACGGTCGGCGTCGATTTCGCCCGCCAGGTCGCGGCAGTCGGTCATGTAGGCGTCGACGTGCTCGCTCACGTCGTTCAAGAGTGCGTTCTCGACCAGGTAGCGAAACGCGGTGGGGTTGATCTCGGTTGCTGTCACCTGCGCGCCGGCGCGGGCCATCGGCAGCGTGAAGTAGCCGATCCCGGCGAACATGTCGAAGACGCGCTCGCCAGGTGCGCAGCGTTCACCCATCCGGACGCGCTCGGCCTGGTTGCCCGGCGAGAACATGACTGCCGTCGGATCGAGACCGTACTTCGTGCCGTGTTCCGTGTGGATCGTCTCCGTATCGCGCTCGCCGGCGAGGTGTCGCGTTCGCGGTTCGCGCACGCGGCCCGCCTCGCCCTCGGTGGCGATGCCTTCGTCTGCGATCACGCTGTCGGCCTCGCCGTGGAGTTCGAGGAGGGCTTCGCCGAGTTCCCGTTCTCGGTCCCGTTTCCGTTCCCGTCCCTGTTCTCGCTCTCGCGTTCCGTCTTGGTCGTCCGGAACCCCCTCCGGAACCGTGACCTGGATCACCGAGCCGATGACGGCCCACGAGTTCGGAGCTGACTCGAGTTCGGCCTCGCTCCAGCCGCGCTCGGCGAGCAGGTCGGAAAGGTCGGTCGTGCGCGGGTCGGGATCGAGTTGTCGGACGACATCGAGCACGGCAGTCTCGATGGGCGGCTCGGTGATCGGCAGCGCGATTCTCTCGGTATCGGTCTCGCGAACGCGTCGCGAGTCGTCGTAGACGCCCTCGGCGCGCAGTGATTCGATCGCAGTCTCCGCACGCGGCTTTTCGACGATGGCGGCGAGCGGCGCGTCGGCGGTCATTCGGTCGAGGAGTTCGTCGGCGTCGCTGTTCCGCGGGCCGCCGTCGGGAGTGTCGTCCGTCACGTCGCCTCCTCCGTCTCGCCCTCGTCGGGCAGAATGTGCAGTCCGGCGCGGCTCTTCAGGACGGGCACCGTCTCGGCGGCGGGATCGAAGTAGTCCGGCCGGGAGACGGTCGTGGCCCGGTACGTTTCGGGGTCCAGTACCTGGACGGCGTTCTCGTCTTCGACGGTGACGACGGTCGTCTCCGCGGCATCCTCGTGTTCCCCGAGTTTGCGGGCGTCGGGCGAAGCCCCCTCCTCGTAATCGGCCTCGTAGCGCTCGCCGGTCGTCACCCGAATACCCTTGAGGTTCCCGTGGGCGCTGCGGACGAGGACCGGTCCCTCGTCGTCGTCATCGAGTTCGATAACGTCGCCCGGCGTGTACGGCGGCAGGCGAACGGCGAAGGTGACGCGGTAGACTTCGTTGCCGTCCTCGTCTTCGGTGACGAGCGTTTCGGCGTCGTTGATCGTGCCGCCGAACTCTTCGACCATCTTGTTCGAGATTTTCTTGCCGATCTTGTTGGTCGAGACCTTGATGTTCAGGCCGTCGTCGGTCTCGCCGATTTCGGTGACGAAGGCGTTGCGGTCGCCCGTCGCCTCCATGTCGGCGACGATGTCGTGGGCGATTTCCTCCGCTCGCTCGGTTTCTTCGCTCGTCGGAGTGCGTCCCTCAGCGCGGATCTGAACGATGCTGGCGTAGTAGTCGCCGGCGATCCGGCCGCAGCGGGTGCAGGTCTGGCGGGCGATCTTGACCGGGACCGTGACCTGCTCTTCGACCGGCGTTCCCCGCACGACACCGGTGAAAAAACAGTGCATTCGGATCGTGTTCTCGTCGACCTGTTCGGGTTCGACCTGCCAGGCGACATCGTCGACATCGACGTGCACCGAGAGCGCGTCGCTCACCTGTTCGATCGCGATATCCGTGTAGTCCTGTGCCCCCACGTCGACCCAGCGGTTCCCCTGGTAGACCGCCCCACAACGGGCGCAGACGCGCACGTCGATTCGGTCCGGCGCGTCCACGAAGTCGAACTCGTCGAAATAGCAGGAATCACAGAGATCGACCTCGCTGCCGGGGCGGAGTGGGTCGGCGGCGTCGGCGTCGGCGTCGTCGGCCGATCGCTCGGGAACGGGGTCCCCACATCGGGGACAGAACGCGCGAGAATCACTCATTATCCCCGATTAGTGGCTGGGAGAGTTAAACGGCGCGCTCTGTACGTGTGGACGGTCGAGTCCTCGAGCCGTCGACTCGGCGACCCGTTTGTCCAGCAAGCCGCCGACGCAGTGAGCGGTAAGCGGTGGGCGGCGGGCAGTGAGTACTGAGCGGCGGACGAGGGAGGGGAACCGAAAATAGCAGCAGCGTCTCGGATTACGCGTCCGTGTCGTCCGTGTCCGCGTCGGTTCGGCGGCGGAGGGCTTCGATCCCCGCCGCGGCACCGACGACACCTGCACCGGCGGTGAAACCGGGCATTCCCTCGCTCTCCTCGTTCGAGTCGGCTTCCGATTCGACGTTTCCTTCGCCCAAGTTGCCATCTCCGCCTCCGTCCCCGGTTTCATTCCCGTTCCCGGCTCCGGACGCCGATTCGTTCGAGTCGCCGGTCGCCGATTCGTCGGTATCGTTTCCGCCGGTGGAGCCAGAGTCGCCGGATTCGGTGCCGTTATCGGTCGTCTCTCCGTCGCTTTCGCCGTTTGTCTCGTCTTCGTTCCCTTCCTCGTCGGCCGACTCCGCGTCGCGGCCGTCGTTCTCGGATCGGATGGCGACCAGGGTCCCGGAACTGGCGTAGATCGTCCCGTCGGTGACTGCGATCGTCGGAATTTCGTCTGTTCCGACGCTCCACTCGACCTCGCCGGTCTCCGAGTCGAAGGCGTACACGCCGTTTTCGTCTTCGGGTGCCTCGCCGGGACCGTATCCCTCTCCGTCGATCGTCAAGCCCGCATAGACGGTGCCGTCGCCGATAGCCAGCGAGGACACCTGATACGTGCTGACCGCCGTGTCCCAGTTCTCGTCACCGGTTTCTCGGTCGTGCCCCCGAACGTTGTGCGACTCAAGCGCGTAGAGTTCATCGTCGGCGATCGCTGCCGGATCGAACGCTGCACGCTCGCTGCTCACGCGTCGCTCGCCCGTTTCCACGTCGTACAGCGTCGTATAGCCGAGCGGCCACATCGCTTCCGGCTCCGTATCCGCGCTGCCGATCGCCACCACGTCGTCGGTCGCGACGGGGAAACTCGTCTGGCGATGGCTCGGCTTCGCGAACCGACCGTGTTCGTCGTCGCCGACCGGTTCGTCGAGACGCCAGCGCTCGGTTCCGTCCGCGAGTTCACGTGCGAACGCCCGGGACTCGCTGACGGCGACCGCGGCGTCGCCGCCGACGGCGACGGGTTGCTCGTACAGCGGGTCGCCGTCGGGTGTGAACTCCCAGGCGAGTTCGCGTTCGGCGGCGTCGAGCGCGTACAGCGTTCCGTCCCCGACGGTGAGGACGCGGCCGTTCGCGACGACGGGCGAGGCGATGTCCTCGTCGTAGCCCAGATCGTGTTGACAGCAGAGGTCGCCGTTTGCGGCGTCGATCACCGTGAGGCGCTCGCCGCCGACGTAGACGGTGCCGTCCGCGACGGCGGGTGTACCGCTCGCGCCGATGGCGTCCGTCCGCCACTCGACCTCGCCGTCGGCCGCGTCGAGGGCGTGGACCTCGCCGTCGGTCGTCAGGTAGACGGTACCGTCGACGACCGCCGTCGGCCCGCCCTGGTCGTACTCCCAGGCGACGGTAACCGGCGTCTCGGGCGCATCGCCCGCCGAAACGACCGGGTTGTTGCCCGCGTTCCCGCCGATCGACGACCAGCCGCGCGATTCAGCCGCCGGTCCGTCGGTCCCGGTAACCCCGGTCCCGGACCCAGTGGTATCAGCAACTGCACCGCCAGTTGCGAGCGCTCCGCCGGTCATCGCAAGGCCGGCGTACTTCAGGACGTTCCGCCGATCATGTTCGACCATGTGACCCGTTCTCGGACGGGTCGCCACTTTTCTATCCGATCGGTAGTACCGTTTCTCTGCCCGAACAGCCGGCGGCTTCCGTTCGCGTAGGCACAAGCGTTGTCGACCGACGATTGCAGTACACTCCACTGTGACGCCCCGTCTTTCCTTTTGGGAATTTCCGAATCGCATCTCACGGTGTGAAAACTCGACACGAAACGAGGGGGTTCGACGAGTTCACGTGCGGCGTCAGTCGCCCGTCAGACGGCCGTCTGGTCCCTTCGGATCGAACGGCCTCCGTCGCAGGGTTTCCATGCGAAACGAAGGGGTTGCAGCGGCGGTCCGTTTCGCGGCCCTGTCAGTAACACGTTTAGTTCGACTCGACCGACGAACCGCCCATCACGGTCATGATACTTATTTCGTCAGAGCCCCTAGGGGAGGCTATGAACTGGCAGTCGGATTGGGGGCTTCGCGCTCGAATGTTCCTGACGATGTTCCTGCTGTTTGCACTGTACATCGTTTTCGCCGGCGTACTCACGCTGTACATCGACGGCGGATTGTGGATGATCGCGCTGCTGTTCGGCGGCTTCTCGCTCGTCCAGTACTACTTCAGCGACACGCTCACACTCCGGAGTATGGGTGCGAAGAAGGTCTCGGCCGACGAGTACCCGCAACTCCACGGCTCGGTCGAACGCCTCTCCCAACAGGCCGACCTCCCGAAACCGTCGGTCGCCGTCGTCGATTCGAACGTTCCGAACGCCTTCGCGACCGGTCGCAACCAGCGCAACGCCGTCGTCGCCGTCACGACCGGTCTCCTGAACACCCTCGACCGCGACGAACTCGACGGCGTCCTCGCACACGAACTCGCCCACGTGAAAAACCGGGACATGATGGTCATGACCATCGCCTCGTTCCTCTCGACCATCGCGTTCATGATCGTCCGCTGGGGCGCGTTCTTCGGCGGCGGTCGCGGCCGCGGCGGCAACCGCGGCGGTGGCGGCATTTTCGTCGCCATCCTCGTCTCGCTCGTCGTCTGGATCATCAGCTACCTGCTCATCCGCGCGCTCTCGCGCTACCGCGAGTTCGCCGCCGACCGCGGCGCTGCGGCGATCACCGGCAATCCGTCCGCCCTCGCCTCCGCACTCCTGAAAATCTCGGGCGAGGTCGACAACGTTCCCGACAAGGACCTGCGCGAGGAAGCCGAGATGAACGCCTTCTTTATCATCCCGCTAAAGTCCGGCATCGTCGGTCGCCTGTTCAGCACTCACCCCTCGACGGAACGCCGCATCGAACAGTTGCGCGACCTCGAGCGAACGGTCGCAACGGCGTAACCGATCCGCGTCGAATCACGACCCGGTCGGGCGCTCGTCGCGCTCTCCCCGTTGCCCCTTCGAAGCGCTTTTGACGGCCCCGATAAAAGTAGCAGTAATGCTCGAGCGTGAGCGTCTCATCGAACTGGTCGTTGCCGTCTCCGCCGTTTTGCTATTGCTCGGTACGATGATCGCCATCGGAATGATGTACGGCGGTGATGATGGGACTCTCTCCCCCAGCGGCGCACAGTTGCTCGTCGGTGCAATCGTCGGCTTTATTCTCGTGATTACGTCGGCGGGATTCGGCGTCGCCTACATGCTGAACGACCCCGAGGACGGCGATGACGACAACGACTTCGAGACACAGAACGCTATTTAAGTACGAGCGGTGGTGGCCGGCCGCTCTCAGTCGCTGTTGACCGTTCCCGTCCCCTCGCTTCTCTCCTCGCGCTTCCCGCTCCCGTCTGCGTCCGCCTCTGCGTCCTCCGTGCGCCAGTCTTCGAGTTCGTCCTCGTCGGCCTCGTCGATCCGTTCCTCGTAGTAGGCCATCGGATGGGGAATGCGCTCGCAGAGGTCGTCCTTGTTCACGCAGTCGCCGTAGGACTGCATCGTCGCACACGACGGCGGCGAGTACTCCGTCGGCGACGTTTCGCCGCGGATGTGATCGGTTTGATAACGGGTCATCTCCTCCCCGAACGACGAGTTCACGCGATAGAGTTCGACGATCTCGTCGGTCGTCATCCCGATGCTCGACAGGAAGGCCGTAATCGCAAACCGCGAGTGGTGGGGGAGGTGCTCGCCCTTCTGGATTTGATCCAACAGCGCCTGCATACACGGCGGGAAGAGTTCGGGAACGACGGTATCGATGTCGCGCGTGAGATCGAGGTCGGCGAGGACGTCCCGGACGGCGGCGACGTCGTCTTCGAGCCTCGTCGCGATCGGGTCGGGAACCTCGAAGGGAAGACCCTCTTCGATTCGGTCGCGGATGGCCTCCCGTAACAGCACGAGGAGGTCGTCTCGCGCGACCGGGACCTCGCCGTTCGTCAGCGGCTGATTGACCAGCCCCCACTCGTCGTCCCAGAGGTCCGCAGCCAGCGGGAGGTAGGTGCCGACATCGATCCTGAACTCGTCGACGTCATCGACGTCGTCGCCGTCGGCGGCCGCGGCGGCGGTCCCAGCCCCGCGGGAAGCACTCGCGGGTGCGGGAGTCACCGCCTCCTGTAGGCTGAACTCGTCAAGGACGGTCTCGAGTTCGAGGCCGGTCGACTCGACGCTTTTGAGTTCGGTCGTCGATTCGAGGTCGGCGGTAAACCGCTCGTGAGCGGTGGCCGCCTCGGCGCGGGCGTACTTGCGGACGAGGACGCGTTCGTCGACCATCGAGACGAGGACGCGAGCGACGGGGTAAGAGAGTAGTTCGGTACGGGGATCGCGGTGTGGCTCGCCGATTTCGCCGTCTTCGAGCGCGGTAATCACGCGTTTCCGTGCGCGCTCGACGACTGCCCGCTCCTGCTCGACGACGGTTGCCAAATCGACCGTCTCCGTCGCCACGGTTTCGCGGGCGGCTTCGAGAAACGGGTACCGAGCGTGCAGTCGCTGCATCGGTAATTGAAAGCTGCTCTGATGGATTAAGTCCACTGATTGTCGATCGAGTGCGATAGTGTCGATAAGACATGATTACCGCCTATCGCCGTTGCGACAGTACCGACCGGAACTGCGTACACTGGTTGCACGGCTCTCGTACGAGAGTTGTGCACTGACTTTCAACGGCGACTATCGTTCGCAGGCATCCCGTCCGATGGTGCACGTGCGGGAACGGGAGGCTCGATTTCAAGAGGGACCGGACCGTTGGGTCGAGTATGCCACGGGCGATGCGGGATGGCGTGTCTATCTACTACGAGTTCGACGAGCGCGACGAGCGCGATACGCGCGACCCGGCCGATGGGGATGGAGGAGAGGGTGGAAATGAGAGTCACACGAGCGAGACGCCGGTCGTCTTCCTTCAGGACGTCGGCTACGGGCGGTGGCTGTGGCGCTGGCAGCGCGAGGCCGTCGCTCGCGAGTTCGGCGCGCCCGTGATCGCGCCGGACATGCGGGGGACCGGCCGCTCGGATGCCGGACTTCCACCGCTTGTTCCGCGACTTCCGGGTCGGATTCGGTCGCCGCTCCTTCGAAAGCCGGCCGGCTACTCGGTCGATGGATTGGCGGCCGATCTCGAGGCGGTTCTCGACGATGCTGGGGTTCGAAGTGCACACCTCGTCGGGATCGGTCTCGGCGGAATGGTCGCCCAGCAGTACGCGATCCGGCACGACCGCGCGGCGTCGCTGACGCTGTGTGCGACGAGCCACGGCGGTCCGGATGCGATGGCGATTCCCGCGGACGTTCCCGGTCGGCTGCTCGAAACGCCCTCGGGCGCGAACGAACGGGAAACGCTCCGCCACCGGATGCGTCCCGTCTTCGGCGAGTCGTTCACCAACCGGAACCCGCACCTGATGGATCGAATCATCGAGTGGCGACGCGAGCAAGACGCGACCGAACCGGCGATCGAAGCCCAACTCGGAGCGACCCTCGCGTTCGACGCCAGCGCCGAACTCGATCGCATTCGCGTCCCGACGCTGGTGATCCACGGAACCGACGACGCGGTGGTTCCGTCGTCGAACGCGCGGCTACTCGAGGAGGCGATTCCCGATGCTCGACTCGAACTGATCGAGGGCGGCTCACACCTGGCGTGTATCGAACAGGCCGACGCCGTCTCTGATGCGCTGGTGTCGTTTCTCGCCGAGCAGGATACCGGAACTCGGAGCCGTTCACGGACTCGCGCTCGGGTTAGCACCAATACCTAAGCCGTCGTTGTATTCGTCGACGTAGTCGCCCGCGTTATTCTGAGTTTGCCATTGCTTCGGAGCCCGATATCGAACCCAGCGTACGTAAACCAGAGTTCTTGAACGCCACGATCGTCGTCCCGTGCCGCGCGATCGAGCAGTGCATCGAGCGCATCGGGGTCGATAACGCGTGCGAGTGCCGGAAGATCGACCGGCGTCGAGTCGGTGAGGGCGGCGACGGTGATAATCACCGTTTCGCTTGCACGGTCGACGGTCGGGTCGAACGTGGTTGTGTAGTCGAGGTCGTCCAGCGACGAACTGGCGTTCCTGTGCGGTGCGTCCGCGATGTCGGTCTCTGCAGCGATCGCGCTATCTGGCGTATCATCGTTGGAGGGCATACTCCGGTCCTCCAGTAGTGGCCACGTAATGACTGTCCTGTCGCTGTGCAGGCTTTATTTCCGACTCGAGAGAGTGTTCGGCACCCAACACGTTTCGCCAAAACTGGCAAGATTGCGGTCGAGGAAAGAGGGGCCGTTGTAGTCCCACCACACGCCGGCCGATCGGCGTGAATCCGTTGCAGTTCGCCAGCCAGGGTGGCCGGGACTCAGTCGCTTTGAATCCGTGGCGCGAGCATGTACGTGACCTGTCCCTGGCCCTCCGCGAATCCGAAGTAAATCTTCACGGGGAACTCCTCGCCGAGGTGGAGCGTAACTTCGGTGTTCGAGGGGATCGCCTTGTTCATGTCCTTCAGGTAGTCCAGACTGAAAAGCGAGCGAGCGGGACCGGGCTGCAGATCGATCAGATCCTCCTGGGTGAGTTCGAGGTGAACGTCGTCGGTGTCGCCCTCTGCATTGACGTAGAACGCGTCGTCGCCTTCGTTAACGCCGAGTGCGATGTGGTCCGAGACCATATCTGCAGCGGTAACTGAGCGGTTGACATCCTTGCCTTCGAGAACGACCTCAGCGGGCAGATCCAGATCCGGAATGTCCGGCTCCTGTCGGATGCTATCGGGGTCGATGAGCGCGAGCGTGTACTCGAGCCCGTCGATCTGGATGTGGAGCTTGCGGGTCTCCTCGTCGAGTTCGAACTGGATGAGCTGGCCGGATTCGGCCATACCTGCGATGTCCTCGAGTCGAGAAAGGTCGACGCCGATCAGCCCGCCGTCGGCTTCGTAAGATTCGAAGGCAGCCGCGTCGAGCGAGAGGTCGACCATCCCGACGTTGGCGGGGTCGACGGCTCGAATTTCGAGTCCGTCTTCCTCCAGGTGGATCTTACACTCGTCGACCAGCACGCTGATCGAATCGAGCGCGCTGGTGAGCGTTTCCGCGCTCACGATGGCCTTGAACATATGCGTCGGGGTACGAACGGTTGGCATAAAAAGGCACCCTTTACGATCGGTCTTCGGTGGCTGCTCGTGGAGTCGATTGTCCTCCCGTCGGTCCCGATATCTACTCGACCGTCTCGATTCTTTCTGCCGTGGTGTGCAGGCACGAGTGGCTTCCCGCCGTCGCCGCTACGCCCATCCATGTGTCCCACGTTCACCGCCGACGATGCCGGCAAGACCGTCGAAAGTTCGAACGGTGCCCCGCTCGGTGTCGTCGTTTCCGTCGAGCCAGAAACCGTGTACGTCGACCCCGATCCCGGCGTTACCGATTCGATCAAAGCGACGCTCGACTGGGGCAACGAGACCGAGGAGCCCGTGCCACTCACCGACGACGCCGTCACCGAAATCACCGACGAGACGATTCGACTCGAGACGGCGTTCCCCGAAGAAAGTCTCGCGAGCGACGAGGCACGCGTGGGCGGGCAGTCAGACGCGACGGGCAAGTCACACCCACGAGACGCCAACTACACCCCTGGCGACCCAGTCACGGGAACCAGCACCGAATCCGAAACCGGCGTCGACGGGACCGAAAAAGGCCCCGGATCGACGGCGCGCGACCGCTCGGAGCCGATGCTCGACGACGAGTTCTACGACGACCTCGAGGACGAACCACGGATCGACCCGGACGAGCAACCGGACGAGACGGAACCGACCGCCGATACCGCGGCCGACGAAACGGACACGATCGAGGAAGAAGCCGGCCGCGGGCTCGAGGTCGACCCCTCCGAACTGACCGGCCGCGATCCCGACGCTGAACTCGACCCGGACGAGGATGTCGGCCAACGCACGGACGCCGAAGTCGAACCCGAGATGGAACTCGATGAGCGCTCGGACGCCGAACTCGCCCCCGGAAACATCGACGAACGCCGACGGGACGACGCGGCCGTCGATCCGGAGCGGATCGACTCCGAGGTCGGAGCGGGTGCCGGCGTCGACGAGGAGACCGATCTCGAGGAACGAGAGCGTACCGAGGATGCGGATCCGAGCGCCGAGCACGCAGCCGACGATGACGATACCGACACAGCGGACGGCGACTCGGAGTCCCGATAACGCGCCTCGTCCGGACGCCTCCGCAAGTCCGACGCAACGACTTCACGCGCACAACGCGTGACTCCTCTTCGCGACACCTATCCGTCTTCGCCGTGTACCACAGCCAACTGACTATCCGAGATGGCACGAAAGGACCATTATTACAACAAGGCAAAGCAGGAAGGCTACCGGAGCCGAGCCGCCTACAAGCTCAAGCAGCTCGACGAACTCGAGAACGTCCTCTCGCGCGGCGATACCGTCGTCGACCTCGGTGCCGCGCCCGGCGGTTGGCTCGAAGTCGCCGCCGAAGCCGTCGGCCCCGACGGGCAGGTGATCGGCGTCGACCTTCAGCGCATCAAAGATATCGAGGACCACGACACCATCGAAACCATCCGCGGAGACATGACCGAAGAACGAACGCGCGACCGGGTCATCGACGCCGCGGGCGGCGAGGTCGACGCTGTTCTGTCCGACATGGCCCCCAACATGTCCGGCGAGTACTCGCTCGACCAGGCCCGCTCGCTCCACCTCGCGCGCCAGGCCTTCGAAACCGCACTCGAACTCCTCGACACCGACGGCGATTTCGTCGTGAAGATCTTCGAAGGCCCCGACGTCGACGAGTTCAGAGCGGACGTCGAAGAGGAGTTTCAGTACGTTCGCGCCACGAGTCCGAAGGCTTCACGGGACGAATCCTCCGAACTCTACTTTATCGGAAAGGGACGACTCACCGCATCGGTGCGACCGGGCGATGAACTCGAGGTCGAGATCACCGATGTCGGGAACGAGGGTGACGGTATCGCATCGGTCGATGGCTACAGGCTGTTCGTTCCGGCGACGGAGGCGGGAGATGTTGTGACGGTTCGAGTCGAGGACGTGAAGCCGAATTTCGGCTTCGCACAACGGATCGATCGAGACTGAGCGGTACGTCGTGTAACGACCTGTTGCTAGTCGGTCGTGTTTCCGGGTGAATACGGACTTATTCGTCGGAATCGAGTCGATCGTGTCGGTCGTCGATTTCGTCGAGAATGTCGAGCGTTTTTCGGATCGAGGCCCGGATCGCATCGCTTCGGTTGACGAATTTGCCGTCGTCGCCGACGTGGTCGTCTAAGTCCTCGAGTAGTTCCTGCGGGATTTCGACGCTGATCTTTGGCATCGTAGGGACGCGTTCGCATGCCTCCCATCTTAAGCCGTCGGACGAGTTCGCTACGTGGTCGGGTCGGGTTGGGGTCCGGAGCCGGTATCGCCCTCAGTAGTGGCAGCGGTACCGGCGGCGTCTGCATCGTTTGGTTCGCCACTCCCACCGCCACCGCCACCGCTGCCGCCAAATAGCCGCCCGCCGCCGGTGAGTATATACAGGACGCCGAGGCCGAGCATGTAGGTCAGGGCGATCGGAATGGCGACCATCAGCATGGTGAGAACGCCCTTCGGACTGGCGATGGCCGCGACGGTGAAGATGCCGACGACGGCCGGCCGCCAGCGCCGGAGCATCGTCCGGTAGTTGAGGATGCCGCCAACGTGGAACAGCGCCATCGTGACGATGATGTTGAACAGGAAGCCGATGCCGAGGGTCGTGAAGATGACCATCCAGAAGAAGCTACTAATCCGGTAGGAGACGACCATCCCGTTGGCGATCGCGTCGGAGACGAGATAGGAGATGACCGCCGGTGCGACCCAGAAGAAGCCGAGGTAGGTTCCGAACGCGAACCCACCCAGCAGCGACCCTCCCCAGACGACGAAGATGCGGCGGTCGCCCCGGACCAGTCCGCGCTCTTTCATCGCGGGCCACCCGTAGTACAGCACCAGCGGGAGCGCGGCGATGATCCCCGCGATGACGCTCACTTTGACCTCGAAGATGAGCACTTCGACGGGATGGAGCGCGATGACGATGTCCATCTCCGTGATGAGCTCCTGGAGCGTCATCCCGGCCGGGTCGACCCCGTTACGGACGGCCACCTCGTGGAGGATCGGTTCGGGGACGCGATGGAGGAACGTCGTGAGAACCTGGCCGATCCCACCCTGGTAAAGCCAGAAGAAGGCTCCGCCCATGACGAGCATAAACACGCCGACGATGCGGAACATCTTCGAGGTGAGACTGTTGAGGATGAAGGCGATGTCGTAGGCGTAGCCACCGATGTCGTCCTCGGTCGTCTCTTCCTCGGTGAAGGGATCGAGCATCCCGGCGGCCGTGCCCGCGAGGAAGCTACCTTCCTCCTCCTCGGCAGCGCCACCGGCATCGGTCTGGGTGAGTGCTGAACTCTCGCCGTCGCCGGTTGCGCCGTCGTTCTGGGCCGCCTCGGCCCGTTGTTCTTGCAGCGAGTCGAACCGGTTCAAGATCGCCTGAGCCTTCTCCCGGTTGTCGTCGTACATCGCCCGTCGAGAAACCTCGAGCGCCTGTTCCTCTTCCATCTGGAGGAAGACGGACGCTGGCACTTCCTCGACGTCCTCGGCGGTGAGCATCTCGAAGTCGACATCGTCGGGCGATTCGGCCGTTCGAATGGCTCCCTCCCGCGGGTAGATCGGAGCCTGGAGCACTTTGATCGTATAGGCGAACAGGATGAGCACGCCGACACCTGCAGCGATGGTAAGGCCAACAGCGGCCTCACCGAGGAGTCCGTACTCGGCAGCGAGCGATTCGAGTCCGAACGGGCCCTCGGGACCGGGTTGAAGCCACGCCGGCAGGCCGGGGTAGACCGCTTCCCCGAGGTAGTCGAATCCACCCCGATTCACGAACGCGCCGGTTCCGATGGCGACGACAGCCAGAACGCCGACGAATCGGAGGACGACTCGTTTCATATGATCGGCCCCGGTCCCGTCGCTCTCGGCCGCACCGTGCCGGCGGATGTTTGCAACTACCTTTGCGAGGCTGAGACTGATGATGTAGAGACCGACCATCGGCGTCGCCCACATGATCTGTGTGAACGGGTCCGGCGGCGAGAACAATGCGCCGAAGACGGTAATCCCGACGATCGCGTGCCGCCACTTGTCCCGAAACGTCTCGTAGGGGACGATCTCGGTATACGAGAGGACACCCATGAACAGCGGCAACTGGGCCGCCAGTCCGAACGAGAGCGTCAACAGCGCGATGAACTCGGTGAACTCGGTGATTCCGAAGCTCGGTTTGACGTGGGCGCTGACGGCGTTTCCGGCGAGAAAGTCGAACGTATACGGAAAGAACACCGCATAGGCGTAGACGACCCCGAGGCAGAACAACGTGATCGCGGTCAGGACGAAGCCCACAATATAGCTCCGAGAGATGGGCACGATGGTGTCGTAGCCGCGTTCGCGCAACTTATCCCTCGAGAAGTACAGTAACGCGGGAATCGCCATGACAATACCGACGAGCATCCCGATCTTGGCCTGCAAGAGGATAACCTCGAACGGAGTCCGCGTAATAAGCTCCGTCGAATCGGCGATGTACGGCGACATTTCCGCCTTTGCAGTCTGTTTGAGAAAGTCCCAGATGAAGACGCGCAACGCGTAGAACGAGCCAATAAAGCCGATAACGAAGACGATAAACACCTTCTGAAGGTGTGTCTGCACGCTCGAGAGCATCGCACCAAGAGTTTCGCGCCCGGTATTGATCGCACGGGCGGTATCCTCGTCGACGGCAGAACTCATTTACTACCATGGGTAACTGACATCCAGTTATCAACCTTTCGAGTCTCCTACCGCGCGTCGTGCTCGTTCACCGTATTCGACGGCGACCGACGCTGATAAATGTGCCTATTGGTACCATGACCCAGTGCACACAAGAAAAAGGCCTATAACCGCCCGCCTATCTATATCCCGATAGATGCCGGACGAGTCGGCGGAGACGGGGGACGGTGTGGACCCCGACGAACCACGTGAAGACGGCGGGTCCGACGAGGAGCACCCGCCATCGGAAGCGTCGCCTTCGAGTTCACCCGAGGCGTCGACCGGGACCGATGCCAATCCGCCGGTCGAAACCGACGGTGAGGGAGTCGTCGGCGGTGGCCACGACTCGGGGACGGGGACCGGATCGGGAACGGGGAACCCCGAGTACCCTGATCCGGACGACGATGTCGGCGGAATCTCGACGCCCCCGGACGACGAGGAAATGCCGCTTGCGGACCACATCGAGGAGATGGTGCTCCGATTTGCCGTGGTCCTGCTCTTCGGTTCTGCGGGGACGGCGATCGGGTTACTGGGTGCCTCGTGGGCGATCGAGCACATCTGGTACAACGTGTTCCCGTACGCGGCAGAGGAGGTGCCGTTACCCCATATTTACCAGCCGCTCGAACTGTGGTTGACACGAATTAAGGTCTCTACGCTGCTCGGGATCATGGCAGCGCTGCCGATGTTCGTCTACCAGTGTTATCGCTTCATGAAACCGGGGCTGTATCCGCACGAGCGCAAGTACTACCTCGCGGCTGTCCCGACGAGCGTGGTTCTTGCCGGCGTCGGGATGTTGTTCTCCTACGTGCTGGTGTTGCCGGTGCTCTTCGAGTACTTCACGTTCTACGCGGAAGGCAGTGCAGAGATCGCTTATGCACTCGGTGATACGTTCGACCTGATAATCACGCTAATCGGCTTTCTCGCCGTCGTCTTCCAGATTCCGCTCTTTATAATGCTCGCGATTATGATGGGCGTGACGACCCGTCGCTGGCTCGTCAGCAAGCGGCTGTACTTCTGGGCGGCCTTCTTCGGACTGGCGTTCATGTTCACGTTCGACCCGACGGGGATGGCCCCCATTATCGTCGGGATCACGATGATCCTCCTGTTCGAGGGAACGCTGTTCATCCTGAAGTGGGTCGGGACCGAGTGAGATCGGTCGGTCGTCCCGTTTTTCCGCCTTTCAGTCGACGTTTAGTCGCGCCTACGCTACATCTTCTCTACGTTCTTCTCGCCAGCCCACGCGCCCGCTGGTACCCGTTCGGTCAGTCATCGGCAGCCTTCGTCTGATTTCGCCCCTTATATTCTCGGTATCCGTTTCTATATCGATGGATATGTGTCTTATAGCACCAAAACCAATCATTTGTAAACGAATACCGTTTAGGTGTTGTGTCTATACTATCTTTCCGTTCCTATGTACGAGATTGTGAACCGACGGGGGTACTCCGCGTCTCCCCTTTCGGGACGCGGACGAACGCCTCGTCGCCCCGCGAGGTGGGCGGCGTGACCGACCCGGTTCCAACCACCTGTATGCGCTGTGCCGTCGGCTGTGGACACGTCCAGCAACCGGTCGAACAGGGCTACGGACTCGATATCGTCCGCGGCGATCCGGCTCACCCGGTCAACCGCGGCCTCGCCTGCCAGCGCGGCATCCGCGAGACTGCCGATCCCGACGGCCAGTGGCTCACCCGCCCGCTCGTCCGCCGCGACGGTGAACTCGTCCCGACCACCTGGGAGACCGCCCTCGAGCGCGCGACGGCCGGACTCGGCCAAGCGCTCGAAAACGACGCCGCCAGCGTCGCGGTCCTCGGCAGCGGGCAACAGACCAACGAAGCCGCCTACGCGCTCGGGAAACTCGCCCGCGGCGGCTTCGGAACCCGATACTACGACGCCAACACGACCCTGTGTATGGCCTCGGCCGTCACCGCCTACTACGACGCTTTCGGCAGCGACGCGCCGCCGCCGACGTACGACGACGTCCCGGCAGCTCAGACGCACCTCGTCTGGGGCGCAAACCCCGCTGCTGCGCACCCGGTTCTGTTTCGTTGGATTCAGCAATCGGTCGACGAGGACGACTCCGAACTGCTCGTCGTCGATCCGGTCGCAAGCGAGACGACCGACGTTGCCGACTGCCACGTCGCACCCGACCCCGGCGGCGATCTCGCCCTCGCTCGCGCAGTTCTCGTGCGACTCGTCGAAACTGATCGCCTCGACGACGAGTTCATCGAGAGGGCGACGGCGGGATTCGAGGAGCTCCGCGAGCGCCTTCCCGATGCGTCCGCGGCAGCCGAGCGCGCGGGCGTCTCGACGGCCGACGTGGATCGACTCGCGGCGGCGTTCGACGCGTCGACGCTCGTCTACTGGGGGATGGGCGTCAACCAGAGCGTCAACGGCACCGCGACCGCGGGCGCGCTGATCGATTGCTGTCTCGCGACGGGGAACCTCCGGCCCGGGTCGGGTCCGTTCTCGCTCACCGGCCAGGCGAACTCGATGGGAACGCGCGTGTGTTCGTCGAAAGGGTCCTGGCCCGGCCACCGGCCGTTCGACGCGCCCGAGCACCGCGAGTTCGTCGCCGACGCCTGGGACGTTCCCCTCTCGCGACTCCCGGACGATCCCGGGCCGGGGCCCGTCGGCATCGCCGATGCGATCGGCGAGGATGTGTCGGCCGTTTACGCCGTTGCGACGAACCCCGCCGCGGGGATGCCCGACGCGACGGGCGTTCGCGAGCGGCTTGCAGAGTCGTTCCTCCTCGTTCAGGACGCCTTCCGCAGCGAGACGGTCGAACTCGCAGATGTCGTGTTGCCGGCGGCGACCTGGGGCGAGTCCGAGGGGACGACGATGAACATGGAACGGACCGTCTCTCGCGTCCGCGCCGCAACGGAGACGCCCGCCGGCGTCAAATCCGATCTCGACCTGATCGGCACGCTCGCGTCGCGACTCGCGCCCGGCCTGTTCGACGAGTCGCCGACACCCGAAACGGTCTTCGACGAACTCGCGGCACTGACCGCGGGAACCGACGCCGATCTCTCGGGGATCTGCTACGAGCGCCTCGAGCGAGACGTGGCGGTCCGCTGGCCCGCGCCCGAGACGGACGCGGCGGGTGGCTATCGGTACTACGAATCCGAGTTGTCGGCCAATGACCGGGACGGTGTCGCGGAATCGTGGTCGTTCCCGACGCCGTCTGGACGCGCACGATTTTCGGCTGGCCAGACTGCTCCCGTTCCAGAGCCGCCCGATGAAGAATTCCCGCTCACGCTGACGACGGGCCGGCAGCCCGACGCGTACAACACCGGCGTTCGCACCCGTTCGTCCGACGCGGACGCCCCCGTCGCCCGCGTCAGTCCCGCGACGGCGCTCGCGTTCGCGACTGAACTCGGGGAGGAGGGACAAGCCTCGACGGAAGCCGACGCAACGACCGCGGACGACGCGGTTCTCTCCGCTCAGGACGGCCGCGTCGTCTCGCGGCGTGCGTCGGTCCGCGTCAGACTCGAACCCGACGAGTCGATTCCCGACGGTGTCGTCTGGCTTCCTATTCATCACCCGGCGGTCAACGACCTCACGCTGCCGGTCGTCGATCCGCGCTCGAAGGAACCCCACTTCAAACAGTGTGCGGTGCGACTCGAACCAGCGCGAACTCGCGAGAACAGGCCGGTTGCGACGCCGAGTTCACGATAGCGATCGTCCGTTACTGCGGGCCGGTTTTCGACGGGGACGTGTCTCCACTGTCGCTTCCGAACCGACCGTTCTCGTGAGTGGATCTTTCCGTCGATAGGTGTCGCGTTCTCCGTCCAACGAGGCGTATTCGCCACGTGGCGAGTGCTGCCCAATCCCAAAAGAGTGGGCCACTTCCTTCGGATATACACCCTAATACAGACCATATTCGATTGAACATCTGCGCTATTCGATTAAACGGGGCGAAAAAGAGATGTATGTCAACGATTAGCATTATATTCCTCACTATCGTGTCGTTCTACCGTGACTCGAAATATGTTTGGTGACAAATCCCGTGTCGTCGGGTTCGATCGTTCAATTCCTCCGGCGGTGGTTTGCGATGGCGCATAAGAAGGAGGGAATCAAGGAGGGATGCTACGGCGACGAGGTCCGCGAGCACATCCTCGAGTTCGCCGCAAACGGCGGCTTCGAGGCGATTCCAGCGGACGAGCGCGAGGAGTGGTTCACCCGCTTCAAGTTCTGGGGGCTGTTCCACCAGCGCGACGGCCAGGAATCGTACTTCATGATGCGCCTGACCAACGCGAGCGGCGTCCTCGAACCGGGACAGTTGCGCGCGATCGCCGAGGTCGCCCGCGACTACGCGACGGGCCCGGTCGAGAACCCCGAGTTCGGCAACGGGTGGCTCGACCTGACGACGCGCCAGTCCGTCCAGTTGCACTGGATCGATCTGGAAGACGTCCCCGAAATCTGGGAGACGCTCGAGTCGGTGGGCGTCCACACGCGCTCTTCGGGCGGGGACACGATGCGCAACATTTCCGGCTGTCCGCTCCACGGCAAGGCCGAGGAGTTCGTCGAGTCGGGGCCCCTCCTCGAGCGCTTCGAGGAGGAACTGCGCGGCGACGACGAACTCGCGAACATGCCCCGAAAGTTCAACATCAGCGTGTCGGGGTGTACGGTCGGTTGCGCACAGGATTCGATCAACGATATCGGGTTCGAGCCAGCGATCAAGGAGTTAGACGGCGAGCGGGTCCGCGGGTTCAACGTCCGCATCGGCGGCGGTCTCGGCGGTCGTCAGCCCCGCGCGGCGACCCCGCTCGACGTGTTCGTCCGACCCGAAAACGCCTACGCGGTCGGCCGCGGCTTCGTCGAACTCTACCACGAGTACGGCGGTCGCCAGAACCGCTCGAAGAACCGCGCCCGGTTCTTCGCCGAGGACTGGGGTATGGAGAAGATCCGCGAGACGCTTCAGGACGAGTACGTCGGCTTCGAGATGCACACCGCGGGCGAGGACTTCCGGACGGGGTACACTTACAACGCCGGTCGCCCCGTCGAAGACGGCCAGCACGACCACGTCGGCGTCGGCGACCAGCGGGACGGCCGCAACTACGTCGGCTTGAGCGTCCCCGTCGGTCGCCTGCCGGCCGACGATGCCGTCGAACTGGCCGACCTCGCCGCCGAGTACGGTTCCGGAGAGGTACGGCTCACCCGCCGGCAGAACCCCGTCATCGTCGACGTGGCCGACGACGAACTCGAGGGGCTGCTCGCAGAACCGCTGCTCGAGGCGTACCCCGCCGAGCCGAGTCCGTTCGAGCGCGGTGCGATGGCCTGTACCGGCACCGAGTTCTGTTCGATCGCGCTGACCGAGACGAAGGGGCGGATGGCGCGGATGCTGCGCTGGTTCAACAAGACCGTCGACCTCCCCGACGACGTCGGTAAAATCAAGATACACTACTCCGGCTGTACCGCCGACTGCGGACAGGCGATGACCGCCGACATCGGACTCCAGGGGATGCGCGCCCGGAAGAACGGCGAGATGGTCGAGGCCTTCGACATCGGCGTCGGCGGCGGTGTCGGCGAAGATCCGTCCTTCATCGACTGGGTGCGTCAACGCGTGCCGGCCGACGAGGCTCCCGGCGCGATCCGGAACCTGCTCGAGGCCTACGCGGCTCATCGCGAACAGAGTTCGCAAACGGAAACCGCTCGGGGACAGACGTTCCGCCAGTGGGTCGACGCGACGGCCGAGGAACAACTCGTCGAGTTCTGCGAGCCCGAGGAGACCGACTTCGAGGCTCCCTATATGACGGACGGGAAACAGGCGTGGTATCCGTTCGCGGAGGCGGGGTCATCCGCGGCGAGTGAAACCCCGGTATCGTCGGACGATTAACGTCGTCGGGATACCGTCGAGAGTTCGAACGCGCGATCGATTCGCGAGTTCGAAGGGAAAAGATCGTAACGTGCAACGAGCGTCAGTCAGCGGATTGCTGGTGGCCCGACTGCGCGTTGCTCCGTCCGCCTTCGAGTCCGGGGACGGCGGTGCCCACGAGATCGCGAAGGCGCCGGGTCATCGTTCGAGCAAACCGCAGGATGTTCAGGACGCCTTTCTGCTCGCCGGGCGAGCGATAGCACGCGACCAGCGACCACATGGTGGCGACGCCGAACGAACCAGCGGCCGAGAACGTCATCCCCATCGTACCGTACGTAAGCGCGTAGATCGCGCCGATCGTCATCGACGGAATGCTTGATCCGAGCGGGACGCGTGCGGAGGTATCTTTGACTGTCGGTGCGAGGAAGATGATCGAGAGAACGCTCCCTGCGAGAAAGACCAGATCTTGCCACATCATTTCCATCATCGTAATCGCTTACTCGGTTATGAGTAAAAAGTCTCTCGGTGTTGCGAACCGTTCGCACACGGGACAATTGCGCGCTCGTGGTTGTCTCCGATCCGGCACTACCACTGGCGATTGACCGTCAGGAATCGCCGTCGATCCCTCCCCGAGCGGGATCTCAACGATGCGACCGCGTCCGCTCGGCCGCATACTCTCGCGCCGTCTCGAGCGACCCCGCCCCGTCGTAACTGGTCGAAAACAGCACCATGAAATCCCGCGCGAGTTCAGCGCAGCGTTCGAACGTCAGGACGGTCCTGATCCGGTGTGTCTCGCTGAACTCGAGTTCGGGGTAGCTCGTGGCCGTCAGTGCGTATCCCGGCCGGTCGTCGCCGTCGAGGGAGGCGGGGGCGACCTTTACCCGCAGGTCGTCCGATTCGTGGCGGTAGATACGGTATTCTAATTCTCGGTCGGTGTCGGCGGGCGTGTACGTCCGGGAGACGTGGACGGTCCAGTCGGGCGGTACGTCGGCAGCCATCGATCCGTGATACTCGGGGAGATGCTACGTTCGTATCGTATTGTGCAATATTGTCTGTCCCTCTCGCAGTATCTGTACTATTGGTGTATTACGGAGAGAGAATCGGATTATATTGTGGTCGAACGTGCGATTGTCCTCGCTCGATTCGTCAGATCAGTAATCTCGTCCGAGACGGACCGCTGGCGGTCGGTTCCGGCGCACCCGCGGCCGTCTGCGGTTGGCCGGGAAACCAGTACGGCAGATCGTCCGAGACGGGGAGTCAGTCGTCGGATTCGGTCGTGGCAGCGGCGTCCGTCGCCGGACTCACGCTCCCGGTTCGGTAGCCGTGGAGGTCGAGCGTGACGTGTTCGAAACCCAGGTCCGAGAGCGCGTCGCGTACCGTTTCGACGAACTCGCGCTCGAGCGCACGGTCGAGTTCGTCCGGGGCGACCTCGATGCGGGCGAGGCCGTCGTGATCGCGCACGCGGAACTGGTCAAAGCCCCACTGTCGAAGCAGGGCTTCGGCTTGTTCGACGCGCGTGAGTCGGTCGTCGGTGACTTCGAGCCCGGTCGGGATGCGCGAGGAGAGACACGCCATCGAGGGTTTGTCGGCGACCGAGAGGTCGTAGTGTTCGGCGATCGTTCGAACCTCGTCCTTCGCGATGTCGTGGGCGAGCAGCGGCGAGTGCACGTCGAGTTCGTCGACGGCCTGCAGGCCGGGGCGGTGGCCGGCACCTGGGCTGTCTCTTATACACATCTCTGAG
>NZ_AOIO01000039.1 GCF_000337555.1 Natrialba asiatica DSM 12278 | reverse complement strand
CGGATGCCGATCTCGTCGGCGACCCGTTTTGCGTCCTCGAGTTCGGCGGCGGGGAGGGTTTCGCTCTTCGCGGTGCAGGCGACGGCGTCGTCGCCGAGGGCGTCGTGAGCGAGTGCGGCGACGACGCTCGAGTCGACTCCGCCCGAGAAGGCGACGAGGATGCCGTCGTGGGTCGCCAGTTCGTCGCGGGCGGCCGCCAGTTTGGCCTCGACGGTTGTCATGGGGCCTGGTTCGGACCGGATACGCAAAAGCGCGTTGTCGTCGTAGCGCCGTCGCGGCGTGGTGCCGTAGTGGCGCGGTGGTTCGGCGGTCTGGCGACCTGGAGGATGGCTTCTGGAATCGGCAGTTCCCGCTCTCTTGAGTTGCCGCTGTTAGTCGTCCAGCGACTCGCTGGCCACACTCTGCTCTCTCGTCGCCGGAAGCAACGCGCCCGTCTCGCGGTAGATGCCGACGAGCAGGATTCCGCCCGCGACCAGCGGCATGATCGCACACGCGGCGTACACCGGCGAAAAGCCGAGCGTATCGACGAGCGGAACCGAGAGCAGCGGCCCGAGTCCGCCGCCGACATCGCCGAGCACGTTCGTCGTTCCGGACGCCCGGCCCATGCGCTCGTCCGGCGTGAGGTCGGCGAGCAGCGCCATGAGCGGGCCGCTGGTCCCGCCCTGTCCGGCGCCGATGAAGAGACAGGCGACGGTCAGCGTCGCCGCCGAACTCGCGCCCGCCAGCAGGACGAAGCCGACGAACGAGACGAGCAGGAAGACGAGCAGCGTCGGCACCCGCGAGTTCGTTCGGTCGCTCGCGTAGCCGCCGGCGAACATGAACGTGGCCGCGGCGAGGACGGTGACGGCCATGAAGATGCCGGAAGAGCCCTGGGCGTCGAAGCCGAGGACGCCGATTCCGTGGACGGAGAGGAATTGGACGAGCGTCGCGAACAGCGCGCCGATGTAGGCGAACAGGACGGCGAAGTTGACCAGGCCGACGATGATCGTCGTCACGCTGGTGTCGACGTTCCAGGGCGCGACGGCCTCTCGGGTGTCGGTGACGTGCGTCTCCGGAACGGTCAGGGCGGCCATCACGCTCGCGAGTAACGAGAACGCCGTCGCGACGAGGAACGCGGCCGGGATGCCGGCGAGTTCGCTGACGACGCCGCCGAGGACGAGGCCGGTCGGGAAGCCGAAGATGCTGCCGCCGCGGATGAGGCCCATGCTGGTCCCGCGCGAGTCGGCCTCGCTCACGTCGGCGGCGATGGTGTAGGCGGTCGCAAAGACGAGCGCGCTTCCGAGGCCCCAGACGATGCGGGCGAGGAGGAACCAGGCTTCGGGAAGCGGAGCGACCATCGCGACGACGTAGCCGAACGTGCCGACGCTCTGAACCAGCAGGCCGGCGATGAACGGCGTTCGCGTGCCGACGCGGTCAACGAGTCCGCCCGCCGGCGCGCTCGCGAGGAGCCGCGAGAACCGGTTCGCACTGAGGATGAAGCCGACGAGAAACGGCGAGATACCCAGTACGTCGCCCAAGTTCGGCAGGATCGGAAAGATGACGCCACCGCCGAAGCCGACGAAGAAGGTGCTGGCGACGACGGACCCGATGATCAGGTACTGCCGTCTCGAACTGTATTGTGCCGTCTCGTCCGTTCCCGGTGTCTCGTCCACGCTTCTACTCCCGTCTGACTAGTCGGTCAATTCGACGTAACCGTCTATCGATACCGGCAGTCGCGTCGATCTATTGCGCAGACACACTTTCCGTCCAGTTGCAGTCAGGTTCACGCCGGAGCGTTAAGGAACTCCCAGTGGTAGCGTACCAAACCCCCATGTCAGTATTCGATCGGTTACGGCAGTTCGGGTCGGATTCGCCGGCGCCGAAGCGTTCCGAATCGGTAACCGACAAGTCGCGTCTCGCACACGCCGGCAGTGCTGCAGTTCGCGGGCTTCAAGCCGGTTTCGTCGCGACGCTCATCATGACGGCGTTTCGGCTCCCGATCTTGCGCTCGCTGCCACCGTCCGCCAACTTCTGGGCGCAGTACGTCTCCGGCGGCGACCCCGACGACCATCCGATCGTCGGCATCGCCTTACACCTCCTCTACGGCGTCCAGGCCGGTGCCGTGTTCGGCGCGCTCTTCGCCCTCCAGGACGCCGAAGAGTCGATCGAACCGGAGCAACGCGGCCTCGTCTGGGGAACCGTCTTCGGGATGGCCCTCTCCGCGTTCGGCTCCCAGATCATGCTGAAGGAACTGCTCGACATCCGACTCGACACCGACGAACTCGCGCTGTTTCACGCCGGCCACCTCGTCTACGGCCTCGCCCTGGGAGCCTGGGTCGGCTCGCGCACGGAAGGCGTTCAGGACCCGGACCGCGAGTACGGTTACAACGACGACGATCCCTGACCGGACGCCCGTTGCTCGGTTAGACGCCCGATCGAACTATCGAACGCGCATCTCCTGCCTCGGACGACCGAGCCACTCGCGATCGGCGGTGACGTCGATTCTGATCGCCCGCCGACCACGCCAAGACGTTTGGCGGTCGTTGTGGTACCAGCCGTATGACGACGGCACTCAAACTCGCCGAGTTCGTCCGGGAGACCGACTACGACGACCTCTCCGCGGACGTTCGCGACGCGCTCAAACGACGGCTTCTCGACGCGGTCGGGATCGCCGTTCCCGCCGAAGTCGCCGGCCCGCCACAGGCCGTCCGCCGGACGGTCACGGCGCTCGAAGACGACGGGCCCTGTACGCTCTGGGGTCGCGACCAACGCGCCTCTCCGGTCGGCGCGGCGATGCACAACACGGCGCTCGTTCGCTACCTCGACTACATGGACTCGTTTCTCGCGCCCGGCGAGACGCCCCATCCGAGCGACAACGTCGCGGCCGTCGTCGCCGCCGCCGAGTTCGCCGATCGCTCCGGCACCGACCTGCTCGCCGGCCTCGCGATCGCCTACGAGATCCAGGCCGAACTCGCCTGGAACGCGCCCGTCCGCGAGCGGGGATTCGACCACGTCACCCACACCGTCGTCTCGGCCGCCGCCGGCGCGTCCAAGGTACTCGAACTCGATCTCGAGGAAACGCGGAGTGCGATCGCTATCGCCGCGACGGGTCACAACGCCCTTCGCGTGACCCGAACCGGCGAGATCAACGAGTGGAAGGGGCTCGCGTCGGCCAACGCCGCTCGCAACGCGGTTTACGCGGCGATGCTCGCGAAACACGGGGTGGCCGGCCCGCGGAACGTCTTCGAGGGGCAGAAGGGCTGGCAGGACGTGATCTCGGGGCCGTTCGAGGTCGAGTTGACGCCGGGAGAGCGAGTTCACGACGTGATGACGAAACGATACGTCGCCGAGACCTACGCCCAGTCCGCGGTCGAAGGCGTCGTCGAACTCGCCGAGCGCGAGGACCTCGATCCGGCGAAGGTCGCCGGTATCAAACTCGAGACGTTCGGCGGCGCGAAGCTCATCATCGGCGGCGGCGAGGGCAACCGCTACGAGGTCGCCAATCGAGCACAGGCGGACCACTCGCTGCCGTACATGCTCGCCGTCGCGCTGATCGATCGCGACCTCTCGCTGGCGCAGTACGATCCTGATCGAATCCGTCGGAACGACGTTCAGCAGTTGCTCCGGATCGTCGACGTCTCCGAGGATCCCGCCCTTACGGAACGCTTCGAAAACGGGGAGATGCCCGCCGTCATCGACGTCACGATGGACGACGGGACCACCTACCGGGTCGAGAAGGACGCCTTCCGAGGTCATCCGACCGATCCGATCGGGTGGGACGGCCTCGCGGAAAAATTCGAGACGGTCACCGACGAGTTCATCGACGCCGAGCGTCGCGATGACATTCAGGCGCTGATCCGCTCGATCGAAGACCACAAAGTGACCGACCTGACGGCACTCCTCGCCTGACCGCGTTCGAACTCGTGCGAAAACGGCGATTCGTAGAGCTGCGTCCCGGTCAGTTGTATCGCCCTGCCAGCCAGAGCAGAGCCAGGATCGTGCCAACCCAGATCGCCGTGATAGCGAGTCCAAATCGCGGACTTGTAAGCGGGAGCCCGTCCAGGGATCCCGTAATCCGATTTCCCGCCCATAAAACAATAAACAGGGAGACGGCGAACGCTATGATGCGCGTCTCATAGTAAAACCAGGTCTTTAGGCCTTCTAGCGACGGCATAGTCTCGAATTTCGCTCGGAACGGTATAGTCTTTCAGTCACTCCACTCACCGGAGATCTATCACCGGCGGAGGAGTTCAATCGAGCGGCGTGACAGCGTTTTGGTCCTGCTCGTGGTCGGGCTCTCCATGGCCGACACTGACCGCGCGTTCGACTTCCTGCACGTCAACGAGCGCGAGGACAAACCCCGAGAGACCGGCATCACCGAGATCCGCGGCCCCTACTACGACCCGATGGGTCCGCGGGAACTGCGCGACATCCTGGAGACGATGGGCGCGTACGTCGACATCTACAAGTTCTCCGGCGGCTCGTTCGCGCTGATGCCCGAAGACGCCGTCCGAGAGCTGATCGAGGTCTGCCACGACCACGACGTGCTGGTCTCGACCGGCGGCTTCATCGAGAACGTCCTGATCCGCGACCACGACCGGGTCGAACGGTACATCGAGGAAGCCGCCGACCTCGGCTTCGATATCGTCGAAATCTCGAGCGGCTTCCTCGCGATCGACGTCGACGACACGGTCGCGCTCACCGAACTCGTCCAGGATCACGGCCTGCAGGCGAAACCAGAGATCAACGTCCAGTTCGGTGCCGGCGGCGCGTCGAGCGTCGAGGAACTCGAGAGCGAGTCCGCGATCGATCCGACGAGCGCGATCGAGGAAGGCAAACGACACCTCGAGGCCGGCGCGTACAAAGTCATGGTCGAATCCGAGGGAATCACCGAACGAGTTCGCGACTGGCGGACGGACGTCGCCTTCGAGATCGCAACTGAACTCGGGATCGAGCACTGCGTCTTCGAGGCCGCCGATCCCGCGGTGTTCGAGTGGTACATCAAACAGTTCGGGCCGCGGGTGAACCTCTTCGTCGATAACTCCCAGATCGTCGAACTCGAGTGTATGCGCTCGGGGCTCTGGGGGAAGAAATCGACGTGGGGACGGATCGCGAGCTACGACGGTGACGATGGCTAGCCGCGGCGGAGACCGTTCCCGTTCCGACGGCGAATGACGGTCTAGCGCTTACACGTCTCGTTGTCGTTGGAGACGATACCGATGCCAACTCGTCCGCATTCCGGACAGGTTCTCGCACGCCTCGAGCGACCGACGGCGACCGACCCGACCCGGCTCGGCGTCCTTTCGGACGTTCATCTCGCGACGGACGCAACGGGTACCTGGAAGGTGTTTCACCGCACGGAGCGCCACCTCCGGGCCGCCGTCAACGCCGTCAACGACCGCGACTACGACGGCGTCGTCATCGCCGGCGACCTGACGCGAAACGGCAACCCCGACGAGTTCAGGCTGTTCGACGAACTCGCCGGGTTCGATCCGCCGGCGGTCGCCGTTCCCGGCAATCACGATTTCCCGACGGCGTTCGACGAGCACGACTCGCTGCCGATCGCGGCGTTCGAGGATCGATACACCCCCGGCGGGCTGCCCTTTCACGTCCGGTTCGGCGGCCTCGACGTGTTCGGGTTGAACAGCCACGCGGCGACGCCGGACGCGCCCGCGGAGACGTGGGATGGCCGTATTGACGCGGCGCAGTTGATGTGGCTCGACGAGGTGCTGTCTGAGTCCGCGCCCGATGCCGATACGTCGGTCGTCGTCGTCCACCACAACCTGCCCGCGACGGGTGCGCTCTACGAACGCTACAGTTCCGAACTCCCCGTCGAGGGAAGCGTCCCCGGCTTCTCCAATCCGGAGCCGTTGGTCGACCTGCTCGTGAGCCACGACGTCTCGCTGGTCATCACCGGGCACCTCCACTTTCCCGCGCTCGAACGCGCCGACGGCATCACGGAACTTACCGTTCCCGCCGTCTCCTCGTTTCCACACGCGCTCGTCGAACTCGCTGCCGACGAGCGCGGGACGGTTGTGAGACTGATTCCGCTCACCGATAGCGACGGCATGGTCGAATCGATCGCCCACGGCCTCGAGAAGGACCGCGTCCTCCTGTCGGCGGCGCAGTTGGCGACGCTTCCGCTCGTCGACGACTTCGCTTGAACCGGGCTGCACGCGGTGTCTTGCCACTGCAGGGACGACATCGACGTGCGCCGCGCGCGTCGGTTCGAATAACTGTCGAACGCCGATTTTGGCGAGGACTACTGCTGTCGATGCGCGACAGTGCGTTTCGAGCGCTCGGTGAGCGCTCAGGCTGCACTCGATTTCGATCCCGAATCCGACGGGCTCCCGCGACGGATCACGCTTGCGAGCCCCTGTGCGACCAGGCCGATGACTGCCCACTTCCAGGCGAGGACGGCGACGCCGAGCAACAGGAGTGCGCGGACGTTGTTGCCGCGATTGAGCGCTCGCTTCATCTCGAGCAACACCGAGGCAACGGTGAGCGACCGGGTCAGTTTCGAGCCGAGGAGACGTTTGAACACCATACTCGTAGTTGGAATGCTGATCGGATAACGAGTTGCCCGGATCGCGCAAGCCCTCTCGGCGTCGGACGCCGTACACCGTCGCGATTACGAGCCTTCCACCGCTGGCAGCGTGAACGAAAACGTCGATCCCGCCCCCGGCTTCGAGTCGACCCATATCTCGCCGCCGTGGCGCTCGATGATCCGCCGGCACAGCGCGAGTCCGATCCCCGTCCCGGGGTGGTCTTCGCGGGTGTGTAACCGCTCGAACACTTCGAACACCCGGTCCTGCTCGTCCGCTTCGATACCGATCCCCTCGTCGCGAACCGAAATCACCCACTTCTGGCGTCGGTCGGACGCGCGCCGGTCGGCGTCGATGTGCACTCGCGGTCGGTCGGCCCCGCTGTACTCGATGGCGTTGCCCAACAGGTTCTGGAAGACCTGCCGCAACTGGTCGGCATCGCCCTCGACCCGCGGCAGATCGACGGCCGTAATCTCGGCGTTCGTTTCCTCGATCTGGACCCGTAGGTCCTGGCGAACGTCCGCGAGAATATCGTCGAGTGCAACCGGCTTGAGCGGCTCGCCACGGGTCTCGATCCGAGAGTACGTGAGGAGCGCCTCGATCATCTTTCGCATTCGGTCCGCGCCGTCGATGGCGAACTCGAGGAACTCTTCGCCGTCCTCGTCGAACGCGTCGCCGTAGCGGTGTTCGATGAGTTGCAGGTAGCTCGAGACCATCCGGAGCGGTTCCTGCAGGTCGTGTGAGGCGGCATAGGCGAACTGTTCCAACCGTTTGTTCGACTCTTCGAGTTGCGTGATCGTCTCTTCGAGTTTGCGCTGGTTCTCTTTCCGTTCGGTGATGTCGTGGGCCATCGTCACGCCGGCGAAGACGTTTCCTTCGTTGTCCGTGACCGGGACCGCGTATACGACCCACTCCCTCCCGTCGTGCCAGAGTTCAACCGAGCGCCTCTCGCCGTTTAACGCGGCGCGGAGGATCGGTTCGAGGTTGTCGCGCGTTTCCGCCGACCAGGCGTCGTAAAAGTTAGCGCCCTCGACGTCGCTCGGCTCTTCGTCGACCTTCTCGAAGCCCTGTCCCGCCGCGAGCGTGTAGTCGAGGTTGTGATCGTACAGGGTGATGATCCCGTCCGGGAAGTACTCAGCGATCGTCCGGTATCGTTGTTCGGATTCTTCTAAGGCCTGTTCGCGGCGCTTTCGTTCGGTCACGTCGCGGAAGTACACCGAGATCCCCGTCTCGGACGGGTAGAGATTCGCCTCGACCCAGAAACCGAGATGATCGTAGTAGAGTTCGTAGCTGGTCGCGACCTGTTCGTCACGAGCCGTGTGAAAGGCGTCCCAGACCTCGTCGATCTCGGCGGACGAAGGGAAGACGTCCCAGAGCTTTTCGCCGAGAAGGTCTGCTTCCGGATAGCCCAGCAACTCCTCGGCGCGCTCGTTGACGAGCGTGAATCTGAACTCCTCGTCGACCGCGTACAGCGCGTCGGAGATCCGATCGAAGATCCGCTGGAGTTCGCTCTTGAGTTCCATCTCGCGTTTCCGCCGGTCGGTCATGTCGCGGGTGACCTTCAGATAACCCTGGTGGGTACCGTCCTCGTCCCAGTCGGGCGTGATCGTGACGTTCGCCCAGAATCGCGTGCCGTCCTTTCTGATTCGCCAGCCTTCGTCCTCGACGGAACCGTTCTCGATCGCGGCCTCGAGATTTCGCTCGGGTACGTTTGTCTCCCGATCCTCCGCAGTGTAGAACGTCGAGAAGTGTTTTCCGATGATTTCGGCGCGATCGTACCCTTTGATTTGTTTTGCGCCCCGGTTCCAGGTGGTGACGTATCCGTTCTCGTCAAGCCGGAAGATCGCGTACTCTTCGACCGCATCGACGAGCGACTGGAACGCTTCCTCGTTCTCTTCGATATCTCCCTCGGACCGCTCTTGACCGGTGGTGTCATCACTCGTTACCGCTGATCCGGACGAGTTCACCTGTTGTGTTGTCTCCGAACGGTTTCGAATGACGCCGATGATCCCGTGAAACGAACCGTCCTCGTCCATCCCCGCGAGCCGGAATTCACAGGGGATTACGGTTCCAGTAGCCGTCTGAACGTCCAGTTCCAACGGGGTGACCGAATCAGTACCGGCCGCCGCTTGGCCGGCGATCTTTCGTTCGATCGTTTCGGTGTCGGTCTCGTTGAGAATTACAGAGACGTGTTCGCCGCGGAGTTCGGCGTCAGTATACCCGGTGAGTTCGACAATACTGTCGTTGACCGCAACGAACCGTCCTTCTGTATCGAGTTGACAAATACCGTCGTCGATCGCCGTTACGAGCGCCCGAAATCGCGTGAGTAAATCGCCGTCATCGACATCCCCCCAAAGCGATTGCGTCGCCCTATCCTGTCGCCTATCCATATCTTTCTGATGGGGTTTGAACGGGATAAATCTCTTGCCGACTCCTGGTACTCGCTCTCACCGGTGCCGACAGAGATGGTGTGATATTCTGATATATTACCGGTCGACTATCCTTCCGTCTCCTTCCACGTCCGTGACCGATGGTAGCACGGCAGCCGAACGGCCGGGGCGGGAGCTTTTTCTCGCTCCGGTTTGATACGACCGTCGAGAAGCAATGGATCTCGAGTCGATTCCGGGCGTCGGCGAGAAGACCGCTCGGGCGCTGTCGGAACTCGACGACCCCGAGCAGGCGCTCCGCGCGGGCGACGTCGCGGCGCTCGCTACCGCACCCGGGATCAGTCAGGGACGGGCCGCCCGCATCGCTCGCGGTGCGATTCGCCACGACCACGACGACCCCGGCGGTTTCCTCGCAACCGACCGCGCGAGAGAGATCTACCGCGAGGTCCTCTCACTGCTCACGGAACGGACCGTCACCGACTACGCCGCCCAGCGCGTCGAGACGTTCTACCCGAGTTCACAACGCTCGCGCATCGAGCAGGTCCAGACGTTCGCCCGCGAGGCGATCGCTCGCGACCCCGCTCCCGCGGTACTCGATGCCTTGACGGGCGTCGAACCGCTTGCAACCCCTGGCGACGTTCGCGTTCGCGAGCGCTGTCTGGCGACGACCGACGCCGAGCGCTACGCCGCGGCCCGCGAGGCGATCCCCGAACTCTCCGTCGAGATCGTCGAGGACGCCCAGGGCTTAGCCGAACTCGCGCGCGGCTACTCGACCGTTATCGCCCTCGACGAATCCTTCGCGGGCGTCACCGTCGAGGGCGACGTCCAGGTTCGACCCGACGCCCTGGAGCACCCGGCCGAAATCGTCCCCGAGCGGCCGCTCGCGTTCTTCGCCCGCAACCGCGACCGGATCACCGCCGCCATCGCGGTCCACCGGGCCGCCGATCTCGACCCGCCGTCAGACTGCGACATCGACGCCCTCGAAGACGGCCTCTCGCGGCTCGAGGCGGACGGCACCGTCGCCGGCGACGACGAACTCGACCGACTGACGGTCGCCGTCGACGACCTGGACGCGGCCGTCGGCACGGCCGAAACCGTCGCGAACGACCACCTCCGCGAGGCGATCCGCGAGGAGGACGTGACCATCGAGGGGTCGGACCTCCTCTCGCTCGTCGAACGCGGCGCCGGCGTCGACTCGCTGCTCTCCCGGGAACTGGCCGACGAGTTCGCCGCGGCCGTCGCGGCCGCCCGCGAGCACCTGATCGACGCGCTCGACCTCGATTCGGGCGAGGCCGAGGTCGCGAGACGAACCTTCGGCGACGAACCGACGTTTCCGGTCGAGCGCGACGAGGACGCGACCGCCCGGTTACGCGAGGACCTCACCGCGACTAAGGAGCGCCGCGCGGGCACACTCAAGCGCGACCTCGCGGCCGATCTCGCCGACCAGCGCGCCGGTGCGCGCGACCTCGTCCGGAACGCGCTCGAACTCGATGTCGAACTCGCGGTCGCCCGATTCGCCGACGAGTTCGGCTGCACGATGCCGACGTTCGTCCCGGCGGCTGATGAGAGGGCGGCGGGATTCGACATCGAAGCCGGGCGCTCCCCGCTGCTTGACGAACCGCTCGCGGACATCGACCCCGTCGACTACGACGTGTCGGGCGTCACGCTCCTCTCCGGCGTCAACAGCGGCGGGAAGACCTCGCTGCTCGATCTGGTTGCGAGCGTCGTCGTCCTCGCACACATGGGACTGCCCGTCCCCGCCGAGCACGCTCGCCTGCGGCGATTCGACGACCTGCACTACCACGCCAAAACGCAGGGCACGCTGGACGCGGGCGCGTTCGAGTCCACCGTCCGCGAGTTCGCCGACCTCGCCCAGGGCGGCGAGGGCTCGCTCGTGCTCGTGGACGAACTCGAGAGCATCACCGAACCCGGCGCGTCGGCGAAGATCATCGCCGGCATCCTCGAAGCGCTGGCGGCGAACGGCGCGACGGCCGTCTTCGTCTCCCACCTGGCGGACGAAATCCGCGAGATGGCCGACTTCGACGTGACCGTCGACGGCATCGAGGCCGTCGGGCTGGTCGACGGTGAACTCGAGGTGAACCGCTCGCCGGTGAAGGACCACCTCGCGCGGTCGACGCCGGAGTTGATCGTCGAGAAGTTGGCGACGGAGGCGAGTGCGGACGGGGCGGACGCGGCAGGCGGAACGGCGGCCGAGTCCGCCCGCACAAACGGCGGCGCCGAAACGGTCTCCGAACCACAATTCTACGACCGGTTACTCGAGAAATTCGAGTGAACCGCGGGCGGGCGCACCGATGGTCCCCGGTCGGAATCGCCCGTTCCGGGATCACCGATCGGCGCGTCGGTCGGAAGAAACTGCCACGTCGAGCGGGTCAGAATACGATAGACAGCAAACAACTAAGTAACTCGGACAGCGTGGTGAAAGTGATGCCAGACGACCCCGAAGGGGGGATGCTGTCGTGGGACGAGTCCGTGTTCAGAGACGAACACGTCTTCGAAATCGACTACGTCCCCGAGACGTTCAAACACCGAGAAGGCCAGATGCGAAACCTGACGTACGCGCTCCGCCCCGCCGTACGTGGTTCGCGCCCCCTCAACGTCATGGTCCGCGGCCCGCCCGGAACCGGCAAGACGACGGCCATCCAGAAGCTCTTCGACGAGGTCGGTGCCCAGACCAGCGACGTTCGAACGATCCGCGTCAACTGCCAGGTCAACGCCACCCGCTACTCGGTGTTCTCGCGCCTGTTCGAAGGCACCTTCGACTACGAACCCCCCTCGTCGGGTATCTCGTTCAAGAAACTCTTCGGCCAGATCGCCGAGAAACTCGTCGACGACGACCGCGTCCTCGTCGTCGCTCTCGACGACGTCAACTACCTCTTCTACGAAAACGAGGCGTCTGATACCCTCTATTCGCTCCTTCGCGCCCACGAGGAGTACCCCGGCGCGAAGATCGGCGTCGTCGTCGTCTCCTCCGACCCCGCTCTCGACGTCATCGACGAACTCGACTCGCGCGTCCAGAGCGTCTTCCGCCCCGAAGACGTCTACTTCCCCGTCTACGACAGCCCCGAAATCGGCGACATCCTCGACGAACGCGTCACGCGCGGCTTCCACGACGGCGTCATCGCCCGCGACACGCTCGAACACGTCGCCGATCTCACCGCCGACAGCGGCGACCTCCGCGTCGGTATCGACCTCCTGCGCCGGGCCGGACTCAACGCCGAAATGCGCGCCAGCCGCACCGTCGAACGCCAGGACGTCGACGAAGCCTACGAACAGTCGAAGTACGTCAACCTCTCTCGCTCGCTGTCCGGACTCACCGACACCGAACTGACGCTCCTCGAAGTCATCGCCAACCACGACGGCGAGCAGGCCGGCGAGGTCTACGACGTCTTCCGCGACCACACTGAACTCGGCTACACCCGCTACTCCGAAATCGTCAACAAACTCGACCAGCTCAGCCTGATCGACGCCGAATACACGGAGGTCGACGGACGCGGTCGGTCGCGGTCACTATCGCTGTCCTACGAGAAAGAGGCCGTATTAGATCGACTCGAGTGACCGCTTGCAGGTGTCGACGAGAAACGGTAGTCGACCGCGGGGTGCCCCTCGAAGACGCCAACCGGCGATCGCCGGCCCAACCGCCACGGCCAGTTCCGTCCAACGACCGATATGGAACGCCACGACTTCTATCAGGCCGTCCAACAGCAAGCGGACCTTCCGTAAGAGGCTGACGCACGCGTTGCAACGCAGGCCGTCCTCTCGGCTGGTCGACGCCGGACCCGGCAGTTGCTGCCCGAACCGTGAGGGGCCGACTCACCGTGGGCGCGGATATGGAGCAATCAGTGTTATTCGAGACGGTGAGCGACCGGCTCGATACGGACGAGGAGGCAGCGAGTAACGCCACGCGGGCGGTGGTAGAGACGCTCGGCGAGCGATTGAGCGCGGACGAGAGCGAGGATCTGGCCGCGCAGCTTCCGGGCGATCTCGGACAGCACCTCACCGAGGGAGAATCGGACCAACGTTTTTCGGAGGAAGCGTTCGTCTCGCGGGTCGATCAGCGCATGGATACCGTCGACGTTCCGGCCCAGGATGCGACGACGAGCGTTCTGGGGACTGTTCTCGAGGCGGTCGACGAGCGGGATCGGGCGGCGGTCGTCGATCGGTTCCGTCACTACGGGTTCGAAGAGTTGCTCGCGGAGACGGATGCGGCGGTCGACGTGGGCGAGCGGACGCCGGACGAGTATTGAGCGTGCTATCGTTCGGCTATTGACTCCGGAACTCGTCGTCTCCCATCGCTCGGGATTCGCGCGCCTTCAGGCGCGAGCGGATGATCGATCGCCGGTCGGAACTGACACGGCGGTTCCTCGATCGTAGTTTCTCCTGTCGATTGGTAACTCACATCAATTATATTTTTCATCAGTCACTCGTCACGGACAGCATGGAAATACGGGAGCTAACCGTCGAGGCGGAGCGTCGCGAAGCGGTTCCGATCCTCCGTCAATTGTGTCGTGATACCGACCCGGCGGACGTGCTGGAGTGGACGGCGGATGATGACTACCGCTTGTTTGGCGGGTTCGTAGCTGGCGACGTAGTCGGCGTTGCGGGCGTTCTCGTTACGCATGTCCTCCATCACGCTCGCCACGCGTGGCTCTACGATCTCGTTGTCGACGAATCCCGGCGGGAGAACGGATACGGAACCGAACTGATCGCGTTCGTCGAAGAGTGGGCGACGGAGAACGGGTGTGAGTACGTCGCACTAGCGTCACCATCGGCGAAAGAGGCCGTTCACGAGTACTACGAAAACCGCAACTACGAGAAATGGGGTTACATCGTCGAGAAAGAACTCCACTGACACGCGCTACGCCCGCCGTTTCACCCCCGTCGGATAGCGCCGCGGTCTCAAGCCGTCGTCGACTCAGGCCTGGTCGATGGTCTCTCGATACGCTTCGACCGTCTCGATGGCCGAGTCGACCTTCGCTTCGGTGTTGCCGTCGGCTCGCTCGCGGACTTGACGGAGCGTATTGAGTCGCTCGTCGAGGAGGGCGTGATCGGGCTCGGTGTCGCCCATCACGTAGTCGTCGAACGCGTCGGTGGTTTCGCGGATGTCGTCCCGAACATCGTCGTCGGCGGACTTCGCCGCCTCTTCGAGGTCGTCGCGAGCCGCTTGAAGTTGCTCTGTCATGGTTCGATGCACAACGAGTCGGCTCATAACGGTTGGGCGAGCAGTAGCCACGTACGACTTGCTTCGCTAGTAGTGTGGTGAGCCAGTGGCTGAGAGCCGTGAACCGACGCCGATGAGCGTGTCGTGCGGTCGCCGATCACATCGCTCGGCCCGGACGTGACGCGTCTCGATCCGCATGCGAGCGCGTAAAGTGGTTCGAGTCCGTGTAACGGATATGAGTGATTCTCGAGGGCCACTCCAGCCGGACCGTCCCGATGTCGACCGGCCGTTCGCGGTCGACGCCCCGTTCGAACCCGCGGGCGACCAGCCCGAAGCCATTGCGCAGTTAGCCGACGGGTTCCGGTCGGACATGGAGAAACAGACGCTCCTCGGCGTCACGGGATCGGGGAAGACAAACACCGTCTCGTGGACCGTCGAGGAGATCCAGAAACCGACGCTGGTTATCGCCCACAACAAGACGCTCGCGGCGCAGTTGTACGAAGAGTTCCGCAGTCTCTTCCCCGAAAACGCCGTCGAGTACTTCGTCTCCTACTACGACTACTACCAACCCGAAGCCTACGTCGAGCAAACCGACACCTACATCGATAAGGACGCCTCGATCAACGACGAGATCGACCGCTTGCGCCACTCTGCGACGCGCTCGCTTTTGACTCGCGAAGACGTGATCGTCGTCGCCTCGGTCTCCGCCATCTACGGCCTCGGCGACCCGCGCAACTACGTCGATATGTCGCTGCGACTCGAGGTCGGCGAAGAGATCGGCCGCGACGAGTTGCTCGCCCAGCTCGTCGACCTGAACTACGAGCGCAACGACGTCGACTTCACGCAGGGGACGTTCCGGGTTCGCGGCGACACGATCGAGATCTATCCGATGTACGGCCGCTACGCCGTCCGCGTCGAACTCTGGGGTGACGAGATCGACCGCATGGTGAAGGTCGACCCGCTCGAGGGGGAGATGCAGGGCGAGCAGCAGGCCGTCCTCGTCCACCCGGCGGAGCACTACTCGATTCCCGAGCCGAAACTCGAGCGCGCGATGGACGAGATCCGCGACGATCTCGACTCCCGTATTTCGTACTTCGAACGCCAGGGAGACATGCTCGCCGCCCAGCGGATCGACGAGCGGACGACGTTCGACCTCGAGATGATGCAGGAGACGGGCTACTGTTCGGGCATCGAGAACTACTCGGTCTACCTCTCGGATCGCGAATCCGGCGAGGCACCCTACACGCTGCTCGATTACTTCCCGGAGGACTTCCTGACCGTCATCGACGAGTCCCACCAGACGATCCCGCAAATCCGCGGCCAGTACGCCGGCGACAAGTCCCGAAAGGATTCGCTCGTCGAGAACGGCTTTCGGCTCCCCACCGCGTACGACAACCGCCCGCTCACCTTCGAGGAATTCGAGGAGAAGACGGACCGGACGCTGTACGTTTCGGCGACGCCGAGCGACTACGAGCGCGAACACTCCGAGCGGATCGCCGAGCAGATCGTTCGGCCGACCCACCTCGTCGACCCCGAGGTTTCCGTCTCGCCCGCGAGCGGCCAGGTCGACGACCTCATGGACCGCATCGACGAGCGGATCGAGCGCGACGAACGCACGCTCGTGACGACGCTCACGAAGCGGATGGCCGAGGACCTGACCGAGTATCTGGAGGAAGCCGGCGTCGACGTCGCGTACATGCACGACGAGACGGATACCCTGGAGCGCCACGAGATCATCCGCTCGCTGCGACTCGGCGAGATCGACGTCCTCGTCGGCATCAACCTCCTGCGAGAAGGGTTAGACATCCCCGAAGTGAGCTTCGTCGCGATTCTGGACGCCGACCAGGAGGGGTTCCTGCGCAGCGAAACCACCCTCGTCCAGACGATGGGCCGGGCCGCCCGCAACGTCAACGGCGAGGTCGTCCTCTACGCCGACGACCCCTCGAACGCGATGGAGTCCGCGATCGAGGAAACCAAGCGCCGCCGCCAAATCCAGCGGGCGTACAACGAGGACCACGGCTTCGAACCGACCACCATCGATAAGGACGTCAGCGAGACGAACCTCCCCGGAAGCAAAACCGATACCACCGAAATCTCCGGCCGCGAACTCGACGACGAAGACGAGGCCGCCCGCTACATCGACGAACTCGAGACGCAGATGCAGGAAGCCGCGACCAACCTCGAGTTCGAGTTGGCAGCCGACATTCGAGATCGCATTCGCGAGGTCCGCGAGGAATTCGAACTCGAGGGCGACGCGGACGAGGGGATCGCGCCGCCGACCGAGGAGTTCTGAATCGACCGTCGGCAACGGTCAGGGTCAGGGTCAGGGTCAAGGCGCAGCCATAAACACGGCGGCGTCGACCGACCGGCAGTCGCCAACGGAGCGGTTTTCGTCGGGCCCGATGGGGCCGTCTCGTCGCGTTCGAGTGACCCGTAGTGGAGGAGACGAACCGTCAGAGCACGCCGAACCCGAACTCCGCCATGCCGAAGACCGGTCCCCACAGCAGGTGGAGCGCGACGCCGACGACGACCGCGGGCAGGAAGTTGTAGATCGTCGCGACGATCGCCGCTTTGGCGTCGACGGCCAGCAGCGGGAACAGCGCGTCGCCGTCCTGGCAGATCGCGTTGGCGGTCAGCGCGGAAAACGGCAATCCACCCTCGGCGTAGACGCTCGCCAGCAGGATCTGCGGGCCACAGCCGGGGATCAGCCCGACGACCGCGCCGCCGATCGGCGCGAGCACGCCCGCGGCCGCCGCGACCGTCGCGACGTTGACCCCCGTCAAGAGGACGCCGAACTCGTAGACGAGGAATGCCACGAGCACCCAGACGGTGACGAAACTGGTCTCCATCGCCGCGTGGGTGAGCGTCTCGTAGACCGAGCCGAACGAATCGCGAGCGCGGGCGACCTCTCCCTCACCCACGTAGTGGCGGCCGACGACGTAGAGGTACAGCGAGAGCACCGCACCGACGATGCCGACGGCCGTAAACGCGCCCGCGAAGTCGGTGCCGAGTCGGATCGGGACCTCGGGCCCGCCCCGGAGCAGGTACTGCGTCCCGAGGACGAGTCCGGCGACGGCACTCAGCCACCAGCCGACGTGGACGAGGTGCGAGAGCGGCGTGAGAACTCGCGAGTGACGATCCGGTCCCGTCTCGTGGGCGTGCGTCGGTGCCGAACCCCCGTAGTCGTGGGCCGGGTTCGGCCCGACGCTGCCGTTGACGACGGTTCCGCCGTCGGGCGTCGCGGCGGGCGAGAGTCGAGCCACGGCAGCATCGATTCGGGAGACGCCCAGACCGACCGAGTCGACGAGGTAGCCGGTTGCCACGGACGCCGCGAACGCGATGACGTAGGCGTACAGTGCGGCTTCGGGGGCGAGCGCGAGGATGACGAACGCCGAGTCGCCGGCGGTCGCCCCGAGCGTGGCGACGACGGTACCGAAACTGACAGTTCCCCGGACGTACAGCGGCATCACGATGATCGCTCCGCCACAGCCCGGCGTCAATCCAAGCAGACCGCCGAACAGCACCTGTAATCGCTCGTTCTCTTCGATCGCGGCGAGCACGGCACCGTCGGTGTAGTACTGGAGCAGACCGAACGCGAGGACCGTCACCGCGACGAACGCACTCACCTGCACGTAACCGTCTCGAAGCGATTCCAGAAGGACCGTCAGCGCCTCGTTCACGAGTTCTCACTCGGAACCTGCGATCCGACGGCACGATCATTAGACATCTCTAAAAATATCTTTAGCACTATGGCATAAATACCTGCCGCTGGTCGCCGATGATGCGCAGGGGTAGGTGAGACGGCGACCGTCGCCTACAACGACAGCGTATAGACGACTTCTTCGTGCGCTTCGCCGCCTAACTCGACTGTCCCGGTATCCGTTTCTTCGAAACCGAGTTCTTCGTAGAAGGCGCGTCCGGTCGCGTTCGAGGCGAGGTCGATCGCTCGCATGCGGTTCATGTTGAAGTCCGCGAGATCGTCGCGCAGTCGCTCGTGCAGTGCAGTTCCGACGCCCTCGCGCTGGTGATCCGGGTGAACGTACATTCGGAGGACGTCGCCTTCATCGTCCTGGACGACGCCGTGAGTGAAGCCGACGACGCCGGCATCGGTTTCGGCGACGAGGACGGCGGTTCCGGGCTTCGAAAGCGCGCGCTCGAGTTCGTCGTCATCGTACCAGTCGTCGACGGTGTCGTCGATGACGTCGCTCGCAAGGTCGTCGTAGGTGTCGTGCCAGGTGTCGCGAGCGACTTCGCGGATGGCGCTGCGGTCGTCGGCGGTTGCCGGGCGAATCTCCATAGTATGAGCCACGACAGCAGTGCACAAAGTTGTACTCGCAACTCGATTTGGACCGGTGCAACTCGCGTTACGTTTGGACGTCGAAGCCGCGGTCGCGAAGTAGGTCCGGCACTCTGTCGCGGTGGTCGCCCTGGAGTTCGATACGGCCCTCGTCGACGGTCCCGCCGGTTCCGAGCGACGACTTGAGGTCGGAAGCGATCGATTCGATCTCGGACTCGGAGAGGTCGAAGCCCTCGACGATCGTCACCGGTTTTCCGTAGCGTCGTTCTTCCATGCGGATCGAGAGGACTTGTTCCGCCGTTTCGAGGTCGCTTTGGCTGTCGAGTTCGTCGAGCAGGTCGTCGAGCGGGTCGTCGTTAGACACGGGAGTAACTACGCTCGCGAAGGGCATAGAAATGTCCATTGTCCGGTTTTCCGACTCGTTTCGAGCGTCGAGCGGGATCGACCGCGGCTCAGTCGTCGCTCGGAACGTCGCGCTCTCCCGCGCCGGCGAACGGTTTTGCGACGAGGTTCTTGCGGGCGGCGTCGAGTTCCGAGAGGGCGTAGACGAGTCCGACGAGCACGACCGCACCGATCGGAACCAGAACGAACGGGGAGAGGCCGAAGAGTCCGTACAGGAGGTAGACGACGATGGAGACGGCGAGCACGGTGAGGGCGTAGTACAGTTGCGTGCGGACGTGGTCGATGTGGTCGGCACCGGCGAACGTCGACGAGAGGATGGTAGTGTCGGAGATCGGCGAGCAGTGGTCGCCGAAGATCGCCCCGGAGAAAATCGCGCCGACGGCGACCGACAGCAGTTCCGGCGATCCGCTCCCGATCTCGTAGGCCATCGGCACCGCGATGGGCGTCACGATGCCCATCGTCCCCCAGGACGTTCCGATCGAGAAGGCGATGATTCCCGTCGACAGCAACACGACGACCGGAAGCAACGTGGGAGTGACGATCCCCTCGGCGAGGGCCGTCACGTACCGGCCGGTTTCGAGAACCTCGGCGACGGTGCCGATCGACCACGCCATCACGAGGATACTGACGGCGGTGAGCATGATCCCGAAGCCGTCGAAGATGGTCTCCATCGACTCCTCGAGGGTGAGCACGTCGTCGTACAGCGCCATCGCGACGGCCGTCGCGACCATCGAGAACGAGCCCCAGACGAGCGCGCCGGTGAAATCCGTGTTGTCGATCAGGTCGATGAGCGCGCCGGTCTCCGAGAGGACCTCTCCGGGCGTCACGCCAGCGGCCTGGAAGCCGGTGATCGTCGCTCCGCCGATGACGACGGTGACGAGGACGGCTACCGGGACGACGAACGTCCGGAGCAGCGGGTCGTCGACGGCGGGCTCGCCGAGATCCTCCTTCATGCTCTGGAGCGGGGTGGCGTCCTCCCGGGTCACCTTCCCCGTTCGCTGTGCGCGCGTTTCGGCGTCGAGCATCTCGCCGAAGTCCCGCCGGGTTAGCACGATGATAAGCACCATCAACAGGGCCAGCAGACAGTAGACGTTGAACGGGATCGACCAGAGGAACGTCCCGACGGCCGAGGGGGTCTCCCCGCTGATCGTCTCGGAGTCGTAGACGTCCTGAATGAGGCCGATCTGAAACGCGACCCAGCTCGAGATGCCGAACGTTGCAACCGGTGCGGCGGTCGAGTCTAAGATGTACGCCAGCTTTTCGCGCGACATCCGAACCTCGTCGGCGATATCCTTGACGGCCGAGCCGACGATGGCGGTGTTTGCGTAGTCGTCGAAGAACCACACCAGCCCGAGCAGCCACGCGGCCAGCCCGACCCGGCGGTGCGAGTCGACTCTCGTGGTGGCAGCCTGAGCGACGGCGACCGAGCCGCCCATCCGCCAGACGAGCGCGATGCCGGCACCCAGCAGGAACGTGAACGCGATGATCTCGGCGTGGAACGTATCGTCTCCGTAGGAGGCGACGATCCACCCGAACGCTTCCACGACGGCCACGAACGGGACGGCAACGAACTCGAGTGCGGTCTCCGCGCCGTCCGCTGCGATGATCGCGCCGCCCGCCCAGATGCCGATGAACAACGACAGCAGCGCCCGTCGGGTGACGATAGCGAGCGCGATCGCGAGCAGCGGTGGTACCAGCGATAGCGCACCGAATTCTGATGTCATGCTACTGTGGTTCATGGTATCATGATTTAAAAGGTACTGTGATTGCCCGCCCTTCATTGATTTGAGCTCCAAGAGCCGCGGATCCTTCGCTCGAGTGACTCCGTTGAAATCATTGACGATTGATAGGAACGGTCTGCTGAATACAGGGGATAGATTCAGCGTGATACGTGTGTCCGGTTCAGATCAAGTTGGCTCAATCAGCCGGTTCGAAGGTAGTCGAACCACTCACTCTATCCTGAAACATAGTGATTCTCCCGATGCCGTCACGTCTCCCGAATCTATACCCCGACTCTGACCTGAACTAGTGCGGTTCCTCGCTGGCCACTAACCATCGAAGCCTTCCTCCCAGCGAAACGTCCCGTTGCACTGGATGACCTCTCCGTCGACCTCCAGCCGGGTCTCCCCGCGGGTCATGTCGGTGATAAGATCGGTGTGAATAGCGCTCTGATTGCCCGTTTCGCCATCGGGAAGGCATTCGTTGTAAGCGCTCCCGACCGCAAGGTGGACAGTGCCGCCCATCTTTTCGTCGAAGAGAACGTTGTCAGTGAAGCGGTCGATACCACGGTTCATCCCAACACCGAGTTCACCTAGTCGTCGGGCACCCGCGTCGGTCTCGAGTAGTTCTCCAAGCGCAGTCTCACCCGTCTCAGCCGCGTGGTTGACGACCTCGCCGTCTTCGAAGCGGAGTCGGACGCCCTGGACGCGTCGACCCTGAACGGTCATCGGGACGTCGAAGTATACCTCGCCGGTCGTATGAGAGGGAACGGTGTACACCTCGCCGCTCGGGAGATTGACGGAACCATCGCCGATGACGGCCTTGCGACCCTCAATAGACATCGTGATGTCCGTGCCGTCCATGCCCTTCACAATTCGCACCTCACTGCCAGCGTCGAGCAGGGTCTTTAACTCTGCCATCTCATCGGCGAAGGCCTCCCAGTCGCGGAGCACGGCGTCGTAAACGAAGTCCTGATACGCCTCGTAAGTCATCCCGGCCTGCTGTGCGTGGGCCCGAGTTGGATGGACGGTCTTCACCCAGTCAGTCGCCAGCCAGGCTTCGCGAACCGGCTCGGTCGGCCAGGCGTGGCGGACCTCTTGGGGGACGTCCGCGAAGGTAGTCGTATTCCGCGACCCGACGAGAAGGAGTACTGAGTCGGTTTCCTCGTAGAGTGCGAGTTCGTGGGCCGGGGTTTCGTCGAAATCACGGTCATGAGCGCGGAGATACGCTCGTTCTATTTCGTCTGAGACGTACGTTGTGACTGGATGGGCACCGACAGCCCCGAGTTTCTCGGCGACGGCCACGCCGAGTTCGTGTGCGCCCTCACCGACCGCGATGACGACATCGTCACCCGCCTTAATGCTCCCGCTCCATTCGACGAGCACCGCGGCGTGCTCCCGAACTCGTTCGTCCATACCTACCAAGCCGCCGCCCCCAATTTAACCGTCCCCATATCTCCCGCAACTGTAATTTCACCCGAAATTTTCTAGTAAGGGTAGTCGGCTAGCTGCCCCTGCATCCCTTCCGGTACGGACTGACGATCACGGAATCGAGACGGCTACGGAAACACCGACGAGATTGATAGTTACACGGTCTACCTCTACCGATTCGATTGGAGCTTATTTGAACTAATCCCAGTGCTGCATACGCGCATTCTATTCGGTGCGGGTACGAAACCCCATCATGCATTTAGGAGTTCAACAGAGCCGTTAGAGTGAAACGATCGAGTGTCGGTGACACCGATCCGATCTATACGTGCGCTTCCGGCGGAGCGCTCCCGACAGAAGTCATCGGTCGACGCTACATCACAGCCGCTCCTTGACCGTCCGTGCCGTCTTCTCGCCGACGCCCGAAACACTTTGCAAGTCCGCTACGGTCGCCTCGCGGACGTTCTCGACGCTGCCGAACCGCCCGAGGAGCCGCTTTCGCGTTTCGGGGCCGATTCCGGGCACGTCATCGAGCACCGTCGACACGTCGTCGCGCAGCGTCTGGTGGTACTGCACGGCAAAGCGGTGGGACTCGTCGCGAACTCGCTGCAGGAGGTGCAGGTGCGGCGCGTCCGCGGGCCAGGAGAACTGCCGGTCCGGCGTGATGACCGTCTCCTCGGCCTTCGCGAGCGCGACGGCGGGCACGTCCCAGCCGACCTCGTCGAGCGCGTCGCGGGCGGCCTCGAGCTGGCCCTCGCCGCCGTCGATCAGCAGGAGATCGGGGTCGGACCGATCGTCCCGTCCCTCGACGGCGCGGCGGGCGCGCCACGCGAGCAGCGCGTGCATGTTATCGTAGTCGTCGTTTTGGTCTCGCAGTTTCTTCCGGCGATAATCTGCCTTCTCGGCGCTTCCGTCGACGAACGTGACGTTGCTTCCCACTGCTGACGTTCCCTGAGCGTGGCTCACGTCGAACCCTTCGATCCGCCGGGAGACATCGAGTTCGAGCGCGTCGGCGAGCATGCCACACTCGTCGCGGCGGCCGACGTTCCGGCGGGCGTTCTTGAGCGCGAGATCGACGAGTTTGGCCTCGCGGCCGGCCCCCGGAACCCGAACGGAGACGGTCTCGGCGTCGAGCCAGGCGGCGACCTCCTCGTCGCCGTGGCGCTCGGGGAGGAGGAGCGCGTCGGGCAGGTCGCGTTCGGCGTAGTACTGGACGATGAATGCGGCGAGGACGGCGGGGACGCCGCCCCGTTCGATTTCTCCTGCTCCCGTCGCGGCCGCGCCGGGTGCGTCGAGCGTGTGGCGCTCTCGATCCACGAGTTTGCCGTCCTCGGCTCGCAGGCGGGCGACGGTTGCGTCCTCGCCTTCGATCGCGACGCCGAGTACGTCGACCGCGCGCTCGTCGCCGACCGACTGGACCGCCTCGCCGCCTTCGCCGTGGAAGGCCTCGACGGTCTCGAGCCGGTCGCGGAGGTTCGCCGCGCGCTCGAAGTTCCGCTCCTGGGCGGCGGCCTCCATCTCCCGGCGCAGCGGATCGGTGAGAATGCCCGCCTCGCCCTCGAAGAAGCGCTCGACCGCCGTCACGTCCGCGACGTAGTCCTCGAGTTCGATTTCGCGGGTGCAGGGGGCGGTGCAGAGTCCCATCTCGTGGTCGAGACAGGGCCGATCCCTGTTTGCGTACTTGTGGTCCGAACAGCCGCGGACGCCGTAGGTTTCCCGGAGGGCTTTCACGACGGTTTCGACCTGTCGCTTGTTCGTGTAGGGGCCGAACACGGTCGGCCCGCTGGCAGTGCCTTGTGCCTCGCCGTCGGGATCGCGGGTGATCTCGATCCGCGGGGCCGGGTGGTCGGTCAACTGTACCATCGGGTAGGACTTGTCGTCCTTGAGCCGGACGTTGTAGCGGGGCTGGTGGCGCTTGATCAGGTTGGCCTCGAGCAAGAGCGCCTGCGTCTCGGTGTCGGTGACGGCGATTTCGATCCCGTCGGCGCGGTCGACCATCCGTCGGATGCGCGCGCTCCGCGGGTCGGCGTAGGAGCCGACGCGACTCCGGAGGTCGACGGCTTTGCCGACGTAGAGCGTCGTTCCGTCGGCCCGGAACTGGTAGACGCCGGGCTCACGCGGCAGCGATCGCGCGCGGTCGCGAACCCCGTCAGCGTTCATCACCGGTCCTAAGGCGTCGACGGCTTTCAGCCTGACTCATCGCGACCGCGCCAGCGGTCGCCCCGCGGGTGGGATTCGCCCGACTCCGAGGACCGGCTGAACTCGGCTCTCTCGGCCGGCGAACGCTGATCGGCCGTCGGACCCGGCTGAATGGCCTCGCTGAGACTGAGCGTGATCGGGGCAGCGTCGTCAGTCTCGCCGAGCGGAACGGCGATGTCGTCACCGCCGGCGACTTGGAGGACGAGTTGCCTCGATCGTGAGCGGATGTAGAGCCCGGCGAAGACGGCGGCAAGCGCGAGCGAGAGGATGCCGCCAACGAGGACGCCGGTATCGAGTATCTGGAACAGTACCCCGAGTGTCTCGAACGTGCTGTCGACAGCCGCAGTCGTTCCGGCGGCATCTCCGGCGTCGGTTGCCGTTCCCGCCCTGTCTCTGGCGGCTGTTCCGTCCAGTTCGAGTTCGGGAACCAACTCGCCGAAGGAGACGACTGCCGCGGTGGTAAGCAGCGTGAGTCCGATCGCGCCGGTCAGGAGGCTCCGGAGCAGGTGTCTCGTCGATCCGCTTTGGCTGACGGTGACGTGTTGGACGTTCGGGCGGTCGACGTGACGATAGGGGTGCGTCCCTGGTAGGCGTGAGCGACTGGAGCGATCGAACGCGAGAACGCGGTGGCTCGTGACGACGATCGTCGCGGTTTCGAGTTCGAGTCGCCGCTGTTCGGCTTCGCCGTCGTAGTGCAAGGCGTCGACGTGGTGTGTCCAGTTGACAGCCATCTGAATCGGAAGGTGAGCCGCATCGGGCGGGCGCTGGCTCGCGGTCGTCGTGAGTCGTTGCCCCAGAGTGCACCGCCGGGGGTCAAGTACGCTGGGGCGTTCTGCTGTGTGTGCGAACGCCGACCGGACGGCCACGCGACGGCTGGCTGCGCTGGCCCGGCACCCGGAAGCGACGCGATACTTTCTCGGTGGTCCGGCCGCAATTCCCGGGTATGTCTGACCCGACGGTCCGGTGCTGGCTGGTCGAACGCGACTTCGGCGCGCGAAACATCGTCACGCTCGTCTACGCGACGCCGGACGGATCGCAGTACCACCAGCGCGAACGATCCTCGACGGCGCTTCGAACGGGGCCTGCGGTCACTGCGGCGACCGACGTTCCCGAATCGGACCTCGAACCGGTCGACGATGCGGAAACGCGCGAACGATACGCGACCGAAGTTGACCGCGTCCAAGCGCAATACGAGCCGGACGACTCGATCTGAACTCGACGGTTCGATCACGACTAGTCGGAATCGGTTTCTTCACCGTCCATGTTCGGGTGTATTATCCTCCCCAAGTGGCAACTCTTATCGGTGAACGCCGAGATGACTCAGCCATGCCTGCACTTCGCGTCGACGAACTGACGAAGTCCTACGGGCAGACGCTCGCGCTCGATACCCTCTCCTTCGAGGTTCACGAGGGCGAGGTGTTCGGCTTTCTCGGTCCGAACGGCGCAGGGAAGTCGACGACGATCAACGTCGTGCTCGATTTCATCCGGCCGACTGCGGGACGGGTCGAGGTCCTCGGTCTCGACGCTCAGGCCCACAGCCGCGAGATTCGCTCGCGGACCGGCGTCCTCCCCGAAGGCTATCAAGTTTACGACCGCCTCACCGCCCGCCAGCACCTCGAGTTCGCCATCGAGTCGAAAGGAAGCGACGACGAGCCGGAGGCGCTGCTCGAACGGGTCGGCCTGACCGACGCGATCGACCGGAAGGCCGGCGGCTACTCGAAGGGGATGGCCCAGCGGCTCATGCTCGCGATGGCGCTCGTGGGCGAGCCGGACCTGCTCATCCTCGACGAACCCTCCACCGGGCTCGACCCCAACGGTGCCCGCGAGATGCGCGAGATCGTCCGCGAGGAGAACGCTCGCGGCGCGACCGTCTTCTTCTCGAGTCACAGCATGGAGCAGGTCGAGGCGGTCTGTGACCGCGTCGGCATCCTGCAGGACGGCCAGATGGTCGCCGTCGACTCCGTCGAGGGGCTGCGCGACTCCATCGGCGGCGGCACCTCGCTTCGGGTCACCGTCGACCGGATCGACGACGACGCCCTCCAGGCGGTTCGGTCGCTGCCGACCGTTTCGAACGTCGCCGCCGAGGACCGCGATCCGCCGACGATCACCGCCCAGGTCGACGGCTCGAAAACGACCGTCCTCGCTGAACTCGAAGACCACGGCGTCGAGGTGCGGGACTTCTCGACGACGGAGGCATCGCTCGAGGACGTGTTCCAGTCGTACACGACGGGCGCGGAGGTGACGGCGCGATGAGCGCCGAAACTGGAACCGACGCTAGCGCGTCGAGGACGGGGACGACGTCCAGTACGAGTTCGGTCAACCCGGACAGCGTTCGCGCAGTCGCGCGCAAGGACTTTCGGGATTCGATCCGCTCGTGGGTGTTCTGGGGCCTGAGCATCTTCTTTTTCATGCTGTTGGTTGCGACGACGGGGATCATCTCCTACTTCGGGGACGATATCGCCGCCCAGGGGCAGACGACGACGGCCCTCGTCGGTTTGGTGCAGGGGATCACGAGCCTCGTCATCCCGCTGATCGCGCTGATCCTTGGCTGGAAGTCGATCGCGGGCGAGCGCGAGTCCGGCAGTCTCAAGATACTGCTCTCGCTCCCGCACTCGCGAAAGGACGTGCTGCTCGGGAAGCTCATCGGCCGCTCGACCGTCCTGTCGGTCTCGCTGATCGCCGGATTCGTCCTCGCTGCTATCGTCGTCGCCGCGTTACTCGGGAGTTTCAGCGTCGCCGACTACGCGGGACTGCTCGCGGTGTCGATCCTCTACGGCGTCGCCTACACGAGCCTCGCGGTTTCGCTCTCGTCCGTAACGCGGTCGACGACGATCGCCGGCGCTGCGATGTTCGGCCTCTTCGTCCTGTTTTACATCATCTGGGACACCGTTATCGTCGCGCTTTCGATGTTGATGAACGCGGGATACCTGCCCCAGAACGAGACGACCGCCCAGGCCACTTTGCTGTTTAATAGCCTCTCGCTCAACAGCGCCTACCAGAACGTCCTCTCGCTCGTGACCTCGATGGGCGAAACTTCTCCGCAAACCGTCGCCCTACTCGAGGGCATGTTCGGTAGCGTCCCGTTCTATCTGCAGGACTGGTTCTCGTTTATCATCCTGCTCGCCTGGATCGTCGTTCCGATCGCGATCGCGCTCTATCGGTTCGACCGCGTCGATCTCTAAGCGCGGTTCGCGTTCGCACTCTCGTTTCTGTTTGCGTTCGCCGCCACGTTCGCGTTCACCCTATTGTGCGGCGTGGCGAACCTCTTCAGGTTCGATCGAGATGATGACCCGCTCGCTCTGGATCGGATTCTGGTACTCCTCGTTGCCCGTATATCGCTGTGCGAGTTCGTCGATGTGCTCGCGCGCACCGTCGGTCGTGATCTCGTCGACCGAACCCGTCACGGAGAGCATGCGATAGGGGCTGTCGGGATCGGTCATGCTCACGCCGATCCGCGAATCGTTGCTGGCGTTTTTCGTCTTCCGTCGGTCTCGTTCGGTGTTGATAAGCAGGCGATCCGCGTCCGCGTCGTAGTCGATCCACACGGGCGTGACGTGCAGCTCGTCGTCCGGTAACACCGTCGCCACGTGAGCGAACGTTTTCTTCTCGAACAGATCGTGGAAGTCGTCTGGAATCGACGCCATAGCCGCGGTACACCGTTCTGGTACTAAGTTACGCACCCTTCATGCCACTACAGGTGACTGCCATCCGCTGCAACGAGTTCGCCACCGAGCCGATAGCTCGTCACTCCGCGCTCAACTCGACGCCCCGTGCCGCGAGTGCAGCCCTGAACTCGCCCTCGCCGTCGTCGAGGATCGGCACGTCGTTTTCTTCTGCGGCGTCTAACTTCGTCGCGCCCGGGCTCTCGCCGGCGACGAGAAAGTCCGTGTTCCCCGAGACGCTTCCCGTGGCGTTCGCGCCGTGGGCTTCGACGAGTTCCTGCGCCTCGCTGCGGGTCAGTTCCGCGAGCGAACCCGTGAAGACGAACGTCAGCCCGTCGAGTTCGTCGCCGCCGGTCTCCGCTGTCGCCTCCTGCGGCGAGACGTGCGCCAGAATCGCGTCCACCGCTTCGGCGTTGGCCTCGCTCGCGAAGAACTCGTGGATCGTCTCGGCGACCGTCTCACCCACGTCGTCGACGGTCTCGAGTTGTTCCGGGTCGTCCTCGGCGGCCTCGCGGACGGCGTCGAACGTCCTGAACTCGCGGGCGAGTTCGCGCGCGGTCGCCGGGCCGACGTGGGGGATGCCGAGGGCCGAGAGGAAGTCGGGAAGCGGCGGCTCGCGGCTGTCCTCGATTTCGGACAGCAGGTTCTCGGCGCTGGTCTCGCCCCAGCCGTCGAGTTCGGTCAGGTCCTCGCGCTCGAGATCGTAGAGGTCGGCGACGGATTCCACCAACCCGGCGTCGACGAGCTGCCGAACGCTCTTCTCGCCGAGCCCTTCGAGGTCGAGGCCGCCGTCGCCCGCGTAGTACTCGATCGATCGCCGAAGTTGTGCGTCGCAGGCCAGGCCGCCGGTACAGAAGGCGATCGGGCCGTCGCGTTCGATAGCGCTGCCGCAGACGGGACAGCGGTCGGGGAGGTCGTAATGGCCGGTACTCCCTTTCTCGACGACGTCCTCGACGTAGGGGATCACGTCGCCGGCGCGCTGGACGCGGACGGTGTCGCCGACGTCGACGTTCTTGGCCTCGATTTCCTCGGGGTTGTGCAGGCTCGCTCTGGAGACGGTGACGCCGCCGACGTCGACCGGTTCGAGCAGGGCGACGGGCGTCACGCGGCCCGTGCGACCGATCTGGACGGCCACGTCGGTGATCGGCGTCACCTCGGCGCGGGCGGGGAACTTGTAGGCGAAGGCGTAGCGGTCGTGGCGCGCCGTGCGGCCCAGTTCCTCGCGGGCCTCGCGCTCGTCGACCTTGATGACGACGCCGTCGATCTCGTAGTTCAGGTCGTCGCGGATCTCGTGCATGCGGTCGCGGTAGTCGATCGCCCCCTCGATGTCGTCGACGACCTCGACGCGCTCGTTCGTCCGCAGGCCGTAGGCGGGAAAGCGCTCGAGTTCGTCCCGGTGGCTGTCGGCCAGGTCGCTCGCTTCGAGCACGTCGAAGTAGAAGACCTGGAGCGGGCGGTCGGCGACGATCGAGGGATCGAGTTGGCGGATCGTCCCGGCGGTCGCGTTTCGCGGGTTGGCGAAGGGTTCCTCGCCGCGTTCGATCCGCTCGCGGTTGTGTGCCTGGAAGGCGTCTTTGGGCATGTAGACCTCGCCCCGAACCGCGAGAAAGTCGGGATAATCGCCGTGGAGACGCTGGGGAACCGAGCCGATGGTGCGGGCGTTTCGCGTCACGTCGTCGCCCTCGCGGCCGTCGCCGCGGGTGACCGCCCGCGTCAGGCTGCCGTCCTCGTAGACGAACTCCATCGAGACGCCGTCGAACTTGGGCTCGCAGACGTAGTCGACGTCGCCGACCTCCCGTCGGACGCGCTCGTCGAACTCGCGGACGTCCGCCGCGTCTCCGCTGTTGTCGATCGACAGCATCGGCGCGACGTGCTCGACCGTTTCGAACGCATCGATGGGTTCGCCGCCGACGCTCCTAGTCGGACTGTCCGGATGGGCGAGGTCGAAGGCCTCCTCGAGTGCTTGCAGCCGGGAGAAGAGCGCGTCGTAGGTCCGATCGGCGATGATCGGGTCGGTTTCGACGTAGTACCGGCGGTCGTGCTCGCGGATGGCCTCGCGTAACTGTGCGACCTGTCTACGGGCCTCTTCTGCTGAGAGCGCATCGACTGGGCTGAACTCGGTCGGCGGATCACGAAGATACGGATTGTCTTCGTCCGCGTTCTCGTCGGCGAGGGACATTCTTGGTAGAGCGTTGCTATGCGCACCCGTTAACGTTACCGCAGTCGCTTGTCCGTCGGTGGCGCGACGATAACGGCTCACGGTCTGAGAGCGCGACGACGGGAGCGACTACTTCCACGGACTGTCGCCGACTTCCGCGCGCACCCTCGGCCCCACCTCGATTCGACAGTCGGCTCTTGGCAGCGCGATACACAGCAGCGCATAGCCGTCGGTGCGTTCGCGCTCGTCGAGCGCCCGCGGCGGCCGTCGGTAGTCGACGGCGGTCGCGGCGTCGGGGTGGTGGTCGCTCCGATCGCCGGACGGCGTCTCGAGTTCAGGTTCGGTTTCGGCCTCGGCCTCGGCTTCGGGTTCAGGTTCAGGTTCGCCGTCGACGGCGAGCACTCGTCCCACGCACGTCGTGCAAGTCCCTTTCCGACAGTCGGACGGGAGCCGGACGCCGGCCCGCCGGGCGGCCTCGAGTATCGTCTCGCGCTCGTCGACCGCGATCGTTTGGGTCGGGCCCTCGGTCCGTTCGAGCGTCACGTCGTAGCTGGTCATCGGTCGGCCGTCACCATCGGCTGGACGTTGGCGCGGTCGGTCGTGGTCGGGGGCCTGTTCGCGTTCATGGTCTCGTTCTGCGCTCCGTTCATCTGTAACCCTACGACGCGAAGCGAAAAAAGACAGGCCCGACATACTGATTCGAGGCGGGTGAAAGCCGTCGGTTCACCGGCGAGGGATACCCGGTCCTTTACCCGCCTGCGCCCCCTACCACGGAGTAGATGGGACAGGGAACGGACGCGGAATTCGGGTTAGTCGACCTCGACGAGGCCGAGACGCCGGGCGACGAGTGGGAGGAGATCGACGTGTCGGACACCGAAGCCGACCGAATCGCCCGCAAACGCGATCGCAAGTTCGAGCAGTTCGAGGAGCGTATCAAGGACGCCGACCAGTTCAAGGTCGAGCAGTCGGTGTTCGACGATGCAACGTTCGCCGCGCTGTACAAACTCGTCCAGGACGGCTACGTCGAGGCCTTCGGCGGGCCGCTCTCGACGGGCAAGGAGGCGAACGTCTATCACGCGCTCGGCGACGACCGCGACGTCGCGGTCAAGGTCTACCGGATCAACGCCTCGAATTTTCGCCAGATGCGCGACTATCTCGAGGGCGACCCGCGCTTCGAAGGCCTGGGCGGCAAGAAGAAAGACGTCGTCCTCGCCTGGACCAAAAAGGAGTTCGCGAACCTCCGGCGGGCCAAGAAAGCCGGTGTCCGCGTCCCCGAACCGATCGCCACCGAACGAAACGTGCTCGTCATGGAGTACATCGGCAACGCCGAGGGCCGGGCAAAGCGCCTCGGCGAAGTCCACATCGAGAATCCCCAGACCGCCTACGAGGTCATGCGCGAGTACATGCGCCGCCTCTACGCGGCCGGCATCGTCCACGGCGACCTGAGCGAGTACAACGTCGTCTTCCACGAGGGTGAACTCGTGGTGATCGACCTGGGCCAGGCCGTCACCGTCCACCATCCCAACAGCCGCGATTTCTTAGAGCGCGACTGCGAGAACGTGTCGAGTTTCTTCTCCCGGCAGGGCTTGGACGCCGACGCCGACGACCTCCTCGAGTTCGTGACCGATCCCGAGCCGGACCCGTCCCGGGACTGAGTCGGTTCGATCCTCGCCCGATCGCCTTCGCTGAGACTTCCTCAGACCGTTTCGATTCGTCCCTCGATGATCGGCGAAATCGTCCCGTTCGTCTCGATCGTCGCCATCGCGAGCGCCGACAACACCGTTCCTTCGTCCGGCGGAACTAGCACGGCGGACTCCTCGAGTTCGTCGTACCCGTCGCCGCCGCCCGCGAGGAAATCGTTGGTCCCGAGTTCGTACGTCGCGTCGGAATCGACCGAGTTCTCGCCGACGCGCAACTCTTCGACGCGGCGACCCGCTTCGGCGTCGGGATCGTACGCGAACGACAGGCCGCTGACCTGCGGGAACCGACCGTGACCGTCCGCCACCGCGCTGACGCCGTGTTCGATCGCGCCCTCGAGAGTCTCGCCGGAAACCTCGAGTTTCACCGTTCGGTTCGGGAACGGAAGGATATCGACGACCGTTCCGCGGGATAGCTCGCCCGCCTCGTACAGCCGATCGCTCCTGATGCCGCCGCCGTTCTGTATCGCCACGTCGGCGTCGACGTCGTCGCGGATCACGTCCGCGAGCCAGGTACCGAAGTTCGACTCCTCGCGACGGACCGTCTCCGCGCGGACGTCGAGATCGACCGTCGTTTCGCCGATCACCTCGCCGAGTTCCTCGTCGAGTCGCGCCTCGTAGTCGACGAGTAGCTCCCGAACGCCCTCGTGCGGGTCGACCGCACTGTCGTCCACGAGCGCCGCGAGATCGTGGCGCTCGAACGCGTACTCTTCGATAGCACCGCTCTCGCCCTCGCTCTCGATAGCGATCTCGAGGTCGAGTTGTCCGACGTAATCGAACTCGTCGCCGACGTACGAGAGGAGCGTCTCGTTTACCTCGACGGGCTCGTCCACGACGGACGCCGTGTGATCGCCGACGACGACGTCGATCCCGTCGACGGCGGCGACGAGTTCCTCGGCGACCGAACTCGCGAGGTGCGAGAGGACGACGATCACGTCGGCACCGTCCGCTTCGAGATCGGCGACGACGGCTTCGGCGGCACCGACGGGTTCGAGCACCTCGGCCGCACCGTCGACCGACGTGACGTCGGGCGTGTTCTCAGGTGCGAACCCGGTGAACCCGACCCGTACGCCGCCGATCTCTTCGGTCGCGTATCGAACTGCCCCCTCGTCGCTCCCGAAGACCGCCTCGGCGTCGCTCTCGAGAACGTTCGCGCTCACCCAGGTAAACTCGCTCGCGGCGATGTTCTCGCGCAGGCTTTCGGGACCGTTGTCGAACTCGTGATTGCCGATCGTGTTGTACGAGACGGGGCTCTCGTTGAGAATCGTCGTCACGTGGTTGCCGTCGAAGACGGACGATTCGACGGACATGTGCAGGTCGTCCCCGTTGCCGACCGCGACGGCGTGATCGGCTGCCGCGTACAACTCCTCGATCAGCCCGAAGTAGTTCGCGACGTTGTGGGGCTCGCCGCTGTTACCCAACCGTCCGTGGATGTGCGTATCGTGGAGGAGTCGGAGGGTCGTCCTTTCGTTTTCGGGCCCGTCACCGTTTCCGTTCCGTTTAGTTCCCTTCTCTCCGCTCGGTTCACCGTCGGTTCTCGCGTCGCTCGTCGCGGGTTCCTCGTTCGAGCACCCGGCGAGCGCGGCCGTTCCGGCGACCCCGACGCGAGTCAGTAACCGACGCCGTTCGATCTCGGGCCCGTTGCGCTCGGACATACTCCCTTTCTTTCGGCGATCGTAATGTAATATTGTAATAGTTCTACATTGAGGTACGTTATCACGCGGGTCGCTATAGCGTCGTCCGTCCTGACGCGACCCCGCGGCGTAACGTTCAATGGAACCGGGTTCGTACCGTGATTCGATGACGACCGCTCTCGAGCGGCGGTGGCGCTGGTCGGTCCCCTCGAGAGCGGACAGTACCGTCGCGGCTGTCGGCGCGACCTAACTCGTCGGTCGCAGCGGCGGTCGCTCCCTCCGTTCTGTGTCGGTTCTCGTTCCGCGCCGTAGCCACTGCAGTCGAATCCCACCGCCGATACGAATGTCAGATCCAACCGACAATCACCGCGAACCGAACGCAACCACCCCTCCCGAAGCCGACGGGTCTCGCTCGAGCGACGAGGCCGACGAGTTCACCGTCACACCGTACGCCGTCTCGGGCGAGGTCAATTACGACAAACTCGTAGCGCGCTTCGGCGCTGCCGAACTGACGGACGAACAGATCACACGCTTTCCCGACCACCCGCTGCTCCGCCGCCGGACGTTCTACGCCGGCCGGGACGTGGACGACTACCTCGCGGCCGCCGGGGCGGGCGACCCGCACGCGGTCGTCACCGGCAGGGGGCCGTCGGGGCCGATGCACCTCGGCCACGTCCTGCCGCTCTATCTCGCAAAGCGCTTCCAGCGGGAGACGGGCGCGACGGTCTACGTCCCGCTGTCGGACGACGAAAAGTTCCTCGCGAAAGAGCAGTCCTTTGCGTCGATCGGCGAGCACACCCGCGAGAACCTGCGGGATATCCTCGCGGTCGGGTTCGACCCCGCAAGGACGCGGATCGTGATCGACACCGCCGACGCGGACGTGCTCTACCCGATCGCGGTCCGCCTCGCGAAGCACCTCACCCCGGCGACCGTTGAGGCCGTCTACGGCGAGCAGGACACCGTCGGTCTGCAGTTCTACCCCGCTGTGCAGGCGACCCACCTCCTGCTTCCGCAACTCGTCGCCGGCCGACAGCCGACGCTCGTCCCCATCGCCGTCGACCAGGACCCACACGTTCGCGTCTGCCGCGACGTGGCCGCGAAGGAGGCCCTTCCGGTCCGAAAACCGGGCGCGCTGCTCGGGCGCTTCCTCCCGAGTCTCGCCGGCCCCGGGAAGATGAGTTCGTCCGGCGACGCGCCCTCGATCGAACTCACCGACGATCCGGAAACCGTCGCCGAGACCATTCACACGCACGCCTACACCGGCGGACGCCCGACGCTCGAAGACCACCGCGAGAAGGGCGGCGACCCGACGGTCGACGTTCCCTTCCAGTATCTCCGATACTTCTTCGAACCGGACGACGACGAACTCGAGCGCATCGCCGCGGCCTACCGCGCGGGCGACCTGCTGAGCGGCGACCTCAAAGACCTCGCGATCGAGCGCATCACCGACTTCCTCGCCGCCCACCAGCGCCGGCGGAACGCGCTCGATGAACTCGCGACCGAACTCGAGCCCTACCGGCTCACCGACGAGGAACGGCGACGGGCGCTCGATAGCGCCGGGGTGCCGTCGGTCGTCGGAGTCTGATCGCTGGGCCCTGGGCCCTGTTCCTGATCGTCCGATCCTGGCACTGTTCGACCCTCCGGGAAGGCCGCTATCGGGAAATCGGACCCAACACATTTGTCGGTCGCCCGCGGGGAACTGCGTATGAACATCGGCATCGTCGCCGACACCCACGACAACGTCGACGCGGTCGAGCGCATCACCGAGATTTTCGAGGACGAAGGCGTCGAGATCGTCGTCCACTGCGGCGACTTCGTTGCGCCGCTGATCGTGCCGTACTTCTCGGAATTCGAACTCCACGGCGTTCTCGGGAACAACGACGGCGACGCTCGCAACCTGCAGACGGCCTTCGACTCGCTCGGCGGCGGGAGCGAACTCCACGGCCGGTTCGCAGCTCTCGAGTTCGACGGGCTCTCGATCGCCGTCCTCCACGGCGAGTCGATGGACGAGGTGCGGGCGATCGCCGCCGCCGACGAACACGAGTTCGTCTGTTACGGTCATCACCACGTCAACGAACGCACCGAATACGGGGGAACGACGCTGCTGAACCCGGGGGCGCAGTTTCCGACGACGGCCGCGGAGGACCGGACGGTCGCGATCCTCGAGACGGGTTCGGAGTCAGTGCGGTTCCGCTCCGTCCCGGAGTAGTGCCGGCACTGTCCGGTTCCCCCAGCCGCTGCTCGGCCGGCGAGCCACGCGTTACATATACATCCGGTCGTCGGGAAGCGTTCGTCCCTCGAGCGGGGTGTCCTGGGACTCGATCGCCGCCATGCGCTCGGCGAGTTCGGCGTAGTATCTGGTGAGCGCTTCCGAGCGCTCGCGCAACGGCTCGGTGTCGATTTCGAGGTCGTAGTGCGCGGTCAGGAACGCGAGATAGCGAAGCGCCGCATCGAGATCCGGTCCCGGCGGGTGACTCGGCGTCACCAGGACGCCGACCGGCGGGACGTCGCCGTCGAACCGGCGGGTCGTGAGTTCGCCGGGCACGCCGTCTAAGATGCCGCCGCTGAGCGGCGTGCTGTCGGCGTCGGCTAGCCGTTGCCGTTGGTAGTCCGGTGTTGCCACCGAGAAGACCTCGTGTTCGTCGGGACCGTGCGGAAACGGGATGCCGTGCAAGACGGTGAGGTCGTCGAGCGCCGTCTCGGCGAGCCAGTCGACGACCGCGTCGGTGAACGCCTCGGCGGTCCAGACCGGGATGACGGTTTCGCCGAGCAGCACGCAGCAGTCGTCGTCGTCGCTCGCGTAGAGGCGGATCGGACGACGCGGCTCGCCGTTTCGGAACGGAACGACGGTCGGCAGGTTTTTCGTCCGCACGTGACCGATCTGGGTGAACTCGAGTTGCTGGACGAGGTAATCGGCGGCGGTGAGACCCGCCAACCCGAGATTCGAGAGGGAGAGGAACAGCGGTCCCTCGAGCCGGTCGGTGGCGCTCGTGACGAGTTCGTACTGCGGGTCGGTCGCCATACGACCGGTACGCTGAACTCGAGTATAGTTGCCGGCCCTGCGGACGGGTCGGCGGTGCTCGTGCGGGGACCAAGGTCTTAACCTCACGCAGCGAATACCCGGGTGTATGCAGCACGTGAAGATTCCGCAGGACCGGATCGGAGTTCTCATCGGTGAGGGCGGCGAGACGATGCGCGAGATCGAGGCGGAAGCCGAAGTGCGATTGGATATCGACTCGGAGGACGGTGCCGTCGCCGTCGAGACGGTCGGCGACCCCGTTCGCGGCCTCAAAGGCCCCGAAATCGTCCGTGCGATCGGGCGCGGATTCGCTCCCGAGGAGGCGCTGCAGTTGCTCGAAGACGACATGATGCTGTTCGACGTCGTCGACATCGACGCGGCGGCCCGGAACAAGAACGACCTGAAGCGCCAGAAGGGCCGACTCATCGGCGAAGGTGGCCGAACGCGCGAACTCATGGAGGAACTGTCGGGCGCATCGGTCGTCATCTACGGCTCGACGCTCGGTATCATCGGCACGCCGCCGCAAGTCGATGCGGTCCGCAGCGCCGCAGAGATGCTTCTCGACGGCGCGCCACACGGCACCGTTTACTCGTTCCTGGAGGAGCGACACAACGAGATGAAACACCAGGGGATGCAGTACCACCGCTTCCCCGGCTCCGGATCGTCTTGATCTGTCGCTTGACTCCCGTTTTTCGTTCGGTTCACTCATAAATAACCGCCGGTCGTTCTCTCTCGAAGCGATAGCCCCCGTCGATTCAGGCGCTCTGAGTGAATTGACACCAAAGGATTTATATAGAATAACAATCAATCCTTCGGGTGACTATGGCGCAACAGCAGATGGGCAACCAGCCCCTTATCGTTCTCTCGGAGGACAGCCAGCGAACCTCCGGGAAAGACGCGCAGTCGATGAACGTACAGGCCGGCAAGGCCGTTGCCGAGTCCGTCCGCACGACACTCGGACCGAAGGGGATGGACAAGATGCTCGTCGATTCCTCGGGCAACGTCATCGTGACGAACGACGGCGTCACCCTCCTCTCGGAGATGGAAATCGACCACCCGGCGGCCGACATGATCGTCGAAGTCGCCGAGACCCAGGAGGACGAGGTCGGCGACGGCACCACGAGCGCCGTCGTCGTCGCCGGTGAACTCCTGAGCCAGGCCGAGGACCTCCTCGATCAGGACATCCACGCGACCACGCTCGCGCAGGGATACCGCCAGGCCGCCGAAGAGGCCACGGAGGCCCTCGAAGAGATCGCAGTCGATGTCGACGAGGACGACGACGAGATCCTCCACCAGATCGCCGCTACCGCGATGACCGGCAAGGGCGCAGAGAGCGCCCGCGACCTGCTCGCCGATCTCGTCGTCGACGCCGTCCAGTCCGTCTCCGACGGCGACGACGTCGACACGGACAACGTCAAAGTCGAAAAGGTCGTCGGCGGCTCGATCGAGAACTCCGAACTCGTCGAGGGCGTCATCGTCGACAAGGAGCGTGTCTCCGACAACATGCCGTACTTCGCCGAGGACGCCTCGGTCGCGATCGTCAACGGCGACCTCGAGATCAAAGAGACCGAGATCGACGCCGAAGTCAACGTCACCGACCCGGACCAGCTCGAGCAGTTCTTAGAGCAGGAGGAGGCCCAGCTTCGCGAGATGGCCGAGCAGGTCGCCGACGTCGGCGCGGAAGTCGTCTTCGTCGACGGCGGCATCGACGACATGGCCCAGCACTACCTCGCACAGGAGGGCATCATCGCCGTCCGCCGCGTCAAGTCCAGCGACCAGTCCCAGCTCGCCCGCGCAACCGGCGCAACGCCGGTCTCAACGGTCGACGACCTGACCGAGGACGACCTCGGCTTCGCCGGCAGCGTCGCCCAGAAGGAGATCGCCGGTGACCAGCGCATCTTCGTCGAGGACGTCGACGACGCACAGGCCGTCACGCTCATCCTCCGGGGTGGCACCGAGCACGTCATCGACGAGGTCGACCGCGCCATCGAGGACTCCCTCGGTGTGGTGCGGACGACCCTCGAGGACGGCAAGGTGCTCGCCGGCGGCGGCGCGCCCGAAGTCGAACTCTCGCTTGCGCTGCGCGACTACGCCGACTCCGTCGGCGGGCGCGAACAGCTCGCCGTCGAAGCCTTCGCGGACGCGCTCGAGATCATCCCACGCACGCTGGCCGAGAACGCAGGACTCGACCCAATCGACTCGCTCGTCGAACTCCGCGCCGACCACGACGGCGGCAACGAGGCTGCCGGACTGGACGCATTCACCGGCGACACCATCGACATGGGCGAGGAAGGCGTCTACGAGCCGCTTCGCGTGAAGACCCAGGCGATCGAATCCGCCACCGAAGCGGCCGTTATGCTGCTTCGCATCGACGACGTCATCGCCGCCGGCGACCTCGCGGTTGCCGACGACGACGACGAAGAAGACATGCCCGCCGGCGGTGCCGGTGGCATGGGCGGTATGGGCGGCATGGGTGGCGGTATGGGCGGCATGATGTAAGCGAGGGACGACCCCCTTACACGCGACTTCCCGACCACCATCGCCGACCGCTTGCGGCGGCCCATTTTCTGCCGTTTGCCGTTCGTCTCCGCGCTCCAACCGGATAGCACCCGCTCAATCCGTCGCTCGGTCCACGTTCACACTCGCGCCGCGACCACAGGAAGAACCACTTAAGGTTCCGCCCGCAATATTCGCGGATATGAACACCATTCTTCTGGATAGCGACGATGTCGACGAGAACATTCGGATGGGGGCTCTCATCGACGCAGTCGAACAGGCCTTCGGCGCGTTCGAACGGGGAGACACCCAGATGCCGGCCAAGTCCTATATCGATTTACCCCAATACAACGGGGACTTTCGCTCGATGCCGGCCTACCTGAACGTTCGAGGGAGCGACGCCTCCTCGAGCCAGTCAGGATCACGGCGGGATGCTGACGCTGCCGATGGGTGGGACGCCGCCGGCCTGAAGTGGGTCAACGTCCACCCGGACAACCCGACCGACCACGATCTGCCGACCGTGCTGGGGACGATGATCTACTCGGACCCCGAAACCGCGTTCCCGCTTGCGATCATGGACGGAACGACGCTCACGATGAAACGGACCGGAGCCGCCGCGGCCGTCGCGACGGATCACCTCGCCGTCTCCGACGCCACGAGTCTCGGCCTCGTCGGCGCGGGCGTCCAATCGTACACTCAACTCGACGCGATCAGCGAGATTCGCCCGATCGAGGAGGTCGTCGTCTCGGACCTCGACGAGGAACGCGTCCAGCGCTTCATCGACGCCTACGACGACGAGTTCACCGTTCGCGCCGGCTCGATCTCCGAGGCCGGTCACTGTGACGTGCTCTCGACGGTGACGCCCGTTCGCGACCCGGTCGTCACGCCCGAGGACGTCGGCGAGCACACGCACATCAACGCCATCGGTGCCGACGCAGAGGGCAAACACGAACTCGCAGACGAACTTCTGCAGGCGGCGACGGTCGTCATCGACGACCACGAGCAGTGCACTCACTCCGGCGAGATCAACGTGCCCTACACCGACGGCACGCTCACCGACGCCGACATCCACGCCGAACTCGGTGAACTCGTCGTCGGCACGACGGACGGCCGCACGGCTGAGACGGATGTGACGGTGTTCGACTCGACGGGACTGGCAATTCAGGACGTTGCCGCAGCACACGTGGTGTACGAAAACGCGAGCGAGAGCGACAGCGGCTCGCGGTTTGGGCTGATCGATACGGACGTGCAGTAAGGGCAAGGAAAGAAACTGTAGGGCGCCGGGCAACGGTTCCGTCTCCCGAACCGGACTTGGTCTCGCAGTACTCTCTTCCCGATCCCAGTTCTACCCGGGTCGCAGCTACTCGAAACGGACGCCGTCTATGCACCAAGGAGTTCTGCGACGTCTATTCTCCTCGACTTTCGGTCAGTAGCGATCGTGAACGACTCCAGCCAGATCTCTTCACCGGATTCGATCGTCAACTGCGGTACGGCCCCGAATACAGAATCGAAATACGTTCGCACCGCACCGGCCTCCGGTACCGAGAGCAGTGCGTCCTCGATATGGTATGCGGCATCTCTGTCCCGTTCCGCCGTTCCTCGCTCCCCGTCAGCCCTCGGGTGCAACTCAACCCGGAACGTCCACGGCGTCATCACGAACGTCCGCCGGCTGTTCTGCCGAACGGACGCTCCACGCGAGCGCGCCCGCTCGAGCGTCCCATCGAAATCCGAACTGCGAAGGCCGAGATGATCAATTCGGGACCGCTTCCCAGGGGCAAGCGTGATATCTACGTTCCCCCGACGATGAACCTGCAGTTTGAATCTGAACTCGTCCGGAACGGCGTCTTCGGGACCGAGCGATCGACTCTCTCCACGAACGGTCCCGAAACGGCGCTTGCAGGGGAGTCCCTCCCGCTCGAGTCGATCGGCCGCGCTCTCTACGTCGGGTGTATTGAAGTGAAGGTGAAACAGTGTTGGTCCGTCCATAGTTGACTCAGGCGAGTAACGGAGATAATGATGCGGATTCGGGAGAAAGGAGTGAGGACCGGCGAACCGGGCGCGGTTCACATCACTTCAGCTCGGCTTCGACCGTCGCTCGTCGCTGTCGTCTCTCGTCGGTGTCAGTCGTCCGTTTGAACGGCGTCGGTCCGGTCCGTCGCGGACGAATCGGATCCGATAGAGGTGTTCCGGAGGTCGGCCTCGATCTCCTCGAGTGAGCGCCCCTTCGTTTCCGGGACGAGTCGGTAACAGAAGACGAGGGCGACGAGCGAGAGGATGCCGTACAGCCAGAACGTTCCGGACTGCCCGATGACATCGACGAGGCGGAGGAACGTGAGCGAAACGAGCAGGTTTGCGGCCCAGTTGAGTACCGTCACAACCCCCATCGCGATGCCGCGGACCTCCATCGGATAGATCTCCGAGATGAGCAGCCAGAACGCCGGCCCGAGGCCGATGGCGAAGAACGCCACGTAAAGCATTAGACTGCCGGTCGCGAGCACACCGAGTCCGCCCGAGAGGCCGGGCAGATAGTAGACGAGGCCGGCGATGCCGAGCATCGCCGTCATTCCGGTGAGGCCGGTCAGAAGCAGCGGTCGGCGGCCGGTTCGGTCGATCAACGCCACCGCGACGGCGGTCATGATGACGTTGACGACTCCGATTGCGACGGTTGCAAGGATCGAGTTCGTATCTCCGAAACCGGTCGACTCGAGGATCCGCGGCGCGTAGTACATGACCGCGTTGATCCCGGTCACTTGCTGGAATATTGCCAGTCCGCTGCCGACGACGAGCATCGGAACGATCCACGGCTGAAACAGATCGCGCAGGCCCCCGGTTTCGCTCTGGATAGTCTCCGTGATTTCGCGTAACTCGGCGTCGATCTGGTCCTCGGTCCGAATCCGCGAGAGCACGTCGCGGGCGGTCTCCTTGTAGCCCTGTTCGTAGAGCCAGCGCGGGCTCTCGGGCATGAACAGCATCCCGACGAACAGGATCGCTGCGGGGACCATCCCGAGGCCGAGCATCCAGCGCCACTCGCCGCCGCTCGAGAACGCGTAGTTCACGATGTAGGCGATGAGGATCCCGCTCGTAATCGTCAGTTGGTTTAACGCCACCAGCGACCCGCGGATCTTCGGCGGTGCGATCTCCGAGATATACAGCGGCCCGACGACGGAGGCGAAGCCGACGCCAACACCGTCGAGGATACGTCCAACGATCAGTATCTCAGTGTTCGGCGCAATCGCCATGATAAGCGAGCCGACGAAAAACACGACGGCCCCGACCAAGATGAGCCGCCGGCGTCCGATCCGATCCGCCAGCCGACCGCCGAGCGCGGCCCCGACGATCGCCCCGACCATCGCGCCGCTGACGATCACCCCTTCGACGAGAGACGGGTGGATCGACTGGCCGAATAACATCGTTATGTCGAACGTGTCCTTGATGTACAGCATTGCACCGGAAATCACGCCGGTATCGAACCCGAATAAAAGGCCGTTGAGCGCGGCTAACGCCGCAACTACGTACACGAACGAGTTCTGATTCCCAGTGGCTGTGTCTGTCTCTGAGAGTGCCATCGATTGTGTGCCATAATAATTATCTCGGATGATAGTAACATATCTATCGATCTCGGCAGGAACCGTTCAACCAATCTATAGATTAGTCTATTGAGGATTATATTTACTTCCAATACTGGCTTTCCCGGCGAAAATTCCGGTACGTAGTTTTCTCACCGCCGCCTGAAATCCGTTTAGAGTCGGCGCGGGATCGAGCCCGTCATCTCGAGTTCGTCGCAGTAGTAGACGAGTGGCTCATCGCGCGTCGGTGCCAGCCCGAGCGCGTCGAACATCGTATTCTCGGTGATGGTCGCCTCGGCTGGCTGGAGCGGCCACGGATCGTGTGCGACTTCGCAGACCAACACGCTGTCGCGATTCGGTGCATAGAATCGCCTCCGTTCGGTCAACCAGTGTTCGAGCGTTCCCGAATCGGGCGTCTCGACTGGGCCGGTTGGACGATACGTTGCGGCGAACCAGGGCGGTTCCGCACCTCCACCTGCACTCGGATCCGTATTCGCCGCTCTCGTTGCTTCGGGTTTCCGTCCCGACCGCATCGCGTCCTGGAGCCGCCGCTGCCAACTGGATGCATGCAGTCGCCGACTCGAAAATCGAATGCCCTCACCGCCGCCACCGACGTGCATCTTCGCCGGGAAAACCGGGAGTCGAGTGAGCCACCCGGCTACGCTTGCGAGGAGTTGCTGGCCGACATCGACACTGAAAAAGTACAGCCCCGGATCACCGCGGTACGTCACGTACGTCCGAACGTTGAGTTCCGCAAACGCGAATCGCGTACTCGCCGGTGTCCCGCGGAAACCGACGTTCGTGAGCACGAACGGGAGCACGCTAAGCCACGCCGTGCCGTCTCGGGTGTCGACCGTCAACTCGGACGGAACGTGGGGCCGAATCCGCTCGGGGTCGATCGGCCAGTTCACGAACAGTCCGTGTCGCAACGTCATCGATCCAACGTGTGGCAGCCGCCGTCCTGAACTCGACCTAAGCGGGGACCGATGCCGTCTCGCCTGTGTCCCTATCATCTCGATCCCTGATCCTCTCTGTCCACTCCACTGAACAGATGCATAAAACGACCCGTTGTCTGCCAAAACCGGTGGCCGTTCGGTGCTTTTCTTCTCCCCTTCTCCTCCCGAAAACCTGTTCCGTTCCGCCACGATATCCCTTAGTTTTCTACACTTCGATTATTTTAAATACTCTGGATTACTCAACACAATACGAAGATTACTTACCGATGGCACAATCCGATTCGTCTCCGACCTGTCCGGAGTGTGGTGGGTTCCTCCGACTGACAGCTACCGAAACCGTCTGCGAGGACTGTGGACTCGTTCTCGGCGAAGACCCGATCGATCGCGGTCCCGAGTGGCGCTCGTTTGCGGACGATGACACCGATCGTCGCCGAACCGGCGCTCCGCTCACCCGTTCTCGACACGATCGCGGTCTCTCGACGCAGATCGGCTACGGTTCTGACTCGGTCTCCGACCGTAGTACCCGCATTACCGGCCGGAAACGCCGACAACTCTCGCGTCTCCGCCGCGAACACACTCGAGCCACGATTTCGACGAAAGCCGAGTACAACCAGGTTCTCGGCTTCACCGAAATCAAACGGATCACGGCACGCCTTTCCCTTCCCGACTGCCTCCGTGAACAAGCCTGTGCGCTGTTCGACTCCGCCCAATCCGAAAATCTCCTGCAAGGCCGCTCCATCGAAGGCTTTGCGGCCGCCTGCGTCTACGCGAGTTGTCGGGTTCGATCGCTCCCCAGAACGATCGACGAAGTCGTCACCATCGCCGCGGCCACCGAAGCCGAACTCAAAGCCGCCTACGACGCACTTAATCGCGACCTAGGTCTCCCAACCGGTCCGATCGACCCCGGGCAGTACCTCCCGCGCTTCGCTTCGAACCTCGACCTCGACACAACCGTCGAACGCCGCGCCCGTGACCACCTCGATTCCCTCATCACTGCAAACCGTATTGGCGGCCGCAACCCGAGCGGCGTCGCCGCTGCCTGCCTCTACAAGGCCGCTTGTGACTGTCCGCACACCGAGTCGATCACGCAAACCGCCGCTGCCGAGGTCGCCGATGTCGCAACAGTAACGATCCGCTCGACACTCACCGAACTCCGCTCGCTTTCTGCCGACTCCTGACCGGTCCCGCCTCGTCCTCCTCGCTCGTCCGCCTGGTCCCGTGTTCTTTCGTCCGTCTCGAGCGCTACGCTACGTTCCGACTCGTGGGGCTATCACGTCGTTCGTAGCGTATCCATACTCGGCTCGTACACCTCTCCTTTCTGCTTTAGCTTCTCGATCTCGTGCTCTGCCTTCGATTGATCCAATCCGATCTCTTCGGCTCGCTCCATGACGATATCGACCGGCGCACCCTCGTCGTACTCCTCCTCGATATCGCTGATGAGTTGCTTGAGATTCTTGATCCGATCACGCTGGGACTTCGACGTCCCCGCCTCGACGATGTCCGCATCGAACTCGCCCGTCTCCGGATCCACCCCCACGTCCTGCAAACACGAGCGAACGATCTCGATCACCTGCTCCGCATCCGACTGCTCGACGGTATCCGACAGCCGAACTCGTGCACTCGCTTCCGAGAGGCGGACCAGCGCCTCGAGTTTTCGCGCCGTGACGGGGACGGCCGCGTCCTCGTCGGTTCCCTTCGAACGGAGGTTGACGTAGAAGTCTCGAATCGCCTCGCGGGCTTCCTCGGTCATCCGCGGGTGACAGTTTTGCTTGGCGTACGCGATGTACTTCCGGAGGAGTTCAGCGTCGATTACCGGATCGACCTGCTCGGTCATCTCCTCGAGTTCACCCTGGCTGACGTCGATGTTGGTCATCTGCTCGCGTTGGGTGGTCAGTTCGCCGGCGTAGTTGGTGGTGAGAATGTGCTCTGCGAGATTGCGGTCTTTCTCCTCGTCGGGGGTGTCCGTGACGGTGAAGATCAGGTCGAATCGGGAGATGAGTGCCGGTTCGAGGTCGATCTGCTCGCTGATGGGTTCGTACTGGTCGAAGCGGCCGTACTTGGGGTTGGCTGCGCCGAGGAGCGAACAGCGGGACTTGAGGGTGGCGTTGATGCCGGCCTTCGAGACGGAGATTTTCTGCTGCTCGAGGGCCTCGTGCATGGCACTCCGATCTTCCGACCTCATCTTATCGAGTTCGTCAACGGCCGCAATCCCCTGATCGGCGAGGACGAGTGCGCCGGCTTCGAGCGTCCACTGCTGGCCGTCGCCGAAGTCGTCTCGTACCGCCGCCGCGGTCAGACCCGCCGAGGATGAGCCTTTCCCGGAGGTGTAGACGGAGCGGGGTGCGATGTTCTGGATGTAGCCGATCATCTGCGATTTGCCGGTACCCGGATCCCCGATAAGGAGCATATGAAGGTCCCCGCGGATCCGCGATCCGTCGGGTAAGTGCTTCGTGACGCCGGAGAACAACTGGAGCGTCATCGCGAGTTTCTCCTGCTCGTAGCCGTAGATGGAGGGCGCGATGGAGCCGACCATCTTCTCGTAGACCTCCTCCTGGTTCGAAATCTCGTAGATCTCTTTCTTGTCCTCGTCGGTGATGTCCATGTCCTCGAACTGCTCTTCGTCGATGTCGACGGACATCCCCTCCATGTAGAAGTCGAACACCGGCGTCTTCTCGCCTTGATTGCTCTGTTGTTCGAGCCGCAATACCCCGGTTGCGGAGACGTGGTCGCCGGGCGTCACCTCGCCGGTGATATCGTCCTCGACGTGTACGTCGAGTGATTGGGGCGTCTCACCGCCGCGGAGTCCTTCGGGACTCTCCTGAATGCGAAGCTTCTGGGAGTCGACGAACTCGGACTGGTCGAAGTTGACCTTGAACGGCCCCTGTCGCTCGCAGCCCTGGCACTCGTGGGGTTCCTGGAAGTCGCCGCTCGACTGGGGAACACGGCTGAGTGTGCCACAGAGCTGGCACTCGAAGGCTGCCTCTTCGATCTTCGGGCGGACGTCCGTCGCCTTGCGGACGATGCCGTGGACCTCCACGAGCGAGTTCATGTCGCGGGCGCGGATCTCGCGGATTTCGGGGGTCTCCGTCTCGGGCAGGTTTTTGATGCGGACGTGGGCCTGGCCGAGGCTGACGTCGATCGGGAGGTCGTAGAGGCGAAGCGCTTCCTCGGCGTAGCGCTGGAGTTGTTCCGGTTGAGCTAAGACATCGTCAGCCAGATCGGGATCGAATCGATACAGGTCCTGCCAGTCGACGTGAAGCGATCGCTGCTCGTTGGGATACTGCTGCGCAAGCTGCTTGATCTCGTTGTCGTAGTAGTTGCGGAAGAACTGCTCGAATGCGTCGACGAGTTCAGAATTTCCCGCTTGCGCCATTACACTGTGGTAGGGCTGCCTTCGGGTATAAATGGTTGCAAAGCAGATCGGAACTGGTTGCGGTGAGTCTCACTGTGGCTGACGTGCGGTGCGGAAACCGGGTGATAGCGGGCGTCGATGTTTCTCTCCGCCTATCTGCCCGTCTGTCTAACCGGACGATCGTGATAGTGAGATCGCTATCCCTTCAGCCGGACGGTCACTATCGACCGTCCGTTGTATTTTATGCACTAAACCGGTGATTCGGAGGGAGTGGACGGTTCGGTCTCCGTCTCGGTTCCGATTTCGCCGGAGGCAACACCCAGCGTCGCGATGGATCGAATGGCTTCCTCGACGGTGACGTCCACGTCGTAGACGTGTTTTGCAGGCATGTGCATGACGAAGCCGTTAGTCGTCGGATTCGGTCCGAGCGGAACCATGACCGTCACCATCGCACCGCTGTCGAGTTGGCCTTCGATCACGGATGGCGTCGTTGCAGTGAGAAAGGCGAGCGTGTAGGCGTCTCTGTGAGGGAACTTGACGAGTTTCACGTCCTTGAATTGGTCCGTCTCGTCGTCGAGCAACAGCCGACTGGCCCGGCGGACGCTTTCGTATACGGTGCTGATGCCGGGAATGGTTTCCATCGTGGCGTGAACTCGTTTCGAGATGTATCGACCGGGGGTGTAGTCCGCGATGATACCGACGAGGAGGAAGAAGGCGACCAGCGACGCGAGCGTCACCAGTTGAACGACTGCGGTTGGTGGATCGTTCGGGAGCGCGTAAATGATTCCGTCGACGACGGGCGAGAGAACGCCGAGGACGAAATCGACGACGACGAGCAAGATAACGAGCGTAATCACGAGCGGAATCGTCACGACGACACCGTTGACGAGCCATCGTTTAAGCGCAGTCTGAACGCTGGTTCGACGAGCCGTCATGCATACAGCGTGTACTGCGGGTGAGGGTAGTCGTTCGGCTTGCAGGACCGATATCGAGGACCGGTATGGAACTAACGGCACCGGGCCCGTTCCTGTCAGTTTACCCTTCACCTGTGGGGTACGGACCGCGTCGACCCGGTACTCTTCTTTCCCGGTAAATGCGATTCGGTCGACCATGTTTCGAGACGATAGCTATTCTCGGCTCGTGTTCGAATCACCATCAGAGCGGTAACAAACTATTAACACACAAGGTCTATAATCAGCCCTGATCCACACGTATTGTCATGCTCCCGTGGGATCGCCTGGGAACTATTACCGGTGGGAGAACCGTCATCCTCGCCCTCGGCGTCCTGTACCTCGCACTTGCTGTAACCTGGGTGTCTCTGCCGATAGCCCAGGAATTGTCCCTCTCGAGCATCCTCATCGTCTCCAGTTTTATCGCCGGGCCCGGCCTCGTCCTTCTCGGCGGCGGGTATCGTTTGCCCCAGACCGACATCCATCCTCGATTCTACGCCACTATCGCGGGCTGGTGTCTCGTCGGTATCGGGGCGATGCTCGCCATTCTCGCGCTCTACAACCTCCAGCCCGGCCCGGCGCTCGCTAACCCGGTCCGATCCGTCCTTCTCCTCACTGGATTCAGTTCCGTCGCCGGATACGGCGTCGGCACCTACGCCGCCCAGGCGAAAACGCACGCCTATCGACTCGAACGACAAAACCGCCTTCTCGAACGAACACAAGCGCAACTCGAGGCATCGAACGAACGGCTCGAACAGTTCGCGTACGCGGCCTCTCACGACCTCCAGGAACCGCTCCGAATGGTGACGAGTTACCTGCAACTTATCGAGCGGCGCTACGGAGATGAACTCGACGAGGACGCCGACGAATTTCTCGGCTACGCGATCGACGGCTCGGAGCGAATGCGAGCGATGATCGAGGGACTACTCGAATACTCACGCGTCGATACGCGGGGGAAATCGCTCGAACCCGTTGCTCTCGACGAGGTACTTGCGACCGTTCGAAAGGATCTCGAACTCCGGCTTACCGAGACCGACACCACTATCGAAACCGAGGAATTACCGCGTACTGTGGGCGATAAGAGACAGCTACGACAACTCTTCCAGAACCTTCTTTCGAACGCGATCGAGTATAGCGGCGACGAGCCGCCCCGGATCAGTATTTCCGCGAAACGTAGTGCTGACGAGTGTATCATCTCGGTTCGAGATACCGGCATCGGAATCGATCCCGCGGATCAAGACCGTATCTTCGAAGTGTTCCAGCGACTCCACACTCGTGAAGAAACGTCAGGGACGGGAATCGGGCTCGCCCTCTGTAAACGGATTGTCGAACGCCACGGCGGCGAAATTTGGGTTGATTCTACACCCGGCGACGGATCGACGTTCTCGTTTTCGTTACCAGCAGTAACCGATCGTCCCCAGTGATCCCGCGGTGACCGCGACCCTGCAACCAGCCCCGAAGACAACTCCGTGAACTGCCGGCTATAGTACCAACCGCAACGATTCTCACACCATCACACAACCGTCGTGCGATCGGGTGTGCAGCGACCCGCAGTCTATTCTAACACCAACTCCGCCGTTGCGCTCGGGAAGCGACTATTTCGGCCGCCGTACAGCGCCGGACCGAACCCAGTATCCGCGCTTGGTTGGCCAGTTCAAGTCCGTTGTTTATCGTTCTCAGACCCAAACGTCCGATATGGCTGCCGTTAGCGACCGACTCATAATTCTCCTGATCGCAGCTACCGGACTGCTCGTCCTCTTCGTCGGATGGGAACTGGCCCTCGTGGAAGCTATCGAAGTCAACCTCTCGGGCTGGCTCGAAGCAGTCTTATTCTTCGTTGCATTCGCCGTTTTCGCCGTCCTCGTGTTCGGTGTCTGGGCCGCTTTGAAACGGATCGACGGGGAGTAACGGATTCGCTCACAGCGTTCCCGTTCACCTGCTCGCTCGGCTTCGATCGCTCGACACCGCCTCTCGTCAGGCCGCAGCGGATTGCTGGCCACTCGCTGCTGCTCACCAACTTCTTCCGGGCAACTATGGGCCCGCTCGAATTTGAACCACGCCCGAAAACCTGCACGGAGCACAGAACCTCGGTCTCCCTTAAATCTGCACTCGTTCCAATGACTGTCGCTCACGGATTTGTTCGCGACAACAATATGGGATCGCCCGGATTTGAACCGGGGTCACGGGCACCCAAGGCCCGAAGTATACCAGGCTAACCCACGATCCCGTACCAACCCTTCTGAGTGGAGACCATAAAGGGTTTCGTTCCGTTCCGAATGGTTTTGTTCCTTGCCACGCTAGAGTCGCCTATGGTTACAGGACTCGAAATCCTCCTCCTGGTCCTCGTCCTCGCCGTTATTATCGGCGCATCGACGATTGTCCAGACCGTCCGCCCCTTCATCGTCAACGCCGTCGTTGGACTCATCGTATTATTCCTCGCGCAACTGTTTGGCCTTCCAGTTGCCGTTACGCCGATCGTCCTCGTCATCGTCGCGATCGGCGGCTTCCCGGGTGCCCTGCTCGTCATGCTCCTGTCTGTGTTCGGGGTCGCGTTCGTCCCCTGACGGCTAACCGCCATCATCAGTCTCTTCGCACCGCTCCACTTTCCGTTCTCAGCCCTCAGTTCTCGACTCTCAACTCTCGACTCTTAGCTCTCCACCTCCACTCCCCGCTCGACGCTCAACCCGTAACCGCTGTACTCTCTTCATCTGAAAACGAGACAACGACACGCTACTCGACCAGCCACGCAACTCACCCCGTCACAACTCCGCATCGCGGAGTTCGATATCCGCCACGAGTTCGGCCGGCGCGGCGTCCTTGCGGATGCCGTCGAGCAGGGTGAACGCCTCGTCCGGTGCCAGGAAGTGCTCCGTGACGACGCGCCCGAGCGGCGTGGGCTCGAAGCCGTCGATGAACTCGTACTGGAGGAGTTTGCCGATAGCGTGTTTCGTCGGAACATCGCCGAGCATGCGGTCGTTGAGCGCCTTCGCGGCTTTGCCGCCGACGGTGATGTTTGCGAGCGTCTCCTCGATTGCGGCGCGTTCGTCGTAGTGGGTCATCACCGACTCCATCTCGCCTTTCAGGAGGGTGAAGGCGACTTCGTCCTCGGACATCTCCATCGAGTTGTGGTAGGCACAGTCGGGTTCGACGAGGACGTAGACGGTCCCCTTGTCGTGGTAGTCCGGGCGGCCGGCGCGGCCGAGCATCTGGTGGAACTCCTGGACCGAGAGCCACTCGATGCCCATCGCCAGCGAGTCGAAGACGACCTGCGAGGCCGGGAAGTCGACCCCTGCCGCGAGTGCAGCGGTCGTGACGACGGCGGACAGCTCCTGGTCGCCGAACTGTCGTTCGACCGTTTTTCGGCGTTTGTAGTCCAGCCCGGCGTGATAGGGTGCTGAAGAGTACTCGAGCTTTCGAGAGATTTCGTGACACCGACGGCGCGAGTTCGTGAAGATGATCGTCTGGCCCCGATATCCCTTGGAGGATTCGGTGTCGAACTCGCGTTTGACGAGTTTGTTTGCGACGCGGACTTTCTCCTGGCCGTCGGCGAAGGTGACGTGGCGTTCGATGGGGACGGGACGCTCTTCGAACTCGATGAGCGTCGATTCCAGCGCGCCGGCGAGGTGTTCGGGGTTGCCGACGGTCGCGGAGAGGTAGACCCACTGGGAACCGTGATAGTCGTCGCGGCGCTCGGCTCGCCGTTCGCAGGTGTGTTTGAGTCGCGAGATCAGCCCGTCCAGTCGGTGGCCGCGCTCTTCCTCTTTCAGGGTGTGGACCTCGTCGATGACGACGGTACCGATGTCGCCCATGTCCTTGCCCGTTCGCAGGGCGTGGTCGATCCCTTCGTAGGTGCCGACGATGACGTCGGCGTTGGGGTCGAACTGGTTGCCGTTGTCGGTGATCCGACTCGCACCGACGCGGATGGAGACGTCGACGAGGTCGCCGTACTCCGCTTCGAAGTCCTCGTGTTTCTGGTTGGCGAGCGCGACGAGGGGGACGAGAAAGAGCATCTTCCCCTTGCCGTTGAGAACGCGGTTGATCCCGGTCATCTCGCCGACGAGCGTCTTCCCGGTTGCCGTCGCCGAGACGACCATCTGATCCTCGCCGTCGAAGAGACCGTTTTCGACGGCGAGGCTCTGCACCGGCAGCAACGTCTCGAACCGGTCCTCGAGCAATCCCTGCAGTCCCGGGTGCAGGTTCAGCGAATCCACCCGGACGGGATCGACCTCGTCGGTCGTCGCCGAGATTGTATCGAACTTCGTCAGATCCGGGTCGAGTCGCCCCTGAAGCAGGTTGACGATCCGGTCTAAGTCCTGTACTTCGAGCATGAGGTCCTCGAGTCGGTCCTTCGCCGCCCCCGTCACTTCGCCGCCGCCCGAGTAGGAAAGCTGACGCTCGAGTTCGCGGCGGGCGCAGTCCTGACAGATCCAGTCCGCGTCGTCTTTGACCGCCGTCTCCGTCGTGATCGGCGAGTAACGCCCGGCGGAGGCGCAGTAGCGACAGGTCCGAACGGTCTTGACTTTGTCCGCGAGCTGGTAGCCCGACAGCATCTCGGTCAGTTCCTGGCGGCCCTCCTGGGAGGTCTGCTCGGAGATCCGAATGCGCTTTGCGCGGCGCGCGAGTTCGACGAACTCGTCGGGTTGGCGCGGCTCTTCGCTCGATCCGTCTTTAAGCCGGAATTTGGCGGGGCGAGGGCCGGCCGACGTTTCGGAGAGGCCGAGCTTCGCACGGAACAGTCGCTTGCCGTCCCGTTGGACGACGAGCAGATAGTCGCCGCCGGTTTCGTGGCAGAAGATCGTTTCGACCTGCTGGACCTGCTTCGACACGAGACGTGATACACGCGTGGCGTACTTGAGCGATTCGGACTTCGGCGGTCGCCGTTGTCGTCAGTAACTGAACGCACGCGTGCGTCTCCGTCAGATGCAGCCTCCGGCTCGTTGACCGCAGCGACCGCCACCGTATTCGTCGGTTGCTGTCACCTCCCGGCGAACCGCTGTTGCAGTCGTAGCGTGGTGATCGCTTCGGCGTTGGCGGCGTTATTGCGACGGATCGTCTCGCCGTGACGCCCGTCGACGGAGACGGTGCGGACGACTACGCGTTCGTCGGCAACGAGGGCCGTACAGGGCCGCAGATACGGACTATTACCGCGTCTACGCTACAGGTCGCCGGCGACGATATCGCCGACGCGGTCGCGGTCGAACAGTTCCTCGTCGACGCCGTAGACCTGCCGTGCTGCGCGTTCGGTCAGCACCAGGTTGACGATCGGCCCCTGGTGGAGCGGGCCGCCGCGGTAGACGTCGCCGTTCTGGACGGCCGTCAACTCGCTTGCGACGTTGTGGTTCTCCATGTGCGAGACGACCGTGTCGGCGAACTCGTCGGCGCTTTTTTGCTCGTTGCCGCGGATCAACAGCACGTCCGGGTCGATCTCGAGGAGCAGTTCGTAGTCGACCTCGGTTCGGCCGGCGTGGAAGTCCTCGACGTCCGTCGTCGCGAACGCGTCCTCGACGCCCAGATCCCGCCACTGCTTGAAGCTCGTTCCCTCGTCGATGAGGTACGGCGAGAACGTCTCGGGCTCCTCGGCCGGCTGGGGCCACATGATGGCGACCGACGGCCGCTCGTCTTCCGGCGGGACGATGTCGTCGAGTTCGTTCTGGAACTCGTCGTGGAGGGTCTCGAAGGCCTCGTAGCGATCTTCCTCCTGGAAGACTTGCGAGAGGTACTCGAAGGCTTCGTACAGCGTCAAGTAGTCGTAGTCGTGCCACTCGTAACCCCGCGAGAAGATGCTGTTGCCGAAGAAGGGCGTACCGGTGTTTTCGATGGTTTCGATGTCGTCCTCGGTCCAGTTATCGGTTCGACCGCGGATGAAGTTCGGATCCATGATGAAGACGTCCACGTCCTCGCTGAGTTCCAGAAACTCCTCCGTGGTCAGTTCGTCCCCCCAGAGCGAGTCCATCCCGACGTCCTCTTTGTCGATGCTCAGGCCGGGTATCTCCTCGTAGTGTTGCGTGTGAAACCGCTCGGTGAGGTAGACGGCTTCCGGCGGGTCCTGGCCGAGCGCGACGCCCATGCCGGCCCAGGTGCCGTTGTTGGCGGCCCACGTTTCCGGAACGCCGGAGAACTCGACGTCGCCAACTGGCGGCATCGACACCGTGTATTCGCTTTCCTGTTCCGTCTGTCCGAGGGAATCGAGACAGCCGGCCATCGCACCCACGCCAGCAATTGTGCCACTGGTTCGAAGGACGGTCCGTCTCGTCCACGGTCGTCGATCACTCATCAGAATTTAGGTGAGCCTAAAATTATAAAAGTGTTCCGAAGGGGACCGTCTTCCAGTTCAATTCAGCGTCCTCCCGGATCGTTTCAGCGATCTCTCAACGGAGCGTCTCGATATTTGAATCCAGCCGCCGGTTTTTCATCGCCCGGTGGGACTACAACCGACTGTTCGGCAGCGCTTGCTTTGGAAGCACCTGGAGTTCGGGCTCGTATTCGACGGTCGCTTCGACGCCGAAGACGTCGGCGAGTAACTGTTCGGTCACGACCTCCTCGGGCGGACCCCAGTCGTAGAGTTCGCCGTCGCGGATCGCGACGAGGTAGTCCGCAAAACGGGCCGCCTGCGAGATATCGTGCAGGATGACGGCCACGGTGACGCCTTTCTGTTCGTTCAACTGCCGGATCGTCTCGAGGACGCGGAACTGGTGGTGGATGTCGAGGAACGTCGTCGGTTCGTCGAGTAACAGGACGTCGGTGTCCTGTGCCAGTACCATCGCGATCCAGGCCAGTTGTTTCTGGCCGCCGCTCAGTTGCCCGAGTTCGGTGTCGCAGATGTGTTCGATTCCCGCGAGTTCGATCGCGCGCTCGACCGCCCGGTGATCCTCCTCGCTGACCGAGTCGAAAAAGCCGCGGTGCGGGTAGCGGCCGTGATACACGAGGTCTTCGACGGTGATTGATCCCAGCGAATCGTTCTCCTGTGAGAGGACGCTCAATTCGCGCGCTAATTCTTTTTGACTGAACGAGTCGAGGTCCTCGCCGTGGATCCGAACCGTCCCCGCGTCCGGATCGAGATGGTTCGAGAGGGATTTCAGCAGCGTACTCTTTCCGCTCCCGTTGGGACCGACGAGTGCGGTTACCGCGGCTTCGGGAATGTCGAGGCGGGCGCAGTCGACGATGGTTTCTTCGCTCGTGGGGTAGCTGAGTTCGAGACCGTCGCCGACCAGTGCGCTCTCGACTGTCACGCCGTTGCTGTCGGTGATCTGTCCCGCTTCCGTCTCGTGTCCGTCTCCGTTTCCGTGTTTCTGTCCCTGTTCTTGTCCTCGTTCTTGCTCCTCCGTCGCGGAGTGGTACTGGTGTGCCATTAGAGTTCACCCATCGAGTGCTGTTTGCGCATCAGGTAGAGGAAATAGGGGCCGCCGATCAGGCCGGTGACGATGCCAACGGGTATCTGGGTGCCGCTCAGCGCGAGCCGCGCGCCGACGTCTGCGGTGACCATCAGCGCGGGGCCGGCGAAGAGACAGCCGACCATCAGCCGCCGGTAATCCCCGCCCAGCGTGTTGCGGACGATGTGGGGCACGACGAGTCCGAAGAAGCTGACGATGCCCGCGACGGCGATTGCGACGCTGGCCGCCAGGATCGCGACGGCCGAGAGGAAAAACCGAACTCGCTCGACCTGCATCCCGAGCGATCGGGCGGTGGTTTCGCCGAGCATCAGGACGTTCAACTGCCGCGAGCCGGCGAGTGCGATTCCGATCGCGACGATCGCCGGCACAATCGCGATCCGAACTTCTCCCCAGCCGGTTCCCGTCAGCGAGCCCGTCAGCCAGGCGATCGCCGTCTGGACGACCCCCAGATCGTCCGCGAAGAAGAACAGTCCCTGCTGGAGCGACTGGAAGACCATGTTGACGATGACGCCAGCGAGCACGAGTCGGACCGGGCTCGTTCCCCCTTTCCAGGCGATCACGTACACGACCACGAACGCGACCGTTCCGCCGAGGGCGGCGACCAGCGGCAGAAGATGCGAGAGCCCGCTGAAAACGACGAGCGTCGCCAGGACGGCGAATCCTGCACCGGAGCTGACCCCCAGTATGAACGGACTCGCCAGTTCGTTTCGCGTTACCGCCTGGAAGATCGCTCCCGAGACCGCAAGCGTCGCGCCGGCGATGATCCCGACGAACACTCGCGGCAGCCGGAGGTCCCAGACGACGACGCTCCCGGTGGTCATGTTCGGGAGTTCGGTGCCGAAGAGAAACGCCGACCACGCGTCGAGGCTGAAGATCACCGCGGGATTGAAAACCGCCTCCCACGTCTCGACGAACGTCATCGAGTATTCCCCGAAACTCACCTGTATCAGTCCGGCGACGACGGTAATGATTGCACTCGCCAGACAAAAGAGAACGAGCCGTCCGGTCACCCACCCCTCCCGCTCCCGGACGGCTGCATGCTCGTCAATCGACTGCGCTTCTGCCATCTGGTTTTAGGTAACCCTAAAAAGATATAGTAGTTGCGGTTGCAAAACCGTATGCCAACGACGCACAATCTTTGCTGGTCCCGGCGGCCGACATCGGAGGCGTTGCCTGCAGCCGGGCCCGACGAGGGTTACTCCAGCAGGTCGATCTCGTCGTCGCCGTTTGGCACCGCACAGAGGAACGCGCCCCGGTCGTCGCTCTCGTTTCGGTACCAGTGGACCGTTCCTGCGGGAATCAGCAGCGAGTCGCCGGCTTCGACCTCGTACTCTTCGTCGTTAATCCCGACCGTATACGCTCCTTGTAGTACGTACTGCTCGTGTTCGACCTCGTTCGTATGTTCCGGGACTGCGGCTCCCGCCTCGAGTTCAAATCGGCGGATCGCGAAGTTCGGCGCGCCGTGCTCCTCGGCGATCAGGACGCCCTTTTCGAGGCCGTCCGCGGCGTCCACGGCGTCGTACTCGATCTCGTTTCCGGTGCGGATCAGCGGCTCGGTCATAGCCGTCGGTATGGCGGCCACGACTAAAACAGCATCCGATCCGAATCGAGTTCAGCGCGCAGTGATCGATGGACGGATTCGAGAGTGAACTCGTCGGTTCGGTGTGTCACGTCGGGCGTCACCCTGGTCGCCTAACAGCGGGTTTATCGTGTCACTGTGCAAACGGGACGATATGGTCTCGATACCGACACCCATCCTGGCCGGTCTCCTTTTCGGCGTTGCTGCCCCCGTTCTCGTGTATCTGGATACGATCCGGCGGAACCTTTCGTTTCGGCTGCAGTGTCTCTGAACCGGTTTCGTCGGGGCCGTCAGTGTCGCTGGGATCGCGACGGCGACCGCCGTCGACAACACTCTCTACAACGTGGCTCTCGACGTGACCGGAAACGCCGCTCTCGTTCGGACGCCGCGAACGGTCGCCGTAATACACCTCCGTCTCGGCCTCGCGCTGTGTTCGGTCGCCGTTCTCACGTACGGATTCGGTAGCCGTTACGGACCGCTCAAACCGGCACAACGGGACCCGCGTTAGAGGATCGTCCCGTGTTTCTTGTCCGGCAGGTCCTTCTCGACCGTCTCGTAGAACGCAAAGCGATTCTCGAGTTCGTCGCGCAGTGAACTCGGCGGGACGATCTCGTCGATGACGACCTCGCTCGCCATCCGGTGGATGTCGATGTCCTCGCGGTACTCCTCGCGCAGTTCCTGCTCGCGCGCGGCGCGCTCGTCCGGATCGTCGATATCCGCGAGCCGGTTCGCGTAGACCGCGTTGATCGCGGCCTCGGGACCCATAATGGCGATCTCGCCACTCGGGAGTCCGATCACGCTCTCGGGGTCGTAGGCCGGCCCGGACATCGCGTAGATCCCCGCGCCGTAGGCTTTGCGGACGACGACGGACTGCTTCGGGACGGTGGCCGAGGAAGTCGCGTAGATCATCTTCTTGCCCTGCTCTAAGATGCCGTCTTTCTCGACCTGCGAACCGGCCATGAAGCCCGGCGTGTCACACAGGTACAGCAGCGGCACGTCGTAGGCGTCGCAGGTCCAGATGAACTCGGCGGCCTTCTCGGCCGCGTCGGGGAAGATCGCCCCGGCGCGGTGGTTGGGCTGGTTGGCGACGATGCCGATCGGCCGGCCGTCGATCCGGGCGAAGGCCGTGATGATCTCCTTGCCGTACTCCGGTCGGAGTTCGAGCACCGAGTCGGCGTCGACGACGCGCTCGATGACGTCGAACATGTCGTATCCGCGGTTCGGTTCCTGCGGGACGACGGCGTCGATGCCGTCGGGCGAGAGTCGCGGTGCCGTCCCCTCGGTCTGTGGCGGCTTCTCGTCGCTGTTATCCGGCAGGTAGCCGATCAGCTTCGCCACGAGTTCGCGCGCGTGCTCTTCGTCCTCGGCGATCAGGTCGGCGCTACCGGAGTGGCGGGCGTGGACGTCCGGGCCGCCCAGATCTTGCAGATCGATGTCCTCGCCGGTGACCATCTCGACCATCCGCGGCGAGGCGATGGCCATCGCGCTTACGTCTCGGACCATAACGGTGAAGTCGGCGAAGACGGGCGTGTAGGCCGCGCCGGCGATACAGGGGCCGTAGAGCACGCAGATCTGGGGAACGCGTCCGGAGAGCATCGAGTGGTTGTAGTAGTACTTCCCGATGCCCTCGCGGTTGGCGAAGAAGCCGGTCTGCTGGTCGATCCGGCCGCCCGACGAATCCATGAGATAGAGGACCGGACGGCCGGTCTTCAGCGCTCGCTGTTGCATTCGGAGGAACTTCTCGACGCCTTTCTCGGCCATCGAGCCCGCCTTGACGGTGAAGTCGTTGGCCATGAAGTGCAGGTCCCGGCCCTCGAACTCGGCCGCGCCCGTGATGAGGCCGTCCGCCGGCAGGTCGTCCTCGGCGTCGAAGTTGGCGAACCTTCCGTCCTCGAACGTGATTCCGTTTGGTTTGTCACCGCCTGACCCGTCGCCGTCGCCGAACCAGAGGTCGAGCCGATCGCGCACGAACAGCTTTCCCTGCTCCGGAAGGCGTTCCTTGTACTTCTCCGGGCCGCCCTCGAGTATCTCCTCGATCTCTTCGCGCAGGAGTTCCTCGCGTTCGGTCGGTTCGAGGTCGTCCCGCTCGCTTCCTCGGTCGCGGCTGCGACCGGCGCTTTGTACTGGTCCAGGACCGCTGCCAGCGCCCCCGATTCCGGTTCCGGCTCCGGTTTCGGTTTCGGTTCCGTTGTCCGGCGGCGACGCGCTCGCGAGGAGTTCGTCACCGGTCTCGGGATAGAGGTCGACGGCTTCGCCGAAGTGGGTCGCAAGCGCCGTCGCGACCGCCTGTATCTCGTTTTCGTCCTGTCCTGCCGTCTCTTTCACACTGAGTCTGAGTTCCATCGTCATTGCTCACTCCAGTACGATCAGCGGGTCGCCCATGTCGACCGAGTCGCCCTCGGAAACGGGAACTGCGGCGACGGAGCCGGCCCCCGGCGCGACCACGTCGTTCTCCATCTTCATCGCCTCGAGCACGCAGACCACGTCCCCGGCACCGATCTCGTCGCCGGGTTCGACGTCGACCGAGAGTACGGTGCCTTGCATCTCGGCCGTGATGGCATCGCCGGCCGCGACCTGTTCGGTCGCGGCTGCGCCGCTGCTCGAACCCGAACTCGCCGATCCCGTGGTCGTACCTGCGTCGGCTCCGCCGTTGCTCGCCACCCGCGGACGATCGTCCTCGACGAGCACGTCGAACCGCCGCCCGTCGACTTCGACGACGAGTTCGTGCTCGTCCGTGGCGTCGCCGTCTGCTCCGCTCCCGGCCGCGCTGGAGCCCCACCGCTCGACCGCCGCAACGAGTTCATCTGCGTCGACCTCGCGGTCGAGGTAGTCGGTCGTGTGCTCGCCCGCGCGGAACCGCTCGTCGTCTATCATGAGCCGGTGGAACGGCACGATCGTCTCGGGACCCGAGATATCGAAATGGCAAAGCGCGCGCCGGGAGCGCTCGAGACACCGCTCGCGCGTCGGCGCGCGAACGATCAGTTTCGCGATCATCGAGTCGTAGTCGCCGGCGATCTCGTCGCCCTCGGTAACGGCGTCGTCGACCCGAACACCGAGCCCTCCGGGCGGGACGTAGGTCTCGAGTTCACCCGGCGTCGGCGCGAACTCCGCGGCGGGGTTCTCGGCGTTGATTCTGAACTCGATGGCGTGGCCGTTGATGTCTACATCCGCCTGCGCGAAGGGAAGTTCCTCGCCGGCCGCGATTCGTAGCTGTTCCCGGACGATATCGATCCCCGTCACCTCCTCGGTGACGGTGTGTTCGACCTGAATCCGGGTGTTGACCTCCATGAAGTAGAACTCGCCGTCTTCGACGAGGAACTCGACGGTGCCCGCGTTCGTGTAGCCGGCTTCGCGGACCCCGCGGCGGGCGGCCTCGCCGATCGCTTCGCGCAGCGCCCCGTCGAGTGCGGGACTCGGCGCTTCCTCGATGACCTTCTGATGACGCCGCTGGAGCGAGCAGTCCCGCTCGCCGAGGTGGAGCACGGTGTCGTGCTCGTCCGCGAGGATCTGGACCTCGACGTGCTTCGGGGACCCGAGGTACTTCTCGACGTAGACGGTCGCGTCGTCGAAGTAGGCCTCGCCCTCGCGTTTCGCGCTCTCGAGGGCGTCTTCGGCTTCGTCCGCGCTGCGGACGATCTTCATCCCGCGACCGCCGCCGCCGCCGGCGGCCTTGATCGCGACCGGGTAGCCGAACTCGTCGCCGAGTTCGCGAACCTCGGCGGCGGAGTCGACGGGATCGCTCGTCCCCGGGACGACCGGCACGTCGGCCGCCTGCATGACCTGTCGGGCCGTCGTCTTCTCGCCGAGGGCGTCCATCGCCTCGCTGGGCGGCCCGACCCAGGTAATTCCCTCTGCATCCTCGACGCGCGCGGCGAACGCGGCGTTTTCGGCGAGGAAACCGTAGCCCGGATGAATCGCATCCGCGCCTGCGCGGTCGGCGACGTCGAGGATCGTCCCCTGGTCGAGATACGACTCGCTCGCGGGTGCGGGGCCGACGTTGTACGCCTCGTCTGCGAACTCGACGTGACCCGCGTTGCGGTCCGCGTCGCTGTAGATCGCGACGGTGTCGATGCCCAGTTCTTCACACGCTTGCATGACGCGTACGGCGATTTCGCCGCGGTTGGCAACGAGTAGTTTGTCGAACATGCTAATAGATCAGTAGGACTTCGGGAATCCGAGCTGCTGGCTGATGTGGTTGTACGCCATCTGCTGGGAGACCGGTGCGAGCCGGGTCAGGTTGATCTCTCGCCACCAGCGCTCGACGTCGTACTCCGTGGCGTAGCCCCAGCCGCCGAAGGCCTGCATGGACTGCTTGACGGCCTCGATGCCGGCCGCGACAGCGGTCGCCTTCGCGACGTTGGTCTCGTAGCCACACTCCTCGCCCTGATCGTAGCGCCAGGCCGCCTTCTCGCGCATGAGCGCGGCGGTCTCCATCTGCGCGTACGCCTTCGTGATCGGGAACGAGACGCCCTGGTGGGAGCCGATCGGCGCGTCGAACACCTCGCGCTCGTTGGCGTACTCGATCGCCGTGTTCGCGGCGAGTTTGCCGATCCCCGTCCCCGCCGCGGCGAAGCCGATCCGTTCGGGGTTGAGCATGTCGACCAGCACCCACCAGCCGTCGTCCTCGTCGCCGAGCATGTTCTCGGCAGGGACGCGTACGTCCTCGAGGAACACCTCGCAGGACTTCGAGTAGTTGATCCCGTGCTTTTCGATCGGCGAGACGTCGATGTTCGGGTCGTTCATGTCGACGACGAACAGGCTGATCCCGTCCGTCCCGCGGTCGACCTCATCGCGAGGCGTCGTCCGCGTGACGATGATCATGTTCTCGGCGCGATCCGAGAACGTGATCCAGGCCTTCTGGCCGTTGAGGACGTACTCGTCTCCCTCCTTCTCGGCCGTCGTTGCCACGTTCAGCGTGTTCGTCCCAGCCTCGGGCTCGGTGATCCCGATCGAGAAGTTGCGCTTCCCGTTCGCGATGTCCGGCAGGTAGGTCTCCTTCTGGGCCTCGGTACCGTACTCGCGGATGCCGACCGCGGCCATCCCCGCGGTGAGGACCAGGTACCAGGTTCCGGCCATGCCGCAGCCCTCGGCGCAGAGTGTCTCCATCGCCAGGCCCATCTCCTGCATTCCCATGCCGGCCCCCTCGTACTCCTCGGGGATCAACAGGCCGTGAAAGCCCGCGTCCGCGAGTTCAGCCCAGAAGGCTTCGGAGAACTCGCCCGCTCGTTCTTTCTCGCGCCAGTGCTCCGGCCCGTACTCGGCGGCGACGTCGGCCGCCGTCCGTCGGATCATCTCGCGTTCCTGCGTGGATTCGAAGTTCATGGTGTCTCTCCGTTGTGTCTGATTTCGTCGTCGCCGTATCGTGTCGATTGCGGGTCTCGGTAGTTGCTCCTTGGGACCCGCCATCCGCTGCTTGCTCCTTGCGACTCGTTACTTGCTGCTCGCTACTCCCTATTCGGCCTCCGCGGCCGCCTCGTCCTGTAACTCCGTCCGTCGGATCTTCCCCGTCACCGTCTTGGGCAACTCCTCGCGGAACTCGACCTCGCGGGGGTACTCGTGGGCGGAGAGTTCGGACTTGACGTGGTCCGTGATCTCGTCTTTGAGCGATTCCGTGGGCGTCGCGTCGCCGCCCGGCACTACGTACGCCTTCACGATGTTGCCGCGCTCGCGGTGGGGCTTCGGTACGACGGCCGCCTCCGCGACGGCCTCGTGCTCGCCGAGCGAACTCTCGACCTCGAAGGGGCCGATGCGGTAGCCCGAGGAGAGGATCACGTCGTCCGCCCGCCCCTCGAACCAGAGGTAGCCGTCCTCGTCCTTGTGCGCGAGGTCGCCCGAGAGGTACCACTCGCCGCCAGCCGTCTCGTCCGGCGAGGATCGCATCGTCTCGCTCTGCTCACCGCCGTCGGGACCGTCGACGAAGCAGTCGGCCGTCTTGTCGGGCTTCTCCCAGTACTCGGCGAAGAAGCAGGGGTAGTCCCCGCGCTGGGCGATCTCGCCCGTCTCGCCGGGGTCGAGCACCGCGCCGGTTTCGGGATCGACTACCTCCGCCTCGATGCCGGGTAGCGGTTTGCCCATCGATCCCGGTCGGACCTCCATCGTCGGGTAGTTGTTGACGATCATGTTCCCCGTCTCGGTCTGGCCGTAGGTGTCGTGAATGGTGACGCCGAGGGTCTCTTCGCCCCACTCGACGACGCCGGCCGAGAGCGGTTCGCCGATCGACAGCGCGTGGCGCAGGTCGAGTTCGGTCCCCTCGAGTACGGCCTCGTTTTCCCGGAGCATTCGGTAGGCCGTCGGCACCGAGAAGAGGACGCTGATCGGGTAGGTGTCGAGCAGGTCGGCCCACGCCTCGGGGTCGAACTCACCCTCGTAGGTGAACAGGGCGGTGCCCCGGAACCAGGCTCCGAGCGTGTTGATGGGGCCGGTCAGCCAGCCGAGATCGGCCGTCGACCAGTACAGGTCCCCCGGTTGGAGGTCGGCGGCGTAGCGCTGCGTCGTTGCCACGCCGACAACCCACCGGTGTTTGTGGAGGACGCCCTTCGCCGGTCCGGTCGTTCCGCTGGTGTAGTACAACAGCGCGTCGTCCTCGCCGCTCGTCTCGGCCGTCTCGTACTCGCGGCTCGCTCGCTCCATGGCCGCGCGGTAGCTCACGTCGCCGCGGCGAAGCCCCGTCCCGTCGTCGCTGACGACGATGACGTGCTCGACCGACGGCGCGTCTTCGAGCGCCGCCTCGACGGTGTCTCGGTTGTCGGCGGTCGTGACGATCGCCTTCGCGTCGCAGTCGTCGAGCCGGTAGGCGATGCCGTCCGGCCCGAACCGCTCGTTGACACCGCCGAAGACGGCACCGCGTTTCAGCGTCCCGACGAGCGCCACGTAGTGTTCGGGAATCCGCGGCAGATACGAGAAGACCCGGTCGCCGCGCTCGATCCCGAGTTCGGCGAGGAGGTTCGCGAACCGGTCGGTTCGCTCGGCGAGTTCCCAGAAGGAAAACGTCGTCAACTCGCCGTCCTCGCCGACCTGGTACAGCGCCACCTTCTCCTTGTTTTCGGCGTGGCGATCGCAGACCTCGTGTGCGATATTTATTCGCTCCGGGGCGTCCCAGTCGGCTTCCTCGTAACCGTCGTCCCACGAAAACGCCTGGCGCGTCTCGTCGTAGCCCGACAGGTTGTGGTCCGCTGGCATACTCCGAAGCGGTTACTCCGGTCGTGATAACTGTTCCGGTAATTTTTGCGCCGCCGAGGCAAACAATGAATCGTGTTCGTTGCCGAGCAGCCAGCGCACTCCGACGCCCGCTTGCGTAAACAGTTTCGTATACGCAAGACTCGAGCACGACTGTCCCTCCAAACCCGATCACGAATCGAACTCGCAGAATCGGGCCGACGCTACTCGTCCAGTCCTCCTACCGGCCCAGCACCACCGGCCACAAGCTAACTCCCGGAGCCGCTCGCTTCTTCGAACGCAGCATCGGACTCGAAGCCGAGCTCAGCCCATGAGTCGCGAACCGCCGCGCGAATCTCCGGCGGATAGGAGTCGGTGATCGACACGCGCGGCGCGATGAACTCGTCCTTCCAGCGGGGGTCCCAGGTGGCATCGACATAGAGTCGCGCGCCCGTCTCGTCGTCCCGGCCGTAGGCCGGCAGCCGGGCGGCCGGGGCGTCGGCTTCGCTGAACAGCCAGTCCCGCGAGGGGTGGGCTTTGACCCAGCTATCGCCGAGTACTTGCCCGAGATTTCGCGGCCCGGTCTCGGTGTCGACGACGATCACCTTGTCGAAGCAGTCGGACAGCGAAAACAGCAGGTTCGCCAGTTGCCACTCGAAGCCGGCGTAGAGGATTTCTGAGGCGACCAGACAGAGCCCGAGCCGTCCCTCCGCCGGGAGCAACAGCCAGTCGACCGGTGACACGCCCCAGTAGCTGTTGACCCGATCGCACAGCGTCGCCGATAACGAGAGCGCCGCCAACTGGAGGTCGTCCGACAGCGCCGCTCCGAGCGGCGCGTACGGCACGACGGGGTCCTCGCGGGAGAAGACGGCCTCGGCTTCGAGCGTCAGCGTCGTACTCGGGACCAGGTGCTCCCAGAACTCGCGCTTCTCGGACCGGGTGTCGGGCTGGCGGTCCGCAACGGCGGTCTCGATGACGACCTCCGCTGAACTCGGGACGACGCCGCCCGCGGTGGGAATGAGCGGGACCGTCGCGCCGACGCCGCGGTCCTCGATCGGCGTCGCGAGCCGGTCGGTGATCGCAAGCAAGTGCGCCGCCGCGAGTGCTTCCGACGGGACGCCGAGCGCGATCGTGGCGGACGCGCCCGTCGAGAGCCGATCGTGGGCGGCGATCGCCTCGGGAACGCGGGCGCGGATCGTCCGTCCGTCGAGGATCGTGCCGTGAATCGGTGCCCAGTACGATCCCGCGTCGGCGCCGATCGAGAGCACGCCAAGCGTGAACCGGGGCCAGGCCTCGTCCGGCGGCGTCGGCAAGCCCAGCTCCCGCACGCCGAGTTCGGTCGCCGCGGCGGCGCGTTCGACGTAGGTCACGTCGCGTTCTGCCCGTCGCTCGCCGAGTGCGAGCAGGGTCTCGAGCACGTCGACGTACGCCGGATCGCGGTCGACTCCGAGGCCGAGCCCGAGGCGGGTCCAGGGATACCGGCCACGGGGTTGTCCCCGCGTTCGACCGCGCGTCTGGTCGATACCGCCGTAGACGCCGCTCGCGAGTTCAACGCCGGCTCGACCATCGGTCGTCAACTCGATCGCGGGACCGTCGGCTCGAAGCGCCTCCGCGGCGACGACCTGCGGGGAGAGACCATCGGGACGGTCGAGCGCGCAGCAGTCGTCGGTTCGACGGAGGAACTCGAGGTGATTCCGGAAGGCAGTCATCGGTTTGATCGGTGGGTCGTGGTCCCGGTGTCGGTGCTGGTGTTGGCGTTGGCGTTGGCGTTGGCGTCGGTGTCGGTCACATAGTGGGGTTCGACCGCCCCGTCGACGCCGGCCGTCGAGAGCAGATCGCGGGCGCGCTCGCGATCCTCGCGCTCGCCGATCGCCCGCGTCGGTCGGTCTCCGGCCGAAAGCGCATCGACGTACGCCTTCGCCGTCTTCGACTTCGAGGTTCCGACCGCCGCGTTGCCCTTCTCGTCGGGCGTCTGGTAGATGTTCAGCGGCACCTTCGGCATCCGCTCGACGCCGAACTGGTGGAAGTCCGTCGCCGGATCGGCGTGCAGCGCGAGCGCTTCCACCACCGCACGCGGGTGCAGCGGGTTGACGTCGGCGTCGACGAAGACGAAGCAGTCGATGTGGAGCATCCCCCAGGTCGTGAAGATGAAGTTCGCGAGTTCGTGCAGGTAGCCCGCGTAGGGGCGGTCCGTCGCGATCACCCAGACCGTCCGCTCGGTGAACGGCCAGGGAGCGGCCATGCTCACGTCATAGCCCGCGGCGCGCAGTCCGAGGGTAGCGTCCGGCCCGCCCGCTGCAACCTGGAGCGAACTCGTCGAGTTCTCGGCATAGCCGACGCCCGATCCGCCCACACAGAAGGGGAGATACGGCTGCTTGCGGTGGGTGATCGCGTCGACCGCGAGGGCGGGCATCGATCGCCGCGGGCCGTTGACGTAGCCGAAGTAGTCCCCGAACGGCCCCTCGTCGAGGCGTTCGTCCGGCAGCACGCGGCCCTCGATGACGAGTTCGGCCGACGCCGGGACGCGGAGGTCGTTCGTCTCGCAGGGGACGAGGTCGACCGGCGATTCCTGGAGGCCGCCGGCGAACGTCGCTTCCTGGCGGCCGACTGGAATCCACATCTCGCTTGCGGCCGTCACGGCCGGGGGCGTCCCGACCGTCAGCGCGACCGGCATCGCCTCGCCGCGGCGTTCGAACTCGTAGTAGTAGCGATTCGGCAACTGTTCGCCGGCGAGAAACAAGAGACTGGCCTGCGAGCGGCCGTGGATCATCGCGCGGTGGCGCGACCACCGGCCCCACGCGCCGTCCCGATCGGGCGCGACGAGCGTCGTCAGGGTCGCGTACCGACCGCCGTCTTGCTGGTGGATGTACGGCCAGGGAAAGTCGAGCAGATCGGCCGCCGAGCCGGTTCGGACGACCTCCTTGCAGGGGGCGGTCGCCGGATCGACGACGGTCGGTTCGCGCCGGTCCGCAAGTCGATCGATCACCCGTTCGTAGTACGCCGGTCCCGACAGCCCCGCCGGATCGGGCAGCTCGAACGCCCGCGAAAGGTGCTCGAAGACGCGCGCGCGCGGCCCTCGATAGGGATCGCCGACGAGGCGGGCGTCCGTCCCCTCGAACTCGACGGTTTCGAAGATCGGAATCCGTTCGTCGGTGGCGTTTGCCCGCATCGTAATCGCGCTCGCCTCGAGATCCCACGAGACTGACGTCTGGATCTCGTTGGCTGCGCCGGCATCGGTGAGCAACCGCAAAAAGTCTCGAAACGTCTCGGCGGTCATCTGGCCCCGGACCGGTCGGTTCCCGTCTCCCGTTCCGTTACCACGACGGCGGGATCGTCGGCGTCTGAGACGGCGTTAGCGTCCGTTTCCTCACGGCTTACACCCGCGAGCGCCTCCCGCAACGGGTCCGCGTCGTAGGCCGTCCGAATCTCGTCGTAGGCTTCGAGCACCGCCGGATCGCGGTCGGCGAGATGCTCGAACAAGATCGCTCTGACGGCCGCCGCCGTCGACTCGTAGCGGCCGGTCTCGACGAGATACCGCAACAAAACCGTCAGATCGTCGGACCGGGTGTTGACCACGTTCGAGCGCTCGCGCTGCTCGTCGGCGAGTCGCTCGAGTCGCTCTCTTTCGACCGCCTCGTCGACGAACTCGACGTACCACTGTTCGGTCGTGTTTTCGTGTGGCCCCCTGACGACCGACAGCGGCTTCGGATCGTCGAGCCGATCCGACTCCCTCGCGACGTGAACTCGCGCCTCGAAGATCTCTTTCGTCTCCGGATCCCGGATCTGGAGATGCGTTACGGTCTCGTCTGTTCCCGTCTCTGGCAGGTGCTCGTCGGCGGTAATGTACTGGTTCGCCATAGTCGAGTTCATGGAGGTGCGGATCGCGACCGCGTGTGGCCCACGACCAGCGAGTCTTTCGAGAGTACAGAATCGAGCGAGATAAAAGGTCACGTTTGTCCACGGGAAGACACGTTCTCCGCACAACCCTGACACACGGTGCTGTTGCTCGCCAAAATAAAATACTGCAGTCAAGTGCCGATACCGTACGAATCCGCCTTACAGGCGCTCGACGTTCGTCGCGCGCGGGCCCTTGGGGGCCTGCTCGATTTCGAACTCGAGTTCCTGTCCTTCCTCAAGGTCCGGGCCGCCGATGTCTTCCATGTGGAAGAACACGTCGTCGTCCGCGTCCTCAGTCTCGATGAATCCGTAGCCGCCAGTGTCGTTGAAGAAATCAACGGTTCCTTTCGCCATTGCCTCTAAAGAGAACGTCCCTGTATGCATAAACCCTGCGACTCGACATATTTGCCGATAGATCGTCCGTGCGTCCTCTTTTGGCGAGTTTAGACGAATCGAGGTCTCTTTCGATTCGACTGGCCAACCGAGACCGCGTCGAAGAACGCGGGTCGCCTACGTACTCCGGGTCTGAAACTATATGCTTTGGGGGTGCTATCATATGTCATGGATGGGGTCTTAAACGAAACAACGAACACCGTTCACAAGCACAAGACCGGCCGCTCCGACTTCAGAACACACTGCGGCGCGACGTCGCACGTTACGCACGATCGGCTCCGCCTCGTCTCGATTGACCGGACGACGACGGACCGAAACGTCTCCCGGTGTGGTCGCTGTTTCTCCGACGCAGGCGGGTACTAACCGAGCCGTTGCCGTCCTTCTCCTCGAGTCGAAAGCGAGGCGTGCGAGGCCGGCTCGAGACCGGCGAGCGCCGGTCCGTCGGACCCGGACCCGGTCCGCGGGACGCAGGCGAAGTCCCTTATATTCGCCGGTCGAAACGACGCGGTATGTCCGAGTACGAGCTCGACGCGGTCGACCGGGAGATCCTCTACGCGCTCCAGGAGGAGGCCCGGAACCTTTCGTCCGGCGAGATCGCCGAACGGACCGACGCGTCCTCGAGTACGGTCCGCAAGCGCATCCAGCGCCTCGAATCGGAGGGGGTCATCAAGGGGTACAGCGCCAACATCGATTACATGAAGTCCGGGTATCCGATCCGGATGCTCCTCTTCTGTACGGCGCCGATTCCGGACCGAGGCGACTACATCGACGACACTCTGGACATTCCCGGCGTCGTCTCGGTGCAGGAACTGGTAACGGGCGAGGAGAACCTCCTCGTAACGGCCGTCGTCAAGAACGACCGGGACATCACGCCGATCGCGCAGGAGATTTCGGACATGGGCCTGACGATTACCGACGAGGTGCTCGTGCGCAGCCACGAGTCGACCTCGTTCGACGAGTTCTCCGCGGAGTGACCGCACCGGTGCGGATTCCCGGCTCGATTTTTATACCACCTCTTCTCGCCCGCCTTCGACGATAACGGCGGGTGAGCGGCGTCTCAGTCGTGCCAGCGCGATTGGCCCTCCGGATCGTCGTCGGATCGGCAGGTTGGTTCACGGCACTTTTTGCGGTAGATCATGCTGTTCTCTCACACGGTATTTAGCGAACGATTTGTTCGAACAGCAGGATATAATAACCAGGGTGTTCAAAGAGCTGGTAACGCGACCAGACGGATCGACCCGTATGAACGCCCGCGCTGGTCGAAGGTGATACTCGATACATGACCGACGAACGCTCGATCGACGCCGTACAACTCTCGGAACTGACGACGACGGACGATTCGGTCGTCCCCCGGGCGTCGACGCGGCTGGTGTGGGCGCTGTTTCTCTGTAGCGTCGGCGTCCTCGCGCTGACGGTCAACCGCGGCGAGCCGTGGACCGGCGTCGACTACGTGGTCGTCGACGGCCTGACCGCGGTGCTGTGGATGGTGGTCACCTTCTTCAGCGGCATCGTCCACAGCTACTCCCGGCGCTACATGGCGGGCGACCGCGACCTCGAGCGCTTTTTCGCCCGCGTGCTCGGGTTCACGCTCGTCGTGATGGCGCTGACCGCGGCCGATCACGTCGCGCTGTTCGCGGCGGCGTGGCTCGCGATGGGGCTGCTGATGGCCGGCCTCATCGGCCACGTCCGCGACTGGGAGCAGGCCCGGGCCGCCGGTTCGCTTGCGCGTCGCTACTTCGTCGCCAGCAGCGCGGTGCTCGCCGGCAGTCTGGCGCTGCTTGCCTGGGAGACGGGAACGACATCGATCGCCGGAATTCTCGGCGGTCTCAGGGATGTTTCCGCGACGATCGGCCTCGTCGCCGCCGGCGGGATCGTCCTCGCGGCGCTGATCCAGTCGGCGCTAGTCCCGTTCCACGGGTGGCTGCTGTCCTCGATGACGGCGCCGACGCCGGCCTCGGCGCTGATGCACGCCGGCTTCGTCAACGCGGGCGGCGTCCTGCTGACCCGCTTCGCGCCGCTGGTTTCCGACCACCTCGCGATCATGTCGGCCGTCGTCGTCCTCGGCGCGGTCAGCGCCCTGCTAGGGCAGGCGATGTTGCTCGTTCAGACGAACGTCAAGCGCAAGCTCGGCAGTTCGACGATGGCCCAGATGGGCTTTATGATCCTCCAGTGCGGTCTCGGCTTCTTCGCGGCCGCGATCGCCCACCTGATCCTTCACGGCTGCTACAAGGCCTACCTCTTCCTCTCGTCGGGAACTGCTGTCGAGGAGGTCGCGCCCGCATCGACGGCCACACACGCCGGCCACACCGAGTTCGGCTTCGCGAGCGCCACCGTCAGCCTGGCGACGGCCGTCGGCGGCGGCGTGCTCTTCGGCGCCCTCACCGGAAAGGCGACGGGCCTGGCGTTCGGCAGCGGGACGATCCTGACGCTCGTGGTGGTCCTGACGACGCTGACCGCAGCGCGGGACATCCTCAACCGGACGACCCTGCCGCGGGCGGTTCGGTTCGTCAGCGTCCCGCTGGTCGTTCTCACCGCGATCGGCGGCTACGCCCTGCTGTACAACGCGATCTCGGCGGTGGTCCCCTCGGCGATGACCCACACGTCAACCGACGTGACGATCGCCCACGGCCTCGTCGTCGCCCTGTTCGTCGGGGCCTACCTCGCAACTGAATTCGGGTGGCACCGCTCGAGCGAGCGCCTCTACGTCTCGCTGGTGAACCTCTCGCAGCCCGATTCCGCGACCGTGCTCACGACCAAGGACGAGTACAACGATGTCTAAGCAGCCTTCCCAATCCGAACTCGAACGCGACGCCCGAACCGAACGGACGCTACAGCAATCCGATCAGGCGACGGACCGCCTCGAGACTGGCCCCGACGCCGATCAGGACCCCATCGCCGCGACGATCGAGCGCGCGGTCGAGCGGGTCGGGGCCGTCTGGCCGCTGTATTCGTTCGTCACGGCCAACCCTCTTTCGGGGTTCGAGGACCAGCCGTTCCACCGAGCCGTCGCCGACGGCGAGCGCCTGTTCGGCGGACGGGGGTATCCGCACCCCGACATCTTTCGCACGGCCTGGGAGCGCGGCCAGATCGACCCCGACGTGCTCGCCGTTGAACTCGAGGCCCACGGGATCGCGGACGATCCCGAGTCCCTCCTCGAAGAGATGGCCGCGGCCGAAGCGGCGCGCGACGCCGACGCTGAGCCCGACGAGGCGACTGAGATCCTTGACCGCGTGCTCTCGAAGTGGCTCGCCGCCTTCCTCGACGAAGGGCAGGCCAAGTGGCCGATGCCGAACCGCGAGGAGGGGTTCTACGCCGCCTGGCGTTCGATGGTCCCCTATGACGGCGACGTATCCGGCTGCGACGACTCGTCGGACCTCCCCGAGACGGCGACCGAGGCGCTCGAGTCGGTCCTCGACGAGTATCCCGAAGGCCGGTGGATCGACATCGCCGAGCACCACTTCGCCGCGCTGCCGGGCTGGACCGGGTTCATCAAGCAGCGCGTCGACGACGACACCGACCCCTGGCAGTCGACGTATCCGATCACGCTGCGCGAGTACCTCGCAGTGCGGCTGACGCTCGCGGAGTTACTGGACGCGCCGATCGAGCCCTCGAGCGACGACGAGCGCGGCGCCGATGCTGGCGACGAGAGCGAGGGTGAAGACGAGACGCCCCCGCTCCCCGAACTTTGGCTGACCGCCTGGGAGAAAAGCTATCGCGAGCGCCTGCTCGAGCAACTCGACGGTTCGGTGACCGAACCCGCCGATGCGGGCGAGTCGTCGCGGCCGGCCGCCCAACTGGTGTTTTGCATCGACACGCGCTCGGAGATCATCCGCCGTTACATCGAGGGGCAGGGCCGCTACGAGACCCACGGCTACGCCGGCTTCTTCGGCGTCCCGATGCGCTACCGCGGCTACGACGCGACCGCCGCCGTCGACGCGTGTCCGCCGATTGTCGACCCCGAACACCGCGTGGTCGACCGGCCCGACGACGAAGAGACGATGACGAAACGCGACCGCTGGACCGGCCTCGCGAAGGCGACCCGGAAACACTTCAAGCGGCTCAAGGCCAACGTCGTCGCCGCCTTCCCGTTCGTCGAAGGCGGCGGCGCCGCGTACGGCTCGGCGATGGCCGCGCGGACGCTCGCTCCCTCGGCGATCGCCTCGCTCGAGAACGCCGTCGAGGAACGTGTCCCGAGCCAGCACGAGTTCTGTTCGCCGGTCCTCGATTACGACGACCACGACGATCACAGCCACGCCGACCACGACCTTCCGCAGGGCATGCGCCCCGAGGAGAAGGTCGAGTACGCCCAGAACGCCTTCGCGCTCATGGGCTGGACGGAGTTCGCCCGGCTGGTCGTTTTCACCGGCCACGCGAGCGAGACGACGAACAATCCGTTCGACTCGAGCCTCGACTGCGGGGCCTGCGCCGGTAATCCCGGCGGCCCGAACGCACGCGTGCTCGCCGAAATCTGCAACGATCCGGACGTGCAAGCCGAGCTCCGCGAGCGCGGGTTCAACATCCCCGAGGATACGGTTTTCCTCGCGGGTGAGCACAACACGACGACCGACGAGATCACCCTGTTCGACGAGGGCGTCCCCGAGAGCCACCGCGAGGACCTCAAGCAGCTGCGGGCCGACCTCGAGCGCGCGCAGGCCGGCGCGGCGGCCGAGCGCCTCGAGTCGATGACCGACGATACCGATGTCGACCCCCGGGAGGCCGTCGCCGAAGTCGAACGGAAGGCCGCCGACTGGGCGGAAACCCGCCCCGAGTGGGGGCTGGCCGGCAACGCCTCGTTCGTCATCGGCCCGCGCGAGTTGACCGACGATGAGAGCTTAGACGGCCGCGCGTTCCTCCACTCCTACGACTGGACGACCGATCCCGAGGGCGAGGCGCTGGAGGCCATCGTGACCGGGCCGCTGGTCGTCACCCAGTGGATCAACAACCAGTACTACTTCGCGACGGTGGACAACGGCGTCTACGGCAGCGGCTCGAAGGTCACGCAGAACCCGCTCGGCAACGTCGGCGTCGTGCAGGGTAACGGCGGCGATCTGATGACCGGTCTCCCGCTCCAGTCGCTGCAGCGCTCCGACGACGAGCCGTACCACCAGCCGCTCCGGCTGACGGCGGTCATCCACGCGCCGCGCGAGCGCGTGACCGAGATCCTCCGCCGCCACGACGAGGTCGCCGAACTGCTCGACAACGGCTGGGTCGCGGACCTGACGGTCGTCGATCCGGAGCGTGATAACGAGGCGTTCCACTATCGGGGCGATCTCGAGTGGACATCGCAGTCACAGACGGCAATGTCGGCCCGCGATCGGGGACAGGGACGGATTTCAACGGCGGCGCAGGATTGATCCGTTGCTTACTGAGCGCTGATTGCCGACTCTTTTTCTCCGTCTTATCCTCTTCGGTGCTACTCCGGCGTTACAGTTCCTCGCGCTTCTCGAGCCTGTGGATCGTAATCGAAACGACGTGGACGAGCACGAAACGCAGGAAGCCGACGACGAAGCCGCCCAGCTCTCGAGGCCCCTCTCACCCCCGTCGATTGCAGCACCGGCACCGACTTCCGCGAGCCGGTGTTTCATCTGTCGCCGACCGCTACGACTCGGTATGGCAGAAACCAGACGGTGGCGACTCGCCAGCCGCCCCACCGGCGAACCGACCCGCGACAACTTCGAACTCGTAACCGTCGACCGTCCCGAGCCCGGTCCGGGCGAGGTCCTCGTGAAGACCCTCTACCAGTCCGTCGACCCCTACATGCGCGGTCGAATGCGCGACGCCGAGTCCTACGCCGAGCCCTGGGACGTCGGCGACCCGATGCAAGCCGCCATCGTCGGCGAAGTTCTCGAGTCGAACCACGATCGATTCGAGGCAGGGGATGTCGTTACGGGCGATCTCCTGTGGGCCGAACACGCCGTTACGGATGGGGACGAACTCCGCCCTGTCGACCCCGACCGCGGCCCGGTCTCAACCGCCCTCGGCGTCCTCGGCATGCCAGGCGTGACCGGGTACTTCGGCATGCTCGATGTCGCCGACCCCACGCCCGGCGATACCGTCGTCGTCTCGGCCGCCGCAGGCGCTGTCGGTTCCGTTGCGGGCCAACTCGCCCGTCTCTCGGGTGCTCGCGTCGTCGGAACCGCCGGCAGCGACGAGAAATGCGACTGGCTCACCGACGATCTGGGATTCGACGACGCGATCAACTACAAGGAGGTCGACGATCTTGGACAGGCGATGGCCGAAGCGTGTCCCGACGGCGTCGACGCGTACTTCGACAACGTCGGCGGCCCGATCACGGATGCCGTCTGGCGGCTGTTGAACGTCGACGCCCGCGTCGCGGTCTGCGGGCAGATTTCGATCTACAACGCCACGGACGTACCGACCGGACCGCGAAAACTCGCTAAGTTGATCGAAACCCGCGCCCGCGTCGAGGGATTCCTCGTCAGCGACTACGACGACCGCCGGAACGTGGCCCTCGACCGGCTCTCGACGTTCATCGCAGACGACGCCCTCCACTACCGTCACAACGTCGTCGACGGCTTCGAGAACGCACCCGATGCGTTCCTCGGACTGTTCGAGGGCGAGAACATCGGGAAACAACTCGTCCAGGTCGCCGAACGCGACGCCTAGAGGCGGACCGCCGTCCGCGAACTCCGACCGGGGATTTCGAACGATCGTTTTCCGTCCGTCGTTCGATGCTGAGTCGGGCGTGCATCGCTCGTCCGACGACTCAGTCCGTCAACCCGTATCCGATCTTGAACAGGTAGACGTCGAGTGTGAGGACGCCGGCTGTCAGCACGACCAGCACGCCGAGCGAGAGCAGCGGCGCGAACTCGCCGACGGAGGCCGGTGTCACCGCGAACATGTCGGAGTAGCCGAGCAGCCCGTACCGGACGCTATCGACCATGTAAACCATGGGGTTCAACAGCGAGACGGCCTGCCAGACCGGCTCGAGCATGGTCAGCGAGTAGAAGACCGCGCCGAAGAACACCAGCGGGCGAAGGATGAACTGATTCATCACGGTGAGGTCGTCGAAGTCGCGAGCGATCAGCCCACCGATGATCCCGAAACCGGCGAAGAGCGCGGCGATGACGACCATCGTTACGACGAGGAACACGGCGTGTTCGACGGTGACCGGAACGAACAGAGCGCCGATGACGGCGACGATGACGCCGACAATCAGCCCGCGAACCGCGCTCGCGGCGACGTAGGCGACGACCATCTCGACGTAGGACAGCGGTGAGGTCAACGTCTCGTGAATATACTCGTTCCACCGCCCGTGGAAGATCGAGAACGAGGCGTTCTCGAAGGCGTTGGAAATCACCCCGAGGACGACGAGTCCCGGGATGAGAAAGAGGATGTAGCCGATGCCGTCGACGGGCTCTTCGATGCGCCCGCCGAGAATCACCCCGAAGACCGCGAAGTAGAGCACGTTCGTAATCGCCGGCGGCATGAACGTGTTCTTCGGCCGGCGGACGAACCGCAACACCTCGCGCTTGAAGAGCGCGCGAAAGCCGACGGAGAGCATCAGGCGACTCCCTCCTGTTCCCGCTCGGATTCGTATCTCGACCCCGGATCGTCATCGGTCTCGGCGGCTGAACTCGGTGCATCCGATCGCGTCACCGAGCGATCCTCCTGTCTCGTCATGTCGACGAAAATCTCCTCGAGCGACGTGCGCGAAATCTCGAGATCGGCGATCTCGTAGCCCATCGTCTCGAGTTCACTCAGCAGTTGCGGGGCGGTCGAGCCGCCGTCGTCGACGCGGACTTCGAGGTGGTCGCCGGTGACGGTCACGTCGTGGGCGTACGCGCCGAGTTCGTCCGCGACGGTGGCTGCGGTGTCCGGCGGCGACTCGAGGCGCACGTCGACGGTATCGGTGCCGCGCTGTTTGAGGTCGTCCGGCGTGGCGACGGTGACCTTGTGGCCCTCGTTCATGATCGCGACGCGGTCGCAGAGGCGTTCGGCCTCTTCGATGTAGTGGGTCGTCAGGAGGATCGTCGTCCCCTCGTCGTTGAGTTCGGTGACGAGGTCCCAGAGGTCGTGGCGCAACTGCACGTCGACCCCGGCCGTCGGCTCGTCCAGGATGAGGAGGTCGGGATCGGTGACGAGCGCCCGTGCAAGCAGCAGTCGTCGTTTCATCCCGCCCGAGAGCCAGTCGAAGCGCTCGTTGCGCTTGTCGTAGATACCGACGCGTTTGAGTACCTCGTCGGCCCGTTCGGCGGCCTCGTCCTCCGAAATCCCGTGGTAGCCGGCCTTGTGCATCAGCACTTCCTTGATGGGGAAGAACCGATCCACGTTGAACTCCTGTGGCGCGAGGCCGATGGCGTCGCGCGCCTGGCGGTAGTCGTCCTCGACATCGTAGCCGAAGACCCGCGCCTCGCCGCCGGATTTGCGGACGAGGCCGACCAGCGTGTTGATAAACGTCGTCTTGCCGGCCCCGTTGGGGCCGAGCAGGCCGAAGAACTCGCCCGACTCGACGGTGAGCGAGAGTTCGTTCAGCGCTCGGAGATCACCGTAATCCTTCACGAGATCGACAGTATCGATGGCCGGTGGCATCGACACATCGTCAGCCACGGCTGCGGTTAAGAATGTTGGTCTCGGCACGGGAGACGGGTGTTTTAGCGGGAGAACGGGGTGTCAGTCCGCACGCTGTGTCTGTGAGAGTCCGACGGCACCGCTCTTCTGGACGATATCGAAGGCGGTCATGACGTCGGACCGCGAGATCAGGCCGACGAGGTCGTCGCCTTCCCGTGGCTCTCTCAGTTCCGTGGCGGACTCCGTAGAGCCATCGGTGCCGAGGGGCTGGGTTTGGGTTCGTGTCGGCGACTGTCGTTCGACGACGAGGAGGCGTCCGATATCGTGCTCTCGCATCCGTTCGATCGCGGTCATCGCGTCCGAGCCCGCCGAGATGGTCTGGAGGTCCGTCGTCATGATCTCCTCGACCGTGTAGGCGTCGCGTTCGACGGGTTTGATCTCGCGGGCGTCCGAGAGCGTCACGAGGCCGACCAGCCGTCCGTCATCGAATCCGCTCGCATCGATGACCGGATAGCCCGTGTGCCGTTCGCTGAACATCCGCTGCACCAGCTCTGCGACCGACGTCTCCGGCGAGACGGTGTGAAGATTGCCCGCGGGGGTCATGATGTCGGCGACGGTCACGTCCTGGAAGGCGGCTTTCATCGTCACCTGCTGGGCCTCGCTCGAGGCCGCGATGTAGACGAAGAAGGCGATCCCGATGAGGATGATATTGAGCTGAAACAGGCCGAACAGCCCCATCAGAACCGCGAGCAGCTTCCCGACGCTCGCGGCCTGCTGGGTCGCTTGCGCGTACGGCCTCGACCGGGCGAGAAACGCCCGCAACACGCGTCCGCCGTCCATCGGGAACGCCGGCAACATGTTGAACGCGGCGAGCGCGATATTCAGGATTGCAAGATACGCGAGAACGAACCGCGCGCCGTCGAGTCCGACCGGCGCCACGGTAAAGAGGACGAACGAGCCGACGCCGACGAGCACGGAGACGATCGGCCCGGCGACCGCGATCGTGAACTCCTGTCGCCAGTCCTCGGGCATCTCGGTGAACGACGCAACCCCGCCGAACAACCAGAGTGTAATCGAGTCGATCGGAAACCCGTACCGCTGGGCCGTCAGCGAGTGCCCGAGTTCGTGTAACACGACGCCCACGAACAACCCGAGCGCCGCCGCGAGACCGAAGAGCCACGGATTCACCCCGGACGTGATGTACCCGATGTCGATTCCGGCACCGAGGGTGGTGTTCAGGATGTCCGCAACATCGCCGATCTGGGACCCGATGAGGTACGCAAACAGCGGGAGCACCAGCAAGAACGTGATATCGAGTTTGATCGGTATTCCGAAGAGAGAGCCGATCCGGAAACTCCTCAACATGCCTTGTGTTACCCCCGGCGGAACCATAAAGACGCCGCCGAATTCCACCGACTGTGGCGGTTCATGTCGCGACGTTCGATCCGCGACTCGCACTGTGGCCGGCCCCGATCGAGTCGTCGTTTCGAACTCCGATAGATCGATCCGTCGGACGGCGTACCGATACTGAACTCGAGCGCGTGCTTCGAAGGCTTTATCCGGACGGTAGGCCTCCGTTTTCGTAAGTAACCACAACCATGTCCGACAAACCCGCCTCCATGTACCGGGAAATCAGCAAGCCAGCCTACACGCGACGCGAGTACATCACTGGCATTCCCGGCTCGAAGATTGCACAGCACAAGATGGGCGACCTGCAGGCAGACGCCGAGGATTACCCCATCCAGATTAGTCTCATCACGGAAGAGGAAGTCCAGCTCCGCCACGGTAGCCTCGAGGCTTCCCGGCTCTCGGCGAACCGCCACATGCTGAAAAACGCCGGCGAGGGCAATTACAAGATGATCCTGCGCAAGTTCCCCCACCACGTCATCCGGGAGAACAAGCAGGCGACCGGCGCGGGTGCAGACCGTGTTTCCGACGGGATGCGCCAGGCGTTCGGGAAGATCGTCGGCACCGCCGCCCGGATCGATCAGGGCGAGCGCATCTTCACGATCTGGTGTGACGTCGACGACGCCGAGTTCGCCAAGGACGCGCTCCGTCGTGCGTACAACAAGATCTCGCCGCCGTGTCGCGTCGTCGTCGAGAAGGGCGAAGAGCAGCTGATCGCGTAAAACCGAAGTTTTGCTCTGCGGACGCGGCTTCGCCGCGCCCTCGGCAAAAATTCGATTAAAAGCACTTCTCCGTCCGTTCCCTCACTCCAGATAGTCGTTCGTCCGCATCAGTCGTCGGCCCGTTCGTTCGCTCGGCTCACTCGCGGTCGGGAACGGTGCGATTGCCCCCTTCCGCCGAGTCGCACTCCCGGTCTCGGAGTGCATTCAGGTCGCAGTCTCGAGCAGCTTTTTACCGCTTCCATCCTGACTCCCGAGCATGATCGATCTCGCGGTTGCCAACGACCAGGAGACGTTCCGGCGGATGCGCGACCCGCTCGCCGAGCGCGGCGTTCGCGCCCACCACGTGCCCGTGAGCGAACGCGTCATCCCGCTCGGAGACCCGCCGTGGTCGCCCGACGAGTTCAGCGCTGGCTTCGTCTATCCGGGGCGGCTCATGGAGGGTGGCGTCGCCGATGCGCTGCTCGACGTGTCGTGGCTCAACGACCGCGATGCCGTGCTCACCTCGCGGAACAAGGCCGACGTGCTCGCCCGACTCGACCGGACCGGGCTCCCGGTCCCGCGGACGGAGTACGTTTCGAACGACGTGTCCGAGTCCGAACTGACGGCCGTCTTCGATCGGTTCGAGCCGCCGGTCGTGGTCAAACCGAACTCGACGACGCGAGGCGTCGGCGTCGCGAAGGCTCACGACCTGGATTCGTTCCTCGGTATCTGTGATTACCTCTCGCTGGTCCACGACTATCGAGCGACCGGCGACCGCTCGTTTCTCGTCCAGGAGTTCCTCCCCGAGGCGACCGATTACCGGGTGATGGTCCTCGAGGGCGAGTATGTGGGTGCGGTCGAGCGTCGACTTCCCGATGATGCGATTTCATCGGGACAGTGGAAACACAACGTCCATCGGGGGGCGGAGGCCACCGGCGTCGACCTGCCGGAGCCGTGGCGTGAACTCGCCGAGTCGGTTGCACGGGCGCTCGAGATTCCGTTCGTGGGGGTCGATTTACTCGTTACGGGTGAGGCGGTCGTCGTCAATGAAACGAACGCGCGACCGACGATCGACGAGGAGACGAAATACGAGCCGGACTTTTACGATCGGCTTGCGGCTGCGATTCGTTCCCGGGCGTGAGTAGCCGACTGACGAGTTCTCGAGCAAAGCGCGTCTTTCCGTGTGCTGCTCTCGCGCTCTCATGCCCTCGTGCTACCGCTCAGCGATATCGATACTCGATGGATGGTGAACGATGAAGGACGAGGGGGGATAGTGGGCGGCTGAAACGACTGTTTGACCGCGAAGACTTATTCGAGACTGATTCCCGAGGACTGCTCTGCGGGATCGAAGACGACCTCGAGAACGCCGTTGTTGTAGGTTGCGGAGGCCGTGTGTTCGTTGACGCGCTGAGGGAGGGTGATGCGTTCGTCGTACTGACGGTGGTCGCTGCCGGCGGAGATGGTCAGCGTCTTGCCGTCGCACTCGAGGTCGATGTTTTCCTTTTCGACGCCGGGGAGGTCGGCGACGACGCGGAGTTCGTCGTCCGTCTCGTGGATGTCGACGTGGGTGTCCATGCCGAAGCCGCTGTCGATATCCCGAGAGGTGTTGAAGTTGACGTTCGCATCGCTGTTGTTCATCATCTCGTTCATCATCCGCTCGATCTCACGAAAGAGGTCGTCGAAGGGCTCGTCGCGGTCGTCTCTTCGCATAAGGACTGGTAGTGGCCCGTGCGGGAAAAACTTTCTGTCGGAACTAGTTGTTTCGATGACCGGTGTCTGGCTGTGCGTTTGGCCTGGCTCTAGAAGCCGATTCCGAGCGCCTCGTTGGTCGTCCGGATGCTTTCTTCGGCGTCGGCGCTACCGGTGACCGCCCGGATCGCGTCGACGTTCTCGGGGACGACATCGCTTTCCTGATGAATTCCCTGGAAGAGATACAGGTCGCGACCGACGGTCGAGATGGACTCCTCCCAGACGGCGTTCTCCCAGATGTCGCCGCGCGGACGGCCCGCGTCGAGGGCGTACTCCTTGAGCTTGCCGCTGCCGTCGATCGACATGCGTTCCGGAATCAGGAACAGGCGCGACTCGTCGCCGAACAGGTCGCGAACCTCGGCGGCGTCGACCGCTTCCTCGAGCGTGACGTTGAGGCTGTGCATGTGCATCAGCGTCGCCGGCACCTTCATTCCGAGCGTGTCGATGTCCAAGTCGTCGAAGATCGTCTCCACGTCGGGGCCGTGGTGGGACGGAATCGTCACCGGGTCCGGAAGGACGTCGTTGATCGGACCGCGGGAAGTCTGGCCGGGATCGCCGCCGCGCCGGACGAGCGTCGCGCGGACCTTCTCGACGCCGAACGTTTCGCGAAGCGGCGCGATGACGCGCGAAAGGCCGGTCGTGTTACAGGAGACGACCCGGACGTGATCGGCGTCGACGGCGTCCTCGAAGTTCGAGCGGGCGTTGAAACTGGTGTCGACGAGTTCGGCGTCCTCGCCGCCCTGGTAGAGCGCGGGCGTGTCGTACTCCTCGTACAGCGATTTGTTCTCGGCACCGATACCGGAGGGCGTGGCGTCGACGACGATGTCCGCGTCGGCGACGAGTTCGGCGACGGGCCCGGCGATGTCGAGGCCGGCGGCCGCGAACTGATCTTCGCGTTCCTCGATGGCGGCGTAGAGGGGGAATCCCTTGTCGATGGCCGTTTCGGCCTCGAAGTTCGGCCGCGTCTTGGCGACGCCGAGGACTTCCATGTCGGGCTGGGCTCGGACGGCGTCTGCGACGCGTTTGCCGATGGTACCGTAGCCGTTGATCGCGACCTTGATCATTGTCTGTATCCGGCAGTCCACTACCGAGTCGGATAACCGTTTCGAGGCTTCTCGGGGGATTTTTACTCGGTTGAGAGTTTCCAGGCGGGTTCGATCGCGGCTCAAAAGCGGAGTCCGTACACGGCATCTCGAGTGCCGACGTACACGAGTTCGTCGACGACGTGGCTCCCAATATCGGCGATCGGCACCGCCGAGTGATTTTCGCCGCCGAACTCGTACCGGTGGATCGCGTCGGCGGTCACGACGTACACCGAGCCGTCGGCGGCCGAAATCGAGCGGGGTTCGGTTTCGGTTTTCGGTTTCGGTTTCGCGCCCGCTTGCTCCTTCTCGCCGCCGAGTTCAGTCGACCACCGTTCGTCGCCGGTGAGCGCCAGCGCGCGCAGGGTTGCGGGATCGGAGTCGGAGTCCGCGTCGGAAGCGATGTAGGTGCGCTCGTCACCGTCGGTTTCGGCGCTCGCAGCGACGTGGATCGTCCGATCGGTATCCGTATTGGTCTCGTCGCACCAGCGTTCCGTTCCGTCCGCGGCGTCCATCGCGAAGAGGTCGTCTCCGCGAACGACGAAGACGGTCCCCCGGACGACGGCGCGGAGTCGCTTCACCGATTCGAGTTCGGTCGTCCAGCGTTCGGTGCCGTCGCCGGCCGAGACCGACCCCACGCGCTCTCGCGTCGTGAAGAAGACGGCGTCCGTAACTTCGAGCGACGAGAGCCGGTTCCCGGCGTCGTAGCGCCACCGNTAGAAGACGGCGTCCGTAACTTCGAGCGACGAGAGCCGGTTCCCGGCGTCGTAGCGCCACCGTTCGTCGCCGTTCGCGAGGTCGAGCGCGCAGAGGACCTCGTCGTCGGTGACGTACGCGGTGCCATCGACGACGGTTTCGACCGTCGGACTCGGTGGTGCGGGGTCGCTCTTTCCCTCGTCCTCGCCCCCGACCGAGACGGCCCACAGTTCGTCGCCGCTGTCGCGGTCGAATCCGCGGACGACCCCGTCGTCGCTGCCGACGACCAGCAATCCGTCGGCGAGACGCGGCCGGTGATAGACGCTTCCCGTCTCGCCCGTCCAGCGCTCGGTGCCGTCCTCGGAGAGCGCGTAGACGGACCCCGAGCCGCTACCGATCGCGTCGTCGCCGTAGCCGGTGTAGACGAACTCGTCGACGATGGGTGCTGTGTACGAGCTGTACCCACCCGTTCGTCCGAAGCGCCACTCGGGCTCGCCGGTCGCGGCATCGAGAGCGAGGACGCCGCCGGTGCCGTCCACGAAATCCTCTCGCCCGTAGAGGATGCCGTCTCGAACGGTTTCGACGCTGCCGCCGGTGTCGTACCTCCAGGCGATCTCGTCGTATTCGTCGATCTCGTCACCGCCGTTCGGCGCACCGTCTGCCGACGCGTCGAGACACCCCGCAACGGCGACGGTACCGACCGCCCCGGCCGCGCCGACGACGCGGAGGACACCTCGGCGAGTGAACTCGTTCATACGGTGATCGTCGCGAGTCGTCCCCATAACTATCAGCCAAGGTGAAATGTTCGTTGTAGCGATTCCAAAAGAGCGTTTGGCGTCGGCTACTGCGTCGTCGCACCGGCAGACGGACCGTAGCCGATCGGCTATCGAGTTCACCAGCGTGGAACCGCCGGAGGGGAAGACATATTCGCTCGCCGTGCCCACGCTGAGGTATGTCCGCTTCTGATTCCGATCTTCGCGGTCCGTCCACGACGGCCGTCGAACAGTGTCTGGCGCTCGAGTCGGGCGAATCCTGTGCGATCATTACCGACGACAAGCGCGAGCCGATCGGCGAGGCCCTCTACCAGGTAGCGAGCGAGATCACGGACGACGCGGTGATCGTCCGCTACCCGCCGGGAGAAACCCACGGCGGCGAACCGCCCGCGCCGGTCGCGGCCGCGATGGCCGGCGCGGACGTCGTCCTCGCCCCGACGACCAAGAGCCTGAGCCACACCCGCGCCCGCACCGAGGCCAACGAGGCCGGTGCGCGCGTCGCCACGCTCCCCGGCATCACCGAGGAAGTCTTCACGACCGGTCTCGACGCCGACTACGAACTGATCGCCGACCACTGCGCCGACGTTCGCGAACAGGTCGACGGCGCGGGCGAAATCCGCGTCACCGCGCCCGCAGGAACCGACATCACGTTCGGGATCGGCGACCGCGAGTTCCTCTCGGACACCGGCATCGTCCACGAAGCCGGCGTCATGTCGAACCTCCCCGCGGGCGAGGTGTTCGTCAGCCCCGAGACCGCGACCGGCACGTTCGTCGTCGACGGGACGATGATGCCCCACGGCCTGCTCGATGACGAACGGCCCCTCTCCTTCGAGGTCGAGGACGGCTTCGTCACGGACATCTCGGACGACGACATCCGTGAGACGGTCGAGAGCGCGGCCGAAGACGTGGGCGACGCCGCCCGTAACCTCGCGGAACTCGGTATCGGAACCAACGTCGCCGTCACCGAACTCGTCGGCTCGGTCCTGCTCGACGAGAAGGCCGGCGGTACGGTCCACATCGCTATCGGCGACGACGCCGGTATCGGCGGCGACGTGGAAGCGCCGATCCACCTCGACGGCATCATCCGCGAGCCGACGGTGTACGCCGACGGGGAAGAACTCGACCTGCCGGGACAGTAACCGGCTTCGCTCGCACATCGGTCGCCATGGACGACACGACGGACGACTCCGACGCCGAGATGGACGCGAATACGAACAGGGAGACGGACGCGGACGAGTTCACCGCGGAAAACGCAGATACGGACGCCGCCGCTCCCGCGCGCGTCGATCCCGCGGACGCCTTCGCCGCGCTCGGGAACTCGATTCGCGTCGATATTCTTCGGGCGTTCCTCGAGCACCAGCAGGCGGCGGCCACTCCGGTCGTCCAGTTTTCGACGCTCAGGCGAGCCGTCGGCCTCCGCGACTCCGGCCAGTTTCGCTACCACCTCGAGCAGCTCCGGGGCGCGTTCGTCGAGAAGTGCGACGGCGGCTACCGACTCACGTACGCGGGCTCAGCGGTGCTCACCGCGATTGTCGCCGGAACCTACACTGACACCGATACGCTCGGACCGACGCCGCTCGACAGCGCGTGTACGTTCTGCGAAGCGGCCGTCTCCGCAACCTACCGAGACGGGGTTCTCACCGTCTCCTGCGGGAACGAGCATCCGCTTTTCGTCTGGGCGCTGCCGCCGAACGCGGCGGCGGGCGCGTCGATCGAACACTTGATCGAACTCGCGACGACGCTCGCCTTCCAGTCGTACGAACTGGTCGTCGACGGCACGTGTTCGGAGTGCTATTCGTCGATCGCGCCCGGGTTCGAGTCGACCGGCGACGGCACCGACGACGCAGCCGGACGGTCAATCCGTTTTACCGCCGCCTGCGACGCCTGCAGCGCTGCCTGGTCCGTTCCGGTCGGATTCGTGCTCCTCACCCACCCCGAAATCGAACGGCTGTACCACCGCCAGGGCCGCCCCCTGCGAACGCAGTACTGGTGGGAACTCGAACCCGTCACGTCCGCCGTCGAACTCGAGTCGAGCGAGACGGACCCGCCCCGCGTTCGGTTGTCGGTCGACATCGGCGATACGACCGTTCGGGCGACCCTCGACGAAACGGGCTCGGTCGCTGAACTCGAGTTCGCTACTGACTGAGTCGCGAAAGATATCGGAATGGTTATAGAAACGTTCTTCGCCAAACGTTGATCCCGACTCGGTCTGTGGGGAGCAGTATGGCAATACGACATCCGGTCGATTCGGATGCGGGGGCTGATCCGGGCCGGCTGAGGGCGATCGCGCGTCGCCTTCCCGATCCGATAACCGTCTCGTTACTCGGATTTCTGTCGATTCCCGGCTACCTGTTCGACTCTCTCGAGGGGCTCAAACTGTTCGCGCTCTTCTTTCTGGCGGCCTTTTGGCCGATTCTTCAGTTGATCCCCGGACTACTCTCGGGTGCGGGTTCGGACGGCGACCGGACGGACCCGGCACCGAGGGACTGGCTCGAGACGGACGACCGGGGAACGTCCCTTCGGATGGTCGTTTCGATGCTCCTGATTCAGTTCCAGCCCGTGCTGTTGGTCACCGGGATCGGACAGATGGCCGGCCAGTTGCCGGTCCTTGCGCGGTATCGAGGGAGCCTGCCGTCGCCTGCGGACCACGAGAGCGAGGTTGACTACCGGCTGCCGTTCGAGGGGACCTGGACGGTCATCAACGGGAGTCCGGACCGCGAGTATTCACACTCCTGGGGACTGTACGCCCAGCGGTACGCCTACGATTTCGTAATCACCGACGAGGACGGCCGAACGACCGATGGGGATCGAGGACCGCCAGACGAGTACTACTGTTTCGGGGAGCCGATCCTCGCTCCCGCCGACGGGACCGTCGTGAGCGTGCGAAACGACCACCGCGATTACCACCGGACCGACGGCTGGCTGGACCCGCTCCAGCGGAGCATCCTAGGAAATAACGTGATTATCGAACACGACGGCGAGTACAGCGTTCTGGCCCACCTCCAGCGCGGTAGCGTCGCGGTCGAACCGGGCGACTGCGTCGCCCGGGGACAGCGGATCGCCCGCTGCGGGCACTCGGGGAATTCGACGGAACCGCACCTCCACTTTCACGTGCAGGATCACCCGAATTTCTTCCTCGGGGCCGGGCTCCCGGTGCAGTTCGCGAACGTCAGAACGGCGCACCCGGACGCGGAGTCGCGTTCGCACGAGCGCGGATACGTCCACGCAGGCCAGCGGGTGACGCCCATCGGCGACGAAACCGAACCGACCGAGTGACGGCTGACCACGATTACCTGACGACTGCCCACCCGAGACAGGTGGCGAGAACGCCCGCCGCTACCGAGCGCTCGGACCGATTCGCGGTCCAATCGCCTTTTAGGCACGTAGCGTCTACGCCGTGCTATGAACGATATTCCGGAGCGCATTCCGACGGCGTGTCCGTCGTGCTCGCCGGACCTCGAGACGGTCCACGAGGTCCTCACCGAGGGCGGCGGCACCCTCACCGTCCGTTGTAGCGAGTGCAGCCACGTCCACAAGATCCAGCCCGAACGAGAGCGCGAGATCACGCTTGACGTCATCGTCTCCCAGGACGGCGAGTCCTTCTCGGCGAACGTCACCACCCCCGAAGACGAACCCGTCGAAGTCGGCGACGAGTTCATCCTCGAAACGGAGGCCGTCCTCTCGACGGTCCGCGTGACGAGCATCGAACTCGAGGGGCACAAACGGGTCGAGGAGGCCCCGGCGGACGAAATACAGACCGTCTGGACGCGCGAGGTCGACAACGTCTCGGTCAGCGTGACGATCCACCCGCAGGACGGCTCGCGGGACGACAGCCGAAGCATTACGGTCCACGTCCCTGGCGACTACGAGTTCGAGGTCGGCGAGATCGAGGAGTTCGGCGACGACGAGTTCGAAATCGATGCTTTCGTCGTCCGCGATGCGGTTCAGGGGTATCACCGCGACCGATACGAAATGGAAGGCGATACGGTGCCCGCAAAGGACACGAAGCGGGTCTACGCGTACGATCAGACGACGAGTGCGTGGTCCGCCTGGTAGGGGGCCTCCGTGACGTGCTGTCGCCGACCCGATCCGGTGACGGATGGGACGGCGCTCGCGTTCCGTGCCGAGCCGGCGCTCGGTAGTCGACGATACCTGCCGTCCACTGTCCCGGCGCTCGTGGCACCCGTACTCGTTTTCGACCGCGGCCTGCGGCCCGCGGCGGCACGCACGTGCGCCCGTTATGCTCTTGCTCCTGAGCGACGACAGACGACCATGCTCGATCGCTTCGGCCGCGACGATTCCGACGACTACGAATCCGCTCGCGAGCGGCTGGTTCGAACCGTCGCTCGCCGTATCGACGACGAGCGCGTGCTCGACGCTCTCGAGTCGGCCCCGCGTCACGAGTTCGTTCCCGAGAATCGGCGCGAAAGCGCCTACGCCGACCGTCCCCTGCCCATCGGCGACGGCCAGACGATCAGCGCCCCGCACATGGTCGCGATCATGGCCGCGCGGCTCGACCCCGATCCGGGCGACGAGGTGCTCGAAATCGGCACCGGCTGTGGCTACCACGCCGCCGTCACCGCCGAACTCGTCGGCGCGGCCAACGTTTACAGCGTCGAGTTCAGCGCTGAACTCGCCGAACCAGCCCGAGAAACGCTCGCGGAGACCGGCTACGGTGACGTCTCCGTTCGCGTCGGCGACGGTCGCGAGGGATGGGCCGAACACGCGCCCTACGACGGTGTCTATTTCACCTGTGCGACGGCGTCGATACCCGATCCCGTGATCGAGCAACTCCAGCCCGAGGGGGCGATCCTCGCGCCGATCGGAACCGGCCGGCAGACGCTCGTCGAGGCGACGAAACGCCCGACTGGGTCCGGAACCGAGGCGCTCGATCGAACCGAACACGGGGCGGTTCGATTCGTCCAGATGCGCGGCTGATCGTTCGGTGACGGTGCCCCTTACGGATGGACGAGGCGAGCACCTCGGGGTCGTCCGAGACGGCGTCCGCGAACCGACCGCAGCGCAAGCGCGCCATTCATACTCGCTCGTCGGATACGTCGACTATGGACCCCGCGGTACTGCGAGAGGACATGGTCGACGGACTCGAGTCCCCGGCCAAGGACGTCCTCCAGAACGAGGCCGTCGCCGTCGCCATGCGGGACGTGCCCCGCCACGAGTTCATCGACGACGATCGCACGGCCTACGCCGATCGCGAGCACGAGGTCCTCGGGACGCGCGTACTCGCGCCGAGTACCGTCGCTCGGCTCTTCGACGCACTCGCGCCCACCGCCGACGACTCCGTCCTCGTCATCGGTGCCGGCGTGGGTTACACCGCCGCACTCGCGGCTGAACTCGTCGGCGAGACGAACGTCCACGCCGTCGACATTGCGCGGCCGCTCGTGATCGAAGCCCGACGGAACCTCGCGGATGCGGGCTACGACGGTGTGCTCGTCGACTGCCGAGACGGCGCGGATGGGCTTCCCGAGTACGCCCCGTTCGATCGTATTCTGCTCGAAGCCGCGGTCGTCTCGCCTCCGCGTGCCGTAGTCGAGCAACTAGCCGCAAGTGGTCGGCTGGTCGTTCCACAGGGCACCCAACAACAGCGACTCGTCGCCGTCTCGGCTGATGGGTCACGCTCCGAGCGAGGCCCGGTTTCGTTCAATCCGCTCCTCGTCGACGGCGAGCAACTCGGCGCTATCGAACGAAATCGGATGGCTCGTGAGGACCGCGAACACGCCCGTCGGCGCGCCGAGTCCAGACGAGGCTGGGAACAGGACTGGATCGAGTGGGATCGCGCGGTCGACCACTGACACTGTTGTGTTCTCCAGCAGGAACGATCGGCACAGTACTGACTCACCGGTGTTCGTTATAGTGTCACTGCGTTACGGTGAGACGGAATTACGGAAAGTGGGGGGGTGGGGGATTAGGGGGGTGGCGACAGCCTTCGCAGATCGCCACTTGTCGGTACGATTGGCTGGTGGTTAAGTATGGTTTCTAGCTATGTAGGTGCCCCTTCATAGACATACTAATTATTTAGATGACCGACCAAGCGCCAGCGCGACGAGCTTTCGCTCCGCAGCCCGAAGGTGGTACTGATACGTCGGCGAAGAGACGTCGAGCACCCCTGCGAGGTCCTCGCCAGTACTCTCCCGGGGCCACTCGAAAAAGCCGCTGTAGTGTGCCGCCTGTAACGCCTCGTACTGCCTGTCGGTCAACTCCTCTTCGAGGTGGGTGTCCAGTTGCTGGGCCGACCGCGCACTCGCCGTCTCGCGTCGCGCCTCGAGTTCGGTGTCCGGGTAGCGTTCGCTGATCGCCTCGAACAGCGTGCGCGCTTCGACCTGCTTTGGCACCTCCAAGACGAGCGTCGAGGTCCCCGCCTCGGCGACCGCAGTCCGAACCGTCACGTCGTACGTCCGCAGTACGTCGATAAGCGGCGTCGTCGATCCCGTCACCTCGAAGAGCGTCTCGTCGTCGCCGTCCGAGACGACCGAACAGGTCTCGATTACTGCCCATTCGTCCGCAACTGGGCGGAGGTCCACCGACGACGGCGCACTCACGAAACAGACGAACTCGTCGTTCGGTCGGTCGATCACGCCCGCGACGGTGAGCGGTTCGTCGATACGGGTCGTCAGTCGATTGAAGAGCAATCGGGGGTCTCGACACTCGAGTTCGAGTTCGAGTCGGCTGTCCGTAAGCATCGCTCGCGTTCGTTCGACCGAGTGAATCGCATGGCCGATGGTTTCGCCGAGTTCGGCAAGCACCTCGCGCTCGGCGTCGCCGATCTCGTCGCCGCCGCCGATATGGACCAGCAGCGCGCCGAACTCGCGCTCGCCGTCCGTGAGTGGTACGGCGAGGACACGTTGGAAGCCGTAAGTCAGCGCCTCCGCTCGCCGTTGTTCCCAGGGCTCGGCATCGAGTACGTCGCGAACGACACAGGGTTGTTCGGTCGCGAGCGTCTGCCGGATCAGCGCCACTTCTGGAGCCTGATCGCTCGCCTCCCGAATGCGATCCATGTACGCCGCATCGACGCCGGTCCAGGCCGTCGGCACCGGTGGGTCGTCGCTTGCGATCCAGGCGAACCGGTAGCGGTCGGTGTCGGCAAGCCGTTCACAGACGGTCGATTCGATCCCGCTGCGCGTCGAGGCCTGTGCGACTCCGTGGTTGATCTCACGGATGATCTCGTTGATGTGGTTGAGCCGCGTCAACTCCTCGTTCTGACGTGTCAACGTCCGGTCGTGCTCGCGGAGCAACTGTTCGCGTTCCGCCCGATCGAGCGCCGCTTCGGTATTCGCCGCCAGTATCTCGACGACCTCGGCCGTCGTCTCGTCGAACGACTCCGCGTCCGTCCCCGCAACTAACGCTCCGTGCGAGCCGAGCGGAACGACGATTTCGCTTCGCTGAACCAGCTCGGTCTTCAAAATCCCACCCGGCCGCGTACACGCCTCGTACCGGGTCGTCGTCCCCGCCGAGAACGCTTCCCAGACGAGGCCGTCTTCGCGCGCGGCTTCGATTTCGGAATCGACAACCCCGCACACCTCCTCGGCCGACGCCGATACGACGTGGTCGAGCATCCGCGCCGTCGACTCGAACGCGTACGCCGCAGCAGCGACCACACCTCCCATCTCCGCCGCCGTCTCGACCGCCGTCTCGTAAATTCCCGCCTTCGTTTCGGCCCGCATCAACTCCCGCGTCGTCTCGTGGAGCGTCGTCACCGTCCGCTCGTAACGGCGCTCGCTCTCGCGCAACTCCGTCTCCGCTCGATACTGGGCGACCGCGTTCGTAATCTGATTCGCGAGCAACGCATACTGCTCCTGCCCCGTCCCCTTTTGCAAATACTGGGTCACTCCCGCGTCGATCGCCTCGCTCGCAACCGCCTCCGACCCTCGTCCCGTGAAGAGCACAAACGGAACCTCCGGATCGTCCTCTCGAACGCGTTCGAGCAGCTCCAGCCCCGTCAAATCCGGCATCTCGTAATCGCTGACGATACAGTCGACATCGCGTCGCTCGATGAACTCGAGCGCCTCCTCCCCGCTCGTTGCTGCCTCGACGACGAGTTCAGATCGTTCGCGTTCGAGCATCTCTCCGGCGAGGTCGGCGAATCCTGGCTCGTTGTCGACGACGAGGACGGTGATCGACTGTGACATAATCGGGGCGGTAGCTTGCGTTCTCATCCGCTTTCCACGAATCACGCGATCGTGGAGCGGTAACTACTGCTATAACTGACTAATGTGTACTAAAAATTATCCTTCCAGTGCTCGATGTGTTCACCTGCTACCGACATACTGGTTCACTGGCTATATAATAGGTCTCTAGTATCGGTGCTCACAGTCACTACAGCACTTCATCGAAGCGATATTCAGCGGCCAAATTCACGCTCGGATGGTCGATTTTAGGGGACTTGAGCCGCAAATATGTGCTTTTCGATCCGGCCTCCTCGACCGGGACCCAGTACAATTTATCTGTCACCGGACAGCGGACAGCAAACGCATTGATCGTCTCGCCGTAATCAACCCTCGTCACAGTCCCGTCGACCGTCGTCTTACTGGTGGTCTTGAATCGGAGGACTGCGCCGTCCTCTTCTCGCCACCCGGTTTTACACTGTACTCGGACCAGTTCAGCGCCAGTGTCCAGTACGAGATCATACTTTTCGTTGTCCCCGAACGGCACCGAGACCGTATATCCCGCTGCAATCAACCAACTCATGACCTTCGCTTCTGTTTCATCTCCTGTTTGTTTGGTACTCATAACCGCTATAATATATGGACGAGTCTTCACATAATAACTCGCGGATGGTGTCCTCCTCGACTCCCTGATAAAATCAGCCTTTAAGAGAAATCATGATAGCATTGCTTACGAAGTTAATATCGAAGAAGACGCCCGAGGCGGGATTTGAACCCGCGTCACGACCGTGACAGGGTCGTATGATGGGCCACTACACCACCCGGGCTTNCCGAGGCGGGATTTGAACCCGCGTCACGACCGTGACAGGGTCGTATGATGGGCCACTACACCACCCGGGCTTGCAACTCTTGATTTCCCGGTGAGAGTATTAAGGGTTTTGTTCTGGACTCGTTATCATGTGCTAATACGAACAGGTACGAACTCGCCGCTGGTGAACTCTATCTCGTACACGTGACCGTGGTCTCCGCCACCAAAGTCCAATTGGCCGGAGAAATAGTCAGGTCCCCAAAACGAGTTCACGCGACTTGGTTGTCACAGACTGGTGCCGGTCGGCCCGGACGAAGGCGTGAGCCATCATCGTCGCGAGACTGTCGCCAACTGTTGGATATCTTGTCCTCTCGTCGAATTCGTTTGCGGAAGAAGACGCCCAAAGCAAGAGTTGAACCCGACAGAAACGTTCCGGGCTGCGGTCGCTGTTCGACTGATTCGGGCATACGACGCTTTGTGTTCAAATTCCGATTCTGTCGCGCTTCAATTCAGTGTGTTTGTGACGCGACTGTATCGATCGCTTACTGAGTTAATATCGAAGAAGACGCCCGAGGCGGGATTTGAACCCGCGTCACGACCGTGACAGGGTCGTATGATGGGCCACTACACCACCCGGNCCGAGGCGGGATTTGAACCCGCGTCACGACCGTGACAGGGTCGTATGATGGGCCACTACACCACCCGGGCTTGCAACTCTTGATTTCCCGGTGAGAGTATTAAGGGTTTCCAATTGAACGCGCCGTGGTACGGGAAATCGGGACACAACTATCCGCGACTTTCGATTATTGTGTGGGTCCCTCACACGACCCACAAGGAATTTAACTGAGAATCGGCTATTCACGAGTGTGATCGGTTACTCCGGTCAGGTCCGCCCGGTCGAACAGCGACGCTTCTGAGTCGAGTTAGAAACCGTTAAATGCCTGCCGCCGCTACGTGGCTGTAGTATCTCGTGACAGCCGCTTCTCTCCCAATAGCGCACACGCACATCAATACATGGTAGACGTAAGCCAACACGAACTCGTGCCGGACCACTCCATCCTCGAGGAGGAGACGCTCGAGGAGGTCCTTTCCGAGTACGACATCGACCGCACAGATCTGCCGAAAATCAAACGGACCGATCCCGCGATCCCGGACGAGGCGGAGCTCGGCGACGTCATCAAGATCGTCCGCGACTCACGCACAACCGATCAGGCAGTCGTATACCGACTTGTGGTGGAATAAATGGCAATAGAACTCAACCGCGAGAAACGACGGGACATCTCACGCGAATACTTCTCGAGGGAACGGCTCGCAGAACATCACTACCGCTCGTTCAACTCCTTCCTCAACCGGGGGATGCAGGAGGTCGTCGACGAGAAGGAAACCATCGATACGGATATCGGCGACAAGGAAGGCGAAGAACCGGTCCACGTCGAGCTTGGCGACGTGCGTGTCGTCACGCCCCGCGTTCGGGAGGCCGACGGCTCCGAGGAACTCCTCTACCCACAGGAGGCCCGCCTCCGAAACATCACGTACTCCGCACCGGTCTTCATGGAGATGTCGATCGTCAAGGGCGAAGAAGGCGACCAGCGAGTCGTCGACTCCACGGAGACGAAGATCGGTCGGATGCCGATCATGGTCGGCTCCGATAAGTGTAACATCGCCGGCTTCTCGGACGAGGAACTGATCGAGATCGGCGAAGATCCGGCGGACCCGGGGGGCTATTTCATCGTCAACGGCTCCGAGCGCGTGCTGATGACCAGCGAGGACCTCGCGCCGAACAAGATCCTCGCCGAATACGACACCAAGTACGGCGACGAGATCCAGGTCGCAAAGACCTTCTCCCAGCGCCGTGGCTACCGAGCGCTCGTTCTCTGTGAGCGAACTCGCGACGGCCTGCTCGAGGTGAGCTTCCCCTCCGTCTCCGGCTCTATCAACTTCGTGACGCTCGTGCGGGCCCTCGGCCTCGAATCGGACGAAGAGATCGTCCACAAGGTCTCGAACGACCCCGAGGTCGTCAAGTACATGCTCGAAAATCTGGAGGAGGCGGACGTCCAGACCGAGGAGGGTGCCATCGAAGAACTCGGGAAACGCGTCGCCTCCGGCCAGGGCAAGAACTACCAGCTCAAACGAGCGAACTACGTTATCGACCGCTATCTCCTGCCGCACCTCCACGAGGACGGCGTCGAGGAAGAAGACGTCCGAATCAACAAAGCCCACTACCTCTGCCGGATGGCCGAGGCCTGCTTCGAACTCGCGCTCAACCGTCGCGAGGCAGACGACAAGGACCACTACGCCAACAAGCGGCTGAAGGTCTCCGGCGACCTGATGAAAGACCTGTTCCGGACGGCGCTGAACAAGCTCGCACGCGACGTGAAGTACCAGCTCGAGCGCGCCAACATGCGAAACCGGAACCTGTCTGTCTCGACGGTCGTCCGCTCGGACGTACTCACCGAACGCCTGGAGCACCCGATCGCGACGGGGAACTGGGTCGGCGGCCGCTCGGGCGTCTCCCAACTGGTGGACCGAACCGACTTCATGGGGGTTCTCTCGCACCTTCGTCGCCTGCGCAGTCCGCTTTCGCGCAGCCAGCCGCACTTCGAAGCGCGAGACCTCCACGCAACCCAGTGGGGACGCATCTGTCCTTCCGAGACGCCGGAAGGACCGAACTGTGGACTGGTCAAGAACTTCGCGCAGGCGATGGAACTCTCTCAGAACATCGAGGACGAGCAATCGCTCAAACGTGAACTCGCCTCGATGGGGGTCGAAGGGATTCCCGGTCTCGAAGGCATCGAACGAACGACATCACCGGCAGACGACTAATAAATCATGAGCAGCCAACAACGAGACGCCAAGGTCTACGTCAACGGGTCGCTGGTGGGAACGCACCCGAACCCGCACGAGCTTGCAGCACAGATCCGCGAAGCACGACGAATCGGCGACGTCAGCGAGATGGTCAACGTCTCGGTCAAAGAACGTACCCGCGAAGTGATCGTCAACGCCGATGCGGGACGCGCTCGCCGCCCGCTGCTCGTCGTCGAAGACGGCGAACCACGCATCTCCGACCAGGAGATCCAAGCCCTCCAGAACGACGAACTCGAGTTCGAGGATCTCGTCGATCACGGCTACATCGAGTTCATCGACGCCGAGGAGGAAGAGGACATCTACGTCGCCGTCGACGAGGACGACCTGAACGAGGAGCATACCCACCTCGAGATCGACCCGCAGCTCATCTTCGGGATCGGTGCGGGGATGATTCCGTACCCGGAGCACAACGCGTCACCGCGAATTACGATGGGGGCGGGGATGGTCAAGCAGTCGCTGGGGCTGCCCTCGGCCAACTACCGAATTCGGCCGGACACGCGCCAGCACCTGCTGCACTATCCGCAGCTCTCGATGGTCAAGACTCAGACGACCGAGCAGATCGGCTTCGACGACCGACCCGCGGCCCAGAACTTCGTCGTCGCCGTGATGAGCTACGAGGGGTTCAACATCGAGGACGCACTCGTCATGAACAAGGCCTCGGTCGAGCGCGCACTCGCCCGATCGCACTTCTTCCGGACCTACGAGGGCGAGGAACGCCGATACCCGGGCGGCCAGGAGGACCGCTTCGAGGTCCCCTCCCAGGACGTCCGCGGCGCGCGCGGTGAGGACGCCTACGCGCACCTGGACGAAGACGGCCTCGTCAACCCCGAGACGGACGTCGACGAGAACAGCGTCTTGCTCGGCAAGACGAGCCCGCCGCGATTCCTCGAGGAGCCGGACGACATGGGCGGCCTCTCGCCGCAGAAGCGCCGTGAGACCTCCGTTACCATGCGCTCGGGCGAGTCGGGCGTCGTCGACACCGTCACGCTGATGGAAGGCGAGGACGGCTCGAAACTCTCGAAGGTTTCCGTGCGCGACGAGCGCATTCCCGAACTCGGGGACAAGTTCGCATCCCGCCACGGACAGAAGGGCGTCGTCGGCCACCTCGCACCCCAGGAGGACATGCCCTTTACCGAGAACGGCGTCGTGCCGGACCTGATCGTCAACCCGCACGCGCTGCCGTCGCGGATGACGGTCGGGCACATCCTCGAGATGATCGGGGGGAAACTCGGTGCGATGGAAGGACGGCGCGTCGACGGGACGCCCTTCCTCGGCGAAGACGAGTCCGAACTCCGCGACGGGCTTGAGGATGCCGGCTTTAACTCCGCCGGGAAGGAGACGATGTACTCCGGCGTGACGGGCGAAAAAATCGAAGCCGAGATCTTCGTCGGGATCATTTTCTATCAGAAACTCTATCACATGGTCTCGAACAAGCTGCACGCCCGTTCGCGCGGGCCGGTGCAGGTGCTGACCCGCCAACCGACCGAAGGGCGGGCCCGCGAGGGTGGCCTCCGTATCGGGGAGATGGAACGCGACGTCTTCATCGGCCACGGTGCCGCGATGACGCTCAAGGAACGACTCCTGGACGAGTCCGACCGCGAGTTCATCAACATCTGTGGGCAGTGTGGGATGAGTGCGGTCGAGAACGTCGAGCAACGACGCGTCTACTGTCCGAACTGCGGCGAGGAGACGGACATCCACGAAATCGAGATGAGTTACGCGTTCAAGCTCCTGTTGGACGAGATGAAGGCGCTGGGAATCGCACCGCGACTGGAACTGGCAGACGCTGTCTAAAACAATGCGAAACAGTACACCAAAAGATATCGGATCGATCAACTTCGGGCTGATGGAGCCCGAGGAGTACCGGGAGATGAGCGCGACGAAGATCATCACCGCCGACACCTACGACGACGACGGCTTCCCCATCGACATGGGGCTGATGGATCCACGGCTCGGCGTGATCGACCCCGGACTGGAGTGCAAGACCTGCGGGAAGCACTCGGGGTCGTGTAACGGACACTTCGGCCACATCGAACTCGCCGCGCCGGTCATCCACGTCGGCTTCACGAAGCTCATTCGCCGGCTCCTGCGCGGGACCTGTCGTGAGTGTTCGCGCCTGCTGTTGACCGAAGACGAACGCGGCGAGTTCCGCGACCAGATCGACGAATCGCGAAAGCTCGGGCGGGACTTAAACGACGTGACGAAGGCCGCGATTCGGCAGGCCCGAAAGAAGGATCGCTGTCCGTTCTGCGGCGAGATCCAGTACGATATCGACCACGAGAAGCCGACCACCTACTACGAGGTCCAGCAGGTCCTCACCAGCGAGTACTCCCAGCGGATCGCCGGCGCGATGCAGGGCGACGAGGAGGAAGGCATCGAGCGAACCTCGCCGGACGAACTCGCCGAGGAGACCGACATTGAACTCTCGCGGATCAACGAGATCCTCTCGGGATCGTTCCGTCCGCGCGAGAATCAGCGCAAAGCGATCGAGAAGGCGCTGGATATCGACCTCACGGAAGAGGACACGAACAAGCTGATGCCGAGCGACATCCGGGACTGGTTCGAGGCCATTCCGGACGAGGACATCGAAGTGCTCGGCATCGATGCCGAGCGCTCGCGCCCGGAGTGGATGATCCTCACCGTCCTCCCCGTCCCACCGGTGACGGCGCGACCGTCGATCACGCTCGACAACGGCCAGCGAAGTGAGGACGACCTCACGCACAAACTGGTCGACATCATCCGGATCAACCAGCGGTTCATGGAGAATCGTGAGGCCGGCGCGCCACAGCTGATCATCGAGGACCTCTGGGAACTGCTGCAGTACCACGTCACCACCTTCATGGACAACGAGATTTCGGGGACGCCGCCGGCTCGCCACCGCTCCGGTCGGCCGCTCAAGACGCTCTCGCAGCGCCTGAAGGGCAAGGAAGGGCGCTTCCGCGGCTCGCTGTCCGGGAAGCGTGTGAACTTCTCCGCACGGACCGTCATCTCGCCGGACCCGACCCTTAGCCTGAACGAGGTCGGCGTTCCGGACCGGGTCGCAAAGGAGATGACCCAGACGATGAACGTCACGGAGCGAAACCTGGAGGAGGCTCGTCGCTACGTCTCCAACGGGCCCGAGGCCCACCCCGGCGCGAACTACGTCCGCCGACCCGACGGTCGCCGACTGAAGGTCACCGAGAAGAACTGCGAGCAACTCGCGGAGAAAGTCCAGGCCGGCTGGGAGGTCAACCGTCACATGGTCGACGGCGACATCGTCATCTTCAACCGCCAGCCGTCGCTCCACCGGATGTCGATTATGGCCCACGAGGTCGTGGTTATGCCGTACAAGACGTTCCGGCTGAACACCGTCGTCTGCCCGCCGTACAACGCCGACTTCGACGGCGACGAGATGAACATGCACGCGCTGCAAAACGAGGAAGCTCGTGCAGAGGCCCGCGTGCTCATGCGAGTTCAGGAGCAGATTCTCTCGCCGCGGTTCGGGGAGAACATCATCGGGGCCATTCAGGACCACATCAGTGGGATGTACCTCCTGACCCACGACAATCCGCGGTTCAACGAGACGCAGGCGCTCGACCTGCTGCGTGCGACTCGGATCGACGAACTGCCCGAACCGAGCGGCATCGACGACGCCGGCGAGCCGTTCTGGACCGGCTACGACGTCTTCTCCGAACTCCTGCCGGACGACCTGAACCTCGAGTTCACCGGCACGGTCGGCGACGAAGTCGTCATCGAGGAGGGCCAGTTGATCGAGGGAACGATCGCCGAGGACGAGGTCGGCGAGTTCGGCGGCGAGATCGTCGACACCATTACGAAGGTCTACGGCAACACGCGCTCGCGGATCTTCATCAACGAGGTCTCGACGCTGGCGATGCGTGCGATCATGCACTTCGGGTTCTCGATCGGCATCGACGACGAGACGATCCCGGAGGCGGCACAGGAGCGCATCGACGAGACGATCGAGGACGCGAACGATCGCGTCGAGGAACTCATCGAGGCCTACGAGCGCGGTGAACTCGAATCGCTGCCGGGCCGGACGCTCGATGAAACCCTCGAGATGAAGATCATGCAGACGCTTTCGCGGGCCCGCGACAACGCCGGGAACATCGCCGACGAGCACTTCTCCGACGAGAATCCGGCGGTCGTCATGGCGAACTCGGGCGCGCGTGGGTCGATGCTCAACCTGACCCAGATGGCCGGTGCCGTCGGCCAGCAGGCGGTTCGCGGCGAGCGGATCAACCGGGGTTACGAGGATCGTACCCTCAGCCACTATCAGCCGAACGACCTCTCCGCGGAGGCACACGGCTTCGTCGAGAACTCCTACACCAGCGGTCTGACGCCGCGAGAGTTCTTCTTCCACGCGATGGGTGGCCGCGAGGGCCTGGTCGACACGGCAGTCCGGACCTCGAAGTCGGGCTACCTGCAGCGGCGGCTGATCAACGCGCTCTCCGAACTCGAAGCGCAGTACGACGGTACGGTTCGGGACACGAGCGATACGATCGTCCAGTTCGAGTTCGGCGAGGACGGAACCTCGCCGGTCAAGGTTTCCTCGGACGACGACAACGATATCGAGGTCGCCCAGATCGCGGATCGCGTCCTGGACTCGGAGTTCGCCTCCGAGGCCGAGAAAGAGGAGTTCCTCGGCATGACGCGCCAGCCGACGAACCTCTCCGAGCACGCGGATACTCGCTTTGCCGAGGAAACGGAGGTGCCTTCGGATGACTGAGGTCGACTACGCCGTCGACGACGACACGATCGCCATTGTTGAGGACACCACTCTCCCCCGGCGGCTCAAGGATGAGGTCTATGCAACCCTGGAGGACCGCGGCGACGCGACCGTCGAAGATGCGGACGAACTCGCGAAGGCGGTCGAGGCACGCTACATCGACACCCGCGTCGAACCGCTCGAACCCGTCGGAACCGTCTCCGCACAGTCGATCGGGGAGCCGGGGACGCAGCTCACGATGAACACGTTCCACTACGCGGGAGTCGCAGAGATCGACGTGACCCAGGGGCTGCCGCGACTGATCGAACTCGTCGACGCTCGGAAGACGCCGGATACGCCGATGATGACGGTATATCTCGAGAATGAATATGCGACCGAACGCGAGAAGGCCCACGAAGTCGTCTGGAATATCGAGGCGACGAAGATCCTCGCCTTGGGTGACGTGTCGACGAACGTTGCCGATATGCGCGTTCAGATTTCGCTCAACGAGGAGACGCTCGAAGAGCGCCTGATCACGCCCGACGAGGTCGCTGAAATCATCGAGGATAACCTCGGCGTGAAGGCGATTCAGAACGGTACCGAAATCGAGTTCGGTCCGGAGGAACCGTCCTACCGTGACTTGCTCCAACTCGTCGAGGAACTGCGAGATATTACGTTCAAAGGGATCGAGGAGGTCTCTCGCGTTGTCATCCGTCGCGAGGAATTGGACGACGGCGGCGAGCAGTTCGTCCTCTACACCGAGGGGTCTGCCTTCGGCGACGTGCTCGAGATCGACGGCGTCGACGCCTCGCGGACGACGTGTAACAACATCCACGAGATCCACCGCAACCTCGGTATCGAGGCCGCCCGCGAGGCCATTATCGAGGAGACGAACAACACGCTCGCAGAGCAGGGCCTCGACGACGTGAACGTTCGTCACCTGATGCTCGTCGCGGACATCATGACCAATCGTGGCGAGATCGAGTCGATCGGCCGCCACGGCATCTCTGGATCGAAAGACTCCGTCCTCGCGCGGGCGGCGTTCGAGGTGACGGTTAATCACTTGCTGAACGCAGCGATCCACGGCGAGATCGATGAACTCGACGGTGTCGCGGAGAACGTCATCGTCGGCAAACCGATCAAACTCGGGACCGGCGACGTCGACCTGCGGATGGGATCGATCAATCCCGGAACCGGCGGCCAAGCAGACTGATCGATGGCGGTAACCCTCGACGACGACGCCCGGCAGTATCTCGAGACGTTCGAGGAGGTGACGGGTGCAGACGGTATCGACTGCATTATCGACACCGAGGCTGGCGGCGCACGAGTTCAGTTGACGATCGTCGTCGCGAGCGGTCAGTTGGGCGAGGCGATCGGGCCCGACGGACGGACGGTAACGCAGTTTCAGGAGCGTATCGGCCTGCCGGTTCGGCTCGTCGAAAACGCCGACGATCCGGAGGCGTTCGTCGCGAACGCGTTTGCACCCGCAGCGGTGTACAACGTGACGATCAGCGAGAACAACGATACGGTCGCCTACGTCGAAGTCGCCGATTCCGACCGCGGCGTTGCGATCGGGTCGAACGGTCGCACGATCGAGACCGTTCGTCGGCTCGCTGATCGACACTGCGGGATCGACGACGTACAGCTTATTTGAGCGGCTCCGGTCGCTTCGATATCTGCCTTCTCTGTTGAACTGTTCCTGTTAAAGTCCCCCTGTTGAACTGTCCCTGTTGAACTCGCGGGTGACCCGTTCAGTGACAGTGAACGAAACGAGTGGCCGAGCCACCAGACGCAAGCGGCTGGTTTGACATCGAACTCTTCGGTTCCGATTCGGCTGTTTAGTCGACGATACTTAATAATACGTACGTATCTCTTTCGGTGATAGTCATTGCTGTATAGGCCTATACAAGTAGTTTTTGGCTATGAGTATCATAACCAAAACAATAAACAGTATTCACTGAGACGAAGTTCGTATGCCGGGCACGAACGATTTCCCTGCCGAAGAGAGTGTTATAGATGAACTCGATATCGCGCCGGAGGACGGATGGAACGCGCTGTATCTCGACGGAGACTGGGTTCCGGCCGGTGACCGAGACCTGATCGAAGTCGAAAATCCCGCGACGCGGACAACCCTGACGAGGGTTCCTTCGAGTACCGTGGACGATGTCGACGAGGCGTACGCGATCGCGGACGAGGCCCAGGAAGCGTGGGCGAAGCGACCGCCGCAGGAACGTGCCGGAATCGTTGCGGATGCCTGTGCGCTGCTGGGTGAGTACGCCGAGGACCTTGCAACACTGTTTGCGGTCGAGTGCGGTGGTGTCCAGCTGAAGGCCGACTTCGAGACGCAACTTGCCCAGGGGACGATGGAGGTCGGGTCCGGACTGGCGATGCGCGACGGCGGCCGCCGCAAGGAGTCGGTGACGCCGGGCAAGGAGAACCTGCTCGTGCGCGAACCCGCCGGCGTCGTCGGCGTCATCACGCCGTGGAACTTTCCGCTGTATCTCTCCAGTCGGGTCGTCGCACCGGCTATCGCGCTGGGCAACAGCGTCGTGCTAAAGCCAGACGAACACACCCCGTTGACGGGCGGCCTCGTGCTCGCGAAGGTCTTCGAGGAGGCCGGCCTGCCGGCGGGCGTCCTGAACGTCGTCCCCGGCTACGGCCACGAGATCGGCGACCACTTCTCGGGTCACTCGGTCCCATCGGTGATGGCGTTTACCGGGTCCTCGGAAGTTGGTCGCGGCGTCGGACAGCGCGCCGTCGGCTCGTACACGGAACCGGCGCTAGAACTGGGCGGCAACAACGCGCACATCGTGCTCGAAGACGCCGACGTAGAGCGTGCGGTCGACGCTGGCGCGTTCGGTTCGTTCACTCACCAGGGCCAGGAGTGTATCTCGATCAACCGCCATCTGGTCCACGAGTCGCTGTACGACGAGTACGTCGCAGGGCTTGCAGACCGAACCGAACAGCTCCCTATCGGCGATCCGCGCGAAGAGGGGACGCTCGTCGGCCCGGTCATCAACGAGAGCCAGCGCGACAAAATCGTCGGATTCCTCGAGGAGTCAATCGCACGTGGCGCGACGGTCGAGGCCGGCGGTAACCACGACGGATTGTTCATCGAACCCACGGTGCTCTCGGATGTCACGGCCGATATGCCGGCCGCCTGCAACGAGCACTTCGGTCCAGTCGCCCCGGTTATCCCGTTCGAGACCGACGAGGAGGCGATCCGTATCGCCAACGGCACCGACTACGGGCTGTCGGGATCGGTTCACTCAACTGATGTCGCCCGGGCGCGCGACGTGGCCGACGCGTTAGAGACAGGAATGGTTCACATCAACGACCAGCCGCTGAACGACGAACCCCACGTCGCGTTCGGCGGCGTCGGTGCGTCGGGCATGGGCCGGTACAACGACGAGTGGATCATGGATACCTTGACGACGCTAAAGTGGATCTCGATCCAGCGCGAGCCGCGCGAGTATCCGTACTGACGTCGAATTCGAATTCGAATTCGAAAATCCGTAATCGGTTAGATCCACTCGACGCGGTACTCACAGTGCTGGCCGCCCTCCGACCGACACTGATCGCCGACCTCCTCAACCGTGACGTGGCTGTCGGCAAATTTCTTCGCAACGCCCTTGATAAGCCCCTTGTCGAACTCGCACGGATAGGGGTTCTCACAGATCATCACTCCCTCGTTCGATCCCGCTTGCTCGAACTCGTAGGACCCGATCTCCGAACCGCGGTGGTTCTGAGTATACGCCTGATTGATCCCCGGTAGCGCGTTCTCGACTTTGGACAGTTCTGGCGGGAATTCGACGTGTTCGGGGACGTTTCGACCCATATTCCGCATCCTGACATCGCCGTACTCATCGCGCATATCGTACAGGGCGGCGAGCGGGATTTTGAGTGAGTACCACTCCTCGCCTTCGATGTCCTCAAGGCCGTGCTGGGCGAGTTTGGTAGTCACCTGTTTGCCCACGAACGTCGAAACCGATTCGCCGGCAGCGATATACGACTGCGGACTCCGGCCGATCACCTCCGCGTCCTCGAGTGATCCCTCGTACCCGATTCGATCGTGCACCGTCGGCAGTTCATCATCTGATCGTGAGCTACTGTCACTAGAACCGAGAAGTCGCTGAATCCAGGAATTGGCGAGAAGTACTGTATTGAGTGTCATGCTGGTTGCAGAATGTGACCCGCCTAACTAATAGCTTCTCGTTACTCATACGATTTTATTCATATCCGTAGAACCATCACTAACTAAGAATTTACGGGAACGGCTGTCACTTCACTCACATCGACCGCGGTCTGGCACGGACGCCCGGTGCCGTTCGGGAACCTCCAGTCTGCCGAGGCCCGCTAATCGACGCTCGAGCGATAACTCGAGTTCACGAAACACGCTCAGATCCGGCGAGCGGGGTACATCGAGCGCTCTCGTGGCGTAACGGCGGATCGAAACAGGGATGCTTAAGTGTCTTCGTCGGATAGCGACGGACACTATGGCAAACGGCAAGTACGCCGCGCGTAAGCTCAAGAAGGACCGCCAGAATCAGCGGTGGTCCGACTCTGACTACGCGCGCCGCGCTCGCGGACTTCGCGAGAAGTCCGACCCTCTCGAGGGAGCGCCACAGGCACGAGGTATCGTACTCGAAAAGGTCGGCATCGAAGCCAAGCAGCCCAACTCGGCGATCCGAAAGTGCGTCCGCGTGCAGCTGATCAAGAACGGCAAGCAAGTCACCGCGTTCTGTCCCGGTGACGGCGCAATTTCGTTCATCGACGAGCACGACGAAGTTACCATCGCCGGTATCGGCGGGGCAAAGGGTCGTGCAATGGGTGACCTCTCCGGCGTCAACTACAAGGTCGACAAGGTCAACGGCGTCGCACTGAAAGAACTCGTTCGCGGAAACGCGGAGAAACCGGTGCGATAACCATGGCGGCAGAAGATCAACCGGACCCGGACGCCCCAGCAGGCGGTGCAGATGTCGGTGCACAGCTCTTTGGCACGTGGGAAATCGACGAAATCGCCTACGAGGACCCCTCGACCGAGCGCTACATCACGGTGACACCGGTCGCACACACCGCCGGTCGCCACGCCAGCAAGCAGTTCCAGAAGTCCCAGATCTCCATCGTCGAGCGCTTTATCAACCGCCTCATGCAGACCGAGGAGAACACGGGTAAGAAACAAAAGACGCTCAGTTACGTCCGCGAGGCGTTCGATCTCATCCACGAGCGCACCGAGGAGAATCCGATCCAGATTCTCGTGACGGCCGTCGAGAACGCAGCGCCGCGCGAGGAGACCGTCCGCCTGAAGTACGGTGGCATCTCGGTCCCGAAGGCCGTCGACGTCGCGCCCCAGCGCCGCGTCGATCAGGCGCTGAAGTTCCTCGCCGAGGGCGTCCACAACGACTCGTTCAAGTCGTCCACGTCGGTCCCTGAGGCAATCGCCTCTCAACTCACCGGCGCAGCGAACTACGACGTCCAGACCTACGCGGTCAGTCAGAAAGAGGAAAAAGAGCGCGTCGCGGCGGCCGCTCGCTAACGCCGATCGAGTCTTTCTCCTCCGCCGATTTCGTCACCGCTCGCAGTCACAACTGAACTCGAGCAGCGCAGTTCTCCTCTGAATAACTACTCTATTAGCAAATATGTATGATTGTTTACATAAACTGCGATCAGGGAACGACTAAACGGGACGCCACGCGACGATAGCATAGTGCTGTCCCCCGCCGATCGTCTTCCGAACACGACGATTCTGACGTACTACGGCTACCAAGCGACCGACTCGGTCGGATTCATCTGGCCGGTCTTCACGCTCTTTTTGCTCTGGAACGACCTCTCGTTTACCCGGATCGGGCTATTGAGCGCTATCTCCGCCGTTCTCATCGTCCTTCTCGAGGTTCCGACCGGCTACGTTGCCGACCGAATCGGCCGTCGGAACGCCCTCGCGCTCGGAATGACGTCGATGACCGCATCAGTCGTCGGATTCGTCGTCGCCGATGCGTACTGGCAGTTCGTCGTCCTCTACTCGCTGTGGGCCGTTTCGATCGCGTTTCAATCGGGAACCGCCGACGCCTGGTTGTACGAGACGCTCGCGACGGACCTGCGCAACGGCGACAACGACGGCAACGGCGACTACGACGAGTTCACTCGCGTGCGTGGTCGCGGCGGGGCGATCTACGAGTACACGTCGGCGGTTACGATGATCGCCGGCGGACTGCTCTACGTCGCCCATCCGACGTATCCGTTCGTCGCATCGGCGGCGTTGCACGCCTGCGGGATCGGCATCGTTCTTTCGCTTCCGCAGAACACACGCGGTGCTGGTGAGACGATTGCGACGGATCGGGTCGGCGTTCGCGAGTCGCTGTCGATCATCCGGACGGACCTGCTTTCGGGGTCGTTGCGCCCGTTCGTCGCCTTCATCGCGCTGTTTTTCGCCGTCGTCAACGCGGCGGATACCTTCATCCAGCCGATTGCGGAGGCTGTACTCGGTCGGGTACTCGATTCGATGGCAGCGATGGGTGCGAGCGCGGGCGGCGGGACGGGCGCTGGCACAGCGATTGGGGCGACTGGACTCCCAGAGCCCGCACTCCTGGGCGTGCTCTATGCTTGCTTTGCCGTCGTCAGCGCGATCGCGAGCGATAGCGCGGCCCGCGTTCGTGAACTCGTCGGAATTCGTGCAGTGCTTGTGTGGGTACCCGTCGCCGTCGCAGTGGCGCTTGTCGCGCCGGCGGTTCTCCCGCTGCTTGCAATTCCGGCGTTCGTGTTTCTGAAAGGGGCCGCTGCGCTATCGAAGCCGCTGGTCACCACGTACGTCAACGATCGAATCGGGTCGACCGGACGCGCAACCGTCCTGAGTGCGATGTCGATGTGTTATGCGGTCGTTCGTGCCCCGTTGAAGCCAGTTGCGGGGTACGTCGCCGATCTCACCGGTCCGCTCGAAACCGTGGCGTTGCTCGGCGGGTTCTTCCTGCTCGGGGGTGCGACGCTCTCGCTCGTCTCCGCTCGGCGCGTCGTCTCCGCTGAGCGTCACACGACGCCGTCCGAACGCACGTGACCGGCCGAGTCCGCAGGAGTGCGGGTATCAGTCCGCTGCGGGGTCGCTCATCGAGACGTACGAGCGCGTCGCGTCGACGAGCGCCTTCCGATACGTGCTCGAATCCGTCTCCCGCCCGAGTTCACGAAAGCGTCGCCTGAAGCCGTCGAAGTCGACCTCGGGGGCGTCCATGGCGGCCGCGTGGGCGAGATCGTACAGTCGGTGCGTGTGCTCGTCGTCGACGAGGTCGTGGCGCTCCGCGAGCGCGAGCGCGAACGCTGCGTTGACGGCCGTGATCTCGGGATCGGCGCTCGGCGAGAGTCGTCGCAGTCCCGGCCGCGACGGCGTGTCCGGGCGGTTCGCGACGGCCATTGCGAGACCGGACTCGAGAAAGGAGAGGAGTTTCTCTCCCGGGCCGACCTCGAGCGTGATGTCGTCGGCGTAGATGTCTTTCATGTGGTTCGCGATCTGGTAGCAGTGAGAGAGTTTTCGCTGTTCGACGCTCTTGCCGGCGAGTGCGAGATAGAGGACTTCTTCGGTCGATTGGGTGTGCGAGGGATGTTCCTGTTCGTGTCTGGCCATGTGGGCGAACTCGTGGAGGGCGAGTTCACGGGCCATCGCGCTGGAGGCGGCCTGTCGGGAGATGTTGAGGACGTGGCGGTTCTCGTAGTGGCCGGCCCAGGTACGTTCGTCGGGGTCATCGCGCAAGCGCACGTAGACTGGCCGTGAGAGGTCGTGTTCGGTCTCGAAGAGATCTTGGGCGCTGAGAAAGGGAGAGGTCGGACCGGGACCCTGAATACGAATGTCCATGTGCAAGGATAGCAAGGGATGGGCAGGTATGTCTCTTACGCCGGGTGGCAGTCAGTGGAACTCGAGCGCGGAGCGGACCGCGACTCCGTCGGCCCTCTTAGTGCATGTTATTCACTCACGCAAAATGGATATTCAACGGCACGAACGGGGGTACGCGTCGGATTCTGCCGCCGACGAAACACTACCCTTTTGACCCCGCTACCGGTATTGGGGGGTATATGGGCCGACGTAAGAAAATCGTTCAAGAGTGTGAACGGTTGATGGACGACCCGGAGAACATCCGGAACATCGCCATCGCCGCTCACGTCGACCACGGAAAAACGACGCTTACCGACAACCTGCTGGCTGGTGCGGGCATGATCTCCGACGAGACTGCCGGCGAGCAGCTCGCGATGGACACCGAGGAAGACGAGCAGGAACGCGGGATCACCATCGACGCGGCGAACGTTTCGATGACCCACGAGTACGAAGACACCAATCACCTCATCAACCTCATCGACACGCCCGGTCACGTCGACTTCGGTGGCGACGTGACTCGCGCGATGCGTGCGGTCGACGGTGCGCTCGTCGTCGTCGACGCCGTCGAAGGGGCCATGCCCCAGACCGAGACCGTCCTGCGACAGGCGCTTCGCGAGGGCGTCAAGCCGACCCTGTTCATCAACAAGGTCGACCGCCTGATCTCCGAACTGCAGGAAGGTCCCGAGGAGATGCAACAGCGCCTGCTCTCGGTCATCAGCGACGTCAACGAACTCATCCGCGGCATGACCGAGGACATGGACGACATCGACGACTGGACCGTCTCCGTCGAGGACGGCACCGTCGGCTTCGGATCCGCCCTGTACAAGTGGGGCGTCTCCATGCCGTCGATGCAACGGACCGGTATGGACTTCGGCGAAATCATGGAACTCGAGCGCGCGGACAAGCGCCAGGAACTCCACGAGCGGACGCCGCTGTCGGACGTCGTGCTCGACATGGTCTGTGAGCACTTTCCGAACCCGGTCGACGCCCAGCCCCGTCGTATCCCGCGCATCTGGCGTGGCGATGTCGACTCGGATCTCGCCGAGGGCATGCGCCTCGTCGATGAAGAGGGAGACGTCGTCCTGATGGTCACCGACATCGGGATCGACCCCCACGCCGGCGAAATCGCCGCGGGCCGCGTCTTCTCCGGCACGCTCGAGAAGGGCCAGGAGCTGTACGTCTCCGGTACCGCCGGGAAGAACCGCGTCCAGAGCGTCGGCATCTACATGGGTGGCGAGCGCGAGGAAGTCGACCGCGTCCCGGCGGGGAACATCGCCGCCGTCACCGGTCTCAAGGACGCCATCGCCGGTTCGACCGTCTCGAGCGTCGACATGACGCCGTTCGAATCGATCGAACACATCTCCGAGCCGGTCATTACGAAGTCCGTCGAGGCCCAGAACATGGACGACCTGCCGAAGCTCATCGAGACGCTACGACAGGTCTCCAAGGAGGACCCGACGATCCAGATCACCATCAACGAGGACACCGGCGAACACCTCATCTCCGGCCAGGGTGAACTCCACCTCGAAGTCATCACCCAGCGTATCGAGAAGAACCAGGGCATTCCCGTCAACACCGGCGAACCGATCGTCGTCTACCGCGAGCAGCCCCAGCAGGCAAGCGCCGAAGTCGAGGGCATCTCGCCGAACCGCCACAACCGGTTCTACATCTCCATCGAACCGATGACGAACGAACTCGTCGAGACGATCCAACTCGGCGAGGCCTCGATGGACATGCCCGAGCAGGAACGCCGTGAGGCCCTTCAGGATGCCGGCATGGACAAGGACACGTCCCAGAACGTCGAACACATCCACGGGACGAACATCCTCATCGACGACACGAAGGGTATCCAGCACTTGAACGAGACGATGGAACTCGTCATCGAGGGGCTCGAGGACGCACTCGACAACGGCCCGCTCGCCAACGAGCCGGTTCAGGGGACGCTGATCCGCCTGCACGACGCCCGACTCCACGAGGACACCATCCACCGCGGCCCGGCACAGGTCATCCCGGCAACCCGCGAGGCCGTCCACAAGTCGCTGATCGACGGCCAGATCAAGATGCTCGAACCGATGCAGGACGTTCGTATCGACGTTCCGAACGACCACATGGGTGCCGCCTCCGGCGAGATCCAGGGCCGTCGTGGCCGCGTCGACGACATGTACCAGGAAGGCGATCTGATGGTCGTCGAGGGCATCGCCCCCGTCGGCGAGATGATCGGTTTCGCCAGCGACATTCGCTCTGCAACCGAAGGCCGCGCCTCCTGGAACACGGAAAACGCCGGCTTCGAAGTCATGTCCGATTCGCTCCAGCGCGAGAAGATCATGGAGATTCGCGAGCGCAAGGGCATGAAGCTCGAACTCCCACCGGCGATCGAGTACATCTAAGCGCCTTTCTTTTCGACCGACGCCGTCGGTCTTTCTTGCTTCGAACGGTCGAGTCACCCGCAGCAACGGCGGAGCCGCCACGCCACGCTCCGGCCGCCCGACCGGCGATCACTATCTTCGCAACTCGCGAGTGTCCACGACGGCCGGTCGTTCATCGAGAACGAGATGCAATCACCGAACGCAGAGTCGCGATAGCCCGGCCCGGTTAGGTGTCCGTGTTCTCGTTCGCCCCGGCCCCGTCTCTCTCCCGCCGCACGTGAACCCCTTCACGAGTCACCGTCACATCGCAACCGCTGTACGTAAACGAAAACTCGGCCTGGACCGCCGCACTCGTTTTCTCGTACGTCTCGTCGATCTGCGCCGGATCGATAACCGTATACAGCGGCTCGAGTTCAAGTACCGGCGTGTTCGTCAGTGCGGCGACGGCCCGAACGATCGTCTCGCTCGGGGGTTGGTCATCGGTGAACTCGTGGGTCGATTGGACGGTTGCTGGCGGCGGTTCGTCGTCACCGCCGGATCGTGAGGTGTCGGTCATGGTTCGAATGGAAGTTCGCCCGTGAAGTGGTCGCTCTGATAATCGAGGTGGTCGAGGCGTGGTCCGAGTAGTTCTCGGACGAGGACGACGAGTGGATTGGTTGTTCCCTCGCCGATCATTGCGGTTTCGGTGGGTTTGATTGTCGTCTGGCTCCCGTTTTTCGTGTTGTGCGTGGTTGCAGTTTCGGTTTCAGTCTCGGACCCCGTCTCCGTGTCAGTTGTCGCTGCGCCATCGGACGGCGGCTCCTCTTGTAGCGAGAGCAACACCTTCTCACGGTCGGCCACGATGAGGCGATTGAGGCGCGGATACCGCGATGGCTCGTTCATCCAATCTAGCTGTGGCTCCCAGATGGTCGTTTCCGGAACGTTATTCCGGAAGAACCGTCTGACGTCGGGGTTCTGCGACCCGGCATAAAAGTCCACCCCGCGCTCGATCGCCCGCGTCGTGTGCGGAAGACAGCCCTCATCGAGCAGATCAACAGATGTATAGATGATGAAGAGTTCATCGTCGGCTTTGTCCGCCAGTTCGCGGCTGTAGTCGTAGATCGCTGCCTCTGTCTCGAGTATGCCGATCGTGTCGGGGCCACGCTTGCCGCCGAATCGCGAGAGGAACTCGTCGAGGAGATCGAACTCGAGCCATTCGGGATCGATGATGGCGTGGTCTCGGGCGGAAACGACGTTCTGCTCGGGGTCGTACGCGGCGAGTTCAGCGTCGTTGAGGCGGGGTAAGCGGGCGTGGTGCAGGGAGAGGCGCATCGAGTCGAGACGGCGGTCGTAGGTTGTTGCGTCGACAACGGTTGCGTCGCGAGAAACGAGTTGGTCGGCGAGCGATGCCACGGAGAGCGGTCGGGATGCGTCGTCGAGAATCGTCAGAATCGCACGGTTGTCCGGGTTAGCGATCAGCCGGATGACTCGTTCCTCGTATGACGCCATAGCCGTTCGTTCGATTGTCTCACAGTTAAACGTGACCGGTGGGTCGATGCTGCAGTCAACGCTCCAATTAGTATTGGAAACTCGTTCGAGAGACGGAGCTATTTTCCGCTGTTAATTCGTTTTGGCGGTTCGTTTGGGCGTCACGAGTGATGGTGCGGGTGCGCGTTGGGAGTCCCAGCGGCATCGGTTCGAGCGGTTCCGATCGCCGTCGGCGAGCCGTTACTCTCGTTCGCCGGCACCGAGTGCGCTCTCGCCGACTTTCTCGTGGCCCTCGATGCGCTCTTGGCCGCCCATGTAGGGGCGCAGCGCCTCGGGGACCGTGACGGTGCCGTCCTCGTTCTGGTAGTATTCGAGGACGGCTACCATCACGCGGGGAATAGCGACGCCCGAGGCGTTCAGGGTGTGGAGGTACTCTGCCGACTCGTGGCGCTCGGGGCGGTAGCGAAGGCCGGCGCGGCGGGCCTGGAAGTCCTCGAAGTTCGAGGCGGTTGAGACTTCGAGCCAGCGACCGCCTTCGTCGGGGCCGTCGTCCATATCGTCCGCAGGGGCCCAGACCTCGAGATCGATCTGCTTGGTCGCCTTGAAGCCGAGATCGCCGGTACAGAGTTCGAGCACGCGGTAGGGGAGGTCGAGACGACGAAGGACTTCCTCGGCTTCGCCGAGGAGGGTTTCGAGTCGGTCGTAGCTCTCCGCGGGTTCGACGAAGTTGACGAGTTCGACTTTGTTGAACTGGTGGACGCGGACGATGCCGCGGGTTTCGGTGCCGTGTTCGCCGGCTTCGCGTCGGAAGTTCGGCGTGTAGGCCTGGTGTTTGAGCGGGAGGTCGTCCGTGAGGAGGATGTCGTCGGCGTACATGTTGGTGACGGGGACCTCGGCGGTGGGGCAGAGCCAGAGGTCGTCGTCATCGTAGGGTTCGTCGTTGCGGCCGCCGAGCCGGTAGGCGTCGTCGGCGAACTTCGGGAGTTGGCCGGTGCCGCGCATCGACTCGCTGGTGATCGGGACCGGCGGGACGATGTCGACGTAGCCCTGTTCGCGGTGCACGTCGAGCATGAACTGGATGAGCGCGTGTTCCAACCGTGCGCCGTCGCCCTTGAGGAAGTAAAAGCCGGAGCCGGTGGTCTTCGCGCCGCGTTCCTCGTCGATGATGTCCATCTCCTCGCCGAGGTCGTAGTGGGGGACGATCTCGTCGGGGATCGTGCGCAGTTCGTCGAAGCCCCAGCGCCGGTCCTCGACGTTGTCAGACTCGTCATCGCCGATGGGAACGCTCTCGTGGGGGAGCTGCGGGATTTCGAGGAGGCGGTCGTCGAGTTCGTCGCGCAACTCCGCGGCTTCGGCCTCGACGGTTTCGATCTCGGCTTTGAGCTCCTTTGATTCCTCGATGGCGGCTTCTCGCTCCTCGTCTTTGCCGTCGGCGACGAGTTCGCCGATGCGGTCGGTGATCTCGTTGCGTTCGTGGCGGAGTTCGTCGCCGCGGGCTTTGAGTTCGCGCCACCGTTCGTCGAGGTCGATGAGGCCGTCGAGGTCGATGTCATCGCCTCGGTGGTCGAGCGCCTCGCGAACGGTCTCGGGCTGTTCGCGAAGAAGGGTTCGGTCGATCATTGCTCGTGGGTTCTGTGTGGCCGTCCAAAACCGTATCGGAAGGCGGCGTGCGATTCCGTGATAGCTGTGACGGGACCGGCGGGAAACGTTTTTTTCGACGCGGCGGGTTTGTCGAGGTATGGACCCGTTCGAGGGGGAGACTGCGGCGGTGTCGGTCGAGTACGAGCCCCGTAGTGTCAAGGATATCCTGGTCGAGATGAAGGATACGGCGGAGCTGTTGATCGATCTCTCGTACTCGGCCGTCTTGCACCGTAACGACGACCTCGCGCGGGAAGTGCTGCGCTTAGAAGAGCGCATGGACGTCCTCGAACTGCAGGCACGGATGAGCCTCATGATGGCGGTTCGAAATCCCGACGACGCGGAGCAACTGGCTCCCGTTCTAGGGATCGTCGCCGCGGCGGGCGACATCAGCGACGCCGCGGGCGACATCGCGAAGATCATCTTGGAGGAGGTCGGGTTGCCGGAGGCGATGCGGGCGGCACTTCCCGAAGCGACCGAGACGCTCGTTCGGGGCGTCGTCTCGCCGGACTCCGCGTTCGCCGACCGCACGCTGATGGACATCGATCTGGAGTCCGAGACCGGCGTCCGAGTGATCGCCCTTCGGCGCGGCAACGAGTGGTTGCTCAATCCCGGCCCGAACACGACGGTCGCGAGCGACGACGTTGCGCTCCTTCGCGGCCCGGATACGTCGATCGAATCGGTCTACGAGACGCTCACCGGCACGCCCTACGAATCCCCCGCAGTCGACGTTCCGGACATCGACGACCTCGAACGGGCGGTCGACACCATCGTCCACATGAAGAACCTCTCCGAACTCGCCGTCGATCTGGCTTACAGCAGCGTGCTGTTCGACAGCGAGGCCCTCGCCGAGGAGGTCCGCAATCTGGAGGTCGAAGTCGACGCGATGGAGTCTCGGTTCGAAGCCTGGACGCTTCGAGCGGCCGCCGACGCCGACGATCCGGTCGTCCTTCGGGGACTCATCCAACTGGGCAACAGCACGGAGGTTATCAGCGACGCTGCGGCCGACATTAGCGAGGGCGTCCTCCGCGATCTCGATGTTCATCCGGTCGTCCAGATGGCCGTCGAGGAGAGCGACGAGATCATCACCCGCGTTCCGGTCGAGCGGGAGAGCACCCTCGACGGCGCGACCGTCATCAGCGGCGTCCCCGACACCGATTCGACCATGTCGGTGATCGCAATCCGCCGCCCCGACGAGGGCTGGTTACTCGTCGGCGACTCCGACACGACGGTGCAGGCCGGCGACGTGCTGATTTCGAAGGGGACCCGGACGGCTGCGGCGGCGTTCGACGACCTGTCTCAGGCGTGAGCCGATCGGGCTGAACTGACAGTTTCAGCCGCGGTGTGACGAACTCCCGGCAAATCGAAACGACGATCGACGAGGCAAACGAGAACCAGTCACGGCGGGTCGATGCAATCGCACTGGGTATTTCGACGCTTACAGCGCCGACGAGGCCGTAGACCGCGGCTAAACGGGCCCCAGCGCGACGACGATCCACGCGAGACCGATTCCAGCGAGTGCGAGACCGAGATTCGCACCGGCATTGCCGACCGCGAGTAGCCGATCACCGCGCTCGTACGACTGCACCGTCTCGACCGAGAACGACGAAAAGGTCGTGAACGCCCCGCAGAGACCAGTTCCAAGCAACTGCAGGACCGACTCGGTCGCGCCCGCAAACATCGCAAGCGCGAAGGCAAAACTGCCCACGACGTTCACCAGCAGCGTCGGCCAGGGGAATCGGTCGCTCGAGAGCCGTTGATACACGCCGTAGCGCAACACCGCACCGATCGCACCGCCGGTCCCCACGACGTGTGCAGGTTCGGGATCGAACGTGACCGCTGCGATACTAACGTCCGGGACGGACACCAACGCGAACGGTCCGCCGATCGCCGTCCAGAGTTCAGCAAGCGACGCCGCGGCGGTCGCGCTCATGCCGTCTCACCGCCGGTCGTCGCGGCGGCCGGATCGCCGAGTCTGCGGGCGAGTTCACGGCCGGCGAGGACGCCGGTAAAGCCGAGGCCGTAGTTGCCGAGGACGATGGCGACGAGCAGGAGGGGGGCGGACGCGAGTGCGGATTGGATGGCGAACGTGCTGTAGGTTGTCAGCGAAGAAAGGAAGCCGGTCGTGAAGACGACTCTCGATTTGCGCGCGACGAGGCCGGTGTACTGGGATTCGTAGACGAGAAACCCGAGCGCGAAGCTGCCGATGACGTTGACGAGCAGGACGGACTGGACGTCGGAGAGCAGGCCCATCGCGAAGTAGCGGAGATTCGCGCCGGCGAAGCCGCCGACGGCGATCAGTGCGAGCGTTTCGAGTCGAACGAGGGGGTGGGGCTGGGATGCTGCCATGGCTGCGTAGTGGCAGGGACCGTCAGCCGGCGGTCGGTGCCGGCGGTTGGGTCGGGCGGGCCCCATCGCCCGAAGGGGGTGGTCACCACGTTTAAACCGCGTCGTGATTCGAACCGTCTTACTAGGCGGTCGTTCGCACAGGTTGATGAGCGTTATGACCTGCGACCGTTCCGGGACGCTCGCGGCGGTCGGTCGGAAGGAAAAGACCCAAGGTTAGACTGGCTCTAAACCGTCCATGGACAGTGTCGAGGACGAGCGACGCGGGTTCCGACGGGCATCGTGGGTCAACGTCCTCGGCAACGTCGCGAAAATCGCAGTCGAAGGGGCTGCGGGACTCGTCTTCGGGAGCGTCGCCCTCCTCGCCGACGCGGCACACTCGATCGCGGATCTCATCGCCAGCATCGTCGTCTATATCTGGGGACAGAGTTCGTACGACGAACCCGACGACACCCACCCCCACGGGCACGACCGCATCGAGCCGCTGACGGCGCTGTTCGTCGGCGCCGTCATCGCACTCCTCGGATTGAACCTGCTCTATCGCTCCGTCGAGGGACTGCTCACCGAGGTCGACGTCACCTTCAGCCCGCTGTTGCTCGGCTCGCTCGGCTTCGCAATCGTCGATATGTACCTGGTCTACCGGTACACGGTCGCAATCAACGCGGAACTCGACTCGCCCGCCCTTTCGGCGCTCGCAGCCGACTGTCTGAACGACATCTACACGTCGCTGGCCGCCGTCGTCGGCATCATCGGCGTCGCGTTCGGCCAGCCCCAACTCGATCCCGTCGCCGGCGGGCTCGTCAGCCTGCTGGTCGTCTACCAGGGCGTCGAAATCGGTCGCGAAAACGTCGACTACCTCGTCGGTGCCGCCCCGACGCCCGAGAAGCGAACGGCGGTGCTCGACGTGCTCCGGTCCCACCCCGACGTGCAGGGCGTCCACGATCTGACCGTCTTCTACGACGGTCCCGTCCTCGAAGTCGAAGTCCACGTCGAGGTCGACGGCGAACTCCCCTTCCGGCGCGCCCACGACATCGAATCAGAACTCGTCGATCAACTCCGCGGACTCGAGGACGTCGGCGACGCGCACGTCCACCTCGATCCGTCCGGCATCGGCGAGTGGAAGAATCAGCCGGACGAACTCGAACGGTAATGCTGGGACACGAGCTTTTATCCCGTCCGCCGACGGGCTTCCGGTATGGACATCGGTGACGTTCGCGAGGTGACCGCCGGCGACTGTTCGGACCTGTACTACCTCGATACCGGCATGTACGAGACGAGCGGCTACGGAGCCGTCTATATTCTAAACGACGACCGGCCGGCCATCGTCGAAACCGGTATCGGCACCAACCACGACCTGATTCTCGACGCGCTCGCCGAACTCGACATCGATCCCGCCGACGTCGAGGTCGTCACGATGACACACATCCACCTCGATCACGCGGGCGGCGCTGGCTTCCTCGCGGAGGCCTGCCCGAACGCCGACATCTGCATCCCCGCCGCCGGCGCGAGCCTGCTCGCCGACCCCGGCAAACTGGTCGCCGGCACGAAAAACGCCGTCGGCGACCAGTGGCAGTTCTACGTCGAGCCAAAGCCCATTCCAGAGGACCGAATCGTCGAACTCGAGGGCGGCGACGCGATCGATCTCGGCGACCACGAACTCCGCGTTCACGGCGCGCCCGGCCACGCGTTCCATCAGGTCGTCTTCGAGGACCCCGCAAACGACGCCGTCTTCACCGGCGACGCCGCCGGCATCTGGATTCCCAATCGCGAGGAAATCGTCGAAACCTCCCCGCCCTCCGACTTCGACCTCGAACAGTGTCTCGAAGACGTCGAACTGCTCGCCGAGATCGACCCCGACGTCCTTCTCTATACGCACTTTGGCCCTCGTTACGTCGGCGACGACGCCGAACGCGTGCTCGAGGAGTACGCGACCGTCCTCACCGAATGGGTCTCCGCAGTCGAGACCGAGCGCGCCGAACTCGACGCCGACGAGGACGTGATGGCCCACTTCGCGTCCGCGACCGAGAAGGGCGAGGCCTGGAACGAGCAGAAAGCAAGCGCCGAGGCGGCGATGAACGTCCGCGGCGTTATCGGTTATCTTGACAGCCGAGAGTGAACTCCCGGTTGCGCGACGCTCCCGCCGCTTCGAGTTCAGTTCCCGAATCCGCTCGTTTCCGGGACGGTCGGCGCTCACACCTGAATAAACGAATCGTCGAGTGAAACCAGTTTCATCACGTTTTATCGCACAGGAACGACTCTGAACGGATATGAACTGGCGGGACACCGAACGCGAGTACGACGACGAGGTGATCGGGACCACGACGCTCGGTCGGCTGTTCGAGGACGCGGCCGAGCGGAACAGGGACCGGCCTGCCCAGCGATACAAGGGCGGCATCTACGATCGTTCGCTCACCGGCACCGACTCGGACGCCGTGCTTCCGCCGGCCGAACCCGATGCCTTCCGGGCGATCTCGTACGCCGAGATGCGCGACATCGTTCGGAACCTCGCCGCCGGCTTTCGCGACCTCGGCGTCGAATCCGGCGACCGGGTCGGTATCTTCAGCAACACTCGCATGGAGTGGGCCCAGACCGACTTCGCGCTGCTCGGGGCCGGCGCGGTCGTCACCACCGTCTACACGAGTTCGTCTCCCGAGCAGGTGTCGTACTTGCTCGACGATCCCGACGCGGACGGCGTCGTCGTCGAGAACCGAGAACTGCTAGAGCGGGTGCTCGCCGTCGAGGACGAACTCGAACTCGAGTTCATCGTGTCGATCGACGAGCTGCCGGGGACGGAGTACGACGACCGGGACGACGTGCTGACGCTCGCGGAGCTTCACGATCGCGGTGCCGCGGTGTTCGACGCCGAGACCTACCAGGAGTGGGTCGACGAACCCGCGGTGGACGATCTGGCGAGTCTGATCTACACGAGCGGGACGACCGGGCAGCCGAAGGGCGTCCGGCTCACCCACAGCAACTTCCGGGCGAACGTCAATCAGATCCGCAAGCGCTTCGCGCCGCGGCCGGACAGAGACGCGGACGTGCCGGTTATCGACGCCGAGAGTCAGGCGATGTCGTACCTGCCGCTGGCGCACGTCTTCGAGCGGACGGCGGGACACTTCCTGCTGTTCGCAAGCGGTGCCTGTGTCGCCTACGCGGAAAATCCGGATACGCTCCAGGAGGACTTCAGTATCGTTCGGCCGAACACGGCGACCAGCGTCCCCCGCGTCTACGAGAAAATTTACGATACGATCCGCGAACAGGCGAGCGAGTCGCCGGTCAAAAAGCGTCTCTTCGAGTGGGCGACCGACGTCGGCGTCGCGTACCAGCGTGCCGACTCGCCCGGCCCCGTGCTCGCGGCAAAGCGAGCCCTTGCGGACAAACTGGTCTTCTCGACGGTCCGCGAGGCGCTCGGCGGCGAAATCGAGATCCTGATCAGCGGCGGCGGCAGCCTCTCACCCGAACTCTGTCGGCTCTATCACGCGATGGGACTCCCGATCTTCGAGGGCTACGGCTTGACCGAAACCTCGCCGGTCATCGCAGTCAATCCGCCGGACGACCCGCGGATCGGGACGATCGGTCCGACGGTGACCGACGTCGACGTCTCGATCGACGAGAGCGTCGTCGACCAGGACGCCTTCGACGATCCGGGGGCGGTCGGCGAACTCCTCGTCCGCGGGCCGAACGTCACCGAGGGCTACTGGAATAAACCCGCGGCAACCGACCGGGCGTTCGCCGAGGCTGCGGCCGAGGACGCTGCTGGAGTCACGTCTCAGCCCGACGGTGGCGCCGTACTCGATACTACGGACGACTCGACCGCCGAGCAGTGGTTTCGCACCGGCGACGTCGTCCACTTGCGCGGGGACAACTACATCGAGTTCCGCGACCGCGTGAAACAACTGCTCGTCCTCTCGACCGGCAAGAACGTCGCTCCCGGTCCGCTCGAGGACGCCTTCGCCGCCAGCGAGGTTATCGAGCAGTGCATGGTCGTCGGCGACGGCGAGAAGTTCATCGGCGCGTTACTCGTCCCCAACGTCGAGCACATCCGGGCGTGGGCGGACGAACAGGGCATCGACCTGCCCGACGATACCGACGCCATCTGCGACGACGAGCGCGTTCACGAGTACGTCCAACGGGAGGTCGACCGGGCGAACGACGGCTTCGAAAAACACGAGACGATCAAGCGATTTGAACTCGTTCCGGTCGAGTTCACCGAGAAAAATGAGATGCTGACGCCGACGATGAAGAAGAAACGCCGCGTCATTCTGGACCGCTTCGAGGGCCGTGTGGACCGGATCTACGAGGACGCGTGAACCATCAGGGAATCGTCAGGAGCGGTTTCGAGCGAGCAGCCCGCTGTTCTCGTAGCCAGCGTCGCGTTTTCATACGGACTGCTGTCAGTCGTTTCCGGCGCAACCACGAACCGTCCCGGGTTGCGCCGGCGAATCGGTACCGCAGACCCTATCAGTCGATGCGGGTCCGCACGTCCGCGCTGATGCGGTCCATCACCGCCGTTTCGGCTCCGTCGGGGAACTCCAGGTGGCGGAAGTCGTTCATGACCCGGACCATCGCGAGCGCCTCGTAGAGCGGTTCGGGGGCCGAAACGTCTTCAGCACGGTCCGGCGCTGTCTCCCGGTAGCCGGACAGCATCGCGTCGCGGACGAGGGGCCGCCGGTCAGAGACATCGGGAAGTCCTGCGAGAAACGCCCCGCTGTAGAGGTACACCGCGAACTCGAGGTCGAAGGCCGCCGGCACGGCGAGCGTGTACCCCCAGTCGAGCATCGCGGTGATCTCGCCCGTTTCGGGATCGATGAGGAGATTGTGGAGTCCGTGATCGTTTCGCCCCAGGACGGGATCGAACGGTCCGTCGAGTTCATCGATGGCCGTTTCGACCCACCGGCGGAGTTCGGGTGTGAGATCCGAAAATCGGGAGTCCGCGTGCCGGTCGAGTTCACGATCAGCGTAGTTGCGTAGTGCGGTTGGCCACGCTTCTCGCGGGGGTTCGACGGTCAGGGTCGCCGGATCGCCGGCAGGCTGACCGCCGACGAGTTCGGGGCCGTCGTGACGGACGTGTCCGAACCGGTCGACCGCCGAAATCGCGTGCAGTTCGGCCAGGTACTCGCCGGTTTCTCGAGCGAGTCGCCGGAGCGAGGCGTCTTCGAGTCGGCACACGCGCTCGTAGGCGACTTCCTCGCCGGACAGTGCGCGCATGAGATAAAACGGCGACGGCAGGGAGTCGTGATCGTCGACGACGCCGCAGACCGGCGGAACCGGAATCGACGTGTGAGCGTTGAGAACTGCCTGAATCCGAGACTCGGTCGGAATGCTCCACGTCTGCCCGTCAGGAGTGGCTTTCAGGTATCCCTCTCGCGTCGCGTTCCCGTCGGCACCTTCTCCGCCGGAACCGATGATGCGGTACACGGAACAAAAGCCGCGCTCGACCGCTGTTGCCTCCACGAGTTCCGGTTTCGGTTCCGGCTCCCACTCCCATTCTACGGAGCGAAGCATCTCTTCGATGGTCGATTTCGACAACTCCTGTGCCGCTTGACCGTCGCCCATACGCCAGGTTTCCGGGCTTCCGATAGAACTGTTTCGGTGGTGTGGGTTACGTACGCACACCTCGACTATCGTACGCCGCTCCTATCCTAATATCATAATAAACAGTCCTGAATTCCCTGTACTTTCAAGAGTTCCCCGCTCCTCTTGGTATAATATACCATGGATTGGCAGACCGCGGAACGCGAGTTCACGAGTCCGGTGCTGGGTATGGAACCGTTGGGAGGGATGTTCGAGGCGTCGGTCGAGCGCCATCCGAACGCGATCGCCCAGCAGTACCAGGGCGGCATCTACGATCGCAGTCTCTCCGGGACGGCGGTCGACCCCGCCCCACACGGCGACTACGAGAGCCTGACCTACGCGGAGATGGCCGAGATCGTCCGCCCGCTGGCCACCGGCTTCCGCGACCTCGGCGTCGAGGCCGGCGACCGGGTCGGTATCTTCGCCCAGACGCGCATGGAGTGGGCCCAGACCGATTTCGCGCTGCTCGCCGCGGGTGCAGTCGTGACCACCGTCTACAAGAACTCCTCGCCCGAGAAGGCACACTATCTGCTCGACGATCCCGGTGCCAGCGGCGTCGTCGTCGAGAACGCGGCCGTCCTAGAGCGGGTGCTCGCCGTCGAGGACGAACTCGAACTCGAGTTCATCGTGTCGATGGACGAGCTCGGCGGTGCGGGCGAGGACGCGGCAACGGACTGCTACACGCTCGCCGAGGTCTACGAACTGGGGGACGAGCGGTACGATCCGGATGCGTACGAGGAGTGGCTCGCAGCGCGCGACCCGGACGACCTGGCGAGCATCATCTACACGAGCGGGACGACGGGGAAGCCGAAAGGCGTCGTGCTCACCCACCGGAACTTCCGGACGAACGTCAACCAGGTCTACCGGCGCTACGGCCCGCGACCGGACAAGGACGCGGACACGCCGGTCATCGACGAGAACAGTACGCTCGTCTCGTACCTGCCGCTGGCGCACGTCTTCGAGCGGACGGCGGGGCACTTCCTGCTGTTCGCCGCAGGGGCGACCGTCGCTTACGCCGAGAGTTCGGATACGTTGAAAGAGGACTTTCGCACGGTCCGGCCGACCGGGGCGACGAGCGTCCCGCGGGTCTACGAGAAGATTTACGATGCGATTCGGGAGGAAGCCACGGAGTCCCCGATCAAGGAGCGCATTTTCGACTGGGCGACGGACGTGAGCCGAGCCTACTATCGGGCGGACGATCCCGGACCGATCCTCGAGTTCAAGCTCTCGGTCGCGGACAAACTGGTGTTCAGTAAGGTCAAGGCGGCCCTCGGCGGGAACGTCGAGATGCTGGTCAGCGGCGGCGGGTCGCTCTCCGAGGACCTCTGCACGCTCTATCACGGCATGGGACTGCCGATTTTGGAGGGATACGGGCTCACAGAAACCTCGCCCGTCGTAACGACGAATCCACCGGAGGCACCGAAGATCGGCACTGTCGGGCCGGCGGTTATCGACTGCGACGCGACCGTCGACGAGTCGATCGCGCCGGACGGCGATGCCGCCAGCACGCCCGGCGAAACTGGCGAACTCCTCGTCCGCGGACCGAACGTCACCGAGGGCTACTGGAACAAGCCGGCGGCGACCGACCGGGCCTTTACCGAGGACGCGCCGGGGGAGAGTGCAAACGACGCCGACCGAGACGGGGGCGCGTCCAGGACCGACGCGGACGACGGGTGGTTCCGCACCGGCGACATCGTCACCATCCGCCCCGACGGCTACATCGAGTTCCACGAGCGAACGAAGCAACTCGTCGTCCTCTCGACCGGCAAGAACGTCGCGCCCGCGCCGATCGAGGACACCTTCGCCGCGAACGAACTCGTCGAGCAGTGTCTGGTCGTCGGCGACGGCGAGAAATTCATCGGCGCGCTCATCGTACCGAACATCGATGCCCTCGAACGGCGTGCCGAGACCGAGGACGTTGCGCTGCCGGACGACCCGGCAGCCATCTGCGATCACGAGTGGGTCCGCGAGCGGATCGGTCGGGAGGTCGAGGCCGTCAACGAGGACTTCGAGGCCCACGAGACGATCAAGGAGTTCCGACTCGTGCCGATCGAGTTCACCGAGGAAAACGAGATGCTGACGCCGACGATGAAGAAGAAACGCCGGACGATTCTGGACGCGTTCGCCGACGAGGTGGACTCGATGTACGCCGAGGAGTCGACGGAGCAGGCTCCGGAGGCCTGATACGGACTGCTGTCAGTCGGTTCTGGAGAATCGCAACCCATCCCGCGGCGTCCTGTGGGTGCGCCGAGAAACCGGTACAGCAGACCGTCTGAAACGCAACCGCTGTTCCGTTTCGCGGATGGCGGTGACCACACGCCGAGTGGCGGCGCAATCCAGTGCTCGTTACGCGTCCGCCGAGATCGGTTCTTCGACGGTCTTCTCGTTCTCCCGGTAATCGACAATCGTGAACTCGACGGATTCGGGGTGATCCTCCCCGACTGACACGCGAACGAGAGCGGCTGGAAAGGCCAGTGCGCCATCGCCTTCGGTTGGATCGTCGCCGATCGCTGTTGCGGTTCCGGTGAACGTCCCGGGCGTTCTGTCGAGTTCGCGGACGCGGATTCCGAGGAAGTCCCGTTTCGGCCAGACCGACGTCACGCGGACGAGAAGTTCGGTGTCGAAGTTCGTTTCGTCGACGAACGCGCGACTTGAAGGCGTCTCGCCGTCGTGATCGGCAAACGAAAGCGTTCGATGGACGTCCGCGCTCGAGTCGAATACGTCGAGTTGTCCCGTGACCGCTCCGTCGAATTGCAGCGATGACCCTTGTCGAACCCCCAACTGCTGGATGTCGTACTGGATGGTCGTTTCGGCGGCTGCCGTAGACGGGTCTTCGCCGCCGGTATTCGGCAGGGACGACTGTAGGCAGCCACCGGCGATGGAGAGACCGATGCCGGCAGACGCGAGAAGATGACGGCGGTGCATGCTCGCATCTCACCACGCGTGGTAGATAATGACTGGGATGGGTGAAACAGGCGTTGTACCGTCTGCCGCCTCAGAGACCGATCGAGACCACCGCCAAGACCGCCTCAGAGAACGATCGAGACCACCGCAAAGAGGATGAGCACGCCGGTGATGTCACAGACGTTCGTGACGACGGGAATCGTCGTGTCGTCGGGGTCGTAGCCGAGCCGGTAGGAGACGTAGACCGCGGTCGTACTGACGATGACGACCCAGACGGCAAGAAGCATTCCGCTGGTGACCGTGATCACCAGCAGCGGGGCGAGTCCGAGTTCGCCACCCAGCAGGTGCCCGATAGCCCAGGAGGCGATGCCGAGCAGGACGAATACCGTCCCCGCGAGGCCGACGATCGCCCCGACTGTCGCTCGCAGATCCGGATTGGTCGGCGAGAACTCGAACGTCCCCAGGTGTAACTGCGTCGAGAGGCGGGCGCACATGATCGAGCCCAGGTTTCCGGCGGTCCCGATCATCACCGGGACCAACACGAGCAACGCGGGGTTCGTCAGTAACGCCGCTTCGAAGGTCTCGAGGACGGTTCCCGACACCATCTGCAACACCGACAGGACGGCCAAGAGCGGGACGAGCGTCGTGACGATATTCCGGATCGTCCAGTCGCCGATGTGATCTCGCCCGAGTTCGTCGCCGGCGCGGGCCTCGTCGGCGCTCACAGTAGTGCCTCCGTCACGGCGATCCCGACCAGCAGGAAGAAGACGCCGAACACGTCACCGACGGTCGTCACGACGGGGCCGATGACGTTGTCGGGGTCGAGGCCGCGGCGATAGCCCTTGAAGATCACGGGAAGCAAGACGCCGAGCATCGCGACGGCGCTCAAGAGAGCGGCGACGAAGAGGATAATCACGAGTTCGAGCAACGCAGCCTCCCGTCCCAGGGCTAGCATTACGGCCCAGGTGAGAACGGCGATAAACAGCGAGACGATCATGCCGTTCAGGAAGGATGCGATAATGGCGTTTCTGAGCCGCCCGCTCCACTCGAAATGAGGGTCGAGCAGTCCCTGGTGGAGCGCGCTCGACAGCCGCGCTCCGAGCGAGCCATAGACCCCACCGCGGGTGGCGAGAAAGGCCGGCAACAGCAACAGCAACCCGGGAACCCGGCTGATTCCCTCACGCATCGTTTCGCTGCCGAGCAGCGTGCCGGCGAACAGGCCCGCGACGAGACTGACGACGATCACTGGTAACGCCTGCCGATAGATGTCGGCGGCGGAGTCGTGGCCGGTCATTATCGAAGTCGTCCAGTGCCGATACATTAAGCGTTGGCTGATTCGACGGACTCGCCGTTCCAACGGTGATGCCCGCGTCTTCCCCGCTGACAACGTACCGGTACCGTTTTGCCACCGCACGTCCCACGGTATCGAGTATGAAGCACGTCCGGGGGCCACTGTGTACGATCGATGTCGGGGAACAGACGAGCGAAACCGAACAGATCGACGACCTCCTCGAGTCGGCAATCGGCGGCCGCGCGCTCGGGACGAAACTCGCTCACGCTCGCATCCCGTTCGACGCCGACCCGCTCGGGGCGGACAACAACCTGTACTTCGCGACCGGCCCGCTCCAGCACGCGACCATGAGCTTTACCGGCCGCATGTCCGCAACCGGCGTCTCGCCGCTGACCGACGGCCTGCTCTCCTCGAACGCCGGCGGCTTCCTCTCGCGTAACTTCACCGCAACCGGCTACAGCGCCGTCGAGATCACCGGCGCGAGCGACGACCTCGTCATCGTCCACGTCACCGACGACGGCGTCTCGTTCGAAGCCGTCCCCGAACTCGAAGAAGCGACCGTACCCGAAACCTGCGCCTACATCGACGACGAACACGGACTCGGTTCGGAGCACACCGTCGTCGTCGGTCCCGCCGGCGAGAACGAAGTTCGCTTCGCCTCGATCATGACCTCGGAAGAGCGCGCGTTCGGCCGCGGCGGCCTCGGCGCGGTGCTCGGCGCGAAGAACGTCAAGGCGATCACCTTCGACGGCGACTCCACCCGCGAGGTCGACCTCCCGTCGCTCCAGATGGAAATCCACGGCGAGGCCGCCCAGTCCGACAGCCCGATGCGCGACCAGGGGACGACCTCGGTCGCAACGTACGCGAACATGGTAGAGGCCCTGCCAACGCGGTACTTCTCCGAACTCTCCTACGAACACATCGACGACATCAGCGGCGACCGCGTCGAGGAGAAAAAGTACAAGAAAGGCACCTGCTCGGCCTGCGCGTTCGCCTGCAAGCTCCCGACGAAAGACGAGGAGACCGGCCTCGAGACCGAAGGCCCCGAGTACGAGACCCTGATGGCCTTCGGATCGAACTCCGGCGTCGACGACATCGTCGACGTGATGAAATCGAACAAGCTCTGCGACGAACTCGGCCTCGACACGATCTCGGCCGGCGACGTCGTCGCCGCCTACCTCGCCAGCGAAGACGAGTTCGGCGACGCCGACCTCATTCACGAAACCGTCGAGAAGATCGCCTACCGCGAGGGCATCGGCGACCAACTCGCAGAGGGCGTCGCCCGCTGTCACGACGAACTCGGCGTCGACAACTGGTCGGTCAAGGGTATGGAGTTCGCCGCCCACGACGGCCGCACGCTGAACGGCCAGGGCCTCGCCTTCGCGACCTCGAACCGCGGTGCCGACCACATGTACGCCGAGTTCTACCCCTACGAGTACCCGCTGGTCGACGCCGACGACGCCTTCGACAAGGCGGGACTCGAGAACAAGCCGCCGAAGCTCGTCGAACTCGAAAACATCAACGCGATCAAGGACAGCGCCGTCCTCTGTAAGTTCTCCCGGGACTTCATGACGACCGAGCGGTTCGAGACGCTACTCGACGCCGACTACGAGGAACTGCTCGCGATCGGCAGTGACGTCGTCGCCCTCGAACGCCACTTCAACAACCAGCGCGGCTTCGACCGGGCGGACGACACGCTGCCCTACGAGATCCCGGACTTCGAGCGGGGACTCGACGAGTACTACGACGAACGCGACTGGAACGACGACGGGACGGTTCCCGCGAGCGAACTCGAGACGATCGATTCGGAGACGGCACCCGCGGACGACTGAGTCGTCACGACGGTACTCCGCTATGGCACTACTCCGGCGGTGAACTCGACCGGTCGTTTTCGTCGCTATCCTCGTCGGTCCACGCGCCAGCGTCTCCCTCCGGCGTCAGTCGGTCGTCCCCGCGGGACCGAAGCGGCGTGTCGTCGGCCCGCGAGGGGTGGATATTGAAGTTGTTTCCCCGGTAGGGATCCGTTTCCGGATCGTAGTCGAGTTCACTGCGCTCGAAGAGGTAGATGAAAAAGCCAAAGAGCGGGAGCACGGCGGTGATCGCTGCCCACTTCGCGGGAGGCTCGAGCCCGACTTTCCCGGCGTCGTAGTAGGTGAACACGGTCAGCCCGACGTGCCAGGCGAGCGGAATGCCGACGACGATGGACAGGAGCAGCGGATCCATGGGAATTAGCCGACGTACGTGCTCGATGGTTGTAAATCGACTGTCGGTGCTCGCGACCGCGTTGCGTTGCTCCGTTCGATTTTGATTTTGGTCTCGATCTCGGTCTTTGCAGTCTTACTCTCGGTCCCGTTCCGATTCCAGCCCCCGTTCGCGTTCGAGCGACCGAAGCGTCTCGAGTCGGTCCTCGGTCGGCGGGTGGGTCGTAAAGAGTCGCCACTTCAGCCGGTCGAACCACCGGTACGACGGTTCGATGTCGCCCTCCGGGCCGAGGCGAATATCTCGACTCCCCGGATCGGCTTCGAGCGGCAGAATCGAGAGCGACGAAACGCTTTCGACCGCTCTGAGGTCCCGGGTCGGCGTCGCTTCGATTCGATCGTCGAGGGTGGCCAGGGCGGTTGCGAGAACCGCGGGCGATCCCGTCACTTCGGCGGCCGCGCGGTCGGCGGCGCGCTCGCGAACACGAGCGAGAACGGCCGTGATCGTTCGTCCAGCGACCCAGACGGCGTTCGAAATGAACAGCAACGGAACGATAACGATCGACGCCGCCCCCTTGCCCGCCGGTTCGGGAAGGCGCGTTCGCAATCCCGCCGCGAGCACCACCGGAACCGAAAGCGCCGTCATCACCATCGCATCCCTATTTTTCACGTGGGCGAGTTCGTGTGCGATCACCGCCTCGAGTTCATCCGCATCGAGCGCATCGATCGTGCCCGCGGAGAGCACGAGGTGAATCGCGTCCGGCCGGTAGCCGACGACCATCGCTTCGGGTGCGTGACTGTCCGAAATCGCGATCGTCGGTACGGGCACGTCGAGCATCGTTGCGACCGTCGTCGCCGTCCGGTACAGTTCCGGTTCCGCGTCGCCGTCGACCGGCGTGGCTCCCGCGAATCGTTCGACCGTCGAAACTTGGGTGAACTCGAGGGCGGCGATAGCTCCCAGTAGACAGACGCTGATCACCGACGCCGCCGTCACCGGTTTCTCGACGCCGACGATCGACAGGAGTCCGTAGAACACGCCCCAGATGCCGGCAATGAAGCCGATCAGGACGATCCCGAGCAGCGCAAGAGAGACGACCATCCGCAACTGGAGTAGTCGGCGGTTGGCCGTCGTCATCGTCGGTCGAGATCCCACCGTACAGTAGCCGGGCGGTGTCGATGGGAGAACCGATCCAGCGTATCCATATCCGAACGGAACCTGTCCGCAACAAAACGTGTGTCGGTCCGCCGCGATACTCGTTCGACAGACGAATCGGTGGTCCGAGGCGACACCCGAACGGGTTCACCCGGCTTAATTCACGTCGAACTCGATCGCTGCACCCTGGCCGAAGCCGACGCACAGCGTCGCCAGTCCGAGGCCGCCGCCGCGCTTCTGGAGTTCGTTGATCAGCGTCACCGGCAGGCGCGCACCGGAGGCGCCGAGCGGGTGGCCGATGGCGATTGCGCCGCCGTTGACGTTGAAAATCTCGGGGTCGATGCCGAGTTCGTCGCGGGAGTAGATCGACTGGCTGGCGAAGGCCTCGTTGAGTTCGACGAGGTCGTACTCGTCGATGTCGCGGCCGTTGCGCTCGAGCAGGCCCCGCGTTGCGGGGACCGGACCGATGCCCATGACGGTCGGATCGACGCCGGCGACGTTGTTCATGCCGATTTCGGCCATGATCTCGAGGTCGTGGTCCTCGGCGAATTCCTCGCTCGTGACCAGCAGGGCGGACGCACCGTCGGAGATCTGGGAGGCGTTGCCGGGCGTGACGGAGCCGTCGGACTTGAAGACGGTCGGCAGTTCGGCGAGTTTCTCGGCGGTCGTGCCGGGGCGCAGGCCCTCGTCTTCCTCGACGGTGCCGTCTTCGGTTTCGATCGGGACGATCTCGTCGTCGAAGCGTCCTTCCTCGGTGGCCTCGACGGCGCGTTGCTGGCTCTGTGCGGCGTACTCGTCCTGTTCCTCGCGGCTGACGCCGTACTCCTCGGCGACCTTCTCGGCGGTCATCCCCATCTGGAGTTCGCCCATGTTGTACAGTTCGGCCATCTTCGGGTGGACGTTCGGGGTGTTTTCGCCCATCGGGACGCGGCTCATGCTCTCGACGCCGCCGGCGATGACGGCGTCGCGGTTGCCGGCGGCGACGGCGTCCGAGGCGGAGATGACGGCCTGCATCGAGGAGGCACACCAGCGGTTGATCGTCGTCGCCGGGACGCTCTCGCCGAGTTCAGAGAGCAGCGCGATGACGCGAGCCAGGTTGTTACCCTGTTCGCCGCGCTGTTGGGCACAGCCCCACATCAGGTCGTCGACGTCCTCGCCGGAGAGGCCGGTTTCGGCCAGGATGTCGTCGATGAGCGGGACCGAGAGGTCTTCGCTGCGAAGATCGGCGTACACGCCGTCCTCTTTGCCCTGTGGTGTCCGCACGGCCTTGACTACGACTGGCGTCTGTGACATACTGTACCGAAGATCCTTAACGGACTTAAATCCGGTCGAACTCCGAAGGATGCGGATGGAGTTTATCTGGACGGCGCCGGCCCACCGGCTTCTACCGGCGGTGTCGCCGTCGAGAACAACCCTTATCTCGCGCGTCTCGGAATACACGGCTATGGACGAGGACGGACCGAACGAGCGACGAGAACTCGATCAAACGACCGCGACTGATGAGTCCGCCACCACCGCCGTGACAGCCGACGACGCAGCCGAGTCCGCATCCCGCCCCGAAACGGAATCGGAATCGGAATCCGCCGGAACCGACTCGAACTCCACCGGAACCGACCCCGCTGCAACCGACGCTTCCGAACCCGACTCGGATCCTGACGACACGTCAGCCGGCTCCATGCCAGGCGTCCCGGACACCGAACCCGAAGAAACCGACGTCCCCGACGACGTCCAGAAGTACGCCCGCTTCAAGAAAATGGACGGCGCACAGTACGACCGCGTCAACGAGTTCTTGCGCGACCGGACCTACATCACCGCCCGCGAGTGGGCCATCGCCCGCCTCTGTGCCGACTTTCGGACCGAAACCGGCGTCGAGATGACCAAGATCGGCGAGAACCTGCCCGAACTCGTGCCGTTCATGACCGACACCTACACGCCCCAGGCGGTCAACCAGGCCCGCTCGTCCTTCGAGGACAAGGTCCGCACCGCCGGAGCCACCTTCCTCTACGGCGCGATGTGCGACTTTTTCACCGCCGAGGAACTCGACGACGTGATGTACGAATCCACGGAAGTCGCGAAATTCCTGCTCGAAGTCGAAGGCGTCGACCTCTCCGTCGAAGACGAACTCGAGGCCGAAGAGCGCATCTCGAGCGTGATGCGGGAGGTTCGAGAGGCGAGCGAGGAACTGCGGGCGGAAGACGACTCGTAAACCACCGCCAAACGGCGAAAGCGATCGAGTTCATTCGGCCGACCGGTGGTGCGGTTGAAACGAGCCGGGATGTCGTGACTGTTGTGGCAACGGGAACTATCCGGACTTGATGGTAATCACCGTGGAATACTGTTTTTGCTACTGGGACGGTCAGGTAGCAAATTCGATACTATCCACTGGCGTATGAGAGTGGGACGTGCATGGCTGAATATCCCGCTGGCGGTGATCGGCACGCGCCAGCACGGCATTCCGAGGCGGAATCGACCGATCGCTCTTCGACCAGATCAATTGACGCTGGCGTCACGCGTCGACAAACATTACGTGCGGGCGGTGTGCTCGGTGCGGGGGGTCTCCTCGGTATTCTCGGGAGTAGCACCGACCGTGTTGCAGCAGCGTGTGACCGGCCGGACGACGTGATTCACCTCGACTACGACGACTACGATAGCTGGGACGATATCTACCGGCTGTCGAACGGTGACAGCGAGACGCTCGACCTCGTCACCGATCCGGTCTACTCCGAGAACACCGCGTTGCAACTGCAGGTTCGTGAGGGCAACCACTGGGGCGCGAGCATGCACTACGGCTTCGAGGACGGCCTGTTCGAACTCACCGGCCGCGTTCGATTCGGACTCGACACCGGGTGGGGAATGGACGGCCGTTACCCGGCGAACTGCCGGCTCTGGAACTGTGCAATGGCGCTCGGCGAGGGCAGCGCTGGCGGCGGTATGCCCACCGGTTCCAACGGCTGGAGTAACCGGATGTACATCACCAATCGAGATTCCGATCCCGAGGGCCCGTTTTACCTCCTCTCGCACACGTACCACCTCGATCAGAACCAGGACCACGACTTCATCATGGACGGCGAGGAGTACGCCTACGGGCAACCAGAAATCGTCCCCGGGAACTGGTACGAGTTCAAATATTACGTCTGCGTGAACACGATCACGAACGGCGTGGCGAACCCGGACGGCATCGTCCGCTACTGGCTCGATGACGAACTCGTCTACGAGCGCACGAACTTCCGGTTCACGGAGGACCACGACGACAACATCATCGACTCGAACGGGCCGGCCGGTCACTACGGCGGCCGATACGAGGCGCCCCAGAACCTCTATGCGTACTACGACGATCACTCGATGGCGTTGAACGGTCGACTCGAGTTCGGTCCCTGCTGAGACGGGCCGCCGTCGGTCAGTATCGGCGCACCCGAGACCGTCCTGCGGTCGCCCGGAAAATCGGCACAGCGGACCGTCTGAGTCGGACTTGCGGCCGGTGTCTGCCGAGTCGGTTGCCCGCGAGCAGTACGGTCGACTCGCGGACGACGTTTCCAGTTACAGTTATCGCGAGAGAGAGCGAGAGTGAGGGGGCGATCCTGATCGGGCCACGTCATTCGGCCGGATTCGGTTGCATCTCGGCCGGCGACACCGACGAAACGTGCTCGCTCGAGACGGCGTCGCCGATCGGGGCGCGGATCCGTGCGTCGTCGATGGCCTCTTCTAGCGTATAGACGGTAGTCGTTGGAATGTTACCGAACGAGCCGATCGGCTGCGTGTGCGTTTCTATTGTCACGTCGGTGAACGCGATATGGAAGTCGAGTGCGATGTGTTCGACGGACCACTCGCGGCGGATCTGTTCCATGACTTCGGAGAAGGTCGATTCGTGGGGTCGCGTTTCGGGCGTCCCCGCGAACGAAATCCCCGCTTCGAATTGGGTCGGTAAACTGTTCGGTTCGATTCCGTCGTGTGGGCCGGGGTTCTGGGTGCCGCGGTCGGCCTCCAGTTGCGGGGCAGACGTCTTCCAGAGGTGCGCCCAGGCCGGGTCCGCAACGGAGTCGGTACGCCGTCCGTTATCTCGTAGTTCGGTCGGCCCGTTCGTCGTTTCCCCGTTCTGTTTGTAAACGACACACTGCAACTGAAGGTTCCGAGCGGGACCGTTCCCTCGGTTCTGGAGCGTTACGTGGAGCGTATTTTGCTCGGCACCGACCGCTTCGAGGTCGATAATCGGTCGGTGGTTGGCCTTCAGAAAGGCCGTTTGTTGTTCCATCAGATCCGCCTGCGTCTGCTGGATCGACGCCATGAGATCCTGTATCTGGTACGTCCGCCAGAACAGGAACACGAGTATGACGGCGAAGACGATCGTGAGAATATCGGCGACGTCGATGAGAAAAAACCCGTCGGGGAGTGCTTGCGCGGGGCTCATTCTCGCTGCGAGTTCGGCCGTCCCCTCGAGGCGTCCCATCGCCCCATTCGTCTCGATTGCCCCGTTCCCCAGGTCCGTGTCAGTGTCGTGCATCGAATCATGATTCTCCGGATGCGATTCGGTGCTGTCCGGTCGCCGTGCGTTTCGTGTGGTCACTGGCAACGCTCCCCGTTCGCTGCCGCCGAAAGCGCGGTTATCGACCGTTGTATCCGCTCCCGCGTGCGAGTCGGGTCCGAACCGATCGCTGATCGCGTCTTTTAGCCATCGAATTGTAAATGTATCGGCCAACCGTCTGAAAAGACAGACTTTCGGATTATAGGTGTCCGATCGAGACCCGCCCGGCGGTCCCCGCCCCCCGCTTTCGTTTCCGGGGCCTCGTTTTCCGTCGAGTTCGCTGTTTCGACCGCCTACGTCACGGCACTGACCGTCACGTTCGCCGCGTCTTCCTCGCCGATGAGAGCATCCTCGAATCGCGCTCTGACGACGGCGGAATCGATCCGGCCGTCTGTGGCCGCGATCGTTCCGACCGAGTCGGGATCGAACGCCACGTCGAGTTCGTCATAGACCGCATCGAGGACGGCTGCGAGTTCATCGCGGTTATCGACGAGGACGATGCCGGCAGTGACCGCCGCGTCCTGCCGGACCCGTTGGGCGAGCCCGACGAGCTTTTGCAGTGAGCCGCCCGCCGCTCGCGTCGAAACCGAGTGCGAGCCGGGACAGAACGCGTTCGACGGTTCGCCGCGGACCGTCTCGCAGTCCAGTTCCGAGAGCGCGCGCTCGACGGCTGCGGTGAGCCGTTCGTAGCGCTCGTCGGTCCCCTGCCGGAAGTCCGCAACGGGGTCGGCGCGAGCGAAGGCGAGCGTCGTCTCGCCGTCGTAGGCGACCGCTCGGCCCCCGACGTCCCGCTCGACCGATGGAAAGCCGTGTTCGTCCGCGAGTTCGCGAGCGCGGTCGTATCCCTCCAGCCGACGATCCCGGCGGCCGAAGGCGGCCTGCCGGTGGGGCGTCCAAACGCGAACCGCGGATTCGCCGTCGGCCGCGATATCGAGCAGACGTGTTGTCACCTGCCGATCCGCGTCGATCGTCTCGGCGCGACCACGGAGCACTCGCATACACAGCCCGTTCGTGTCGACGCACCTAAACAGTCCCGCTGCACAGACGAACGTGACCAGGTGAACTCGGCCGATGGCCGCCACAACTTCCGTTACACTCCCCGAATCGGTACTCGCCCAGTACGCTCGCTTCTCGCTCTATAACTCGCCGTATCCCGCACACGACGCCGGCTGTGCGATCGACCTCTACCCCGAGCCACCCTGCGACGGCCGGACGACCATCGCGCCGAGTCCCGTCTCCGGGACCGTCCGCGAGACGCGAACCGTCCGCGCACCGCAGCAACCCTACGCCGTCGAGCACGACCACCTCATCCTGATCGACTGTGAGGGCCCCGACGATTGCGCCGGATTGACCGCTCGGCTCCTCCACGTCGACCCGACGGTCGCGGCCGGCGACCGCGTCGACCGCGGCGACTCGCTCGGTGAACTCGTCCGCGCCGGGTTCTTCGCCCCGTGGGTCGACAACCACCTCCACGTCGGCTTTCGCAGCCCCGAACAGAACCCCTATCGCGCATCGGGGTCGCTGCCGCTCGAACTCGGCGTCGATCCGCAACCGCTCGACTGGGACGGCACGGGGACGGTCGTCGCAACCGGCGACACCGACGCTATCCTCGACGCGCCGGCACACCCGAACCCGGGTGCCGAGTTCGCCGGCGTTCACGCCGACAGCGGTGAGCCGAACAGTTCGAGCCGGTCCTCGTCGGAGCGCCACTCCGACGGTGGCGGCGTCCTCGACGGCGGCCTGCCGCACTACGACGGCGGCGGACTCCTCGCGAGTTCAGGTGCAGGGCCAGCCGCGGCCGAACTCGTCTCGCTAAACGGGGACCGGCTCGGCGTCCGCTCCGGTGACGATGGACGATCAATCGCGTGGGACGACGTGACCGTCACGGCGAACGGGGAGCCGATAACGGGGCTGTCGCTGTTCTGTGCGCGCGATTCGGACTTCGGTGTGAAACTCATCTGTCCGGAACGAGCGTTCGAGATCGGCGACGCAGTGCAGGTTCGCGTTCGACCGGAACGGTAAGCGACGCGATCGCTCGTTTCCCTGCGGAAGCAGTTCGCTACCGAGCGATCGAAATAGTTGCCACGAGACGAACACCAAAGCGCAGTCATCAAGACAGTTGGTGACAGCTGTCTCTTATACACATCTCTGAGCGGGCT
>NZ_AOIO01000038.1 GCF_000337555.1 Natrialba asiatica DSM 12278 | reverse complement strand
GCCATCAGAGATGTGTATAAGAGACAGCATCGATACCGCCGGCGGCCTCGCGCTCCGAACTGAACTCGAGCGACCCGTCGACTCCTCGATCGCGACGATCAATCTCAACGTGAACTACCTCCGGCCGGCAACGGGCGATCTGACGGCGACGGCGAACGTGGTTCGCGTCGGCGGGACGGTCGGCGTCAGCGAAGTGATCGTCGAGAGTACGACGCCGGATGGCGAAACCGTGGAGGTCGCGACGGGCCAGGGTTCCTATCGCGTGTTCCGTCAGGGATGGGACTGAGTGTGCCGATTTCGCTCATCGACTGTTTCTCGTGAGTGTCGCCGGACTCGACCGTAGCGATACCGATCGAGTGCGATTCGTTGTGGCTCCCGGTTGCGTTACGCTACCATCCACAGTCGAAGCCCCAGATAACACATGATGAGTCCGAACGTTCCGGCGTAGAGAAGTTCACCGCTCGTCGCCGAGGCCACCAGCGCGACTGCGTTGAGGAGTATTCCGAGGACGTACATCGACTGCAGGCGACGCGAGTTCAGTTCCATGCGGAGGGGTTCGAAGGCGGGAGTAAAACGCTCGTTGCTCTTGTTCTGGTTCTAATTCTGATTCTGGTTCTGATTCTGATTCTTGCTCTTTGCCCCGGTCGCGCGGGCCGACACCGAACCTCCGCGCCGCATTACGCCACGTCGAACGTCACGTCCTCTCGGCTCAGCACCTCTCCGAACAGCCAGTCGGCGTGTTCGAGGGCGTACTCGCGGTGGCCGTCTTCGATCGCGCCGATGCAGTCTTCGACCATGAGCGGGCGGAAGTCGCGCAGGCCGGCGCTGCCGCCGGTGTGAAGCACGCAGACGTTCGCGAGCGTGCCGCAGATGACCAAGTCGTCGATGCCGCGGGCGTTCAGCCAGCCCTCGAGTTCGGTGTTGTAGAAGGCGTCGTAGGTGTGTTTTTCGACGACGTGGTCGTCGGGATCGACGGTGAGCTCGTCCACGATTTCGGCCTCCCAGGAGTTCTCGAGGACGTGCTCGCCCCACCGGGCGAACTCGTCGTAGTAGTGGGCGTCCGCGAACTGTTCTGGCGGGTGCACGTCCCGAGTGTAGACGATCCGCGCGCCGGCGTCGCGGGCGCGGGCGACGAGTTCGGCGATGTGGTCGATGACGCTCTCGCTCCCGGGAGCGTACAGCGCGCCGTCGGGATGGCAGAACCCGTTTTGCATGTCGACGACGACGACCGCCGTGCGCGTCGGATCGAGATCGAGGGTCATGGGTGTTCCTACGAACGCGCTCGCAAAAACGTTCGCGGCGGTGGTCCGTGATCGACGCCGGATGAGTGCGGTCTCCCGATGAAACGGGTCGGCCACCGACCGTCGTCCTTTTGCCGGTTGCTTTCGTACGACTGACTATCCTATCCCGATGAACTCGACGCGCACACGGCTTCTGGGTGGTCTGGCTGTTTTCGCACTTCTCGTCCTCGTGGTCGCCGGTGCCGGTGGCTTCCTGCCGTTCGCCGTCGGTCCCTCTCCCGACTCGGATGAGAACGGGCAACCGAACTCCCCGGCGACGGACGACCGACCGGCCGATCCATCGACTACCGACACGATCGGCTACGTCGACGGCTACTGGTACGACGACGAACTTCCGGTCGACGATCGCGACAACCAGACCCTCGCCGAGGGTGAACTCGACGCCGTCATCTCGCGATCGATGGCCCGCGTCGAGGCCATTCGAAACCTGACCTTCGAGGAGGACGTCTCGGTCGACGTCGTCTCCCGCGAGGAATACCGGAACGAGCAGACCGAAAACGGCAGCGTCTTCACGAACGCCACCGGTGCCGTGCGACTACAGCAGAACGTCAACTACGAGGCGCTGTTTATGGTGGACCGGAACACCGATGCCGCGGACGCCGCCGAATCGCTGTACGGCGGGTCCGTCAACGGCTACTACGACCCCGAAACCGAGCAGATCGTCATCGTCTCCGAGAGTTCGGGAACGCCGACGCCTAACGAAGCCGTGCTCGGTCACGAACTCGTCCACGCGCTGCAGGACCAGCAGTTCGGACTGAGCGGCTACGAGCGCGAGACCATCGATCAGGACAACGCCGTGAACGGACTCATCGAGGGCGACGCCTCCTGGGTCGACACCGAGTACGAACGCCGCTGTGGCGAGACGTGGACCTGCCTCCAGCCCGAACGCGCCACGCCCGACCAACCCGACCTCAACTGGGGACTCTACCTGACGATCTATCAGCCCTACGACGACGGCCCGGACTACGTCGAGTTCTTGCTGGAACAAGCCACGGACGAGGCGGCGTGGGAGGCGGGCGAGTACAACTGGGAGGCCGTCAACGCGGCCTACGACGACCCGCCGGCGAGTTCGGCGGAGACGATCCGTCCAGGCGAGGACCGCGAGCCCGCTTCCACCCAGGTCGCGGACCGCTCGTCCGACGAGTGGCAGCAACTCGAAGTCGACGGCGCGATCGCCAACGAGACCGTCGGCGAAGCCGGCATGGTCTCGATGTTCACCGCCGACGCGTTCGAGTGGGGCCGCCAGCCCGTCATCGAGCAATCCGACTTCCTCGAGTCCAGCATGGGCTACGACTTCGATCAGCCCGAGACCGACGGCTGGGCCGGCGACGAACTCGTCACGTACGTCGCGGACGACGCCGTCGATGCCGTCGCCGGCGGTTCGAACGAGACGGTCGACGACGCGGTCAACGAAACCGGATACGTCTGGCGGACCGAGTGGGCGACGACCGATGACGCCGAGGCGTTCGCTGGTGCCTATCTCGAACTGCTCGACAACCACGGCGCCCAACCGGTTGACGACCGCCGGAACACCTACGAGATCGAATCGGACTATCCGGGTGCCTACTATCTCGACGTGAGCGGCGAGACGGTGTCGATCGTGCGCGCGCCGTCGATCGCTGAACTCGACGCCGTCGAGGAGGGTGCCGCACCCGCCGGTGAGGATACGATCACAGCTAGCGCTGACGGCACCGAGGATGGCGGTTCCGCTGCTTCGGACGACGAACGGTCGCTCATCGGCGCGCTGATCCCGGATAGCGGAGTCGGCATCGGAGCCGTCGCGCTCGGATCGGTTCTCGTCCTCGCGACCGGTGGCTGGGTCATTTTGCGTCGAACGCGTGTCGTTTCCGGTACCGTGCTCTCACTCCCGTTCCCGTTCGAACTCTCCGATTCGGCGTCCCGTCTCTCGCCGCCGTGAGCGCCGGAGACGGGTAGCTTTTTTGCTCCCCGGAGGAAATCGACGCTATGTCAAACCCGTTCGGAACCATTCCCCCTGCTGCGATTCTCGAGGGGACCGCGACGGACGCCTACTTCGAGCGTACCCACACGACTCTCGAGCACGCGGGGAAGAACCCGCACGTCGTCGCCGAAGTGACCGCAGACCAGTTCCCGACCGGCGAGTTCGACGTCTTCACCGGCATCAAAGACGTTGCAACGCTCTTCGAGGGGTGTGCCGTCGACGTCGACGCTCTTCCCGACGGGCAACTGTTCGACGGCGGGCCCGTTCTCCGCATCGAGGGCCCATACCGCGCGTTCGCCGAACTCGAAACCTCGCTGCTCGGCTTTCTGTCGCAACCGAGTGGCTTCGCAACGGCCGCCCTCGAAGCGCGACAGGCCGCGCCGGAGTCGTCCGTTCTCTCGTTCGGCGCTCGCCACGTCCATCCCTCGATCGCATCGACGGTCGAACGCGCTGCGCTGCTCGCCGGTCTCGACGGGTTCTCGCACGTCGCGGCGGGAGACATCCTCGATCGCGAGGCGAGTGGCACGATGCCCCACGCGCTCATGTTCTGCTTCGGCGAGGGCAACCAGGCCGCGGCCTGGGAGGCCTTCGACGAGGCCGTCCCCGAGGACGTGCCCCGAATCGCGCTGGTCGATACGTTCTGGGACGAAACGACCGAGAGCCTGCTGGCCGCCGAGACGCTCGGTGACAACTTAGACGGCGTGCGCATCGATACCACGAGTTCGCGTCGCGGCGACTTTCGGCACATCGTCCGCGAGGTGCGCTGGGAACTCGACGCCCACGGCTACGAGGACGTCGACATCTTCTGTAGCGGCGGGCTCGGACCGAACTCGATCCGCGAACTGCGAGACGTTGCGGACGGCTTCGGCGTCGGGAGTCACATCACGGAGGCAGCGTCGCTGGACTTCAGTCTCGACATCGTCGAGATAGAGGGCGAACCGATCTCGAAGCGGGGCAAACTCTCGGGCGTGAAAGAGGTCTACCGGACCGCCGACGGCGGTCATCACGTCGCGCTCGCTGATAGCGACGCGCCAGACGACGCCGACCCGCTGCTCGAACCGCTCGTCCGCGACGGCGAGATCGTTCGCGAGTTCGACCTCGACGAGGCGAGCGAGCGCTGTCTGGCGGACGCCGATGCGGTTAGATTCCAAGAATCGGAAGCGTAATCACGCGCTCTCGGAAACCGGTTAGTATAATGACGGAACAGCCCTCCCCGCACATCGAAATCGCGAACAAACTCTTCTTCAAACTCGTCGTCATCGGTTTCGGTGCCGCCTTTTTCGACGGGTTCGTCCTGCTTTTTGCCGGACTGATCGGCCCGTTCGGCCCGCTCGCTTTCGTTTCCCTCTTGCTCGTAAACGTCCCCGTTCTCTGGCTCGTGTTACACGCGTTCTTCGCGGCGATCGACGAACTGCTCAAGGCGAACCGTCACTCTCCGGCGCGATCATCCGCGGAGCACGGCGAGTAGCGCCGCGAGGCGTACTCGGCGGGACGGTTTCGATCGAACTCGACGCCGATTTCAAAACTGAACTCGCAGCGGCCGCTCTCACCGTCTCGGCGGCTTCGGTGAACTGAACTCTCGTCGGTGCCGTTGCACGACGGACTGCCGTGGCCGTTCACCACCGTCGATATGCTCGTCGGTACAGCGGTGACGATTTCTGCACGAGAAGCGTTCGCGACGCGTCGCTGTTCGGATGCGGTTTCTTCCGTGAAGACGACGCCTGCTCAGAGTTCTTCGATGCTGCCGTCGGCCTCGCGCTCGCGGAAGACCTGGCCCTCGAAGAGGGTGACGACGACGTCGTCATCTTGCCAGGAGCCGGGGGCGAGCTTGGCCTTTCGACAGGTCCGGTCGAGGTACTCGCGTGCGCTCCAGCCGTGTTCGACCGGCACCGTCGGGTAGAGCCAGCCGCCTTCGCCGCCGTCGATGGCGGCCCCGTGCGTGCCGAGTTCGAGATCGGCGAGCGGATCGTCGGTGAGGATGACGTTTCTCACCGCACAGACCGAGACGGTGAGGTTCGGCAGTTCCGAGGGGCTAATCTCGGAGCCGCACGAATCTTCGCTGGCTGCTTCGATGGCCGCGTCGACGATGACGTGGCCGAGCTGTTCACCCGAACGGTAGCCACCGGCACAGCCACGCAGGCTTCCGCGGCCTCGCGTGGATTCGAGTCGAACGAACGCACCAGTTCGCTCGTAGAAGCTTTCTCGCATACTGCCCGGTTGTTCTCGTTGCCCGTGTTCGACGTAGGATTCGACGGATTCACGCGCGAGTTCAACTGCACGTGCACCGTCTTCGTAGGAGAGGTTGACGCCCTGTCCCTGGGACATACAGATGTACATAGGGATAGGCGTCCTAAAACGCTTCCATTCCGTTTCGAGAGTCAGACCAGTGCTGTGACCCACGAGAACGGCGTCGTATCGGCGCGAATCGAGACGATTCCAACCGAGGGACTTATTCACCAGCAGGACCTACAATCGGTGGAGAGAGAGCCTGGCTGCCGCGGCGGGTGAGTCGGTAACGACTCGCCTGTTGACTGTGGGCACCGATCGGTGACCCGCGACGAACGTGACTCCTCCCGTCGGGAGGGGCCACGCCCGCGAGGAAAGTCCCCCCACCTGTTCGGGCAGGTGACTGGACGCAAGTCCAGAGCGGGAGACCGCTGGCTCTGGAACAGAAACGACACGTCTCGGTCCGACCGATGATGCGTGCGACCCCGACCGCGAGGAAGGGCAGTTGACCCGCAGAGGGTGTGCAGTCTGGCCGTGGTTCGAACCCACGGGTCGCGACGGTTCGTGGTGTCCCATCGGGAGATCACACCGGCAGACGGCGCGTGCCGTCGACCGCAAACGACGCGATCGGCTGCGCTCAGACGACCGAGGACCGATGGAACGGCGAATCCTCACCGGTGCAAGTCCGTGCCGTGGTAGCCCGAACAATGCGGCCGCGCCGCAACGGCACGGACGCTCAGCCGAATGCCGGGACGAACAGAAGGGGGCTTACTCCTCTCACCACTTTTCACTGCACCGCCTGTCTTCAGCGATAGTCTCCAGTAGCTATCGCAACGGCGATATCACTCCTCTCACGCGACAGATTCGAGGTTCGAGCTCGAGACTTACGGTTTCGTGTGTTGCGTTTTGCGGTTTCTCGGTTCTGACGGTAGCCGTCTTACTCCGCCTGTTGGCTCGCTTTTACCGTCAACTTCTGCCCGTGACGAGCCATGATCACGGAAAACCCTTCGTATCCGAACGAAATTCGTGTCTCCGGATCGGCTAAGTCGCTCTGTGAACCAAAGAGGGCATCGAGTGCGTCAGGATCAATTACCTCGTAGAGCGGCACGAGTTCGGTCGGATCACAGTCAGCAGCCGTCGCCACGGTCTCGATGGCGGCAAGCGATGCGGACCGTGAGAGCTCGAACTCGCGGTGAACGGTGGTCGACGATGCGGTACGTGCATTTTTCTGCTGTCCCAGTTCCGAGTCCATCCCACTTCTTGGAAGAACGGCCACACCATCTTATAAAAGTCTGTCTAAATCCCGCCCAGTTTCTCCTCGTTTTACCAATTTCCATTAGAAATTGTCTAAACTAATATCATATTTCTTCTCTTCAATGAATCCCTGAAATCGGCGTCATCGGCTTCGAAAACCGCATCAGCGGGACCGTGTGTTCGTGATGTGGGAATTACATGTCAGATTTGATGTGTCTGCGCGTCCTGGCATGGTGAACTCTTCGAGCCGCTTCGATTACTCGCGTCGTTCGGTTTCCGAATTCGAACGCGGCTACTGTCCTCCGCGTACCGATTTTGCGTATCAATTTTCGCCACGTGCTGCTCGCTACACTCGCGGTATTGTACTGAAGAGAAACGTCCTGACGGAGATTTGAACTCCGGTCCCTGGCTCCGCAAGCCAAGAGGATAGTCCACTACCCTATCAGGACTCATCTCTTCGTAACCCGGTGACCATTAAAGCCCTTTCGAAAGCGACCGGCAAACGGGCCTGGTTCGGCCGATTATGCCTGGTTTACTCACTCATGATTCGGGTCCGCTGGTGGCGTCGAGTACACGTTCCGGACTGCGCTCAGTACCACCTGGGACGGCCGAGAGAGCAGACCGCGAGTTCAAGTACGGAGGCGAGCCCAGAGACGGGTACAGATGGAGACCGTCGCAGCCCGGGGTTTTCGATATCGATTCCGGTCCACGACTGTATCGAGCGCGCACACGACGAATGGACAACGCTTATGCGCGGGCTACTCATGCACGAGCATAGAATGAGCGACATCGAGGGCGTCTATGAAGACCTCGAGGCCGACATCTCTCTGGAGGAGTTTCGCGGGGCCGTCGAGGACAAAGTCGAGCAGATGGGGGGACTCGCGGACGAGGAGACGGCGGCGATGCTGATCGCTCACGAGATCGGCGAGAGCGAGGTCGGAGGCATCGCCGACATCGAGCCCGGCATGGAGGAAGCGAAGTTCGTCGCCAAGGTGCTCTCGATCGGCGAGCGCCGCACCTTCGAACGCGACGGCGAGGACGAGGACGGCCAGGTCGTCAACGTCGAGGTCGCCGACGAGACCGGCTCCGTCCGCGCGGCCTTCTGGGACGAGCACGCCGACGCCGCGATCAACGAACTCGAAGAAGGCCAGGTACTGCGAATCAAGGGTCGCCCGAAGGACGGCTTCAGCGGCGTCGAAGTCAGCGTCGACGAGGTCGAACCGGACCTAGATACCGATATCGACGTACAGATTTCGGACACTTACACCGTCGAGAGCCTCTCGCTCGGTCTTTCGAACGTCAACCTCGTCGGCCTCGTCCTCGACACCGACACCGTTCGCACGTTCGACCGCGACGACGGCTCCGAGGGAAAGGTATCGAATCTCGTCCTCGGCGACTCGACCGGCCGCGTCCGCGTCACGCTCTGGGACGATCAGGCGGACCTCGCGACCGAACTCGAGGCCGACGAGACCGTCGAGGTCGTCGACGGCTACGTTCGCGAGCGCGATGGCTCGCTCGAACTCCACGTCGGCAACCGGGGTGCAGTCGAGACGGTCGACGCCGATATCGAGTACGTCCCGGAAAGCACGCCGATCGAGGACCTCGAGATCGGCCAGACGGTCGATCTCGCCGGCGTCGTTCGATCGACGGACCCGAAGCGGACGTTCGACCGCGACGACGGCTCCGAGGGACAAGTCAAGAACGTCCGCGTCCAGGACGCCACCGGCGACATTCGCGTCGCGCTTTGGGGCGAGAAGGCGGATCTCGACATCGGTCCCGGCGACGAGGTCGCACTCGGCGACGTCGAGATTCAGGACGGCTGGCAGGACGATCTCGAGGCCTCCGCCGGCTGGCAGTCGACGATCACGATTCTCGAATCGGAGTCCGACAGCGCCGGCGGTGCGAGCGGGGCTGGCGACGAGAGTTCGGCGAGCGACGAAAACGCGGGGCTCTCCGCGTTCGCGGGTGACGCGGCTGCCGGCGACGACGATGCGACGAGCGGCGATGCATCCGCGTCTGACACCGCCGGGGACGAGGACGGCCGCGCGACCGCGGACGAGACCGGAGCCACCGACGCCGGCGAGCCGTCGGACGGGGACGAACTCGAGTTCACCGGCGTCGTGGTGCAGGCCGGTAGTCCGGTCGTGCTCGACGACGGCGAGACGACGATGAGCGTCGAGACCGAGGCCGATGTCGGCCTCGGCGAGGAGGTCACTGCGCGGGGCGTCGTTCGAGAGGGACGACTCGACGCAAACGACGTGTTCTAGACAGTCCTCGCCTCGCGATCGGCGAGGAAAAGCGTTAAGGGAGTTAGCTTCGCCTAGCATGATATGAACGTCGAACTCCCGTTCGCGCCGGTGGATACGATTATCCGGCGGAACGCGGGTGATCTTCGGGTGAGCGCCGACGCGTCGGCCGAACTCGCAGCCCGGATTCAGGACCGCGGGAGTGACCTCGCGATCGACGCTGCCGACCGCGCCACTGCGGACGGACGGAAGACGCTGATGGCGTCGGATTTCGAGGTCGAAACCGTCGTCGAAAAGGACGAACTCGAATTGCCGGTCGCACCGGTCGACCGAATCGCGAGACTGGAGATCGACGACCGCTACCGGGTCTCGATGGATGCCCGCGTCGCGCTGGCGGACATTCTCGAGGATTACGCGGACAACGTCGCGGGTGCGTCGGCGATCCTCGCCCGCCACGCGGATCGGCGAACGATCATCGACGACGACATCGAGACGTACTTCTCGCTGTTCGAGTGAGTGTGAGATGCAATTTGGCTACAGCGAGGTCTGCCTCGCACACGATCCCGGTTCGCGCCACCCGGAGTCTTCGGACCGGCTACGGGCGATCAGAGAGCGTCTGAAGAAAAAACACGGCGTCGCGTACGTCGAGGGTGATCCCTGTTCGCTCGACGAGATCGCGGCCGTTCACGATCGCGCGTACATCGAATCGGTCGAGTCGTTTTGCGCCGATGGCGGCGGGAACTGGGACCCCGATACGACCGCCGTCGAGGACACCTGGGATGCGGTTCGGTACAGCGCCGGCCAGGCCTGTTGGGCCGTCGATGCCGCGCTGTCGGGGGCGACGGGCCGGGATACCCCGTTTTCGATCGGTCGGCCGCCGGGCCACCACGCCGTCACGGACGACGCGATGGGCTTTTGCTTCGTGAACAACGTCGCCGTCGCCGCCCAGTACGCCCTCGACCGCGACGACTACGATGTCGACCGCGTCGCAATCGTCGACTGGGACGTGCACCACGGCAACGGCACGCAGGATATCTTCTACGACCGCGAGGACGTGTTCTTCGTCTCGATCCACGAACAGGGGCTCTATCCCGGCACCGGGGATATCGACGAAACCGGTACCGGCGACGCCACCGGGACGACGATGAACATCCCGATGCCCGCCGGAACGGACGACGCCGGCTACCTCGCGGCGGTCGACGGCCCGATCGCGGCCGCGCTCGAGTCGTTCGATCCCGACCTCTTGCTCGTCAGCGCCGGGTTCGACGCCCACCGTCACGACCCCATCTCGCGCATCCGCCTCTCGACCGAGGCCTACGCACTGCTGGCCGATCGACTCCGAACGCTCGCCGACGACACCGACGCGTCGCTCGCGTTCGTCCTCGAAGGCGGCTACGGACTGAACGTCCTCGCGGACAGCGTCTCGATCGTCCACGAGACGTTCGACGGCCGTGATCCGATCCAACCCGACGACGACGAACCCGACGACCAGGTCGTCCCGGTGCTCGAAGACGTTCTCGCGGCCCACGACTTAACCATCGACCCGTAAGTCGTCGCTTTTCGTCGCCACCGCACCAACAACCGGTCGCGCTCTCAGGGCGCTGGCTCGAAATACGCTCGCAGTTCGCGTCCGAACTCGCCGAGTAACACCGTCACCTCGTCACCGACCAGCACGTCGTACCCCGATTCGAGTTCAGTCTCGACGTGTGCGCCGAGTCCCACGTCGAACAGCCGCTCGCTCTCGAGGAACGCCTGCGCGCTCGTGAACTCGCGCTCGCGCTCGGTGACGTACCGGTCGTCGTCGATAAACGGTCCGTACGCATCCGGGTCGTCTGCGTAGGTTTCATAGAACCCTTCGGCGTGTGATCGCACGTGAACCGGCGGGCCGTCGTGGCGCTCGACGGTCGGTCGCTCCGCAACCTCGAGTTCGGCGAACACGACGGCAGTCTCGCCGGCAAACGTCGTCGCCCGGAAGACGTCGAAGCCGCGGTCGTCGAACCCCTGCGTGATGCCGTCACGGGACTTCCGGAGCTGCGGATAGAGCTGATCCGCGACCAGGTCGGGCGCGTCGAACCGAACGGCGATCGGCGTCGTTCGCCGCGCCGTCAGGTGCTCGCAGAGTTCGGTTTCGGTTAGCGGGTCGGGGTCGTCCGCCTCGAAAAACGCGAGGGCCGGCGCGTCGATGAACTCGCGGGCGTAGTGCTGGAGGCGGGCGACGTTCTCGGGGGAACAGACGGCCGCGACGTTTCGCTCGGGGTCCGTGGGATCGATGACGACGAGGGGGTCGGCGAACGTTTCCCGGCCGTGACCCTCGGGGTCGAGTTCGACCGGCGGTTGCCAGTCGGCGGCAGCCGCAAGGAGCGGTCGGAAGCCGCCGTACTCCCAGACGAGCAGTTCCGTCAGGTAGCCGCTGAAGCCACGGGTTCGGAGGTCGCTGCCGTAGGCTCCGATCCCCTTCAGGAACTGTTTTGCGACGCGCACGTCGGCTGCAAGGGCGTCGTCGAGTCGCCGCTCCAGATACTGCGTGTGGAAGGGCGTCCGATCGACGGCCGAGCGGATTTCGGTCGCGGATTCGAGGCGAAAGCACGGGACCACGTCGATATCGAACCCGTCGACGGTGCCCTTGACGTAGGGGTGCTCGGCGTACTCCTCGTGGCCCTCGGGGAGGGTGGCGTGGCCGACGTCGAGGCCGTACTCCTCGAGCGTCTCCCGATCGAGTTCGGGTGGAAAGCGGACGAAGATATCGATGTCGCGGTCGCCGCTGATCCAGGTGTCCCTGGCCGTCGAGCCGACCTGTATCACGTTCGCGCCGGCACACAGGTCCGTGGCCGCCACTTCGGCGCGAGTGGCGAGTCGGTCGGCGACCTCACGCAACCGGTCGCGCTCTTCCGCATCGGGGTCGACCTGATTCCGGACGGCGGCGACGACGCGACTGAACTCGTCCCGTTTGCCGGAGTCGTCGTGCTCGTGGGTTCCGCCGTCGCGTTCGTCGGCGTCTGAGTCGGATCCCGAGCCCGCTTTGGACTCGGCGTCTGCATCGTCGTCGCTCATTTGCGCGCAACTACTCGTGCGGTGCGTGAAAGGGTGTCGAACCGCCGGAAGCGAAAACGAAAGCCCTATCAAAAGAACCCGCCAATCACGAGTTGAGCCGAAGTAGCTCAGATGGTAGAGCACCTCGCTGTTAACGAGGTTGTCCCAGGTTCGAGTCCTGGCTTCGGCGCTGTTTCTTCGACTACTACTCGTGGGGAGCAGTTGCTCCGAGCGAACCAGTGAGCAAACCAGCGAACGGAGGCGGACTCGAATACGCAAGTTGCAGCCGGTTGCAAACGCGGTGAGCGGTCCGGATCAGTTCGAACCCGTTCGAGTCCCGGTTTCAACGTTCGAATTTCGAGTTCCTCGGAATGCTGTCCGGTCGGGCTGGTTCAAATGTCAGTTGCGATTCCGGCGAGCGGGTCGGGAGATACGACGGGTGAGGCCATCTCGAAGGAAGAACGAGAACGGATTCGAACTCTCATGACGGAGGAGGGACGTTTCTGGAGAACCCGACGGTGTCGGCGGTTCAGCCACGCTCTCGGGTTCGTTCACGATCGGGGGCGGGACCGTCCGTCCTCATAGGTCGAAGATGGATATGGGTGCGGACACGTTCTGTCCGGCGTTCGAAGGGCAGACCGAGGCCACGTGTGAACTCAGCGTGTGCGAAACCGGACCGACGAACCCCAGTGAAGATGGCGCGGTCGTGTACAAAGAGCAGGCGATCGGTGCCATGCCAGTCGGCGGACGGTTCCGGGTCGAAGTCACGGACGGCGACGCCGTCCTCGCATGGCAAGAGTTCAGCTACGACTGCTCCGGTGAGTCGGAACAGGACTGACGGCTCGGGACAGGCCTCCCAGCTGCTGCGAGGCGAGTTCCGATAGTAACGGGGGACATCTCTCCCCACTGTGCTTTCGAAGAGGATTCTACTGATCGGATAGATCGGTCCGGCCGCGCTCTCTCCACCGGTCTCGCCCGCCGTTCGGAAGACAGCAATTATCGCCCTCCGGCGAGACAGATGAACACGACTATGCCACCCAGTGAACGCCACGACGATACCGCCGAGACGACAGCTCGCCGCCAGACCGACGACCACGGGCACGATACTATTGACCCGCTATACATCGCGATTGTGACGGTCTCGAGTTCACGCGCCGAGGCGGCGGCCGATGACTCGAACGCTGCGCCGGACGATCCGGGCGGGGATACCATCCAGCGGTGCTTCGAGAACGCGGGCCACGAGGTGCGAGAACGGCTGTTGGTCCGGGACGATTACGCTGCAATCCGGACGGCGGTTCGCGGGCTTGTCGCGCGCGACGATATCGACGTCGTGCTCACCACCGGCGGGACGGGCGTCACCGCGGATGACGTCTCGCCGGAGGCGACGGCATCGCTGTTCGAGCGCGAGTTACCCGGCTTTGGCGAACTCTTCCGGTCGCTCTCGTGGGACGAGGTCGGCACGCGGGCGATGGCATCGCGCGCGACGGCGGGGATCGCTGTCGATACGCCGGTGTTTTGCTTGCCCGGAAGCCAGAGCGCCTGTCGAACCGCCTGCGAGGACCTGATCGTTCCCGAAGCGCCCCACCTCGCGGGGCTTGCCACGCGACACCGCGTGGAGTGAGAATCGGCGAGACGAACCCGGTCGCCGTTCACTTTCACTCCGGTGGCGGCACTTTAAATACCATCGGGCGCGAATGGACGTATGCCTCCCAGTGAAACCAAGGAGGAGGCGTGACACAATGAGCGACGTACGACAGCACGCGGACGATATCCACGACCAGTTTTCGGACCACCTCGACGTGAGCGTCGAGGATGTCGAAGAGCGCCTGGCCACGCTCGTCGACGAGTACAAAGTGCCGATGGACGAGGCGCGCCGGAGCGTCACCAACCACTACTTAGAGGAGGCCGGCCTCGAGCGCGATGACCTCTCGAGCGGTTCCAGCGAGGCGGTAAACGTCGAAGACGTCGACGAACCCGAGGAGTGGGTCGACCTCACGGCGAAGGTCATCGAACTCTGGGACCCACGAAGCGACTCCGTCGCCCAGGTTGGCCTGCTCGGCGACCCGACGGGGACGATCAAGTTCACCAAGTGGGCCAAATCCGATCTGCCGGCACTCGAGGAAGGCGGCGTCTACTCCCTCCAGAACGTCGTCACCGACGAATATCAGGGCCGGTACTCGGTTAAACTCAACAGCACAACGATCATCGAGGAACGCGACGAGGACATCGAGGTCGGCGACGACACGAGCGTGATCGAGGGCGCGCTCATCGACATGCAAAGCGGCAGCGGACTCATCAAGCGCTGCCCCGAGGACGACTGCACCAGAGTCCTTCAGAACGGCCGCTGTAACGAACACGGCGAGGTCGAAGGCGAGTTCGATCTCCGAATCAAAGCCGTCGTCGACGACGGCCTCGACGCCCACGAAGTCATCTTCGACAAGGACGCCACGGAGAACCTGACCGGACTCTCACTCGAGGAGGCCAAGGACATGGCGATGGACGCCCTCGATACGACCGTCGTCGCCGACGAAATCGCAGCCGACATCGTCGGCACCTACTACCGCATCGAGGGCCCAACCTTCGGCCGCTACGTCCTGGCTGACGACGTGACTGAACTCGACGGGCCGGCGGATGCGGAGGAACTGCTGATCAAAGCGAGGTCGATGTAATCATGAGCCAGGCAGAACTCACCCGCGAAGTCGCCCGTCGCGTCTTCGCATCGGAATTCAACGACTCGACGTACACGTTCAAAGAATCCGACGACGAGCGCGCGCCGAACTTCGCCCTGCTGCCGACGGGTGATCGCGCAAACCGCGTCTTCGTCGCCGGGACGCTCACGGAAACCGAGGACGTCGGCGAGGACAGCGAGTACTGGCGCGGCCGGGTTGTCGATCCGACCGGGACGTTCTTCGTCTACGCCGGCCAGTACCAGCCCGAAGCGGCTTCGACGCTGCGCGAGACCGAACCACCAGCCTACGTCTCAGTTGTCGGAAAACCGCGGACCTACCAGACCGACGACGGCACGGTCAACGTCTCTCTACGGCCCGAGTCAATCGCCGTCGTCGACGCCGCGACTCGTGACCGCTGGGTCGTCGAGACCGCAGAACGAACGCTCGACCGCATCGAAGCCGTCGAGGCGTGGGAAGCCGAACAGGAAGCGCCCGAAAGCGGCTCGACCGCACCGACGAACGAGTACGCCCAGATGGCCCGCGACCAGTACGACTCGCCGGTCGTTAACTACCGTAACGACGTGATTCAGGCCCTCGAACAACTCGAGGAAAACGAGGCGACTGCCTGACCGCGCCCCTCGATTTTCACTCTTTTCCTGCCTGCTTCCAGCCAGCCACAACACAGTACGGCGCGGCGCGTACCGTCGTCTGACGAACCGTTAAGTGGACCGCCACGTGACGTACTGACGAACACGCATGGGCAACAAGAACAAGACAATCTCGTTTCGCGTCAACGAGGATGCGTTCGAATCCCTGCAGGATATCGCCGAAGAGCGCGATATCTCCCTGTCGGCCGTCTTCCGAGATTACGTCGACCAACTCGTCGACCACGACGGCCAGGTCACGGTCGTCCCCGAGCACGAACTCGCCGTCCGGTCGGCCAGCGAAAACGGCGACGACGGCAACGAAGCCGATCTCTCGTTCCCACCAACCGTCGAGGTACCGAAGCGATTCATCCGCGAACACGAACGACTCGAACTCGAGGCCGAGCACTTGCGAGAGCAGTTAGACGAGTACAAAGCGTACGTCACCGATCTGCAGGACCGACTCGACGACGAGCAAGACGAGGTGCTCCTGCTCGATGATCTCGACGACTTCGAGACAGGGGAGCAGTCAGATGACACCAGTACGTATCAGTTCCGCTGAGAGACGAGCACTAACAGCGCTCGTCTTTGCCTCTTGAACTGTAATCCGTACGGAGATACATGGCCGGTGGCCGATTTTACGCCCGTATCCCGTATACCGACTGTGTCGGGTCGATTCCTACCGCGACAGGTCTTGTTTTGCCTGCCGGATCTCGTCACGTTCGTCCGCGGCCCCGTCGACGTTCGCGAGGTGTTCGGCAGCCTCCAGCGTTCGAACCCCGCTATCGAGAAACGAGAGCACGTCTCCAGGATAGGCATAGACCATGTAGTCGTCGGTCATTACGTCGACGATGGCGTCGGGACCCAGGCCCTGCGCGCGTAGATCGAGCAGGTACTGGATGAACTTTCGCTCCGGACACCCGCAGTAGGGATTGTTGTCACACTCACAGTCGAGGAAATCCTCGGTGAACTCGAGAACTCGATCACGAGTAGCGTCGTCGAGTTTCTCGAGTCCCTCACCCTGAAAGAGCATATCGAGCGTTGCACCCTTGAACGCCCCTTTGGGGATATTCGTCTCGAGTTGTGAACTGAGCTGGCGGTGGTTCTTGACGTATATCTTGTCGGTGATGGCCACGCGTTGGCCTTCCTACGGGTGCACGGCCGAAAAGCGTCTCGGTCGCGTTCTCCAGGCGGTATCGGCTACGTCCCCGGACCGAAGGGCTTGCCTCTGTCGCAGTTCACGAGTGTTTCTCGCCCCTTCCCCGAGCACTATTCACTGAGTGTTGAGTGCTGAGCGCTGTGAGCGGCTCTCTCACGGTGGCTGCTACCACGGTTTCGCACGTGAGTCGTAACGTATTTCAGGCCAACCGGACCTACATCAGTGTGCAAGCGTGTCCGGGTTGGGGTAGTGGTTATCCTTCAGCCTTGTGGAGGCTGAGACGCGGGTTCGATTCTCGCACCCGGACTTTTTCATCGCGTCGAACTCCCCGAGCAGCAAATCCAGAGAGCGAACCTCCACTCGGCTTTCTGTGGCGAGCGATCTGATTCCCCGTAAGTGGCTATCGAAACTGAATTCCGTCAACCCGAGACGAGTAGCGTCTGCCTCGTCGAGTTCAGCTCGCGTACCGAGTTCGTGCGATACCGCGACTTGAGTACACGCGACACCAGAGTTTGTCATGGCAGATGCACCTCCACTATCCCTGACGCTACTGCACTCGAGTTCTGATACTGATACGGTCTGCTGTACCGATTTCCCGGCGCAACCTAGGACGGTCACGGTTGCCCCGGAACTGACTTCCAGCGGTTCGTACAGAAGGCGTAGTGCGCAGTGAGCAGTCCTCTTCGTTGGTTCCCTTCGACCGCTATGAATCGTTGTCACTATCGGTGATGTTTTCTGGAAACTGCCATATTTTGATGTACTACTGATCATTGTCTTGGTGAAGCGTGTTGTCGCTATGGCTCGGCAGGAACGAGCGGAGAGACAGCGGTGCATTCGGAGGTGTCCTTCTTCCTGGCTGCATTTTTCATAGATCACACACCTGATCACAGAGATACTCCCCCTCGAGAGACGGTTTAAGCTAGATAATATTAAAATATAGACATAAACAAATAGTATTGGGAAGTTTGATATACAATATATCGTGACTTTGTTCTATGGATAGATATCCAGTTCCTAACGAAGACAGTCCGGCAGGCATCCTCGATAGTCGTGCAGAAGCACTGCTGATCGATGCACTGGTAGTCGCTCTCGTCTGCGGTATCCTCGGGTACGGCGGCGGGACGATTATTCTCGGCAGTTCGCTGGGTGGTCTCGGTGGACTCATTCTGGGACTCCAATTCGTCGCCCCGGTCGTTCTTTTCGTCTACCAGATTCTCTTTGAGGGCTACTACGGCCAGACGATCGGCAAGCGAGCGCGGGGGATCGTCGTCGTCAAAGATGACGGGTCTCGCTGTACCTGGGTCGCGGCAACCCTCCGGAACGTTCTGCGTGTCGTGGATATACTGCCGCTCTTCTATCTCATCGGTATCGGAACCGCATATCTCTCCTCGAAACACCAGCGAGTCGGAGATCTCGCAGCCCAGACGATCGTCGTCTCGATCGACGAGTAACGTCTCGAACTGAACGGCTCGCTTTCGATAGTTCGCGACGGTTGTAGACGGTTCGAACAGCAGTCTACCAGCCACTGCTGACACGGCGTATTATTCCGGACAGTGCGTTTTGATGCTCTATCACATACACCTCGGCATGCGAACGGATCGACCTGACAACCTACTCGATGAGACCCATCGCAATGCAATCTTCGGGTGGATCATCGTCGTCGTCCTCTGCACGCTCGCGACGATCCACGCGTTCGAGTCGTCCTTCCGGTGGTTCGTCTTTACGGGGCTCGCCGTCGCGATTATCCTCCTCCCTGTGGCTTCCCATCACGACCCGCGCGTGATGCCACCGTGGACACTGCTCGTGCTCGTTGCGATCCCAGTCGTCGATGCAACGATACTGGGAGAAACGTTTCTGACATCGATCGCCGTCTACATCGCCGTCGCTGCCGTCGCACTCGTCGCCGTCACCGAAATCCACCGATTTACCGCCGTTCGAATGACTCACTCGTTCGCGATTGCGCTCGTCGTGATTACGACCCTTGCCGTCGCCGCAACGTGGAACGTCGCCCAGTGGACGTCCGCCCTCGCGTTCGGAACGCCCTCCATCGACGCCGGCCGTTCGGCGAACGCAGCCAACCACGCGATGATGATGGACTTCGTGTACGCCACGATCGCCGGCTTCCTCGCCGGTATCGTCTTCGACCGATACGCGATGCGATCGCCACCCTCCGACAACGAATCTCCGCTCTCACGTCCCGTCGACTCCGACGACGACCATTCCCTATCCGAATCGGCCTCACAAAACGTGCCCGACTCGACCACCGAGAGCGATACGGTCCCGCCGTTTCTCCGCAGCCGCCTCAACGCCTCCGATCAAACCATCAGGCGACTCTCTCGACTGCTTCAACTCGCTCTCGGCTTCCTGTTTCTCTACGGCCTCCTCACTCGCGACGCAACGACCATCACCAACGCCGGCATCGCACTCGCCATCACGGGCCTTCCGGCACTTCTCGAACGCGACCTCCGCCTCCCTCTCGAACCTGAACTCGTCCTCTGGATCACCGGTGCGGTCTTTCTCCACGCACTCGGTTCAGCAGGGCTGTACGGCTTCCTCGGGCCATGGGACAGCCTGACTCACGCCGTCTCCGCATCGATTGTTGCCGGGACGGGGTATACGGCCGTTCGAGCCATCGATCTGTACACTGACGAAATTCACCTTCCCCCGAGAATGCTGTTTGTCTTCATCCTGCTGTTCGTGCTGGCATTCGGCGTCATCTGGGAACTCATGGAGTTCGCCCTCGGTTTCTTTGCCCAGTGGTTCGGCTCCGAGGTCGTCCTCGCTCAGCACGGCATCACCGATACGATCGGCGATCTCTTCTACGATCTCGTCGGTGCCCTTGTCGTCGCAATCTGGGGTTCGGTGTACCTTACCGATGTGTCCCATCGTCTCGTGTCACGCTTCGACGAGTGATTGTGGGCCACTATCTGGAGTGTTGCTCTCAAATTTGACCGTCCATAGACTCACGAACTGGCTGGAACCGTTGGTCTCATCGAATGCCGTACGTTTCGAATCTCGATCGTATGGAAACCCGCTGCCCCCGATTTGAACTCCGCGAACTCTCGCCACTGCTCGGCGTTCTCGCCCCTGAACTCGCGAGCGAACTCGTTGCAAACGGATGCCGCCTCCCGGATTGTGAACTACTCCTGTGAACTCGCTTGCTCGCAGAACCTTGGTCTAGTTCAAACCCACTCGGATCGCTTTCGAACGGCTCACGAAGTTGGTCGCCGTGAGAAGTGTTGCCTCCCGGATTTGAACCTATTGTGTCCTGATTCACTGGGTCACGGTCACCGTTCCAATCGACCTAGTGTGACCTCCCTTTGAGGAACCGTCGACGGTAATTCTGCCCGCCAGTTCGTACTCTCCCGGTTCCTCGAAGGTGTAACTGAACTCGTACTCCGGGCCGCTGGCATGTTGACAGTCTGGACCACTGTCAACCGTTCCGTCGAGAGTTTCTACAGCTTCGCCGTCGACCAGGAGTGCGGCAGTGGATGACGTCTCAGCACCAAACGTTGCAATGCTGAATACCACCGTGACGTCCTCGGCGACTGACACTGTCTCAGGCTCGAACTCAGACCGCCAAACAGCGAGGTCTGGTGAATCCAGATAGTGAGAAATGGTGAGTTGCTCCGAGGCAAGAATCTCCCTATCCGGGCCGCGAATCCGTACACGTTTGTCGCCTTGACTGGGAACCGTCCATACTTGTCCTGGTCCCTCGCCGAAACCAACCGACCACCTACCGTTGTTGGTCTCGAAGGTAACTTCCTCGATGGTTTCGTCCTCGTCGACGATTTCGAGGATTAGTTTCGCGTTGCAGTCCCCTGCTTGTCCCTCTACACTCCCTGTCCTCCTTGGGCCGCCATCACACCCGGGTTCCACGGATACGGACGCTCGGGTGATCTCAACAGCATCGCAAGAATGGGTTGTAGTCGACGATGAGGAGTCACTCGGATCTCGAGATTGTGACGAGTTCGAGAGACAGCCAGCAGAAAGCAGTAGGGCCGAGCCTGTAACCGTCGTGAGGAAAGCACGTCTTCCCATCAAAACACCAATCATTTCATCGCTACATAAGCTTTTTGACGATACGGTTCAGGAGCGTCAGCGTACCGCGGCGAGCGAAGTGAGTCGCGGTCTCACTCGACCTGACCGACAGGAGCGTCGAGGTGTTTTCACCTCGTTTTTGCGACCGAGAGATTCCCGCAGTGAACGTAGTGAGCGAGGAAACCCGAAGGAGTGAAAAGAGGTATGCCGCCTCCAGGATTTGAACCTCCGGCGAGCAAAGCTCACCGTGGACCCGTTCGCTCCGCTCACGGGACCGGGGACAGCTCGCTCCGACGCTCATGGGCGCTTCGGTGAACCCCATGACGAAGAACGATCTCGAACCCATCTCGCCTGTTGAGGCGAAGGATATGTACCTCGAAGCGCGGAAACAAGAGGTATCGAAAAGTACGCTCGACGGCTATCATTATCGTCTCAAGCACTTCATCCGATGGTGCGAGGACGTCGAGCGAATCGACAATATGAACGATCTCTCCGGTCGGGATCTACAGCGATACAAGACCTGGCGGAGAGACGATGGCGATCTAAAGCCGATCTCACTCGAGGGGCAACTAGACGCCCTTCGGATCTTCATCCGTTGGTGCGGTTCTATCGATGCAGTCGATCCCGATCTTCACGAGAAATTCGAGGCGCTGATGCCGAAACTCGATAAGTCCGATGAACAGAGCGAGAGCCTTCTCGAAATCGATCAGGCAGAGGCTCTGCTCGAGTATCAGCGGAAATTCGAGCACGCCTCACGCCCTCACGCCATCATGGAGATCCTATGGCATACCGGGATTCGACTCGGAGCCCTACACTCACTGGACCTCGACGACTACGACGAAGAGCACGAACGGCTGGCGCTCCGTCATAGACCGGAATCAGATACCCCCTCAAGAACGGGCAAGAAGGGGAGCGGATGATCGCCCTCAGTCCTGAAGTCTGCCGAGTGATTGAGGACTGGCGGGATCATCATCGCCATGACGTAGAGGATGAGTATGGACGAGAACCCCTCCTCACGAGTCGAAATGGACGGATGAACCGCTCGAGCATTCGGGATGCGGTCTATCAGGTCACTCACCTTGCTACTACTCCAACGAATGCCCGAAGGATCGAGATCCCGATGGCTGCGAAGCTGCTGAATATGGAGGATACTGCAAATGCCCGATCAATGTCTTCCCTCACGATATCCGGCGGGGCTCGATCACCAACTTCCTGACCGAAGATGTGCCCGAGAAGGTCGTCAGTCATCGGATGAACGTGGGACAGGATGTACTCGATAAGCACTACGACAAGCGAGACGAGGAGGTGAAGGTCGAACAAAGACGGGACTACATCAACGGGATCTAAACGTCGAAACATACATTTCACTGCACATGTTTTTCCAATATGGAGGTTGATTCAATGCCAAATCATATGCGCGAATCCTCCACGCGTCCCCAGTCTTTCCCTGGTAAGGCTTTGCCCCAGGGCCATGGTGAGGGGTGGGAGGACTCACAAGATGGCATTAGAAGCTCCTCAATGGTTATCTGTCTGCAAGGACTGTAGCCAGGACGCGTTCATCACCTCCTTCCTGAATAAAATCTAATCGATAGCGTTCCCTATTTGACCAGACTCTCTCATAGAGGAGTGAAAAAGGCGGTTCTCAGTGATTCCTCTCTGTGAGGCAACAGGAAATATCGAATCGAGAAGGACGTTGCCCAGAAAAGTGGAGACTAGCTCTCAGAGAAGATCGGTCATTTTTTGCTAATTGAAACTACATTCGCAGCAAATGAGTACCGACGTTGAATCTATCAGTCGTTATATAGAGTCATTGGAATCTGAGGCAGAGGAAATAGAAGCGCTTGCTGAAGAGTACTTTTCTGATGTTGAGAGACATGTAACAAAGATCCATAGCTCAAGGTCGAGGGGCAGCGGCAAAGAGTACGAATGGAGTACTTTAGACGACTCAACAAAACCTCTTCAGAGAAAAATACGACGAAAGTATGAACAATGGTATAATAAAGCAAGTCCGCTAGTCAACGAATTTCTCTCAAGTCGATATAGTGATTTTTCACCACAGCAGAAGCTTATCAATCGTACTGTCAATTTATCAAGGCCAGATCCAGCCGATGGGACTGATGCTGCCTTTCGATACTTTATAGATAGGTTCGATATTCAGAGGAATATTCTAAACGCTATCCCCGCAAGAGTTGAAGCGCAAAAACTGAGCGTAAGACGACGACTCTCCAAGCGTATTGGTAGAGATGAAATCCAGAGAGCCCGCGAATTACTTGATGAGGAGTTCACTAGGGCAAGTGGTGTAGTCGCAGCGGTTGCTCTTGAACGCCATTTACTAACGATGTGCGAGAACTCTAATGAGGTGACTGAGTTCAATACGAATCATGGAATCAATCGGCTATCTCAGACGCTATATGAAGCGGATGAAATTGACAAGACCACTTGGAACGATCTGAAAGCTCTAGCCAGTATTCGGGAAACCTGCGCTCATCCCGAAGAGCCAAACGAGGCTGCAGTTCGAAGGTTGATCGAGGAATCGGAAGAATTCATTAGAGAACTACGGATCTAACAAGTATCTCCCGATAGGCACTGTCTAGATAAGAGTTTGAGGAATGAGCAGGTGGTGGCGAGAAGTGTCCATACAACTCGCCAACCTGCTCAGAGAGAGCTTAGACGTGGACTGTGATGAGGTTTGGGAGAACGAGCGCACCCCGACACCCGTAAGGGTGTTCGGGGTGCGACTGCATTCGATGGGATTGTCAGTTCGGGAGGTCGTCGCAGTGCTCGAATTACTTGGTATTGACCGTTCTCACGGCGAATCTGGAACTGGACACACAAGCTTTCGGAGGCTCAGAGCGACCCGCCGACGTCCACGAGAGCAGCGCTCTCGTGCGGCCCATCAGAACGCTTTGCGTTCTGAGGACGGCCCAGCCGTCGCAGGTCGCGGTCGATGAGAAACAGATCGAGGTAGATGGCGAGAAAAAGTGGTTGTACGCCGCAATCGACACAGAATCGAAGCTACTGCTCGAAATCGACGTCTACAGCCGCCGCGGGACTGATCCCGCGGCAGCGTTTTTGCACCGACTTACCGAGAAACACGATTTCGACGAGACAGAGTTTCTCGTCGATGCTGGTGGCTATCTGACTGCCCTCGCTCGCCACGAATTGAGCGGTCAGCTCAATTACAGCGACCGAAACCACGCCGAAAAGTGGTTTCAGACCGTCTCAATGCGAATTGACCGCTTTCACTCCTTCTGGCAGGGCAGTCCAGCCAGCGCACGCCGTTGGCTCAGACGCTTCAGACACCGTTATAAAGTCCTCTTAGGTGCGCGAATCCGCGACGAGCAGGGAGATCGAACCTAATACAATCACATATCCTCTTCTGGATATAGCTGGAGGACGAACGCGAAGATCGTTCGTACGCTAAGATCTAAGCGCGCACGAGAAAATCGCCATACGGCGCTACTGGTTTGTGAATCTTGGCCGAGTGAAAAAGCCATGCCGCCTCCCGGATTTGAACCGGGGACAGCTCGATCTTCAGTCGAGTGCTCTCCCAGTCTGAGCTAAGGCGGCGCGCACTTGCATCTCCGGGCATGACATAAAAAAGGATTTCGAATCGCATCCAGTCATTACGTTTACCTCGTGATACTTCCCCCTGGTACGCTCATCACTAGTAGGCTATCCAACACTCCAGAATGGTCGGAATACAGTCACCGATGGCTCGGGGTAACGCCCGTCTGTTGGATATAGAGATATTCAAGACACGTTTTTCCGCACTCGTGGGTAATATCATGTTATGGGGGCACTTACCTCGAGCCAAGCGGAGTCCAACCTCTCGGCGGACACTATCCTCGAATTACTGGCAAACCGTCGCCGTCGATACCTCCTGTATGCCCTCCGTGGCCAGGATAGTCCGATCGAACTCTCGACACTCGCAGAACGGGTCGCCGGTTGGGAACACGATGTTCCCCCTGAAGAGGTCGCAAAGAACGAATACAAGAGCGTCTACGTCTCCTCCGTTCAGTGCCACGTCCCGAAACTGGCCGACGCCGGCGTCGTTGACCACGACGAAGAGAACCACACCGTCGTCCTCGCGGACAGTTTCGACCAACTCGAATCGTACCTCCGCGTCGTCGTCAAGGACGAACCGGAGAACTCAACACTGTACGCTGCCCTCGAAACCGAGACCGGTGAGGGATTCTTCAGCCAAATCCGCGAGAACGTCGCTCGCTTCAAACAGTAACTGCGCTTCTTGTTGCCCCTCTCTTGCAGTCGACTACCCCCTCTATCGTCTTCTCTCCTATCGAGTTCAGTACTGACTGTGAATTCCCGTTTGGATCGCCGCACTGAACTCGGGCGGGCTCGAACCGAAATCAGACGTGCTCGCTACGCTGTGCGCGACTGATAGGGTTCGAACTGCCCTCGTAAATAGTTCTGAACTCGTTGTCGTTCGTCCAGAAATGGGCTCGGGCGGGTTCGAACCGCCTGAACTTCGCTTCACTATCGTTCGCTCGTTCCGTCGTTCGAACCGTCGTCAATCCACGCACCTGCTGCTCGAGGGTTTGCTCGCAGCAGGAAGTGGGCTCGGGCGGGTTCGAACCACCGACCTCGGCCTTGTAAAGGCCGCGTCATGACCAGCTAGACCACGAGCCCGCATCCGGAATAAGTCCCCCCGTCCGAATAACCTTTACTTTCTCACGCCGCACTGTCGATATGGTTTTCGAGCGCGCCTGGAAGGGATTGCTCGTCATTATCGCCCTCTTACTCGGCGGCTTTCTCGTCGTGCAGACTGGTATCGTGTCGGCGCCGTGGGCGGCCGACCGGGCGACAGTTTACATTCTCGACGCGGATGGCGAGCCGAAGGCGACGGTCGAGGCCGAAATAGCCGACAGCGCCACGGAACGGTATACCGGTCTGAGCGATCACAACTCGCTCGAGTCGGGCGAGGGTATGCTGTTCGTCCATGCGAGTGAAGGCGAACAGACCTACGTCATGCGAGAGATGGACTTCGATATCGATATCATCTTCGTCGGTGCGGATCGCGAAATCACGTCGATCGAGCACGCCAGAGCGCCGGAATCGGGGGAAGACGGTGAAACCATCCAGTACACCGGCCAGGCCAAGTGGGTCCTCGAAGTGCCGCGCGGATACGCAAACGAGACGGGGATCGAGGTCGGTGACGAGGTGGTGATCGACGAGGAGAGCAGCGACGAGTTCATGTAGCGCGTTTCGAGCGATCAGTTTTCCGCGGTGAACGGTCCGCTCGACTATGGTGTTTCGATTCGTAGGAAATGCTTATTGCTGCCCGTCCATTCAAACGAGTGTAATGAGTGGTGTCGACTGGGACGATGACGACCCGTTCGAAGAGCAACGGGAGAACATCGATAGTCCCATGAAGCGGTTGCTCTTCGAGTACGGTCGGCCGTACTGGGGTTCCGTGACCGCCGGCATTACCGGGAGCGTGCTGGCGCGGTTGCTCGATCTGATTCCGCCGATCTTGCTCGGGGTCGCGATCGACGCGATTTTCCTGCAAGACAAGCCGTTTAGCGTTCGGTTCGTGCCGGATGGGTGGCTGCCGACGGATTCGACCGGCCAGTTTACGTTCACGGTCGTCATCATCGCCCTGTCGTTTCTCGTCGGCGCGGCGTTTCACTGGGTCCGCAACTGGGGGTTCAACTCCTTCGCACAGGACATCCAGCACGACGTGCGGACCGAGACGTACGACAAGATGCAGCGCCTTGATATGGAGTTTTTCGCCGACAAGCAGACCGGCGAGATGATGTCCATTCTGAGCAACGACGTGAACCAGCTCGAGCGGTTCCTCAACGACGGCCTCAACTCCGCGTTTCGACTTGGCGTGATGGTTGTCGGTGTCGGCGTGGTGCTCTTTACGATCAACCCCCAACTTGCGCTCATTTCGATCGCACCGGTGCCGTTGATCGCCGCGTTCACCTACGTCTTTGTCAAGAAGATCCAACCCAAGTATGCCGCCGTTCGCTCCTCTGTTGGCAATGTCAACTCCCGACTCGAGAACAATCTCGGCGGTATTCAGGTGATCAAGGCGAGCAACACCGAGGGATACGAATCCGACCGCGTCGAGGACGTTTCCCGGAACTACTACGACACGAACTGGGGAGCGATCAACCTTCGGATCAAGTTCTTCCCCGGGCTCCAGGTCCTCTCTGGAATCGGGTTCGTGCTCACCTTCTTCGTGGGCGGCTATTGGGTGTTTCAGGGCGCTCCCGGCCCGTTTACCGGAACGCTTGATGTCGGCGAGTTCGCCACGTTCATCCTCCTCACGCAGCAACTCGTCTGGCCGATGGCGCAGTTCGGACAGGTGATCAACATGTACCAGCGAGCGGAGGCCTCGAGCGAACGCATATTCGGTCTGATGGACGAAACGGGTCGGATCGAACAGGACGCCGGTGCCGAACCGCTCGATATCGAAACGGGCCGCGTCGAGTACGACGACGTTACCTTCGGCTACACCGACGAGGAGACGATAATCGACGATATTTCGTTCGACGTGCCCGGCGGTGAGACGGTCGCGCTCGTCGGTCCGACGGGGGCGGGGAAGTCGACGGTGCTCAAACTGCTGTTGCGCCTGCACGACACGGACGAAGGGGCGATCCGGATCGACGACCAGGACATCCGCGAGGTCTCCCTCTCCAGCCTCCGCCAATCGATGGGATACGTCGGTCAGGAGTCCTATCTCTTCTACGGTACCGTCGAGGAGAACATCACCTACGGAACCTTCGACGCAGACCGCGAGGAAATCGTCGCGGCGGCCAAAGCCGCAGAAGCCCACGACTTCATCGAGAACCTTCCGGACGGCTACGACACCATGGTCGGTGAACGCGGCGTCAAACTCTCGGGCGGGCAGCGCCAGCGGGTCGCCATTGCGCGGGCCGTGCTCAAGGATCCGGACATTCTGATCCTGGACGAGGCCACCAGCGACGTCGACACGGAGACCGAGATGCTCATCCAGCGGTCGATCGACGAGTTGACGGCAGACAGAACGACGTTCGCTATCGCACACCGCCTCTCGACGATCAAGGATGCGGATCAGATTCTCGTCTTGGAGGGCGGTCGGATCGTCGAACGCGGCACGCACGACGAGCTACTGGAAAACGGCGGTCTCTACTCGCACCTCTGGGGCGTACAGGCCGGCGAGATCGACGAACTGCCACAGGAGTTCATCGAGCGGGCCCAACGTCGGCACGCGCGGACGGAAATCAGCGACGACTGAGTCCTTCTCGGTTCGTGTCCGATGGGGAACTTAGAACGATTCCTGTTCGCTCTGTCCCTCCTGATCCGGCGCGCCCTCGTCTTGTCGCTGTTCGCCGGTCGCGGGCGGCGTCCGGTCGCTGTAGTTTTTCCGTCCGATCGCTTCGTCGCTAACCATGTTCATGATCGCGCCCTCGACTGCGTCGGCTGACTCGTACTCGTCTTCGTTCAGCGGGCCGATCACGTCCTCGAGCGTCGTCGTCTCCTCGCCCATCTCGAGTTCTTCGTCGCCGAATTTCTCGAGCAGTTCGTCGTGGCCGATCGGGTACTCCAGCGATTCGAGGTCGTCGCCCAGGTCGCCGAGTTCGACGCCGAGTTCGCGGTTGTCGTTGCTCATAGTGGCATTTCACCCATGATTCGGAAACCGGTTGACCTTGCGTTCGCCACGCGACGTCCGGTCGCACCACCGACGGTTTCATGGTCGAACGGGAAGCCTACTCACGCATGGATCTCGCTTCCGCCACGTGGACCGACGTTCGCGACCTCGAATCCGAACTCGCGGTCGTTCCCGTCGGCAGCACGGAACAGCACGGCCCGCACGCACCGCTCGGGACGGACGTTCTCACCGCTGAGGCCGTCGCCGATGCCGGACTCGAACGCGTCGATCGAACGGTCATCCGCACGCCGGCGATTCCGGTCGGCATCGCCGAGGAGCACCGCCAGTTCCCCGGGACGATGTGGGTTTCGCCGGATACCTTTCGGAGCTACGTGCGCGAGTCGGTTCAGAGTCTGGCTCACCACGGCATCGAGCGCGTCGTCCTCGTCAACGGCCACGGCGGCAACGTCGATGCCCTCCGAGAGGTCGGCGCTCGACTCACGCGCGACGGCGACGCCTACGCCGTCCCGTTCACCTGGTTCGAGGCCGTCGGCGGCCACTCCGCGGACATGGGTCACGGCGGGCCGCTCGAAACCGCGCTCCTACGTCGCGTCGCACCTGAACTCGTCCGCGAAGGACGGATTGAGACGGCCCGCGATGGCGCTGCTGACGGCTGGGGCGACTGGACGAGTCACGCAAATCTGGCCTACGATTCGGCCGAGTTCAGCGAGAACGGCGTCGTCGGCGATCCGGCCGAGGGTGAGAAAGAGCGAGGCGAGGAACTGCTCGAACTCGCAGCCGATTCGTTGGCGCGGTTGCTCGACGCGGTGGCTGAACGGGAGGTGTCGCGTCCGGACGGTCGATAGCGCGTCGGCCGGGCTTCGCTTTCGCGCTTACTCCGCGTCGTCTTCGCTTTCTTCGTCGTCGGCAGTCGCTTCGTCGTCCGTCTCGTCGCCCTCGTCGGACTCAGTCTCGTCGGTCGGGCCTGCGTCCTCGAGCGTCCCGCGGAGTGCCGGGATCGTCGAGGTGAGGTCGCCGACCTGCTCGCCGGCGTCGCCGATGTCCGCGATCGTTTCCTCGAGCGCTTCGATCTCTTCTTCGAGGTCGGCCGCATCCTCGAACGCGTCGGCGCGTTGGCCCATGGTGAACCACTTCTTCGCGTCGCGGAGGTGGGACTCGGCGTCACCCGGGTCGAGCGCGGAATTGAGGGCGTTGAGGACGCCGAGGACGTTGTCGGCGTCGGCTTCCCAGACGTCGTCCGCGTCGGGGAGTGCGTCCCAGGCGTCGGCAAGCGAGGATTCGACGTCCTCGCGCATCTCGTTGGCTGCTTCGCCGAACAGTTCCTCGTCGTCGCCGAGCGTCGCTTGGCTCATGTCACCACGTTCACGCCGACTGAGGTTAAAAGGTCGCCCGAAAGTGAAAGTGAAATTTGGGAGAAGCGAGTCGGTATCGCCCGAACGGCAGACGGGTTTCGAAAGGCAGGTCGTTTACCGTGTGGCGGATGCCGTTCGGGACGCGTCGAACTACGCGTCGGGTTCGCGGTCGTCGACGGAAACGAGTTCCATCAGCGGATAGCCGTCCTCCATGGCCATTCGGGTGACGACCTCGCGGTCCTCGTAGTCGACGACGATTTCGACTTCGAGAAAGCGGCCGGTGAGTTCGGTGTAGTCGGCCGTCGAGTCGGCGAGTTCGCGTTCGAGTTCGTCGGTGCGAACGTCGACGGTGACGGCGCTGCAGTGGGGCTGGTTCTCGATGGATTCCTCCATCGCGCGTGCGAGGCTCGGGGCGCTGCTGGGCGAGATGGGAGTGCCGGCGAACTGGTGGTAGAGCGAGCCAAATTTGATGCCGGCCTCGAAGCAGGCGGTCTGGGCGGCCGTCGGCGTCGTAGATTCGTTCGCCTCGGTGTCGTCGGTCATAGCCGTGTGCTCGCGGGCCGGGAGGAAGGGCGTTCCGATCGGCTGGCTGGGTGCGCGTGAGGGTTAGTCGAGGAAGATCGCGGCGCTCTCGATCCAGAACCGCATGGTTCTTATCGTCGCTTTCCCTCCCATCGTACGAATGGCACAGTCGGTCCTGCTTACCGGGGCTGCGGGGCGCGTCGGAACGGCGATCCTCGCCGACCTCGCGGACGAACACGAGTGGCGGCTGATGGATCGCGACCCGATGACTGACGATCATCCGGGCGAGTTCGTCGTCGCGGACATCACCGACGAGGAGGCCGTCCGTGAGGCGATGGACGGCGTCGACGTGGTGATTCACCTCGCAGGCGACCCGCGACCGGACGCGCCCTGGGACAGCGTCCTGACGAATAACATCGACGGCACGCAGACGATCTTCGAGGCCGCCGTCGACGCCGATGTCGAGAAAGTAGTTTTCGCCTCTTCGAATCACGCCGTCGGCGCTTACGAGACCGAAGAACGGACGCCAGACCTGTACCGCACACACGACGACTACCTGTTAGACGGTACCGAACTCCCGCGACCGGGGAATCTCTACGGCGTCTCGAAGGCCGCGGGCGAATCGATCGGCCGGTACTACCACGACGAGTTCGGTCTGTCGGTCGCCTGCGTTCGTATCGGGAACCTTACGGAGGGGCATCCGCCGATCGATTACGAGCGCGGGCAGGCGATGTGGCTGTCATACCGCGACTGTGCGCACCTGTTCGACCGCTGTATCCGCGCGGACTACGAGTTCGAAATCGTCTACGGCATTTCGGATAACGACCGTAAGTACTACTCGATCGAGCGGGCGAAGGAGGCGCTGGGGTACGAGCCGCAGGATAATTCCGCGCGACACGACTGACGGGCCGGCGGGCCGACGAGCTGACTGACGCGACGCCGACGGTCGGGTGCGGTTCAACTCACACGAGTATCGTTTCGACCGGGGTTCGACGGCGAACTCAGAAGAGCCCTTCTACGTCTGACTCGCGGGTTTGTCGTCGCTCAACGTGGCTCGTCAGTCGCTGGTAGACGATACCGCGAGCGTCGTCTTCGCGGACGAAGTCGAACAGCAACGCGATGAATCGGCTGTCGTCCGCACCGGCCTCGAGATCGCTCTCCGCGTACTCGCGAGCTCGCTCGATCGGTGCCGTCTCGTAGCCCATTGCCTCGGCGAGGACGGGTGCTGCGATCAGCGTCGAATCGAGATCGAGCGTCACAAGCGACGGAACTGTCCCGTCGTGCTCGATTCGAACCGGCCGTCGCCGTTCGACGAGTTCGGGATCGGCGGCGAGCGACGTGAGAAACGACCGTACCGGCTGAAGCTCGATGTTGCGATACGTCGGCGGCAGCTCCCGGAGATAGTCGTGTGCACGCTCGGCCAGGCCGACGGCTCCCTCCCAGTTGTGGCTGTGGGCGTGGTGAACTGCCGCGCTCGTCTGGATCAGGCCGTGAAGTAACTGCTCGTCGTCGGTCTCGGTTTCGAGATCGAGCCACGTGGGCTCCCAGACGTCGTGGGCGGCGTGATAGAACGCGTCGTTGTAGATGGCGATGCCGGCCCGGAGCTGATCGCGCATGGTCGGGGTTGGCGGTCGAGCGCCGAGGGTTTGTCGGTCGTCGGTTGCTGGAGTGAACTCTCGGGTGGCTGTGGGTGATGGGTGATGGCTGATGCTTGATGGCTGGAAGCCGACGATCGACTCCTTGCGAGACCGACGCAAAGAAGTGGGGGAACGGAAATGGGGAATGCCGGATACGTGCCGCCTCCGGCGGGGCGGGCAGACAACTGTCGAACGGAGAGTGCAAACGAACCATGACGGAAACTGGACGCCGGGTGCACTCTCAACCGGTTACTCGCCGCCACCGGTGAGGCGGTACTCGATCCGAGTACGCGGGTCCGTATTAGTATGCAGTAGGTTCCGTTGCGCTGTGAGGCCGGCCTCGCTCTGCCGACCGTACTACGGCGAGCTTACGTCCAGTACGCCGGCCCTGTCCCGGATTTGGCCCCACTTACTCCGCATCCGTTTCGCCTTCCCAGCGGAATCGGCCGTTTCGCTGAACGACCTCGCCGTCGATTTCGAGGCGGGAGTTCTCGCTCACGTCGGTGATCATGTCGACGTGGACGGCGGAGTCGTTGCCCGACTCGCCCGCCGGCAGGCACGCGTCGTAGGCCCGTCCGAGCGCGAGGTGGACGGTATCGCCCATCTTCTCGTCGAACAGGATATTGTCCGTATAGCGATCGATGCCACGATTCATCCCGATCCCGAGTTCGCCCAGGCGACGAGCGCCGTCGTCGGCGTCGAGAATGTCGCCGATCACGGACGCACCCTGGTCGGCATCGTAGTCGACGACGTCGCCGTCCGCGAACTCGAGACGGACGTTTCGGACGGTCTCGCCGCGGAGCGTCATCGGGACGTCGAACGTGACCTCGCCCTCGGTTCCGGCGGGAGCGGTGAACACCTCCCCGCTCGGAAGGTTGTGCGAGTCGTAGGCGACCGAGGCGGCGCTGTTGACCGCGGTCCGCCCGTCGATCCGCATCGTCAGGTCGGTCCCCGCCGAGACGAGTCGGACCTCCGAGCCGTCGTCGAGCAACTCCTTCATGCGCGCCATTTCGTCCGCCAGCGACTCCCAGTCCCGAAGTATCGCGTCGTAGGCGAAGTCCTGATACTCCGCGTAGGCCATGTCGGCCTGCTGGGCGAGCGCGCGCGTCGGGTGCGCTGTCGACACCCAGCGCGTGTCATAGCGCGCCTCGCGGATCTCGTTTCGGGCGCGGCGATAGCCGCTCCGAACGTCGCCCGGCACGTCCGCCGTCGCGCTCGTGTTCCGACCGCCACCCAGTGAGAGATAGACGTCCGTCTCCTCGAGCAAAGCGCGTTCGTGACTCGGATCCTCGCTGAACTCGTGGTCCTGGGCGTCGTGTGCGCGGAGATAGGCGCGCGTGATCTCGCCGGAGCCGTAGGTGGCGAGGAGGTTGGCCCCGCGTTCGCCGAGGCGCGCGGCGACGGCGACGGCGAGTTCGTGTGCGTCGGGCCCGACGGAGAGGACGACGTTGTCGCCGGCCTCGACGCGGGCGCTCCAGTCGACCAGTACGGTTGCGTGTTCGTGAATGCGGTCGTCCATACGGAGTCGTGTGGACGGGTCTATAAAATCGTCATCGTCTGTACCGATGGTTCGTGGGTCGTGAGTCGGCGATAGCAGCTACGACGGCGTCTCGACCGACCCAACCCCATCCCGCGAGCGGACGATCGACACGACGGCGTAGACGACGGGCGTGTCGAGCACGGCGATCGCAAGTTTCAGCAGGTACTGGCCGACGATCAGCGTGAGCAGTGCACTCTCGCCGATGACGGTGCCGACGCCGAGGATATTGGGTGCGATCGCGAAGGCCACGGAGACGAAGATGACCGTGTCGATCGCCTGGCTGCTCGCCGTCGAGGCGATATTGCGGAGCCAGAGTTTCTCCCGGCCGGTGTAGGCCCGAATGCGGTGGAACACGATCACGTCCCAGTTCTGGCTGACGACGTACGCGAGTAAGCTTCCGAGAACGACGTTCGTCGACGCCCCGAGCACCGTTGCGAACTCCGCTGCGACGGTCGGGTCGGCGGCCGGTGCCGCGATGGTCGACCAGACGAGCGCGAGCACGACGAAATTGAGCGCGAACCCGACGTTGACGACGATCTGCGTGGCTTTCCGGCCGTACAACTCCGCGTAACAGTCGCTGGCAAGGAAGGTCAATGCGTACGCGAGCGCCGCCCCGGGGAGGGCGAGTTCCGCGCCGATAACCGGGAGAGAAAATGGGAGCGAGAACGCGAGTATCTTCGAAGCCGTCACCTGCGCCGTGACGAGTGCCGTGACGAACAGGCCGATCAGTGCGACCTGGGCGACCGTCGGCGTGGCACGCTGGTGGTCCATATCCGCCGCCTCTCGGCCCGACGTACCTAAACGATACTATCCGGAGCCGCTATGCGATGGATTACGCGGTCACAAGGCCGTGCTAATCTTGCCATTCGATAGCAAGGCAATCCGTATACTCGAGTCAAATTCGCGGATAACATCCGGATGCCGCCCTCGGAACGCCTCCCTCGAATCGCGGTCGTGCGCTTGATCCCCGTGTGGCCGGTGTCTCGAGTAGCGCCTTCAAACGCGCAGTAATCCGCCAGAAACCCGGTTCTTGGGCCAGATACGCGATAGATAACAAATAGTCAGTGTCGTGGTGTAATCACATGGGTGAAACATGGACGATCTGACCGGGTTCCAGCGGGACCTCCTGTACGTCATCGCAGGAGCGGACCAGCCATCCGGCCAAGACGTAAAGGACGAGATCGAGACCTACTACAGCGCCGAGATCAACCACGGACGGTTGTACCCCAACCTCGACACCCTTGTCAATAAGGAACTCGTCGAGAAAGGCGAACTCGATCGACGAACGAACTACTATGCGATCAGTGACGATGGTCGACGCGCGATCGAAGACCGTCGGCAGTGGGAGCGCCAGTACGTCGAGACCTGACCGCGTCTCCTGTGGCAATATATTGCCGACTCGTTCGCTGACGCTGCCTCGTCCTCGCTACCGAGTTTTCCTCCGTACCGCTCTCCGCTCGGTATCCGTAAGACAGTGACGCGACTGGAAAGCCACTCGCAGACAGTCACTTCCTCGTTCGTCCACGCTGCTCCCGCTGGTGTCTCCGGCGGTCGGTCGAGGTCACCGCTGTCACCGTCCAGAGCCGGAGCTCGTCGAGTCGAGAACGGCATCGAGACCGTGTGTCCGGGTGGTCGGTAGGTGGTTGTGGTGGTAGGTGGTTGCCAACCCGGACACGATCCGTTTCGTCCCCAGGAGTCATTAAACCAGCCATCTCCACTGAGTAATGACACAAATCAATACGATGGTATGACTGACCGGCAGCGGTTCTCGTCGTGACCCACGTTGTGTGATTCTGTGGCACAACCTTATTGATGGGTGCGAACGTACCTCAGTCCATGCGGTTCGTGATTATCGGTGCTGGCCGTGTTGGCCTTCGGACGGCGCGTGTCCTGCGCGAGGAAGACCACGATGTGACGATCATCGAGCGCGATGAGGCGATGATCAGGCGCGCCCGAACGCAAGAGTTCACCGTCGTCGAGGGTGACGGGTCGCGCGAGGACGTTCTCGACGAGGCCGGCATCGCGCAAGCGGATGTCCTCGGTGCCCTGACCGGCGATCTGAACGTCAACTTCACGGCCTGTATGATCGCCAAGTACCACGGCTGTCGGACGGTCATGCGCATCGACGAGGCCTATCGAGAGGGTATCTACCGCAAGTACGCGGATGCGGTCGACGAGGTGATCTACCCCGAGCGATTGGGGGCAATCGGCGCGAAGAACGCCCTTCTCGGCGGGACGATTCGCGCGATCGCGGATATCGCCCCGCACCTGCAGATCGTCGAGTTGACGATCACCGAGGCGGCACCCGTCAACGGATATACGATCAGCGAACTGGAACTCCCGGCCGACGCGACGGTTCTCGCCTTCGGCAAGTACGAGCAGCCGCTCGGAATTCCGTCCGAAGACGAGTCGCTCGCGGTCGGGGATCGGCTCATCGTCCTGGCTGATTTCGCGGTGTTGAGCGAGGTTCGTCAGTTGCTGGTCGGCGAAGACCCACAGCAAGCGACCGCTAACGCCGACGCCGACTCCGGCATCGACGCTGATACTGGAGGGATCCACTGATGGTTACAGCATTCGTCATGGTCAAAGCGAACACGGGCGAGGCGGACCGACTGCGAAACGAAATGACGGCGATCGACGGCGTCCAGTCGGCACACATCGTCGCCGGCGACGTCGATATTATCGCCAAGGCGCGCGTCGAGACGCCCGCCGCGGTCAAGGAAATCGCGGCGACACAGATACAGGGCATCGACGGCGTCGAAGACACGCAAACGTACATCGCGATGGACTAACGCGGCACCGTCCGGTCACATCGGCGTATCGCTGTTTTGCGGTTGCTGGCCGCGATCCTGTGCACTCTCGAGCAGCGTCGCCGCCGGACCGCTGTACTCGTAGCCGGGCACGATTCCCTGTGCGAACGTCCCCTCGACGAACTCGATGAGTGCTTTGGCATCCTCGACGCCGTCCCGCGCATCCCAGGCGGTGAACTCGAGGGCGACCGTCACAGCACCGGCGTCGCGGTCGATCTGCGGCTCGTCGTGGGTATCCGTCTGGGCGACGGTAAACACGTCCTCGAGTCGCCGCTCCAGGGTTTCGAACCAGCCGTCCGCGACGACTGGCGCGACAGTTTCCCCCGCGACGGCGGCGTCGAGCGTCGGCAGGGTCACCGTGATCGTCACCCGCCCGTCGCGTTTTCCTGCTGCATCCGCTGCTGTGACGATTGCGTCGAACACCGTCGTCGTGAGCGCGTAGCGATCGTCGTCGACCGCTTCGAAATCCTCGTGTGCCGCAAGTTCGCGATCGATGGGATCGGGGAGTGTCGTCATGAGCGTGGGTAAGAAAACGCGTCTCGTCGGAAAGGGTGTTACGTTCGCTGCGCGCTCGGTTCCCGTTTTGGAGATCAGTTCCCGTTTCGGAGACGGCGTTTCGCCGTCCGTGCACGTGAGACGGTAATTGTCTCCGGAGTAGGAAGCCACTGGTTTCTTCGTGCGTTTCCGGAGCGATTGCTCGCGGTGAGAGTCACGTGTAGGGAACTGTTACACCGGGTAACCGCCAGCAGAAGGCGGGATGTTTCACGATCGCAGTCCCCGGTTTCCGGGGTAAATGGCGCGCATAACTACAACCGATATCGACGTGTTTCGTCGGCATGGATCTCGATAGACACGCCGCTGAACGCCGCCGGTTTGCGCGACTGCTCGGAACTGATGGTGATCCCGGTTCCGGGCTGCCGATCGGCGCCGGTTCGCGTCGGCATCCCGTGCGCGCGTCCGGGTCTCCCTCCCGTCTGGGGTCCGATCCCAAGTCGAATTCGAATTCGAATTCAGATTCGGATTTGGACCCGGATCCGGATTCCAATCCGGATGCAATCACCCATCACGCGGCTTCGACCCCAGAACAGGAAGCGCCGACATCCGGAACGAAACGAGAGGACTAACGGCCGTTCACCTCCGAGTATTCGCCACGCCAACCGCTTTTCGGCTCCTGTCCGATCGTCCACTGCTCTCCGTCTCCTCGCGCATTCGATCGCGAACTGCACTCGGAGTGTGGAGTGTAGATCTACGCCCCGATTTCGGGGAGCACCGAGTTCAGCGCGGTCGCGACCTCCTCGAAGTCCTTGAGCGTGAGTCCGTCGGTGGTGATGATGACGCCGTCGCTGTCGGTCGTCACGCGGAGCAAGAATCCGTTGTCGAAGACGCGAATGGTGTAGTTGTACTCGCCGAGTTCGGAGCGTTCGTAGGCGGTCTGGACGGTCTTGAAGCCGCGCCACTCGTGGCCGATGAACGTCGAGAGGTCGGCGTCGCGTTCGAGGTCGTCGCGGAGGTAGAGCTGTTCGTAATCGTCGCGGGTGAAGTAGGTGACAGAGCGGAGGCTATCGCCGATGGCGGTTCGGCAGGTCGTGATGATTTTGTCCGTGGCTCCCGGGGTCAGAAGGTTCGTGGCCATGGTGGATCGTTGGACGCGGAGCCCTTAATCTCTCGTCTCCCGGACGATTCGTACGGTCTACCATTCCGATTTCCCGGCGCAACCGACGACGGGTCGCGGGTGCGCCAGAACTGACTGCCAGCCCGTATCAGATTTGTTCGATCGCCCGGTCGAGGTCGGCGATAATGTCGTCGACATCCTCGATTCCGACCGAGAGTCGGACGAGGTCGTCTGTGGTGCCGCTCGCCAGTTTCTCTTCCTCGGTGAGTTGTTGGTGAGTCGTGCTCGCTGGGTGGATGATCAGCGTCTTCGCGTCGCCGACGTTTGCGAGCAGGCTGGCGAGTTCAACTTCGTTGCAGACGGTTTCGGCGGCCTCGTACCCGTTTTCGAGGCCGAACGTAATCATGCCGCCGTAGCCGACGGCGGACGTCCCGTCCGCCGAGGACCGGCTCGCTTTGCTCGCCTCACCGCCCACGAGGTACTTCCGGGCGTTCTCGTGGGTTTCGTGGCTCTCCAGGCCGGGATAGTTGACCCACGAGACCGCCGCGTGATCCGCGAGGTACTCGGCGACGGCCATCGCGTTCTCGCTGTGTTTTTCCATCCGTAGCGGCAGCGATTCGAGTTTCTGCAGCGTTACCCAGGCGTCGAACGGCGACTGCTGGTTGCCCAGGTCGCGCAGGCCGCGCGTACGGGCGGCGAGGGCGAAGGCCTGCTCGCCGAAGGTCTCGTGAAAGTTGATGCCGTGGTAGGCCGGATTCGGCTCCGTGAGTTCGGGATAGTCGCCCTCCTCCCAGGGGAACGAGCCGCCGTCGACGAGCACGCCGCCGACGGTCGAGCCGGCCCCGTGGAGCCACTTGGTCGTCGAGTTCCAGACGAGATCGGCACCGTGATCGAGGGGTCGACACAGGTACGGCGTCGCGAAGGTGTTGTCGACGAACAGCGGCACGTCGTGCTCGTGAGCGATATCGGCGACGCGCTCGATGTCCGGCGTGACGAGCGCGGGGTTGCCGATCGTTTCCAGGTGGACGAAGGCGGTGTCGTCGTCGATCGCGTCCGCGTAGGCCTCGTAGTCGAGCGTGTCGACGAATTTCGTTTCGATACCGCGCTTTGCGACGGTGTGGGTGAGGTACGTGTACGTGCCGCCGTACAGCGAGGAGGCCGACACGATGTTGTCGCCCACGTCCGCGAGGATGAAGGTCGCGAGATCGAACGCGGCCATTCCCGACGCGGTGGCGAGCGCGCCGACGCCGCCCTCGAGTTCGGCGATGCGCTCCTCTAACATCGCGTTCGTCGGATTCATGATCCGCGAGTAGATGTTGCCGAACTCCTCCAAGCCGAACAGGGCGGCGGCGTGATCCGTATCGTCGAACTCGTAGGAGGTCGTCTGGTACAACGGCGGTGCGCGCGCCCCCGTCGTCGGATCGGCCGTTTGCCCGGCGTGGATGCTGTTCGTGGCGAACCGGTGGTCAGTGGGGTCGTCTCCCATGCCACCACGGTTCAGGGCCGAAGCGCGTAAAGCCACTAGATGGCGTCAATCCCGGCGAGCGGCCGTCCCGATTGCGATCGCCGCCACAACCGCGACGAGCGTGAGTGTCCCCGTAAAGCCGGGCAGCGACTCGGCTGGGGTGTCGGCGAGGGGGCCGCTTTCGGTTCCACTCCCGTCGGATTCCGCGTCGCCGTCGGCGGATTGGTTGTGTCCCGCCTCGGTCCCACCATCACCGACGGTCACGGTTCCCGCCTCGATCGCGGGTTCGACAGGGCTTCCACCGTCGGCGTCGATCTGCATCGCCGCGACCTGCAGATCGGTCGTTCCCGCCTCGACGCCGTCGACATCGATCCGCGCCAGCGTGACGTTCGTCGCACCGGCCGTGATCTCGTCGTCTAGATCCGCGGCTTCCACGGTGAGCGACTGGCCGTCCGCGCTGACGATGGGGTCGGTCGTCAGCCCGAACCGCTCGGGGTAGCTGGCGTTTGTGACCGTCGCCACGCCCTCCGAACTGAACTCGAGTTCGAGTTTGTACCCCGCGAGTCCATCCGGCGCGTCGGTCAGCGCGATGCGATGCGTGCCGGTGTCGCCGGGAGCGATCGTCCCGTTGGAGACGACGAGTTCGGGGTCGCCTGCGGTGGCGGTAGCAGTAACGGTACTGGGGGCCAGGTTCGCCGCTCCCGCCGCATCGGTTCCCGTCGAGGCGACGGCGGCGGTCGATCCGGCACCGCTGACCGGGGCGACGACGCCGAGTCCGAGGACGATCCCGATCGCGAGGGCGGCGAGGACCGCTCGGGAGAGTCGGCGCGACCAGTCCGCGTCCGCGATTCGGCGCCGACTCTGGTTGCGCGACCGGGTTTGCGTCTCCGAAACCGGCTCGCTATCGTGGCGATACATCGACTTACAGCTCGTCGTAAAGGGCGACGGTGTCGTCGTAGTCGATCTGGCCGTTCTCGTTGAAGTCGAACGCGTCTTCGTTCAACTGGACCGCGTCGTCGTCGATGTTCTCGAACAGCACGACCACGTCGTCGTAGTCGACCCGGCCGTTGCCGTTGACGTCCTCGAACTTGCCGTCGCCGTCCGGGTCGGTCGGCGAACCGCCGCCCGGGCCGCCACCGATCGGCGGCGGGCCGGTGACGACGACGCCCGGCCGGCGCTGCGGTTCGATCGGCATCCCCGAATCGTCGTCCAGATCGTGGACCTCGACCGTCACGTCCGTCGCTCCCGCGCCGACGCCCTCGAGTTCGATCGTCGCCAGCGTCGTCTCCGTCGTCCCCGGCTCGATCTCGTTCTCGATGTCCGCGAACCTGAACTCGACCGCGGAGCCGTCCTCGCTGATCTCCGGCGCTGCGGTGAGTTCGAATCCGTCGCCGTAGGTGGCGTCCGCAATCGACGCGACGTCGGTGTGCTCGAGGGCCACGGTGACGCGACCGCCTGCGATGCCGTTCGGCAGCGACGACAGCGTCAGGTCGATCTCGCCGGTCGCCTCCTGGCTGACCGCCAGCGAGTCGACGCGGATCACCGCCGGGGGTTCGTACACCCACATGGCGTCGTTGGGGTAGGAACGGCCGAAGCTTCCCTTGTCCTCACAGAGCAGCACCCGTCCGTCGTCCATCACCATGACGTTGTCGACGTTGATGAGCGAGGCGTCCTGCAGCGACTCCGAATCGCTCGCGTTCGGCCCGACGACGACCGGTTCGAGCCGCGAGACGTTGTAATCCGACTCGAGTTCGGCGCGGTAGACGACGCCGGTGTCGACCTCGTCGAACCGCAGCTGTCCCTCGTCGTCGGTCATGGAGCCGCCGAGCGAGGAGATGCCGAAGTAGATGAAATCGCCGGGTGCGGCCTCGTCGTGCGAGTCGATCCCCTCGGCCTTGTTGAACTCGATGCTGGCACCGATCTCCTTGGCGGCCGCGCGGGTTTCGAGGAAGGGGACGCGACGGAGGTCGTCGTCGACGCCGTCGGGACCGCGCTCTTCGTACTGGGCGGCCCATTCGACGATTTCCTCGTCGGTGATGTAATCCTGGTTGCCGTTGATGGCGACCTCCTCGTCGGCCTCGGCGAGCGCCGTCTCGAGGTCGTCCTCCCAGTCGGTCTCGGCGTGGGTTTCGAGGTAGTCGACCTGCGTCACGTCGTCGTACTCGGCGATCCAGGACTCGACCTCGGCGTTGCTGGCGGTGCCGAGTTCGAGCCACTCGACGGCGAGGTCGGTTTCGCCGACCGTGCCTTCGCCGATCTCGCTCGCCTTGATCGCGTACAGCGTGCCGCGGACGTCCATCGGGTCGTCGTACGCCGGAATCGGCTCGTCGGCGACGAACTTGTAGATCCCCTTCGCTCCGCCGTCGGAGGCGAGGTAGACGGTGCGCTCGTCGGGCAGGACTTCGGGGCACTCCCAGGCGGATCGACCGAAGACGTGGTGTTTGACTGGCGTCGGTTCGTCGGCGGTCGGATCGGTGATCTCGACGATCTTCCCGTAGCGGTAGCGGTTGGGGAACACCTCGTCCTCGATGGGCTGGGGCGTGTTCTCGCCGTCGGCGATGTCGACCGGCTCAGCGCCGAGGTGGTAGGCGATCTTCTCGGTCCCCCTGTTGTTGCTCAGCCCCATCGGGTACCAGCTGTCCGCGCCGAAGATCTCCTCGAGCGAGTTCTCGACGTCCAGGATGTTCGGTCGGTTCCAGAACTCGCTTCCCCCGCGGAGGCCGACGCCGCTTCCCTGCTCGACGATGTCGCCGACCGTCGCGAGGCCGTTGATCCGCGCGTGGCCGTACTCCTCTTCGGCCGACAGCGGCGTCTCCCACGGGCTGAGGTCGCCGTAGCAGTTGATCTTCGTGCCGCCGATCGCGCGGAACGCGTCGGTGTTTTCGAGTTCCATCGCGTTCTCGAGGTCGGCCTGCCAGTAGCCGTCCGCGTCGCGGTACAGCGGCGTCCGCGAGATCGCCCCCGGTCGCGTCTCGTTGTTGGTAAAGAGGTAGCCCTCCGTGCCGTCGTCGTTCGTCGCGACGAAGAAGTTCATGTCGGCCTGCTCGCCGATGCCCTCGTAATTCTCCTCGACGATGTCGCCGAGGTCCTCGCCGGCCGGCGTCTGCGGGTGGCCGAAGCGCTCGGTCCCGCCGTTGATCTCGTCTCCCGCCTGAACGAGGAGCCGATACTGGCCGGCGGCGGACTGTACTTCGGCCTGTTCCGCGTTGGTCCGCGGCGCGTCCAGCTCGTCGAACTCGTCGCTCGTCCCGTCGAACGTGAACTGGAAATCGTCGACGACGCCGACGCCGCCGCGGTCGAACGGCGCAGGGTTGTCGCCGCTCGGATGCTGGAGACTGTAGAGCAACTCGCCCGTCTCGAAGACGAACGGGCCCGTAACCTCCGCTCCCCGTGCTGTCGTCGAGAACCGCTTGATGTTCCCGTTGACGTACGGTGCCGTCTTCGTGTCGTGTTCGTCCTCCCCATCGTCCGCGTGGGCCGTCCCGAGTAATCCCGCCCCGAGCGCCGCCGCCGTCGACGATGCCATCAGCGTCCGCCTGGTGTATTCGACCATGCACTCGGTTCAGGAAGCGAGAATGACGTGAAATTTTATAATAGGGGACTAGTGCATTATATTCGGGTCCGGACCGGGACCGAGCGCTCTGTCTCCTATTGAACCATATATAGCTTGTGGCCGATTTGTATAGCCGCGCTCGGCCACCTCGAACGAGAACGCACGATGTCACGGCTTCGGCCACCGACGCGCATCGGCTCCCGGCGCGCACAGCGCCTGCGCTAGGGCTACTTACTGTCCCGCATGGAGAACTGAACCGCTGGTTCGCCAGTAAAACGATCGCGTTCGAGTTCCGAAGCGAACGGAACTCGCAGCCGGCCTACTCGACTTCTCGGTCTGCGATCTGCGTGCGGATCTCCGTCGCCCGATCGCGAACCCACGAGAGATACCGCTCGATTTCGGTCGGCGTCGCGCCGTAGAAGGAGGCGACCCAGTTAACGTCGGCCCAGGGGAGCGTCACGAGGTAGGTCGCGAGGGTATCCTTCCCGGCCTGCACGACCTCCGGTGGGACGCCGCGCTCGCCGGTTCCCTCCTCGACGAAGCCGTTCACATCGAAGTAGACGTCGGCGTAGCGGCGCGCGTCTTCGGGGCTGTCGAAAACGATCTCGGTGTGTTCGGGGGCCTCGAAGCGATAGCGCTCGCCGGCATCGGTCGCGACGATCCGAACGCCAAGCACGTACTCCTCGACGACGGCCTCGGTCTCGGGTGCAGTATCGGACGTTGCCATGACGGTCTCTCTACCCCCACCCGGACTCGAAATAGTATTAAACGTTGATATGATATCTATTGTGCACTCGGGAGCACTTCGTACCGAGACCATCAAGCACCGTCTTTTAGGACGGCCGCGTCCCACGGTGGGACGATCACAGCGACGATGAACGTCCTGCTCGTCCTCGGTCACCCCCGGACCGACAGCCTGTGCGGGTCGCTGGCTGCTGCATACCGCGACGGGGCGCTCGAGGCCGGCGTCGACGTTCGCGAACTCGCCGTCGCCGAACTCGCGTTCGATCCGGACGTCCACGAGGTCTCTCCCAGCGACCAGCGACTGGAACCCGACCTCCGCGAGACCCGAGACTCGATCCGCTGGGCGGACCACCTCGTCTTCGTCTACCCGAATTGGTGGGGGACGATGCCGGCGCGGCTCAAGGGCTTCTTCGACCGCGTCTTCACGCCCGGCTTCGCGTTCGTCGAGTACGACGAGGGGGAGGGCGCGGGCCACGAGGGGCTTCTGGACGACACGACCGCCGAATTGCTCGTCACGATGGACATGCCCCCGTGGGTCTACCGCTGGATCTACCGCCAGCCGGGAAACAACGCCGTCAAACGCGCGACGCTCGGCTACGCCGGCATCCGAACCACTCGAATCACGAACCTGGGTCCGGTCGAATCGTCCACGCCGGACGAACGCGAGGCGTGGCTCGAGAAAGCGACCCGGCTGGGGCGCAGCCTCGCCGACGGTCCCGATTCCCGCTCGACACGCGTTCGCCGCCGGACGACGGCGTGGCTGAAAGCCCTCCGACTGCAGTTTTACCCGATGGCGTGGGCGGCGTACACGATCGGCGCACTGGCGGCAGCGGGTTCGAGCGACGCCGTCTCGTCGCTCCCGTACTGGCTCGGCTTCACCTTCCTGTTCTTTCTCGAGGCGGCGACGGTGCTTTCCAACGAGTTCATCGACTATCCATCCGACCGCGAAAACGCGTTCGCCGGCCCCTTCACCGGCGGCTCGGGGGTGCTCGTCGACGGTGAACTCGACTTCGCGGCGCTGCGCCGCGGAATCGGGGTCGCGCTCCTGTTCGCCGTCGGTGCCGGCGGGGCTGCCCTCGCCGTCGGCCTCGGTTCGACCCCCCTCACAGCGGCCGTCATGATCGCCCTCGGCGCGCTGGCGCTCGGCTACACGCTCCCGCCGCTCGAGTTCTCCTACCGAACGCTCGGTGAACTCGACGTGGCCCTCACCCACAGCACCGGCGTCTTGCTGTGCGGGTACGTCGTCCAGGGCGGTGCGGCGACCGATCCGCTGCCGTGGCTGCTCTCGATCCCGTTTCTGCTGGCCGTGCTCCCGTCGATCACGCTGGCGGGTATTCCGGACCGCTCCGCCGACCGGAGCGCCGACAAGGAGACGATCGCCGTTCGTTTCGGGATCGACGGCGCTGCGACCGTCGCGGCGGCGACCGCACTGCTGGCCAGCCTGACGGGAGTCGTCTGGGCGGCGCTCGGTATCGGCGGCGGCCTCTACGGGCCGCTGGTCGCTCTCAGCGTTCCCCATGCGCTTGCACTCGTCTGGCTCCTTCGAACCCGATTGGGGAACCGGACGACCCCCGCTCGCATCGACGGGCTGATGGTCGCTTCGCTGAGCTTTCTGGTCTGGTTCGCCATCGTGCCGTTGCTCAATCTCACCTGATACCGGTCGGTTGAGGAACGTCCGGATGGCCGTGCGAGATACGGGACACGTATATTACAGGAGAATTTGGCCGAAGTAACCGGTTTAGGAGGCGGTTCAGGATCGGTCTCCCGCGGACGGACCACGACGGGCGAAGACGAGTTCGACCGGCACAGCCAATACCCACTCCATTTCGGTCTGGATGATCTCGAAATCGGCTCGGGCAAGGACGCTACCAACATCGAGAGGTCGACTGTCGACGAGCGTCGGAAAAACGTCGTTGAGTCGCTTGTAGAGGAGAGAAACGAGATCGCTCGCTGTTGTTGAGGGGGCGATGACACAAATTTTACCCCGTGGAGCGAGCACCCGACGTATCTCGTCAAGTACGGCCATCTGACACTCGTATTCGAACAGTTCGAGCGTGAAACTTACGAGAACGGCGTCGAAACTGTCGGAGTCGAACGGTAACGCCAGCGCATTGCCACAGACAACTGCAGATGAGGCATCGACTTCAACACGATCTTGTGCGAGCTGACACATCCGGTCTGCAACGTCGATACCGACAACTTTGCCGCCGGGTCCAACGGCGTTCTGCAGCGTGGTCAAGCCGCGACCGGTTCCACAGCCGATATCGAGAATTTGGTCGTCTGAGGATACGCCGAGGAAACCGATCCCCCGTCGTCGGAGAGGACCTTGAAAGGGATCGACCAGCACATCGTAGTACCGACTAAGCGCGTTGTACCACGCTTTGCTCTCCTGTGAATTGCGCGTCCGTTTCCGCATCACCGGTCACTGGGTTCTTCCGATTTGGTGGAAAACCTACGGAAGAGATGGACGAGGACGAACGCTATCCCACCGGTAATCAGCCCTCCTACGAGCAGAATGAGTGCAATAAAGACGGTGGGGATGGCAACGTTGGCAATCAGGACTGACGGTGCCAAGCGAGATTCTACAGCGATGGGCATTAGATGTAGCGTAACGCACATCTTATTTATAACTTCGACTTTTGGTGAAGGCGCGCTGAATTCAGCAGACCGATCTTGACGACGTCTGAGAGGCTGCGTTCCCGTCCGGGAACTATACTACCCGTATTGAGCGCAGAGCGTACTGAATCTACCACCGCCCGAGTTCGACAGGGCCGTATCGTTCGAGACGGCAAGTCGGCTACTCCAGCAGCGACTCGCCGGTCATCTCGGGCGGCTGGTCGATGCCGAGCAGTTCGAGCATCGTCGGCGCGATGTCGGCGAGCGTGCCGCCCTCGCGGACCGTTCGCCCGCCGTCGGTACCGTCGGGGGACAGGTAGACCAGCGGCACGTCGTTGTACGTATGTGCCGTATGCGGGTGCTCCGGGGTTCCCATGTCGTCCGCGTTGCCGTGGTCCGCGGTGATGAAGACGTTCGACCCGGCCGCCTCGAGTTCGGAGACGAGTCGTCCGAGTTGCGCGTCGACGGTTTCGACGGCCTCGATCGCGGCCTCGTAGTCGCCGGTGTGGCCGACCATGTCCGGGTTGGCGTAGTTGAGTACGAGCACGTCCGGATCGTCGCTCTCTATCACGTCGATCGCGGTGTCCGTCACTGCTGGGGCGCTCATCTCCGGTTGTAGATCGTAGGTCGGCACGTCCGGACTCTCGACGATCTCGCGGATCTCGCCGTCGAACTCGACCTCGCGGCCGCCGTTCAAGAAGTAGGTGACGTGGGCGTACTTTTCCGATTCGGCGATCCGAAGCTGCGTCCGTCCCTCGTCGGCGAGCACCTCTCCCAGCACGTTCTCGGGCTGGTTCGGCGGGTACGCCACCGGCAGGTCGAACGTCTTGTCGTACTGGGTCATCATCACGACCTCCGCGTCCGGCGGGCTGGTGCCGAACTCGTCGGACCAGTCTTCCGGGCGGATGTCGGCCAGCATGCGCGTCAACTGGCGAGCGCGGTCCGAGCGGAAGTTGAACCAGACCACCGAGTCGCCGTCTTCGAGCGCCGGCCCGCCCTGCTCACGGCTTCGCCGTTCGCTCTCCGAGGCGCTACGCGCCTCGCTCTCGATCAGCGTCGGCTCGACGAACTCGTCGGTGTCGCCGCGGTCGTAGGATTCCTCGACAGCGGCGACTGCGGAGGCCGTCTCGTGGTCGGCCTCGCGCTCGGCGATCGCGTCGTACGCTCGCTTCGTCCGCTCCCAGTTCTGGTCGCGGTCCATCGCGTAATACCGACCCGAGACCGTCGCGACACGGCCCGTGCCGTGCTCCTCGACGACGCTCTCGAGCGTTTCCAGGTACTCCCGGCCGCCGGTCGGCGAGGTGTCTCGCCCGTCGGTGATCGCGTGCGTGACGGCCTCGACCTCGCGGTCCGCGGCGAGTTCGATGAGCGCGTGCAGGTGTTCCTGGTCCGAGTGGACGCCGCCGTCGCTGACGAGGCCGACGAAGTGGACGCGCCCGTCGTTGTCCCGCGCGTTCTCGAATGCGGTGTTGATCGCGTCGTTCTCGCGGAAGGAGCCGTCCGCGATGGAGTCGGCGATTCGGGTGTACTCCTGGTAGACGACGCGGCCGGCACCGATGTTCAGGTGGCCGACCTCGCTGTTTCCCATCTGGCCGTCCGGCAGGCCGACCCGCCGGCCCGAGACCTCGAGTTCACCGGTGGCACCGTGCTCTGCGAACCGATCGAAGTTGGGGGTGTCGGCCGCGGCGACGGCGTCTCGTCCGTCGTCAGTGCCGAGTCCCCAGCCGTCGAGTACGATCAACGCGGCGTCCATGTCAGGGCGATATCCGGCCTGGCGTAACTAGCTGTCGCTGTCGGCGACATGCCGATCCTGCCGAATGTATAAGAATACGAGAGTGTGTGGAGTTATGCCTCCGACCCGTGATCGAACGCCGTCCCGCAATCGCCACAGATCGTCCCGTTGCCGGGCGTGCATCGCTGCGCGAGGGTCGCACCGCACTCGGGACAGACCATATAGAGTCGGTGTTCCGGGGCGACGCCGGCTTCGAATTTGGCCCGAATCCAGGCGTCGGGATTGTCGGGTTCGTAGAGGGTGACCTCGCCGTTTGTCTGTCGCCAGTTGACCGTGTGTTCATCGCGCTCGTCGGTCTCCGTACCTCGGTTGGACATCGGGACACTGACAGCCATGCGACCCACTCATATAATTTTTCTGATGATAATTTACCCGCTCACGAGTTAACCCCCTGCGCCCGCGTGCGCCGGATCGCCGGCCGCCTTCGCCCCGCCGCCATCGACCACTGGCTTTTTGCGAGTTCGGCGGGAGCCAACTGGCATGACACTCGATCCGGTCCACTTCGACGGCATCGCGCAACTCGCGAGGCGGATCGATCACGGTGCCGACGAACGCGACCGCCGCGAGTTCGCCGAGACCGTCTGGGAGTCGTTCCTCGACCCCTTGCACGACGACGGGCGGACGATCCTCGAACCGGTCGACGAGCGGGCCCGGCGGCTGGTCGACTGCGAGGCCGTCGCCCTGCGGGAGCGCGAGTTCCCGACCCAGCACGGCCTCGACGCGGGGACGATCAACCCGACGACGTTCAAGAACGGGCTCGTCATCGACATCGCCCAGGCGGCCATGAGCACGACGCCGAGCGAACTCGATCTCCACCGCTCGCGGACGACGGTGATGACGGTCCACTCGAACGACGAGACGATGACCGTCGACGAGGAGTGGGGCAAGTTCGACGCGGGGTACAGCCGCAGTCGGGCCGTGAAGATCCCGCCGCTACCCCGCTTTGCGGAGGGCGTCGTTCACGCGCTCGCGCTCTATCTCGCCGAGAGCAAGCACGCACTGGCGCACGCCGAGGACGTGACGGACCTGCTCGTCTTAGACGGCCCGCTCTATCCGCGCGGGTTGCTTCGCTGGGCCGACCAGCACCCCGACCTGGCCGACTTCCTGCTCGAGGACCCGCGGCCGACGACGGTCCTCGAGAACTACGTGCGACTGGTCGAGTCGTTCGTCGACCGCGGCGTGCCGCTCATCGGCTTCGTCAAGAATCCCGCTACGCGGGTCGTCACACGAACGTTGAAAGGCAAACGCGACGTCGACGTGAGCGTCCCCTGGGCCGACGACACCGCGCTGTTCACCCAACTGCTCGAGCGCGGCGAGTTCGTCGAGGATATCGAGGGCACGCGCTGGGAGCGAGACACCGACGGGCTCACCTACACGAACTGGTTTCGCTCGCGGGGTGGCGTCGACCGGCCCCTTTCGGTCGAGGGCGATGCGCTCGGCGTCGAGCGCCGTCTCGACCGCGAGCAGTACGAGGTCACGTTCTTCGTCGTCTACGACCCGCGCGAGGATCTCCTCTTTCGGATCGAGGCCCCCTACGCCTTCACGCGCGATCCGGAGACCCGCGAGCAGTTGACGATGCAACTCCTGCAGGACGTGGCGATCGCCCACGGCCCCCCGACCATCGTCGAGAAGGCGGACGAACTCGCGCGGATCAGCGCGCCGGAGAAGCAATCGCTTCGAGAGACGCTCGAGACGCAGTTCGATACGTCCCGCAGGCGAACGTACGACGATCACCGCTGGGACGAAGACTACTAAGCGGCTACTGTGAGAAACTGTGTCAATTGTTGTGTAAATTATAAACCTATTAGTGTCCAGTATTACCGATTATCACTATGGGTCGGGATACCGGGAGCCGGGACGACACCGCTTGTGACCGTGATCGTGATCGGCATCGTAATCGTGAATGTGAGCGCGTTCACGACCGTTCGACGACCGCCGTCGACCGCAGCCGTCGCCGATTCCTCGGAGCGGCGGCCGGCGTCTCCGTCGGGGCACTCGTTCCCACGACGGCGAGCGTCACAGCCGATACCGGGACGACAGCGGACGCCGGAGGGACCGTTACGCTCGTCCACGACACTCACTTTCACGGTCGCTTTCGCGACGCCGGAGCGGACGACCTGACGCTCGCACGCTACTATACCGTCGTCGAAGGGATCCGTGCGGACGCAGCGAACTCGCTGTTCGTCGGTAACGGCGACGACCTCGCCCCTTCCATGCTCGGGCTCGAGTACGAGGGCGAACACATGATCGAGGCGATGAACGAAATGGCCGTCGACATCGTCGGCGTCGGCAACCACGAGTTCGACTTCGGAGCCGAGGTCGCGACGACGCGGTTCGCGGAGAGNAGAGCGAGTTCCCCTGGGTGGTCGCGAACCTGCTCGACGACGCGGGCGAGCCCGTCCCCGGAACCGAGCGGTGGCGCACGGTCGAGGCGGGCGAGTTGACGGTCGGACTCTTCGGGCTCGTCTCCACGAATTTCCACTCGTTGACCGACTACCCTGCGGACTGGCAGGTGCTCGAGTACGTCGAGGCCTCCCGGGAAGCGGTGGACGCGCTCCGCGAGGACGGCGCGGACGTCGTCGTGCTCGCCTCGCACGTCTCGAGCGGCATCCACTACACGCTCGCGGAGTCCGTCGAGGGCCTCGATGCGATCGTCGGCTCGCACTCCGGCATCGTCTTCGACGAACCGGACCACGTCGACGGAACGATCATCAGCGAGTTCGGCGACGAGTTCGACCACGTCGGCGCGATCACGCTCGACGCCGCCGGCGAGCTGGTCGACTGGCAGCGGACCGATCTCTTGACGCCCGACAGCGATCCCGCGCCGGCGGTCGCGGAGTACGACCGGATCAGCGTCCGCTACACCGACGACATCGCGGCGGACGACACGCTCGCCGCGATCACCGACGAGTGGACCGCCGAACTCGAGGCCGAACTCGGGCGGCCAGCCTTCGAGAGCGAGGTCGAACTCAACGCGACCTACGACAGCTACGCCATCGAGACGAACTGGGGCAACCTGATGACCGACGCGATGCGGACGGTCGGCGAGATCGGCGACGTCGAGGTTGACATCGCCGCTCAGAACGGCGGCGGCATCCGCAGCGACTCGACCTACGGGCCCGGCGAGATCACCGGCGCGGACGTGATGAACATCCTCCCGTTTCCGAACGAGATCGTCGTCGTCGAGGCGACCGGCGCGCAGGTCCGCGAGTATCTGGAATCGGCAATTCGCCCCCATCCCGACGCCGAGTTCGGCGCGCAGCCGGCGATCCAGGTCTCGGGGATCTCCTACGAGTGGTCCGGCCACCCCGACGCCGTCCGCGTCGACAACGTCTTCGTCGGCGACGAACCGATCGACGACGAGGAGACCTACCGCCTCGCGCACAACGACTACTCGATCGAGAACTCGGCGGTGCTCTCGGAGGCCGACGTCGTCCTCGAATCCGGCCAGTTCCAGGGTCCGTACGTTCTCGACCGGCTCGAAGCGACGGAAACCGTCGCCCCCGAGCGCGAGAACCGGCTACTTCGCGTCGACGAAGCGGTCGACGACGCCGCGGTGGCCCGCGACGCCGGCGAACTCCGTCTCACGATCGAGGTACCCGACGGTGCCGCCGAACTCGCGACCGACTCCTTCCGAGTCGTGATCCGAACCGGCGACGAACTCGCCGCCGCGTCGGCCGCCGTCGACGGCGACACGGCCACCGTCGCGTTCGACGCGAACGCGCTAACCGAACTCCTCGAGCGCGTCGACGACCCCGTTCCCCGACTGTTCGGGGCGTACGAACCGGACCAAGACGCCTGGGAGTACGAGTTCGCGGTGCCGACCTCGGACGGCTACGATCGCTTCCGACTCAAGGCACCCGTGAACGTGAGCGACGTGCTCGATGCGCCGCCCGCGGATGCAGTTGCGGATTCGGACGGCGGCGACGGAACCGATCCCGACGGAGCCACTGCTGAGAGCGACGGGACGAACGACGGCGAGGATGCCGACGGCGTCCCCGGCTTCGGCCCGCTCGCCGCCCTCGCCGGCGGGAGCGCCGGGACGTACCTCTACGCGCACCGGCGGGAGGCCGACGCGACGGAAACGGACGCTGCAGCCGCTGCTGACCGGAACGAACCGACGACGAACGAGTCCGAACGCAGAACTCCCACCCGCCCGCAACCATCGCGTTCGAGACAGCGCCAGGAATGACACGGGCACCGGACGACGGACGGAATATCGCGGCCGGGACCGGCCAACTCCGCCGCGCATTGCTCGGCGTCGCCTTCGTTGCCGCGGTGACGGGTCTGCTCGCCGGTCCGGTCGTGATCGCTACCGCGGCACCGACTGTAACAGCCACCGGCAGCGGTGCCGCCACTGCTACCACTACCGCCACTGGTACCGGCACCGCCACCGGCGACCGCCTCGCCGTCATCACCCCCTCACCGTACGCCGTCGATGTCGAACCCGGCGACGAGTTCACGATCGATGTCGCCCTCCACAGCGCGGGGGGACACGGCGGCGAGGGGGTGCGCGCCGTCGATTTCGTCGCCCAGTACCACCCCGATCTGCTCGAGGTTACCGCCGTCGAGCGCGGACCGTGGCTCGGCCGGGGAGCGGAGACGACCGTTCACGAGAGACGGACCTTAGCCCACGAGCGGGGGACGGCGATTCTCGAACAGTGGCGCGACCCCGTCGCCGACGGTGCGACCGGCCGCGCCGAACTCGCGACGGTGACGGTCGCGGTCGCCCCCGACGCTCCCGCGACGGAGACGACCCTCTCGTTCGGTGAGACGAACGTGTTGTTGGTCCGCGATTGGCCGTTACCGATCGACGACCAGACCGTTCGCGTGACGATCGACGGCGGCGACGATGACGGCAGTGGGACCGGGACGAACTCGTCCGTCGACCCGTTCGAGCATCCGGACCCGGCCGATATCGAACGCACGCAAACAACGCAGACAGCGGAGACGATCGACGCTTCCGACGGCGCGACTGCGGACGACGCCGGTGACGACGCTGCTACGGACACGCCGGCCGGTACATCCCGTTCCGAGTCGGATGCCGTTCCGGGCTTGCTCGCCTCGACGACGCTCGCCGTGCTCGGCTGTATTTCACTCGCCATCGCGCGCTTCGCTCCCCGAACACGCTGAACGATCCCCGTCGGCGGACTACAGGTCCGTATCCAACTCTACTTTCTTGATGTTGAACTCGACTGTCGACGGATCGACGCCGATCCTGGCGAACTGCGTTCGGACGTGTTCGCGGGCGTTCTCGACCGCCTGATCTCGCGTATCGAAGCCGCGCGGCATCGGCGATTCGAACGCGAGATTGACCTCTCTGCCGTCGACCTGTTGGCTGGTTCCACCGCTATCGACCTCGTAGAACTCGTCGCAGACCCAGACATATGCAGCGTCCTCGTTCGGCGCGCCCTCGAAGGACGGAGCGCGCTCGCCGCGTTCGTACAGCGTCCCGGTAAGCTCGGTGTCTCCTGCACAACCGCATACCATGAGCATACGTCCAACTATGCTCCGTAGCCGCAAAAATATCGTGCACGATTTGAGAACCAAAAACTGGATTCGAAACTGGATCGGGTCCGACCATCCACTCCCCACACCCAAATACTACGGCTCTACTGGCGATCTGAGCCCGCTATTAATACGTTACTCCCAAATTCACAATCAACCATTCGTGATAGTCACTCCCCCCTATCCATCCGTTCTTCGCCCGGCATTCGACTATCTGGCCGGAGAACGAACTCATACGCCGAATAATATCAGATACCGAGACCAAATCATTTTGGAAACGGGCTTATCCCCGCTCTGGCAGTTGTCTTCGGTAATGGGATCGGACGTTCACCTCGGAGATACAGGGGATCGGAATCCGGTAGTGACCGTTCCTATCGAACGCTACGACGCACTTCGACACCCTCGCCGTCTCCGTATCCTCTCTGTTCTCACGGACGAACACTTCCTCTCACTGACCGAACTGACGACGGAACTCTTACAACGGGAAGACACGTCCGTCTCGGACGGCCAGGCCCGCTACGAAGTTCGTCTCAGCCTCGTTCACGCTCACCTGCCGCGACTTGCCGATCACGGACTGGTCGAACTCGACAGGGAGGCCGCCGCTGCAAGCGACACCGGCACCGAGTCTACGCCGCTCACCGTCTCCCTCATCGACGACCCACCGCTTTCCCCCGCAATCCTCTCCCTGCTCCTCGAGACCGACGCCGACGCCGGTGCCACCCTACTCGACCGGCTCGTCCACCCCGTTCGACTTCGTCTGCTCGAGTTCATCGAGACACAGGACGAGCCGGTTTCGGTCGATGAACTCGCGACGGTGCTTGCGACGCGGATGGAGGTCGGCCCCACGGAACCTTGCGAGGCGACGATCGAACTCCACCACAACCATCTGCCCGCGCTCGCGGACATCGATGCGGTCGCGTACGACCGGCAGGCGAGTCGGGTTTCCCAATCGGCAGCGATGGAGTCGTTTATCTAGACCGCTTTCCGGTTTCCCCGTTTCCCGTCCGCTGTTCTCCCGATTCGACCGCTCCCGAGACTCATATACGAATGGCCCACGAACGGTGACCGACGAGACGCATGTCCGGGACCCCTCCAGGCCGGCACGCACGACGACTGGGAACCGCCACGCTCGTCGTTGTGCTGGTCGGCGCACTGACGCTCGGCGGGATCGGCTCCGTCGCCGCCGGCGACCGCGTCGCGATCATCTCGACCGACCCCGCGACGGTTACGGCGCAATCCGGCGACGAGTTCACCGTCGACGTCCTTCTCTACGGCGAGGGAAGCCACGACGGCAGCGGGGCTTCCAGCGTGACCCTCGCCGCGCAGTACCATCCCGAGTATCTCGAGATCACCGACGTCGAACGCGGACCGTGGCTCGAACAGGACGATGAGACCGACGTGTACGCGAACCAGACGCTCGCTCACGAGCAGGGGACGGCGCTCTCGACGCAGTGGCGCGACCCGGTCGCCGGCGGCGCGACGGGAATGGCGCGGATCGCGACGCTGACCGTCTCGGTCGCGCCGGACGCCCCGCCCGGCGAAACCGCGATCGCGTTCGGCGAGAGCGAGGTCGAACTCGCGACCGACTGGCCCATGCCGGTCGTCGGCGAGTCGGCGACCGTCGTGATCGACGGCGGCGAGACTCAACTCGAGTCGTTCGATCATCCGGACGTTGATTCGCTGTCGGCGGATGCCAACGCGACGACTGTGGACGAGAATTCGGATGCGGACACGACCACCGTTCCGCTCGATGCGCTCTCGAATTCCGTCCCTGGACTCGCTGTCGTGTCCGGAATCGCCATCGTCGTCGGTTGCGCCGCGCTCGCCGTTCGAACGTTGCGGTCGGACTGACAGTCACCCGAGGAGGGAAACGCGTTTTAGGAACCGGTCAGATGGGATGAGTATGACCGATCTGGGAGATTTCGGCGAGTTCAGCGCCGACGGCGACGGCGATTCCGGGGTGTCGGACGGCGGTACGGCCGACACAGCGGGGGCAGACCGGGCGCGTGCGAGCGAGTCTGCGGGCGACGCGGAGGCCGGAACCGGGACTGCTGAGGACTCCTTCGAGTCGACTGCCGTCGAACCGCGCGGCGAGGACGTCGGTATCGGAGCGATCTGTGTCTCCCAGGGGCTGCGAATCGCCGAGGATAGCGACGATACGACGCTTCGGGCCTACATCACCCGCGGCAACCGATCGTCGATCCGCATCGGGAGCTACCTGCTCGCCCCGTATCCGGACGGGGGCCGCGGAGCGTCGAACGGCGAGACGCTGTTCTGTCGCATTACGGGCCTGGAGTACGCCCAGCAGTACCACGCCGACGACGCGACGGAGATCCACGCGCGGCGTGCGATGCGCACGGACGGCATCGAGGAGGGCGATTACAAGTTCGTCGCGAACCTCGAGCCGGTGGCCATCCTCTACGATGATGACGGCGAACTCAAGCGCCGGATGACCGACCGCGTCCCCAAACCCCAGACGGTGATCCGGGAGGCCGACGACACCGAGGCGATCAAGACCGGACTCAAGATGCCGGACGACGGCGTCTTCCTCGGCCACCTCTCGGTCGGCGGCGAGAAGGTTCGAACCGCCGCCTCGCCGCCGACGATCGACTACCGGCTGAAAGACGACTACGAGGCCGGCGATCCGCTCGTCTTCCGGCACACGCTCGTCGCCGGCGGCACCGGGTCGGGGAAGACCCACGGCGCGAAGAACGTCCTCCGGCAGTACCTCGCCGACGAGCGGCGGTATCCGATGGCAGACGGCCGCGAGGTCGGTCCCGCCGTCGTCCAGTTCGACCCCCAGGACGAGTACGCCCAGATGCACGACGATAACCCCGACTTGGACGACGAGTTCGCCCGCCGACTCGAGCGGGAGGGGGTCGCCTACGGCGGGGTGGATGAGACGACGGCGTTCGTCCCCAAGGTGGGATCCTCGTCCTACGCCGCGGGCCACCACCGCGCGGAGCAGGTCGAGTTCACGATTCCGTTTTCGATGGTCCACGAGAACCCGTGGCTGGTCGCGGGCAGCGGGTTGAACGACAACCAGTACGGCGCGCTGGTCAGCGTCCTCCTGCCGCGTTTTCGGGAGCAGTACGGAGCCGACGCGACCTACGACGAGTTCACGCGATTTCTCAACGATCCCGCGCTGCGCGAGGAGTTAGACGAGTCGGGGCGGGTCCACGAGGCGACTTTCGACGCGGTTCGGCGGCGCGTGCTCGGTTTCGGGCACGTCTTCGACCAGGACGCGCGGCCGATCACCGACCTGGTACACGAGTTCGTCCGTCCCGGCGGGTTGACCGTGGTGCCGACCTACCACATCAACGACACGCGGGCGACGGAGACGATCGTGCTGGCGCTTTCCTCGCTGCTGATCGACCAGAAGCTCTCGAACGACCCGACCTACGACCGGATCAAGGAGACGCCGCTCGTGCTCGGGATGGACGAGGCGCACAACTTCCTCACCGACGCGGATTCGGTGCAGGCGGGGAAGGTCATCAAAAAGTTCACCGAGGCCGCAAAGCAGGGCCGAAAGGAGCGACTCGGGCTCTTCCTCATCACGCAGGACCCCCAGGACATCCACGACGCGGTCTTCAAGCAGATCAACACGACCATCGTCCTGAACCTGGGCGACGAGGACGCGATCAAGAGCGTGAACATTCCGAGCAACCTCGAATCCAAGGTGCCCTACATGGAGAAGGGACAGATGGTCGTCTACTCGCCGGACAATTCCGAACCCGTGGAACTGATCGGACTCTCGAAGTGCCTGACGCGTCACGGGCGGGACTGACTTCTCATACGGACTGCTGGCAGTCAGTTCCGGCACGCCCGGCGACCCTGGGTCGCGCCGGGAAATCGATACAGCGGGCCGTCTCACTCCGCACGGAGGGCAGACTCGAGGAACGGTCCGATGGTTTCGGCGACCGTGTCGGTCTGGCCGACGAAGAAGTGGTCCGCGGAGAGGGTGACGACCTCGAACTCGTTTTCGTTCTCGTTCTCGTTCTCGTCGCCGAGTTCAGCGGCGCGTTCGACGACCGGCTTCCAGTCCGCCGTCGTATCCCGCTCTCCGACGACGATCCGGACCGGGCAGTCGAGGGATTCGAGCGCTCGGACTGCATCGAGATCGGCCGCAAGTCTCGCGGTCGGCGCGAGCGCGGCGACGGCCGCGACAGGCGACTCGACAACGAGGTCGGGATCGGCCGGCGCGAGCAGGCTCAGACTCGCGCCGAAACTGAAGCCGAAGAGGCCGACGCGGTCGTAGCGCTCCGTGGCCCACCGAATCGCGTTGCACGCGTCCTCGCGCTCGCCGTAGCCTTCGTCCCATTCCCCGTAGTCAAAGCGCAGGCAGGCGACCCCGTTTTCGCGGAGTCGATCCGCGACGGCGACGAGTCGGCTATCGGTTCGCGAACCGCCCTGCTGGGGGTGGGGCGGGCAGGCGACGACGATCGCGTCCGTCTCGGCGTCCGGTTCCGTAAGCGTGGCGCGTACGTCGCGACCGCCCGGAACGAGTACGTCGGTCATACCCATCCGTTTGGACCGGGAGGTAATCAAAACGGCGAGCAACACCGATTGTCCGTCGATTCTCACGTCGTCTGTCGTTGATGTGATGTTTTTAAGGGTGACGAGCGTTAGGTACGAGTATGGGCATCCTCTCTCGGACCTCCTACGTCATCCGGTCGAAGATCAACTCTCTGCTCAACCGTACAGAGGACCCGACTGAAACCCTCGATTACTCCTACGAGCAGATGCGCGACCAGCTGCAGGAGGTCAAACGCGGTATCGCCGATCTCACCACCCAGAAAAAGCGCCTCGAGATGCAAAAGCGCCGACTCGAGGAAAACGTCGACAAACACAACGATCAGGCCCGTACGGCGGTCCGCCAGGACCGGGAGGATCTGGCTCGACGCGCACTCGAGAAGAAGAAGACGAAGATGAACCAGATCGAGGATCTGGAACGGCAAGTCTCGGAACTCCAGAGTCAACAGGACAGCCTGATCGACCAGAAGAACGAACTCCAGACCCGTATCGAAGAGTTCCGAACCAAGAAGGAGACGATGAAGGCCCGATACGAGGCCGCCGAGGCGAGTTCGACCGTCTCCGAGGCGATGACCGCAACCGGCGAGGAGTTCGAGGATGTCGGCCGCGCCATCGAGCGCGCCGAGGAACAGACCGAAGACATGGAGGCCCGTTCAGCCGCCCTCGACGAACTCCACGAGACGGGTGCGTTCGACGACGTACTGTCTGACAAGGACCAGATCGACCGCGAACTCGAGGATCTCTCGACGGGCAGCGGTGTCGAGGCCGAACTCGATACGCTCAAATCTGAGATGGGCGAGGGCGAGAGTGCAACGGAGACGGAGGCTGCAACCGAATCCGAATCCGAATCCGAATCCGAGGCTGAAGCCGAAACCGGTAGCGAACCCGAAGCCGAACCCGCGAACGACGCTGATGCCGATGTCGACTCGGATATCGACGACGCCGAAATCGACTCCGAACTCGCGGAGCTACAGGACGAGGAAAACGCCTAATTCCGACCGGCTCCACACCGCTTCACCACTACACACTTCCCCCACTGAACCGCCACAGCCCACGCAGCGTCACCTACGACGGTGTTCCAAGCACCGTAATATCGTACTCGTCGAGGACGGACGGTGACTTGAGGATGATCACTGTAAACGCCCACACGCCACCGCTATCGAGATCGCCGTTCGTCGACAGATAGCGCCCCAGTTGCTCTCCCATCTCGTTGTAGGCCCGTACTCGGACCTCCGCACGCCGAACCCGCTCCGCTCCCGTATTTTCGATCGTCCCCTGAATCGTCGACCCCTTGAATCCGCTTTCGAACGTGAACTCGTGGCTCGTGATCTCGAGGCGGTTGAGCGGTGTGACACCCTCCTGTGTTTCCTGCTCTGCGAGGGCTGCTGCGGCGGTCAGCTGTTCAGCCGACCGATTTCCGGCGTCGCTAGGCGGGTCGATCTGTCCCCGTTCGTAGCTCGGCCCGGTTTCGACGCCGACGTTGGTTCCGATGCTGGTGCAACCGGCGAGTGCTGCGGTGGCTCCGAGGCCCAGCGACGCGAGGACGTGTCGACGGTGCCGTCCGTCTCGACGAGTTCGGTCCGGCTGCGTGGTGTGGCGTGGCTCCTGAGACGAGTTCGGTGATCGGGTCATCGGACTGTGTTCCTCCGTCGGGATCGGTGGTTTGCCAGCTGTTCGTCGTGACCGTGACCGGGCATGTATGGTTCCGACATCACCGCCGATGTATTTCAGTGTGGACCCTGAACCGTCGCTACTGCTGGTTCGTGGAGGTCGTGAACTCGTTTCTGTGTTCCTGTCTCCCTGTCTTTTGCTCCGTGTCTCTTGGTGTCTTGTAGTGCCTGGCTGCCTGCCACCCGTTCCGTACCCGTCGGTGTGTCGAACAAAACACGCGCTCGCCAGTAGCGGGACAGCGACAGGATATGCAACGTGAGCGCTTATTGTCATATCCGTCGAGCGATGTGGTATGGCAGCTCCGGAGGCGAACGAGACGGCCGAGTCGTACCGGTCCGATACGGATCAGCAGCCGAACTCGATGACGCGAGTTCGGGAGTGGCTGGTAGTCGAGGGGGATCGGCTGGCGGTTGCTGCGCTCATCTCCGGCGGTGTCTTCGTGCTGTTCGTGGGGTTGTACGAGATGGGGCTAATTTCGTTTACGAACGCCAATTCGGTGACGCGGGTAGCAAGCGGGATGATTGCGGGGACGTTTTCGCTCGTCACGCTCGTCGTCTCGATCAACCAGTTGATCCTTTCACAGGAGTTCGCCTCGGCGGCGAGTGCGCACGATCAACTCGAAGGCGTCCTTTCGTTTCGGGATGAGATTGCGGAGACCGCTTCTGTTCCGGCTGCTCCGGCGTCACCGACGCGGTTGCTCGAGTTGCTCGCGGAGTCGATTCACGGGAGCGCAGTTGCGCTTGCCGAGGCCGTTGATTCGGAGTCGGATGCTGCCGGGGAGCAAGCCGGCGGTCGGGGAGACGAGGAGACGCGTTTGATCACCCAGTTTGCAAACGACACCTCCGAGAGCAGCCGACGGATGGACGAGACGCTGGAACGATCCCAGCTCGATACCTTCGGGGCGCTCTCGGCGGCGATCGAGTACGATTCCCCCTGGCAACTGTACGTCGCGCGCCAGATACGCGGGCGCTACGACGACTCGTTGCCGGCGGAAGGCAGCGATGCGCTCGATTCGTTGATCAATGATCTGGTGTTGTTTTCGACCGTCCGGGAGCATTTCAAGACGATATACCTGCAGCGTGAGTTGACGCGGTTTTCACAGTTGACGATCCTTACCGGCGTTCCGGCGATTCTATCGTCGCTGCTGATCGGATTTCTCTACGCGGATATCACCGGCGCGAACGTGACGATCGCGATCTTGCCGTACATCGTCTGTGTGCTCGTAACGATCGCCCTCTCGCCGCTTGCGCTATTGGCATCGTACATCCTCCGAACGGCGGCTGTCACGCGCCGGACCGCATCGGCCGGTCCGATGATGCCACAGAAAGATCCTGATGAGGGCCCATTTACGAGTTCGGGAAACGATACGGTAGAGTAGGGACCAGTGGCGTCGTCCAGTTGGTCACTCCGGCCCGGTGTTTATGTGACCGGTTGTGATTACCCACAATCGATGGGGTTTTGGAACAAGCTCCGTGTCACCACCAGCGAGTCGATCAACGTTCGCGACGACCTGAGCGCCGGAACCAACGTTATGCTCCACTTTCTCTTCCTCGGCGGCCTCGCCTGGATGTCCGGTCAGCCGTTTCTCTTTCCGAGCCTCGGCCCCTCCGCGTACCTCCTCGCGACCGGCGAGAAGGACCGCGCGGTAGGACCGTATCACGTGATCGGCGGACACGCCGTTGCCGCCGTCTGCGGGCTGATCGCCTACGTCCTGTTCGCAAACGGCATCGTCGTCGTCGACGCGTTCCAACAGGGGAAACCCTTCTCGCCCGAGGTCGGTCGCCTCGTCATCAGCGGTATCGTCTCGATGGTGCTCACGACGGTCGGCATGCTCTGGTCCGACACGAACCATCCTGCTGCCTGTGCGACGGCACTGATCGTCGCCCTCGGGCTCATGTCGACCGTACTCGAGACCATCATCATCATCGTCGCGGTCGCGCTCCTCGTCGGCTTTCACAACACGATCGTCGACCGCGTTCAGGACCTCTACGGTGTCGAACCGAAAGATCCACGCTGACCGGCATCGAAAATCGGCCGCCGGTAGCTGCCGGCCGCCTCCGGTCACCCCGTCGTACCCGAGCGTAACCCGTCGCCTTCCAACCAATGGCTTTTACCCGCCCGCGTGGTCGCTCCATCACGGCCGATGCACATCGCGAGTTCGGGCGCAACGGACGACGCGTCGGATGATGATTCGAACACCGGCGGGAACGCGAATAACAGACTCGGCGGACTGCGAATGTGGCTGTTGCTTCGAGTCGACCGGCTCGCGCTTTCAGGGGCGATCCTCGCGCTCATTTTCGTCGTCCTGATCGGCACCAGCCAGTTCGGATTCATCCCGCACCGATGGATCGTCGATAGCCAGGGCAGCATCGCCTTCATCTTCTCGTCGTTCATCGGCGCGATCATCACCGGCACGTCCATCGTCGTCACGATCAACCAACTCGTCCTCTCGCAGGAACTGGGCGCGATCGGGGACCAGCGCAGCCGCATGGAAGCGGCCACTTCCTTTCGCGAGGAGACCGAAGAGACCATCAGCGAGGAAATCAGCCCGCCGGAACCCGGTGCCTTCCTCTACGAACTCGTCGACGGCGTGCAAGAACGCGCGGGTGAACTCGAGTCGGCCGTCTCGGAGAGCCGGGACGAGGACCTGCAGACGGCTATCGAGGAGTACACGGACGACATTCGCCAGAACGCCCAGACCGTCAAGGACGAGCTCGAAGGCGCTCAGTTCGGCACGTTCGAGGTTCTCTGGGGCGCACTGCAGTATAATTACTCGCGAAAGATCTACGACGCTCGCTCGATTCAGGTCGACCACGCGGACTCGCTCTCGGACGAGGCGGAGGAGAATCTCGAGGACGTGCTTTCGACGCTGCGACTCTTCGCACCGGCCCGGGAGCACTTCAAGACGCTGTACTTCCAGTGGGAACTGATCAACCTCTCGCGGGTACTCCTCTACGTCGCAATTTCGGCGCTCACAGTCATGGGGGTCCTGCTCATGTACGTCAATGCGAGTTCATTTCCCGGCGTGACACTCGGCGTTGACAACCTCGTCTGGGCCACTAGCGTGGGGTTCGTCGTCGGGCTCTCGCCGTTCGTGCTGTTCACGACGTACATCCTCCGGATCGTGACGGTCGCGAAGCGAACGCTCGCGATGGGGCCGTTCATCCTGCGCGAAAGCGAGCGGGACGAGGATCTCGGCTAGGGTCGACACCGCACCGACCGTCGTCAGCCCCTTCAGACGGACCGCTGTCGGGCAGTGCCGGCGCAGCTGCGACCGTCTGCGAGCGTGCCGGGCGATCGGTACCAGTCCGTCTCAGTTCGACGGATTATAGCGGTGCACCGACCAGCACGAGCTTCGCCCGCTCGTCGCCGCGATTGAAAATCTTCCGGCGCTCGTCCGGATCGAGCCGCACGAGTTCATCCGTCTCGAGCGCGAGCGTCTCGCCTTCCAATTCGACCTCGACGGTTCCGGAGACGACGTAGTAAATCTCCTCCTGGCCAGTTTCGGATTCGTCGTGTGCTTTCCCCTCCGCGCCGGGTTCGAGTTCGAGGACCGAGAACCCGAGGTGGTCGGTCTCGAGTTCGTCTTTGAGGAACCACATGCCGCCGTACTCTTCGGGAATGATCGACTCCGGATCGGTCTTCGTCGCCGTATCGTAGCTCATGCATGCGTCCTTGCGTTCGCACTCCCTAAATCGGTACGGGAAGCGGGTGTGTAGACGATCGCTCGTTCGGCCGCGTGCCACCACCTATATACNATGCGTCCTTGCGTTCGCACTCCCTAAATCGGTACGGGAAGCGGGTGTGTAGACGATCGCTCGTTCGGCCGCGTGCCACCACCTATATACTCCGCACACCCGCTCCTAGAACCGTCACCCGTGATCGTCGTTATCTGCGGCCCGCCCGGTGCCGGCAAAACGACTCTCGCCACTCGGCTCCGGAAGACGCTCGCCGCCCGCGGCCAGCCGACTGAACTCGTTCACTCGGACGACTACTCGCGGCGCACCTACGACCGACTCTACGAGCGCGTTCGCGACGCGGCGGCGGGCACGATTGCGATCGTCGACGGAACCTTCTACCGCCGGTCGTGGCAGACGCAGTTTCGAACCCTCTCGCCCCTTCGGTTCGTCCACGTCACCGCGAGCCTCGAGACGTGTCTCGAACGGAACCGCGAGCGCGACGACCCGATCGACGAGCAGGGCGTTCACGTCGTCTACCGCGAGTTCAGCGAGCCGGAGGCGGACGTTCGGATCGATACGGACGAGTGCCCGGCGGACGAGGCGGTCGCCCGGATTCTGGCCGCGATGGGATCGTGGGGGTGGGTCGAGAGCCGAGAGGGGTGACGCGTCGGCGCGATCGGTGCAGCGACCGGCGCTCCATCGATCGGGGTCAGAGTCAGTTCAACAGGGGAATCTCGTCCGGGAGGCGGTCGGGGGTTACCGCGTCCGGGAGGACCTCCCAGCCGAGTTCGTCCGCACCGGGATCGGCGTCGGTCTCGAACCCGGCGTCGGCTGCGGACTCTCTGTCGCGGACCGAGGCGGGCGGAGCGTCGTGGGCGTAGACGCCCTCGGGATGGTCGACGGCCCAAACGTGGAGCATACAGGGCGTTCGACACGGCAGGCTGAACTCGATGTCATCGGTCCCCTCGTAAACGTGCCGGTAGTACCACCAGGCGAAGCGTCCGGGAAGTCCGGTGTGGGCGTGCCAGGGCGAGCAGCGGCCCTCGCCGTCGTCGTACACGGCTGCCGGTTCGACGGCCTCGCCGTCACGGGTCGCGATGAACATGACCCCGATCGCGCGCCAGGATTGGGTATCGACCAGTACCGATTCCGGTCGTTCGGGATCCAGTACGGTTTCGTCGCCGATGAACTCCGGGGAGAGCCAGTGCGCGTAGCCGTTCTCGTCGGTCACGTCGAGCGTGTCGAAGTACGGCTTGAATCCCGCGTCGAGCAACGCGCCGACGGTCGGATACGTTTCCGCGAGCGTTTCTCGGACCGCCGACCGGAGTTCGGTCGTCGCCGGATGGTCGTCGGCGCATCCTTCCACGGTCGTCCCTTCGCAGTGGGTCATACTCGGCTCGACGGTCGCGTCGGGACAATCGCCGGGCAGTACCGGCGACGGCGCGGGGGCTGCAGTTCCGTCCGCACTCGCTCGTTTCGCGCCGAGGATCGGAACCGCAGCCGAAGCCCCCGACGCTCGCAGTACCGTTCGTCGAGAGAGTCCCGTCCGCTCACCGTCAGTCATGCCAATAGGTGCCACGGCGACCGCCGTTGTAAACGGTGTTGGCGATTCGAGAGACTGTGTTTCGGAGCAAAAGTACGCGTCAACAGCGAAGCAAGCGAGAGCGGTTGTGGGCGGCGTTATTCGAGTCGCGCGCCCGTTCCCGGTCGCTCGAGTTCAGCGAGCGCCAGCCGGCCGTTCGGCATCGGGACGCCGTCGTAGGGGTCCGCATCGAGCAGGAGCGAGCCGTCGAGGTCGACGTAATCGAGCAGTGGCGCGAGGTGGCAGGCGGCCGCGATCGAGGCGTTGGACTCGTTCATGCAGCCACACATCACCTGCAGTCCGTGAGCGCGGGCGGCGTGGATGATCCGCTTGGCCTCCCGGAGGCCGCCGCACTTCATGAGTTTCAGGTTCGCGATGTCGTAGCGGTCCGCGATCCGCGGAACGTCCGCGACCGTGATACAGGATTCGTCGGCCGCGATCGGCAGCGCCGCGTTCTCGTAGACGAACCGCTGGCCCTCCGGATTCTCCGCGGGAATCGGCTGCTCGACGAACGCGAGATCGAACTCGGCGAGGCGGTCGATCTTCGAGACCGCCTCGCGAGGCGTCCAGGCCTCGTTGGCGTCGACGAAGAGTCGAACGTCGGGTGCGACCTCCCGAATCGTCCGAATACTCTCGATATCCCGATCGGTGCCGAGTTTGACCTTTAACGTGCCGTAGCCGCGTTCGAGGGCGGTTTCGGTCTTCTCGCGCATCGTCTCGACGTCGTCGATGCCGATCGTGTAGGAGGTTTCGAGGGTCTCCCGCGGATCGAGTCCCCAGTAGCGATACAGCGGCACGTCGAGTTGCGTCGCCGCGAGGTCGTGCACCGCGATGCTGACCGCACAGCGGGCGGCCGGATTTCGCTCGACGGTTTCGCGCAGCCGGCGCTCGATGCGGGCGAGCTGGTGCGGGTCGCCCACGTCCTCGACGACCGCGAGCAGGTCGGGCAGGACCGCTTCGACCGTCTCGGCGGTCTCGCCGTAGTGGGATGACGGACCGGCACCGCCGACGCCGACGTTCCCCTCGTCGTCCTCGACGTGGACCGTCACGACCTCGGTTTCGGTCGTCGTCCCCCGCGAGATCGTAAACGGGAACTCGAGCGGGAGCGTTCGCCGCTGAAACGAGGTCTCGAGCGTCATAGCAGGCGCTCGAGTACGTCGTCGGTGTCGTTTCGAATGACGTCCGTCGCGGGCGCACCGAGTGCAGTTGCGAACTCGTCGATCGCCTGCGCCGCGGCGTCGTCCTCGAGTCCGGCCGTATTGAGCGCGCCGGCGGCGACGTCGGCGTCGGAGACGGGCGCGGCGAGGCTTTCGTAGAGGTCGACGTAGGTCTGAATCGAGGGCAACGAGAAGGACTCGTAGCCGTGGATAACCTCCTGGCCGGCGGTGTGACAGAGGACGAGTTCGTCCGGCATCGAGCCGTGCAGGATGCCGCAGGTGACCGCCGAGTAGGCGGGGTGGACGATGCTCCCCTGGCCCTCGACGAAGAGGTAGTCGTGCTCGTCGCCCAATTTCATGATCATCTCCTCGACCGCGCCGGCGGCGAAATCGGAGACGACCCGGTCGATCGGGTTCCCCCAGCCCTCGATCATGATCCCGGTCTGGCCCGTCGGAATCACGGCGGCGTCGTGGCCGGCCGCGCGGGCGTCGCGGGCGAGTTCCATCGTCGTCGTCATCTTCCCGACCGAGCAGTCGGTGCCGACGGTCAGGATAACCTCGGCGTCGACTTCGCCGGCGATCCCCTGGCTCACCGTCAGGTCTTCGGGCGGCTTGCGAACGTCCCGCAGGTCGCCGCCGTGTTCGGCCGCCAGCCGACTGAACTCGTCGTCGTCTTCGAGGAAGTGGTGTAGACCTGAGATCACGTCACAGCCGCGTTCGAGGGCGACGCGGATGTCCTCGCGCCAACTGTCTTCGAGTCCGCCGCCGATGGGGGCGATGCCGATGATCAGGGCGTCGAGTTCGTCGTCGGCGAGGGCGTCCGTGCCGGCGACGATGGGGGCGTCCTGAACGTCGGGGACGTAGTCGTTGACCTGCCCGCCTGCGGTCTCTCGGTCGAGGACGGCGGCGACGTCGTAATCGGCGTACCGGAGGATGCCGAGTGCGGTTTTGGCGCGGTCGGGAAACTGCTCGTGTGCGAGGATTGCGACGCGCATATCGAGGAATGACTGAGGGGATACTTAACGATAGAGTTCGGCGAGGGGAGTGCCAGTCCGGCTACAGGACGAACAGTGTCGTCGTCCAGAAGGTTCCGTAGGCGTCCTCGAGAGCCGATTTCGGATCGCCGGTCGCATCAACCGCTGCAGTTGCCGCCGGCTCGACGGCGGTCTCGTCGGCGAGCGTCTCGATGACGCCGCGTTGTCCGGTGAGAAAGAGGCGATCTATCTCGGCGTCGTCGTACACGTCGGCCAGCGTTTCCCGACACCGTTCGAGGTGAGCGTCGATCTGATCGTCGCGAATCCGCTCGAAGCGCGCCTGCGAAAACCCGCCCTTAGAGTGGCTGCCCTTCACGTCGCTCTCGAAGCCCCGGTATTCGATGCGATCGTCGCCCTCGTAGACGCCGACCGCAAACAGGTCGGCCCTGACGACCGCGAGCGCGTAGCGTCCCGTCGGCAGGAACCACTCGCGATCGAGGGCGAACCGGTCCGTCCACCCCGCGGGCACGTCGCCCTCGTCCGGAAAGACCGGCGGATCGAGCGCGGCGGAGACGAGGCCGGCGTCGTCGACACAGAGCAGGCAGGGCGCAGCGGCGTCGACGAGGGCCTCCCGGTCGCCGAGCGCGGCCGCGAGTTCGTCGTCCGGAGCGAACTCGTCGGCCCCGGATTCCACGACCGTTGTCACCGCTCCCTCCGGACCCGTCCGAACCGACCGGAGCCTATCGAGCACGTCGGCGAGGCGGCCACCGCGAAGCGTCTCGCGCCGCCTGAACGCGAGCGAGTCGTCCTCGTCGGCGTCGACGCGCTCGAGTTCGCCCTCGAGTTGGGCGATTCGATCCTCGAGCCGGTTGACTCGTTTCTCGGCGTCCTGTCTGGCGGTCGTGGCCTCGGCTCGGCGGTCGGTTTCGGCCTCGTAGCGCGCCCGTAGCCGCTCGGTTTCGTCCTCGAGTTCGGCGATGCGCTCCTTGAGCGACGCGCGTCCGAGCAACTCATCGAGCATCCGACCGAACAGGTGCGACGAATGTACTTCTAGCTCCCGGTCTCCGTTCGCGTAGGAACTGCCAGCGGCTCCGATCGCGCCCGCTCACATGCCCGCGTTCCTGAACTCGTCATCGTCGGCGGGGCGATCGGTGTCGTCGCCATCGGTAGCCTGCGCCCAGGATACGGACGGGTCCCAGCCGTCGACGAACGAGAGTAACTGCGAGGCACACTCGCGGCGGGCGAGCAGGACCTCGCGCAGGGATGGCGGGTTTCGGACATCCGTGCCGTCGAGGAGCGTTTCGGGCAGCGCGAGCGTGTTCGTCGGGACGCCGCTGTCGCCGTGGACCGAGAAGTGCTGCGAGTCGAGTTTCATCACGAGCGGCGTTTCGAGCGATTCGAGACCGTCTCCGGTCGCGTACACCGCCTCGTTGATCCGCTCGTGTTGCTCGCTGTCCATTAGCGCGCGGTCGGCGTCGGTCGGAGTCACGTAGAGTCGGCCGAGGTAGTAGCTTCTGGAAAACTCCTCGAACATGCTAGTTATACCCATGTTCCAGAGTGCCATAACTATTGGCGAACACCCTTATACCGCACCGCAATCACGGACGATGTCGATCGCACGCGGATGGGTGCCCGCCGCCGTATCGGCGGGGGTGGAACCTATTTGGCCGTGGCCGATGACCGTCCCTCATGTCCGCGGACGACGAGCACAAAGCGATCGCAAAGCGGTACGTCGATGTCGTCTGGAACGACGGGGACGTCGATGCGATGGATGACGTGCTCACCGACCAGCAGGTGTACCACGATCCGACAGGGTCCGGCGAGGAACCGCTCTCCGAGTTCGAGTCGTTCGTTTCGAACTACCACGAGACGTTTCCGGACCTGCACTTCGAGGTCGAACGCTACCTGCGGGAAGCGGACTACGTCGCGTTCTGGGGGCGGATAACGGGGACCCACGAGGGGCCGTTCATGGGTATCGAACCGACGGGCGAATCCGTCGAGATCATGGGCATCCACGTCGTTCGCATCTCGGACGGAAAAATCGCGGAACGGTGGGCGAACGTGGACCTCTTCGGACTCCTCCAACAGATCGGGTACGATCCGCTGGCATGAGACGGTCTGTTGCACCGAGTTTCCGGCGCACTCGCAGACGGTCCCGGGTGCGCCGGCACTGCCCGACAGCAGCTCGACTGAGACAGTGCGCGACGGCCGTCGCTGCGTTCCGATCGTGAACTCGTCCGGGTTTTATCGCGGAATCAATACTCCTTTGCCGGTCGCTTCCAAAGCCGGCGTATGGTCGAGCGACTGTTTCCCGAAATCGCCACCGCGGCTCTCGTTCTCATTACGGTCATCTGTCTCATCGGGCTGCTGTACCTCCTCGCGAAGCAGTAGCGACACACCGATCGAACGGCGGCGTGCGATCGGGCGTCTACTCCCGTTCAGTGACTACTCTCGCCGACGAGTTCGGCGAGCGTCGCTTCGAGTGCGTCCGCCGCGGCTTCGATGTCCGGGAGGCGGACGTACTCGCGCTCGGCGTGGGCGACGGCCCCCTCCTCGTCGGCCAGCACGCCCGGTCCGAAGACGACCGTCGGTGCATCTGCTGCGAAGAAGCCGGCCTCGGTGGCCGCGCCGAACGGCCGGACCGCGCCGCCACTCGCCGCCGTCAGGGTGTCGACCAGGTCGGCGTCCTCGTCGGTCACGAACGCCCGCGGGAACGGCGTGTCGGGTCGGATGAGTTCGACCGCGACCTCGACGTCGAATTCCGCTGGCACCCGGTCCGCGAGACGCTCGGCCAGGTCGTCGCGGAACGATGAACTCGTCTCCGGGGGGACGCTGCGCCGGTCGAACGTGAGTCGGCAGCGCTCGGGGACGCGGTTCGAGGCATCGCCGCCACAGAGGACGGTCGGCGTCAGTTTCGGTTCCCCGAGCACCGCGTCCTCGCCCGGTCCCGCCGCCTCGTCGTAGTCTCGAAGCGCGTCGAGCACGTGCGAGAGCGCGGCGATCGGATTACGGTCGGCGGGTACGCTCGCGGCGTGGCCGCCCTCGCCCGCGATCGTCACGGTGCCCTCGCACTGCCCGCGGGCGGCGATGCAGACGTCGAGGCCCGTCGGTTCGCCGACGATGTACCCGTCCGCCGAGAGTCGCTCCTGAAGGCCCTCGGCACCGGTCATCAGCGTTTCCTCGTCGGTCGTGATCGCCAGCGTGAGCGTTCCAGTGGTCGGCTCGACGCGCAGGAAAGCCGCGAGCAGCGCGGCGAGCGGTCCCTTGGCGTCGCAGGCTCCGCGACCGCGGACCACGTCGCCGTCGCGGGCGTAGGGCACGTGCGGCGGCACCGTATCGATGTGCGTGTTGAGGACGATGTGGGGCCCGTTGCCGGCGGCGTCACGCTCGCCGCCTCGCGTCGCGAGCGCGTTCCCGAGGTCGTCCACCGTCGGCTCGTGACCGGCCTCCCGCAGCGTTTCGAGCACGAACTCGCGCATCTCGTCGACGTCCTCGTGGGACGGAATCCGGACCGCGTCGGCGTGGAACGAGGCGATGTCGAAGCCCATGTTACTCCCGTTCGACGCGGGTCACGTCGTCGAGCGTCTCCCGTCGGCGCACGACGCGGGCCTCGCCGTCCTCGAGTGCCACCTCCGCCGGCCGGGGCTGGGAGTGGAACTGGCTCGCCAGTTCGTAGCCGTAGGAACCCGCGTTCCCGATGGCGATAACGTCCTCGCGCTCCGGGCGGGCGATCGGCCGGTCGTGGGCGAACACGTCCGCGCTGGTACAGACCGGGCCGCCGACGGTCACCGGTTCGGGCTCGCGCCCGGGAGCGCTGACGTTCAGCATCGGGTGATAGGAGCCGAACATCGCCGGGCGGATCAGCGTCGCCAGGCTGGCGTCGACGCCGACGACCGTCGTCTCCGGTGCCTCCTTGATCGTGTTCACCTCGCTCAGGATGAGCGACGCGTCGGCGACGACGTACCGGCCCGGTTCGAGTTTGAGCGTGGCGTCGAGTTCACCGACGGCGTCGCGGACCAGTTCCGACGTTTTTTCGAGGTCCAGCGGCTCGTCGTCCTCGCGGTATGGCACGCCGTAGCCGCCGCCGACGTCGACGAACTCGAGGTTTTCGTCGCCGACGCGGCGGGCCATCTCGCCGACGCGCTCGATGGCCCGACAGTGCTCTTCGAGACCCTCGGTTAGGACGCCGCTGCCCGCGTGGGCATGGAGGCCGACGAGTTCGAACTCGTCGCGGACGCGGTCGGCGACGTCGGGAACGCGCTCGTAGGGGATGCCGAACTTCGCGTCCGCGCCGGTGGCGACCTTCTCGTGGTGGCCCGTGCCGATCCCGGGGTTGATGCGGATGGCGACGCGGCCGTCGTAGCCGCGCGCTTGCAGCCGGTCCAGCGTGTCCGTCGCGCCGATGGTGATCGTCAGCCCCGGCGCGTCCTCGGCCAGGTCGGTCGCGTAATCGAGGTCGCGATCCGGCGGGTTGACGGCGGTGTACTGGAGCGCGTTCGGGTCCGCGCCGGCGTCGATCGAGCGCTGGAGTTCGCCCCAGGCCGCACACTCGATGTCGCCGCCGGCCTCGAGGACGGCTTCGAGAACGGACTTGCCCGTGTGAGCCTTCGCGGCGTACATGACGTGGGCGTCGGGAAACGCCGACGAGAAACGGGTGTAGTTCTCTTTGATGCGGTCGAGATCGGTCACGTAAAGCGGCGTGTCGTACTCCTCGGCGAGGGACTCGAGTCGATCGTGGTCCCAGTCCGCGAGCCGGCGGACGGCCGGCGAATCCGCATGGGTGGTCATTGATCACCACAAGTGACCGCGAGGAGTCAAGGGTTTGGGTTTCGTGCCCGCGTCCCGCACGCCGGTTACCGGTTGCCCTCGGCCACCACGCGCCGGCGTCAGTCGGTCCGGCTGCGATCCGCGTTCGTCCACGCGACGACGAAGCCGACGAGCATCACGCCGGCGGCGACCGGTTCGGTCCACGGGGAGAGGGTCGAGGAGACAGTTCCGAGCCCATCGAGAAACAGTCCACCGGCCGCACCCGCCAAAAAGACGGTGACACCGATCGTACGGCGGACGGTCCAGTCTTCCGTCCGTGCCCGGGAGGCGGCGAGACCGCAGGCGACGACGAACAGTCCGAAAACGACGGCCGGTTCCCAGTTCACGTCACCCGATTGACCGCACGGCGACTTGAACGCTCGCCTCGAGTTCGTCCGCGCGATTCCCTCGCGATCCGAATCACTCCGGAAAGAGTTCGTCGGTCCGCTCGATCGCGTCGATGCGCTCGCGTTCGGCCGGATCGAGTTCGAGGTCTCTGGCGTCGAGGTTCGCCCGGAGGTGCGCGGCGCTGCTGGCTTTCGGAATCGTCACGACGCTCTCCTTCGCGGCCAGCCAGGCGAGACAGACCGCTTCCGGCGTCGCGTCGTGGGCCGCGGCGATGGCCGCGACTTCGTCGATCTCCCCCGCGCGACCGTTCGCGAGCGGCGAGTAGGCCACGAGCGGATAGCCGTGCTCGCGGGCGTGGACGAGCAGGTCCTCCGGCTGAAACAGCGGGTGGAACTCGACCTGGTGGGCCGCGATCGGCGCGTCGAGGACGGCCCGGGCTGTCTCGAGTTCGGCGACGGAGAAGTTGCTCAGCCCGATGCCGCCGGCGGTACCCGCGTCGCGAAGCTCCTCGAAGGCGGGCAGCGTCCGCTCGGGATCGTAGGTTTCGACGGGGCGGTGAACGTACAGCAGGTCGACCGACTCGAGACCCAGTCGATCGAGGCTCTCCGCTGTCGTCCGGCGGACGTCGTCGGGTGCCAGGCTGTCCGCCCAGACTTTCGTCGCGATAGTCACGTCCTCGCGCGGGACGGCGCTCCGGGCCAGTCCCTCGCCGACGACGGTCTCGGTCCCGTAGATCTGGGCCGTATCGAGGTGTCGGTAGCCGAGTTCGAGCGCCGTTTCAATCACGGCGGGGTCGTCGATTCCCATCGTTCCGAGCCCGACCGGCGGTAGCTCTCGCTGATTCATGCGCGGTCTTCGCGACTCGAGCCTAAGTGAACTCGTATCGCGGGCGAACCCGTCCCCGAAAACGGACCGCGTTCGGTATCGAGCTACTCCCGCAGCGCGTCCTCGCGCTCGGTCGCCTCGAGCGTCTCCGTCTCCAGGTCGGTGGCGACGACGGCGGGCTTGTACGCGCCGCCCTCGAAGAGTTCGTGATCGCTGACCGACGATTCGACGAATCGCGTGAACGCGCGCCGGTCCGCGGGCAGTTCGCCGTAGATGACCTCCTCTTCGACGAGGTCGTAGACCGGGATGCGCGGCGTCAGAAGGGTGTTCTCGCCGACGACGCTGTTCTCGCCGACGACGAAACCGCTCGTGACGCGACAGCCGGCCCCGAGCGAGACGTTGTCCTCGATGATGACGGGCGCGTTTTCGACGGGTTCCAGAACGCCCCCTATAAGGGTGTTCGCGCCGAGTTTGACGTTCGCGCCGATCTGGGCGCACGACCCGACGGTGTCACACGAGTCGACGAGCGTGCCGTCGCCGACGTGCGCGCCGATGTTGACGAACGCGGGGCTCATCAGGATGCAGTCGGAGCCGATGTGCGCGCCGCGGCGGACGACGGTGCCATCGGGCGTGTTGCGGCTGCCGCGCGCGGCGTAGTCGCTCGAGTTCGCAAGCGGGAGCACGTCGTTGTACGTAACGCCACCGTACTCGCGGGGTTCGGTCGCCCGGAGGCCGAAGTTGAGCAGGATTCCCCGCTTGACCCAGGCGTTTGCCTCCCACTCGCCGTTCTCTGACGACGTCCGGGAGCCGGCCGAGCGCTTTTCGGCCGCGCGGATCTCGCCCTCCTCGAGCGCGTCGAGAAACGCATCGAGCGTCGCGACGGCGTCCTCGCCGGCGCTGTCGGCGTCGAGTTCATCGTTGTCGTACTGTGTCCACAGGTCGTCGATTTCGGTTTCGAGGGTACTCATTCGTCAATCACATCCGCAAAGTCGTAGCTTCCCGCCTTCCGTCCAGCGATCCAGGCCGCCGCGTCGACTGCGCCGGCGGCGAAGACACCCCGATCCTCGGCGCGGTGGGTCAGGCGAACCTCCTCGTGATTCCCCGCGAGCAGGATCTCGTGCTCGCCAGTGATGTCGCCCGCACGGAGCGCGTGGACGCCGATCTCGCCCGCCTCGCGAGGAGCCTCCCCCTCGCGACCGTGCGCGCGCTCGCCGAACTCGCCGTTGGCCTCGACCTCGTCGAGCAGTCGGTTCGCGGTCCCGCTCGGGGCGTCCCGCTTCGCGTTGTGGTGGGTCTCGACGAGTTCGACGTCGTAGCCCGGCAGGCTCTGGACGGCGTCGCCGACGACGTTCACGAGCGCCTGCACGCCGCGGGCGAAGTTCGGCGCGTGGAGGACCGGAATCTCGGCGGCCGCGTGCTCGAGCGCGTCGAGCTGGTCGTCGTCGAAGCCGGTCGTGCCGGTGACGAACGCGACTTTGGCGTCGGCGTCAGCGCAAGCCCGGACGTACTCGATCGCCGATTCGGGGCCGGTGAAGTCGATCACCGCCTGCGGCTCGTGTGCGGCCAGCAGCGACCCGAACTCGGCAGCGGGGTCGACCGTCTCGCCGTCGACCGTCTCGCCGTCGGGCTCTCTGTTGACCGCAAACGCCACCTCGCAGTCGTCGCGATCCGCGACGGCGGCGATCACTTCGCGGCCCATCCGACCGGTCGCGCCGGCGACGCCGATTCGGGTCGTGGCCGTCATCGATCGCCCCCCGATTCCGACTCCGACTCCGACTCCGATTCCGCGTCGGCCACCGTCGTCGGCTCGCGCTCGAGTTCGGCGAGCACCGCTTCGAGTTCGTCGCGGTGTTCCTCGGAGAGCCGGGACAGCGGCGGGCGCATCCGCGCGGGGCCGTACCCGCGAATCCGCATCGCCTCCTTGACCGGAATCGGGTTCGTTTCGACGAACAGGTCGCGGAACAGCGGCCCGAGTTCGTGGTGGATCTCTCGTGCGCGCGTGTAGTCGCCGTCGAGCGCCGCGCCGACCATCGCGCAGGTCCGTTCGGGCTCGATGTTCGCGGCGACGCTGATCGTCCCGGTGCCGCCGACCGAGAGGGTCGGTAGGGTCAGCGCGTCGTCGCCCGAGAGCACGCTGAACTCGTCTTCTCGCGTGCGCTCTGCGATTTCGCCGATTTGCCCGAGGTCGCCGCTTGCGGCCTTGTATCCGGCGATATTGTCGTGGCTCGCGAGGGAGACGGCGGTGTCGGGGTCGATCGATCGGCCCGTCCGCGAGGGGACGTTGTAGACGATCTGCGGGAGGTCGACCGCGTCGGCGATCGTGCGGTAGTGCTCGATCAGGCCGCGCTGTTCGGGCTTGTTGTAGTACGGCGAGATAAGGAGCAGGCCGTCCGCGCCGGCGTCGGCCGAGCGCTCGGAGAGTTCGAGCGCCTCGCGGGTGTTGTTCGACCCGGAGCCCGCGATGACGGGCACGTCGTCGACGGCCTCGATGACGGCTTCGACGACGCGGACGTGTTCCTCGTGGGTCAACGTCGCGGATTCGCCGGTCGAGCCGACCGGAACGAGACCGTCGACGCCCGCGGCCTCGAGTCGCTGTGCGTCCTGCTGGAGCGTTTCGAAATCGATTCGTTCGTCGTCGTCGAACGGCGTACACATCGCCGGGAAGACGCCGGAAAGGTTGAGCTGTGTTGACATGGGTTCGGTCTGTGCTGTGAGGTGTCGCTGTGTCGTCTCTTTCTGTGTGCCGAGTCAGTCGCTTCGAACCACTGCGGTACCCGATCGGATTCCGTCTCGATCACCGGGTCCGTGATCCGTCGCGTGCCGTCGAACCGTGCCCGGGACGGGATGCCACGCCGCCACGAGCACACTCACACGCGTTTCGGTTTCGATTTCGACAAGGTCGAAAAACGAGCGTTGCCGTCGCTCACGGGAGCCCCAACAATCGGGCGAGCGACGAGACTCATACACGACTGACCGGCCCGCTCCCCCTTATCGATTGTGTTCACGACCGTATTGGCCGCGGCGGAATCTCTTGTTAGCAATGAACATATTCTTTCGCGAAACTTATCCCGTCGCATTACTTACAGGCGACCATGACAGACTTCGGTCTGAAGGTGCGGATGGCGATCGTCGGCTCGATCCTGTTCGCCTTTTACATGGTCGTCGGCCTCTTCGGCCTGGTGATGTTCGGGCAGGGCGCGTGGCCGTTCATCCTGCTCGGCCTGCTCGTCCTCCCGTTCATTCAGTACAAGATCGGCACCTGGTCGGCGACCAGAGGTGCCGAGGAGATGCCCGAAGAGGGCCAGTATCAGGACATTCATCGGATGACCGAATCCCTCAGCCGGGACATGGGCATCGAGAAACCCACGCTGATGGTCCAACAGATGGGCGTCCCCAACGCCTTCGCAACCGGCCGCAAGGGCAACGGCACCGTCGTCGTCTCGACCGAACTCATGAGCCTCCTCCGGCGCGACGAACTCGAGGGCGTCATCGCACACGAACTCGCCCACATCAAGAACCGCGACGTCGTGACGATGGTCGTCGGACAGTCGATCGGGATGATGGTCGGCTGGGTCGCCTNGAGATGTGTATAAGAGACAGGCACAGATGTTCGTCATGGTCTTCGTCCTCGCCATCTCGCGGTACCGCGAGTACGTCGCCGACGAGGACGCCCGGCAGTACATCGGCGGCGGCGAACCGCTCGCCCGCGCGCTCGAAAAGATTTCCTCGGGTGCCGAGGGACGCGAGTCGACGCTCGACGACAGCGTGAGCGCGCTGTGTATCTTCAACGCGGACCGCGGATTGCTCGAACGGCTGTTTGCGACGCACCCGCCGATGGAAAAGCGCCTCGAGAAACTCCGTCAGTAGCGATCGGCCACACTGTCCGCTATCTCCGTCGCACTGACTCGTCTGCTGGCCCACGAACGACGCGATTTTTTAGGCTGCACGGCCCACCAGTAATTGTGACCGATATCCATCCCGACCAGCGCGTCGCCGTTCTCGTCGACGCCCAGAACCTCTATCACTCCGCACAGAGCCTCTACAGCCGTAATATCGACTACTCTGCGCTCCTCTCGAAGGCCATTCAGGATCGACAGCTTACCCGTGCGATCGCTTACGTCATCCGTGCGGACGCGCCGGAGGAGGAGAGTTTCTTCGATGCCCTCGTCGACATCGGCTTCGAGACGAAAATCAAGGACATCAAGACGTTCTCCGACGGCACGAAAAAGGCCGACTGGGACGTCGGGATGAGTCTCGACGCCGTAACGCTCGCCAACCACGTCGACACGGTGGTGCTGTGTACCGGTGACGGCGACTTCTCACGACTATGCTCGCACCTTCGTCACGAGGGCGTCCGCGTCGAAGTCATGGCGTTTGAATCCTCCACGGCTGACGAACTGATCGACGCAACCGATACGTTCCTCGATCTGGGCGACCGCCACGAGACGTTCCTGCTCTGAGACGGTCTGCTGTACCGATTTCACGGCGCACCCGCGACCGCCTGCAGGCGCGCCGGAACTGACTTCCAGTAGTCCGTCTGAGTGACCCACTGCCCAGGAGGCGCTTCACTCCTCAGCGACAGGTCAGCTGACCAGACACCGACACCACGCAACCGTTACGATAGTGTCGCCGTCCGCGCGAGATCGATAGCGACCGCAACCGCTCCAAGCACCAGCGCCAGCCCCGATACAAAGAGAGCCACGGGATACCCGCCGGCGCTCGTCTGCAGGATCGACGGCCCGGCAAGAACCAACCCGCTGATCGCGAGGAGGACGGTTCCGAGAACGATCTGTACGACGTCCATTCACGGGCTACTACCAAACCAACGTATATAATAGCCCTGATTACCGTCAGGACACCTTTCACCTCGGTCCGACGGCGACGATCGAAGGGCTTTCGACTCGACACACGAAACCCCCTCCAATGAGCGAGCCAGCCGACGGGAACGCGGGCCTCTCGACGCTTCGGACCATCGCGGACTACCAGTTCGGCGCGGGCGCAGGCACGGCGCTCTTTCCACCCGCCGACTCACTCACTGTCAAACGAACCTCCTCCGGCCGGCCACAGCAAGTCCACGCCGAAGCCGGTCGCATCGTCTCCTTCGGAATCGACGGCCGCTTCACCCTCGGTCTCGAGGGCGGTCGACGACTGGATGCCGCACTCGAATACCCCGCCTATCGCGTCGTCGTTGACGACGAGAGCGAACCGTTCGTCCGCGACGAAAAGAACGTCTTCGCCAAGTTCGTCCGCGAGACTGGCCCGAACATTCGACCCGGCGACGAAGTCCTCGTCGTCCACGAACGCGGCGAGGTCCTCGCCGTCGGCCGCGCCGAACTCGACGCCGCCGCCATCGAGGACTTCGAAACCGGAATGGCCGTGAACGTCCGGGAGGGCGCACCGGTTGCGGAATAACTGCCGTCCTCGAAACGACGACGCGCACAACCACACACACGACCGCACGAGTTCTTCTGTCTCGTATCGAACCCGACCCGAACGGCCACGCTACCGCTCTGACTGCCACGTCGCGCGCTCTCCATCGCTATTGCACTCGAGCGACCCTAGCACGACGTGCGATTCGAACTCCCTCACGGCCGTGCGGCGAGTTCGTCGCGGTGCCGACTCGCCGACACCAAAAGACCCATGTATTAACTGAACGTTCAGTCACGTAATGGAAGCAGACTTTACGAACAAGACCGCGATCGTCACCGGTGCCGGGTCCGGTATCGGCCGTGCATCCGCAGAACGGCTCGCAACGGCAGGTGCAGCCGTCGTCGTCGCCGATATCGACGTTGCCGGCGGCCACGAGACGGTCGACCGCATCGAAGGTGCAGGCGGCGACGCCGTCTTTGTCGACGTCGACGTCACCGACGAAGACGACGTCGAAGCGATGGTTGAGACTGCTACCGACGAGTTCGGGAGTCTCGACATCGCACACAACAACGCCGGCATCGAAGGGGAGGCGGCCCCACTCACTGAACTCGATTCGGCGCAGTGGCACCGCGTGCTGGATATCAATCTCACCGGGGTCTGGCTGGGATTGAAACACGAGATTCCGGCGCTCATCGAGAGCGGCGGCGGGAGTATCGTGAACACGTCGTCGATCGCCGGACTCGTCGCGGACGGAACCGCACCGTACGTCGCGAGCAAGCACGCCGTCGTCGGGTTGAGCAAGTCGGCCGCGATCCGGTACGCTGACGATGGCGTTCGCGTGAACGCGATCTGTCCCGGCGTGGTCAAGACGCCGATGGTCGAACGAAGTCTCGAGGAGCACCCCGGCGCGATAGACCAGTTGACCGCCGACCAACCGCTCGGCCGAATGGCGACGCCGGAGGAAGTCGCAGACGCCGTCGCCTGGTTGGTATTGGACGCGGCGTCGTTTATCAACGGCCACTCGCTGCCGATCGACGGCGGACTGCTCGCGACGTGACTCCGATACCGTTTCGCCGCCGTTGACGGCGAACTCGAGTCACCCGTACGTTCCGCGAGCACCTGGCTACTTTTGTATTGAATGGATATTCAAATAATGTCGATCACTGTGCCGAACTCGGGCCGTTCTGGATCTTCTCCTCGGTAATAGCCACGAACCACGCCAGATCAGGTCGGTTGTCAACGGTCCGTTGGCCCGCTCGAGTTCAGGCCCCGTCGCTGTCAGTGGTTGATGCCGTCGGCGACGCCGGCGCAGCCTCGTTCACCTTCAATCGGCGCAACTGAGTCAACAGCGCGGCTCGAGCCGTCTCGATCGAGAACTCGTCGTTCGCCGTGAGCCGGCGGGTTCGAGTGCCAGTAAGCAACGAGAGGAAGAGTTCAGCCTCGAGATCGGGATCAACGGGAACGAATTCGCCGGACGTGATGCCGCGCTCGACGATCGACCGGAGTAGCGCTTTCAGTTCGCGGTCGGCTTTCAGGTACTGGTTTCGGGCATCGGCGTCGTGCGGTGCGTTCACGCGGAGTTCGAACATCGCGAGTTGCACCTGATAGGGGTCGTCCGGCAGCGTTTCTGGAACGAGCGTGTCGATGAGCGTCCGGAGTTGCTCGTCCGGAGCGTCGTCGCTGACCTGAATCTCGGTGAGAAACTGTCCGAGTGCGTAATCCAGAAAGTCAAGCAGTAACTCGTCTTTGCCATCGTAGTGGTAGTACAGCAGCGATTTGCTGTTGTCGAACTCGTCGGCGATGGCCTGTATCGTGAGATCACCGTAGCCGTGCGTGCTAAGCGCCCGGTACGTCGACTCCATGATCTCTCGCTTGACCGGATCGAGGTCGTCTTCGTTTCCCGTCCGCTCTCCACTGTCGTCGGTAGTGTTTCGCTGTCGTGTCATTGTATTTCCGCCTGCCGCAGTCCGGCGGTCTCCCACCGCCGCGATCGTATTCGATCATCCGCCGCTGGGTCGAGTACTGCCTTTCGTTCGGTCGTGATCCCCTTCGGACCCGTCAGAGCTGACACTCTCGCCCGATCTCTCGTTCGTATCGCTCTTTGATCGCCTCGAACAACGATTCGCCGATCGGCGTCCGCAGTCGCGGCGCAGCCGTCGCGAAGAATTCGTCGAGATCGTCGAACTCGCTGAACTCGTCGGTCGGATCGCTCTCGTCGTATCGATTCGAGCGCTCGTACTTGAGTGCCTGGAGACAGTTATCTACCAGGTCCATGTCCTTGACGAACCGGGAAACCGGCGTCTCGCGTTCTTCGTACTCCTCCCACAGGTGACGCGGCTCGTCGTCCTGAAACGGGTTAAGAAGGTCGGCGATCGCGTCCCGCTCCATCGTTTCTTTCGACTCCGCGGCGATTCGTTGGTCGTCCGCCGCCGCTCTGGTTGCAACGTCGCCCGTTCGCGCCTCCGCGGCGTCGTGGACGACGGCCATCGCGACCGCTCGCTCGCGGTCGACCGCCTCGCCCGCACGGTCGGCGTACAGCAGGCACAGCATCGCCGTGCCCCACGTGTGCGCTGCGACCGATTCCGGCGATTCGACGCCGCGAAGGTCCCACCCCGTCCGCGTCTCGTCTTTCAACTCGAGCAGTTCGAGTAGGGAGCCGAGTTCAGCGTCCATGGGGTTCCTGATGGGACACCGGTGATTGAACGTATCGCTCTGGTGATGGCGAACGGGCGTCGGTATCGATACTGACATCGATCGTCGGCACCGTCGGTGTGCGAGCGAGCGCAGTGACGATAACGAACGGTTCGCAGGTGGAACGACAAAGTAAAAGGTCGCGGGTGGCGACGTGTCGGGTATGTTCGGAGGAGGCGGCGGACTCAATCCGCGCAAGATGGAACAGATGATGCAGCAGATGGGGATCGACGCCGAGGACGTCGACGCCGAGGAAGTAATCATTCGCACCGACGAGTACGACCTCGTCTTCAACGACGCCGAAGTCACCAAGATCGATGCTCGCGGCCAGGAGACCTACCAGATCATCGGCTCGCCGGAACGGGTCGAGTCCGGCTCGGCCGGCGGTGCCGGCGGCGATGCTGACGCCGACACCGACACCGACGACGGTGGCTCGTCCATCCCGGACGACGACGTCGAGATCGTCGCGATGCGAGCCGATGTCAGCGAGGACGACGCTCGAACCGCACTCGAGGACAACGACGGCGACCTCGCCGCGGCGGTCGAGGACCTCGAGTGAACCGACCCGCGCAGCGAGGGGAATACGCGTGAGCGGTTCTCCCAGCGGGACGACTGCGCCGTCCGATCGGTCGCCGGTCCTCCTCGTGCGCGGCGACCGCGAGTTCCTCGTCCAGCCCGGCGAGGAGATGGGGACCGACCTCGGCATCCTCGACGTACCCGCCGATGTCGAGCCGGGCGACACCGTCGAGACGCATCANTAGACGCATCTCGACGAAGCATTTCAGGTCCGACGCCTTCGCGGTCCGGACCTCTTTCATCACTTCGAGCGCACTGGCGCGCCGATGGTCCCCCGCGACATCGGGCTGGTGATCGGCGAGACGGGGATCGCCCGCGGCGACCGCGTCCTCGATGCCGGCACCGGCACGGGCGTGCTCGCAGCCTCGATGGCCCGGGCCGGCGCGTCGGTCGTCACCTACGAGCGCGACGCCGAGTTCGCCGACGTCGCCCGCGAGAACATGGCCCTGGGCGGCGTCGAGGACGCCGTCGACGTTCGGACCGGTGACCTGACCGCTGCACTCGAGACGCTCGAGCGGTCGTCGTTCGACGTGCTCACACTCGACACGGGCGATGCGGCGGACGTGATTCCGCACGCGCCGGACCTGCTGGTCGAGGGCGGCTTCGTCGCCGTCTACAGCCCGTTCATCGAATCGACCCGCGAGGTCGTCGACGCGGCCCGCGCGGCTGAACTCGCGAACATCCGCACGCGGGAGACGATCCAACGCGAGATGCAGTTCGACGACCGCGGCACCCGACCCTCGACGGCTCCCGTCGGGCACACGGGCTATCTGACGATCGCGCGAAACGAATAGCGTTTTTTGTGCCGTCACGGCCGGAACCGGCGACACATCCGAAGCGACAGCTCCCGCAAGACGCGACAGACCGCAGCGTAAGTTAGTTGTCGTCCTCGCGCCACTTGTGCTCGCACTCGGTACAGATGAAGAATCTCGTCTCGGATTCGTCGGCCGAGCGAATCTGTTGCATGTACCAGTACGCGCGGTCGTTGCCACACTCCGGACACTTCGCATCCGTCTCGGGAAGCGAGGTCTCCTCCGAGGACACGATGACCTCACTCGCCTCCTGATCTTCGGTGACAGTGTACTGATCCGCGTCGCCCTTCGGTTTCGTAAACCCGCAATTACCGCACTCCCAGACGCCGTCTTCGGCTTTCATCATCGAACCGCATTCGTCACAGAACTCCATTGTTGTCCGGCTTACGGCGGTCGAGCGACTTAAGCCACCCGTTTGGATACGGGGACGGCTACCGGCCCGTCCCCGGTACGTCTTGCGGGTCGAACCCACTCAGCCCTCTCCTTCCGACTGAAACGGCTCGCCCACCGCCTCCCGGGGCAACACGTTGTGCAGCTCCGTCTCGAGTTCATCGGCCGTCTCGAAGTGGTCGGCCTGCAGCTGCCGAAGCAGCGACCCCAGATTCCGTTCGCCGTCGGCGAGCACCAGCGTCGTGTCGCTGAACTCGTCCGCCGCGTCGTCGCTCGTCACCGGGTACGTGAGCGTCTCGAACGCAGCGTCGATCTCGTTCAGTTTGAGTGTCGATACCATGGGTGACGAAACGCCGTCTACCGGCTTGTACCTCCCCATCAGTGGCAATGACGCTCACTCACGCGGACATTTCGGTTCGAAACGCTAATCGGTCGAGGGGGCGCACGTCACTACCAATGCGAAGTCTCGTTCGACTGGTCGCTGCGCAGTTTGCTGTCGACCGACGAGTGCTCGCGCTCGCGTTCGCCCGCATGGCGGACGGAATCGGGAACTCGTTTCTGGTCATCGTTATACCCCTCTACGTCGGAAGCGACATCGTCGGTGGAACGACGTTCGGACTGTCGGAGTCGATGATCATCGGCGTTATTCTCTCGTTGTTCGGTTTCTTCAACAGCAGCTTTCAGCCGCTCACCGGCCGTCTCTCGGATCAAACCGGTGCCCGAAAACGGTTCGTGCTGATCGGTCTCGCCGGCCTCGCAACGACTAACGCGGTCTATCTGTTCGCCGAAACGTACGTCTCGCTCGTCGTCATCCGCGCACTGCAGGGCGTCAGCGTTGCGTTCATCATTCCGGCGTCCGTCGCGCTCGTCAATGAACTCGCGACGACGCAGGATCGCGGCGGGAACATGGGCGTCTACAACACCTTCCGGCTGGTCGGCTTTGGCTCCGGACCGATCGTCGCGGCCGCAGTCGTCAACGCGGGTCCGTACGGCCTCCCGATCGGAGAACTGACGGTTTCGGGTTTCGATGCCGCGTTCTACATCGCGACGACCACGGCCGTCATCAGCTTCCTGTTGGTGACCGCATTGATCACTGACCCGCAGACGACGCGAGCGAACGCCGGTGCGGACCTCTCGATTCCGATCCGGGATCAGTCCGGCCGGCACCTGCTCGATCCGATCTTCACGCTCGGCGTCGCGTCGCTGTTTATGGCGACATCGATCGCGCTCTTTGCGACCATCCAGATCCAGGTCAACGAGCACCTCCAACAGGGAGAGGTCTGGTTCGGGTTCCAGTTTGCGGCGTTTATCATCGCCCAGGTCCTGCTCCAGACGCCGATCGGCCGCGCCTGTGACCGCTACGGTCGCCGTCCGTTCATCGTCGTCGGCATGCTGCTCTTGATCCCGACGACGCTCGTACAGGGGTTCGTCACGACCTCCGAGACGATGTTTCTCGCCCGCCTTCTGCAGGGTGTCGCCGGTGCAATGGTCTTCGCACCGTCGCTCGCACTCGCGGGAGACCTCGCCGGCGAAGGCGAATCGGGCTCGAAGCTCTCGGTGCTGACGATGGCCTTCGGCTTCGGCATCGCTATCGGTCCGCTTTCCTCGGGCGCACTGGTCGGATTCGGTTTCGAGGTGCCGTTCATCTTCGGTACCGTACTTGCCACGCTCGGCGCGATCTTGGTCTACACGCAGATCGAGGAAACCCTCGAGCACACCCAGCCGGTTCCGGTCGTCGGCGACGACTAATCGAGACCGATCCGATTTGACGCCGCGGGACCGATACAAGACCGCCACGAAACCGGCACAAAACCGGCTGTCAGCGCCACTACGACCCACGCTGCAACGCCGGAATCGGGACGCAACGCAAAAGTACCGCATCCCCGTACGCTTCGACGATGACGCTCTCGGAGGAGGCCAGTAAACGGCTGGCCGACGTAGTGGAGTTACAGCCGACGAAAAACGCCGAGTTGCAGGACCGGTGGGAGTTAGAGAGCGGCAGCGAGGTCCACCAGTATCTGGAGAACGAACTCGGCGACTACTACTTTCGTGACGACAACAGTCTGATTCGCGCGACCGCCGAGGCAGCCGAACTGGTCGACGTCGAACCCGGTATCGAGAGCGACCCCGAGAACGAGGGCGTTCCCTCCCGCGTTCGCGTTCCCGAACTCCAGGTACAGATCGTCGAGGTGCTTGCCGGTCCCGACGAGGAGTCCAAGAGCGTCGTTTCGGTGCTTCACGCGCTCCGGGATGAGTTCAGCGTCGATCCGGACGCCGAGGACGTTCGGTCCGGGTTACAGAGTCTGCGCCGGAAGGGCGTCGTCGAGGTCGAGTACCGAACCGTGCCGACGTTTCGGCTGGCCGTTTCGCGCGACGAGATCGACGTCGAGGTTGCCGACTGAGAGCTGCGTTCGGTCACTGACTCTGTAGCACGGGCCGCTGTCGATCGGGTGTCGGGAGTATTCGCCTGGAGCGGGTCCGTGCGATCGCGTCTGTGCGCCACAGTCGATACCGTCCAGACGAATCCACTCGCAACGTATCTCCCACGCGAATGGAAGGGATTATTGACAGTATCTGCGTACTATTCGACATGGACGATACCAGCAGCATCGACTACGCCCTTTCTCTCGACGGGTTCGCGTTTACGTTCGCTATCGGATTGCTACTGATGGGGTATTCAGCGGTGACGTACTGGCAAGTCGCGTACTCGACCACGCGTCCAACGGTCTCAAATCTCTCACCGGGCCTTCCTGACACGTTCCTGTACCTTGCCGTGTTTCTGATCGGCGCAGTTCTGGCGTTCACAGCGACCATGACTGCACTTCACAAGGTGTTACAGGACGCGGATCTCCAGCGCTCCCGCTAGGACAGTTGACTCTCAGTCGTGTACTGCGGCCGCCGGCAGAGGCGGGTGTGCCTTCGTGATCGATTTTTCATCGACTGCTAGTCGACGGTCTGAGTCTAAACTCGGATCGGAATCGGAATCGGGATCTGGATCTGAGTTCGACAGTCTACGTCTGATTTTGATAGCGGGCCTCTGGGTTGATACCGGCCGTTAGTGGTCCTGTCCCGGCCGTCGCCGCCGCCGTCGTGCTGCCAGCAGTTGCTGGCACCGGTTTCCGGGACCGCCTTCGATCGGCCAGCCACGCGTCCGCCAGCCCGGCGGCTCCGGTTCGAACTCGGAACACGACCCGCAACACTCCGCCCCCGTCGGCTGGCAGTCCTTCGCCGTACAGTAGGGCACGAGCTGCGTTCCATCCCGCTCGCGCAGCGTAAACCGTCGACAGTCCGGTCGCATCGTCTCGACGAACGACCGCCAGCCGCGCTCGTAGGCCCGCTCGGCGATCGCGAGTCTCGTCTCGGCTTTCGCGTCCGGATCGGCGAACTCGAAGCGAGCCGCCAAACCGTCGCGATCGCCGCCGCCCGGGCGCTCTATGATCCGCGTTCCCGGCTCCTCGACCGCAAGCTGGCGGGGGTGCCACGCGATTTCGGCATCGAGCGTCGCCGAGTTCAGGACGAGGATGCCCGCCTCGACCGGAAGATCCTCGAAGAGCACGGGTTCGACGCGGCCGTCGGTTTGCCGGGTGGCGACCCAGACCTCGTCCGCGAGCGCCATGCCGACGTCGAACTCGAGTTGGGAGGCGAGAGCGCGGGCGGCGCTCGCATCCAGATCCGGTTTGTTCTCGATGGCGACGATGCGCTCGACCCACGCCGGATAGGGCCACTTGCGGCGGATCTGAATCCGATTTCCCCGTTTGCGCGTGTCCAGAACGTCGCGGTCGGCGGCGCGGTGAATCGATTCGCGGACGTACCGCCACGGATACCCCGGCTCTGGAAGCGCATCGCGATAATAGGTCCACGCTCGCGGTGCGTTTCGAACGACGTGCAACAGATCACTGTCGAGTCGCTTCGGCCCGAACTTCGCGCGCTCGCGAAGGGCGCTCGGATCGCACTCGAAGACGATCGTGTCCCAGCGGCGGCGTTTCGTTCCGAGCTGTCGGGCGACGAGCGCGTACGCGTCGGTCTCGCGTTCGTCCGGTGGCCACTCGCGTTCGGCCCATCGGCAGGTCCGGAGCTCGAAGCTGAACTCGGCGGTGTCCGCGTTCACGGATGGCGTTAGACGCGGGGGAAGAAAAACGCTGCTCGACCGATTCGTGAGGACACTCCTCAACGCATCGACGGTCGTCACGCAACGGTAACCGCGCCGAGCGACGCGCTCACTGACTCGCGCTGACCGTCCAACCGATCTCGGCCGTACAGTGGCGGGACCGCTTACGCTTTGTCCTCGTCCAAGATTTCGTCTAAGTACTCGTGGGCGTCCTCCAAGATTTCCCGCGGGCCGTCCTGTGTGACGGTATTCACTGCCTGCTCGTAGTCGCGCCATTGCAGGTCGCGGTGTTCGTTCGAGAGTTCAGCGCTCGCCTCGAACGACTTCGCGATAAAGAGGTGAACGGTCTTGTGAATCGTCTTGCCGTTCGCCTCGAAGACGTAATCGTAGTCCTTGCGAAACCCGTCGAGAAGGCGAAATTGATCGATACCTGCCTCTTCCTTTACTTCGCGGATCGCCGTCTGTTGTAGTTCTTCAGCTCCTTCGACACCGCCCTTCGGAAACTCCCAGTCGCCCGGGCGGCTCTTGAGTAGAAGATACTCGCGCCGGCCCCGCGTGTCGCGGAAGAGGATCGCGCCTGCGCTCGTAGCTTCGACTGCCATTATCAGTGCTAATAGATGCGACGTTAAGAGAATATCGGACTGTTCGTCGCGCGTAGACGTATCTCAGCAGGTTTTTACGCGCCGACCGTGGACGATTGGACAACACAGCTATGACCTTCGTCACCCGCCTTACGCTCCAGAGCGGCGATCGCGCCGCCCTCGACGGTATCGTCGACGACATCAAAACCACCGCCGAGCGAAAGGGTGCCGCCCTGAAAGGGCCGCACTCGCATCCCCCGAAGAAACTGTCGGTGCCCCAACCCTGCCGACTGCACGCGGACGACGACCGCCACTTCGACTCCTGGAACTACACGGTGTTCACCCGCGAACTCGAGATTCACGGACACGATAACCTCGCCCGCAACATCGCCTCGCAGAACTTCCCGGATTCGGTCCACATCGAGGCGGAAGTCGAGCAGATTCACGGTGCAGGCCGCGGGAACCGAAACTAGTACTAACCGGTCGATCCACGGGTGCGTGCTTTCTCCTGTCTACGGCTTCTCCAATGTCGCCCAGTAATGGGCCTGGTTTTCACCGGATTCGTGCCGTACCCCGGCGACGCGCCACCCGGTCCCGACGGCGGCCTCGCGCACTCGCGAAGGACTGAACAGCCGAAAGAGCAACGTTTCGCCGACCTCTCCCTCGTACTCGAAGTGCAACAATCGGTGCGCCAGGCCGGGCGTCGGATCCGACCGGTACCCACACAGTGTCTCGGCGCCGTCGACTGTCGGATCGTAACAGTCCAGAACGGCTGTTGCCTCGGGCGCAGTTACGACTGCCAGGTCTCCGAGAAAGCGCCGTAATCCCTGCATCGACCCCGCAAGGCCGAGTTGCGTACCGTGTGCGAGTGCCGATCGGAATCGATTTCGGTCGAACGACTCCCGGAGTTCGAACATGTCGGCGCACCGCGCGTTGCGGACGCCGCGCTCGCGCATCGTCTCGACGAGGTGCTCGCTCACCTCGATGGCGACCGTCTCGAACCGCTCTTGAAAGTATCGCGCGTGCCGTCCCGCCCCCGCACCGATATCGAGGAGCGGTCCCTCCAGCCGCGATTCGAGCCACTCGCCGTCTGCGTCCTCGCCGGTGAACGGCGTGAGGTAGAACTCGTCGATTGGATGCTCGCCTGATTCCGGCCCGTCCCGATGGATGAGCGGCTCGGTTTGGTCGCCCCGAACGCGATCACGGATGGCGCGGCCGTACGGATCTGGTGACATTGCACCTCGAGTTCACTCGCCATCGGTACTAACGCTAGGTGTGCATCGGTACCGAGACGCGCTGTCTGTGACTGCAATCGGTGACGCCGTCCACCGCAGTCAGACGATTCGGTGACCGACCGACGCCACGAGACGCGACTGCGACCGGTCGGCACGCCTTTCACACCGCCCGACAATACCTCGCTATGGTCGATAGCGACCTCGTCACACTCCGGCGAGACCTGCACCGCAAACCCGAACCAGCCTGGCGCGAGTTCTACACGACCGCTCGCATCGTCTCCGAACTCGAGTCTCGATTCGAACTCGACGAACTCCACGTCGGCCCGGACGCCCTCGCCGGCGAGCATCGGCTGGCCGTCCCCGACGACGCCGAACTGACCGACTGGTACGAGCAGGCCCGCGAGTACGACATCGACCGATCGGTTCTTGATGAACTCGAGGGCGGTTACACGGGAGCCGTCGCGGTCCTCGAACGCGGCGAGGGACCGACGGTCGGCCTGCGGGTCGACATCGACGGCCTGCCGCGGCCCGAGTCAGACGACGCCGACCACGTCCCGGCCGCCGAGGGATTCCGCTCGGAACACGACGGCGCGATGCACGCCTGCGGGCACGACGCCCACGCGACCATCGGCGTCGGGGTGCTCGAGGCCATCGCGGAGAGCGACTTCTCGGGCACGCTCAAAGTGTTCTTCCAACCCGCTGAGGAGGTCATCGGCGGCGGCAAGTCGATGGCCAAGAGCGAGCACATTCAGGACATCGACGCCCTGCTCGCCGCCCACATCGGCCTCGATCACCCGACCGGCGAAATCGTCGCCGGCATCGACGGCTTCCTCGCCGTCTCGCACCTCGAAGCCACGTTTACCGGCGAACCGGCCCACGCCGGCGGCCACCCCGAACAGGGGCGAAACGCCGTTCAGGCGATGGCTACGGCCGTCCAGAACCTCTACAGCATCCCCCGACACAGCGACGGGCCAACGCGGATCAACGCCGGCGTCGTCGAAGGCGGTAGCGCCGCGAACGTCATCCCCGAGGAAGCTCGCATCGTCGCCGAAGTCCGAGGCAAGACGACCGATCTCATGGAGTACATGCGTTCGAACGCCCGCCAGGTGCTCAAAAGCGCCGCCGACATCCACGACTGCGAGGTCGAGATCGAACTCGGTGCCGAGGCTCCGAGCGCGACCAGCGACGCCGATCTGGTCTCCGTCGTCAGCGATGTCGCCAGCGAAACGACGGGCGTCGAAACCGTCCTCGAACGAGACGAACTCGGCGGCAGCGAGGACGCAACGTTCCTGATGCAGGCCGTCCAGGACAACGGCGGCAGCGCCTGCTACGTCGGTATCGGGACCGACCACCCCGGCGGCCACCACACCGCGACGTTCGACGTGGACGAGGAGAGCCTCGAGCACGGCGTGGCTGTGCTCGCCGGTGCGATCGAACGGCTCAGCAGCGATCGGTAGTCGTTGCCGGTCCTGTTATTCCAGAATGTTATTATAATCCGACCAGTGTAGGTGTCTGACAGTGCGTTTCACTACAGTAACTGCTTGGCCCGACCCGGCCGAGGTGACGTGTCGGTGAGCCAGCTGACACGATTCCGGCTCGGACTCTGGCTTCGAATGGCCGTCGCACTTATCTTAGTCACACTCGGCCAACTCACCATCCTTGCCGTTGAGTTCGTCATCGTTGCGATCTGTGTCCTGTATCTGTACCTCGAACTCGAGACGCTGCTGGCGATCTTTTTCGTCTTCGGACTGGTCTTCACGTGCGTGTATGCCGGCTGGATCGCCGTTACGAAACCGATACGGAGGCTCTATCCGAATCGGACGCTTTCCGATCGGATCGCTCATGACGGCGTCGCCGACGCTGTCGAATCCGTCGGTGAGTGGCTGCTGTCCTCACAAGTACTCACGAAGTGGCAAAAGTCCCTCGCGACACTCCTCACACTGGTTGTGGGACTCTTTGTCGCCTTCGCCGTCGCGGAGTCCACCAATTGGCGTGCGGCGATCAACCTCCAGCAGACAGCAGTCGTGGTCGGCGTTCTCGCAGTGCTAGCCCTCCTCGCGCGGGTCGTCTACGGCGAATGGACCGACGACGCGGCCGCGCTCCGTGAACTCGAGGACTCCGCCCGCGTGCCTGCGGACCCAGCGGTCGAACTTGAGGCCCAACGGGCAGCGGTCCAGGCTCGCGTCGACCGCCTTGCCAGGCAGGTCGACGTGCCGTCGCCGACGGTCGTACTCGGAACGTCGTCGACTCCGATCGCCGCAACCGCCGGCTACCGCCCCACGAGTTCGACCGTCGTCATTTCGCGCGGACTTGTCGACGTACTCGAGGCCGACGAACTCGACGCCGTCCTCGCACACGAACTCGTGCACGTCCAGAATCGAGATGCCGCAGCGGTGACGATCCTCTCAGTGCCGGCGGCGTATGCGTGGAAAATGGTTGAACGGTACGAGCACGGCGCCATCATGATCTTGGCCGGGACAGTCCTCGCTGCGGTCCGCTGGTCCGTCGCCATCGTCAGCAGATACCGCGAATACTGCGCGGACGAGGGATGCGTCGCGATCACCGGCGATCCTGCCTCGTTGGTGAGCGCCCTCGAGACACTTGATACCGAACTCGAACACCGTCCCGCAGCGGATCTCCGACACCACGACTCGAGTGCGGCGTTCTCGATCGTGCCGCCTCCGTGGGAGGAACACCGGTTTTTCGATCGGACGCGGAAGTTCATCGACCGGAAACTGTTGGGAACGCACCCGCCGACCGAAAATCGAATCGAACGACTCCGTACTCACGTGTGAAATCCGTTGTCGCAGGCCGGGAGAGCATCGAACACCGTGAGGAGCTCACACTCTGGGGAGAACAGACTATCTGTACGTTCTCGACCGCGAACGGCGACGCCGTGAGGCGGACCGATGACTGACGTGGAATACGCTCTGTTCACCCGAAACGAGAGGGGGAGTGCTTTTTATCGGCCGTTACCGAGACGTTGCGCCGCGTGGCGAAGCCACCAGTTCGCCGGATCCAGCGTGAAATTTCGTTGCTAGTACTTGGGGTCCGCGCCGGTCGTCTCGTACACCGCTTCCATCAGCTCGTCGCGGCGCTGTTGCCAGTGTTCGAGCGCGGCGGGGTGGTCGGGGTAGTGCTCGTAGAGTTCAAGGAGGTCGTCGGCGCGGCGTTTGGTCTGGAAGAGGTTCCAGATGGTGCCCCAGTGACCGCGGCTGTTGAGCAGGCCCTCGAGTGCGAGTTTCGGGCCGATGCTGGTACTCCCGGAGTACAGCGCCTCGGCGAGTTTCTCGCCGGGCATGGCCGCGAGCAGTCCCATCAGATCGTCGACGTCGACGGCGGTCGAGAGGATGTTGTACACGTCCAGGGCGGCATAGCGCGCCCCGAAGTGGTCCATCACGCGCTCGTTGTACTCCCAGAGGGCCTTCTCGCTGAGGTCGCCGTCCTCGAGGCCCGCGACGATCGCTTCGGCGGCGTACTTGCCGGCGTAGGCGGCCCCGGCGATACCCCCGCCCGTCGTGGGGTTGACGTGGCCGGCGGCGTCGCCGATGGCGACGTAGCCCGGATGGACGGCGGAGTCGTAGGGTCGTCGCGTCGGCAGCGCGGCGCCGAGTTTGTCGTCGACCGCCGCGCCGTCGAACTCGGCGCGGTTCTCGAGGTCGTATTTGAGGTCGTCGACGAGTTTCATCGGCTCTTCGGTCATCTGAAAGCCCAGACCGGCGTTGATCTCGGTTTCGGTTCGCGGGAAGTACCAGAGGTAGCCTGCGGCCCGTTCGGTCGGCTTGAAGACGAGCGCATCCGACCACTCGACGGGCTCTTCGACGTGAACGATCTCGCGGTAGGCCGAGCAGAAGTGCGAGTAGTCGACGTTGGTGTCGAACGTCGAGTTCGAGAAGTCGACGTGGTCCTGGAGCACGGAGAGCGATCCCGCGGCGTCGATGACGACGTCGGCTTCGTAGGTTCGCGGATCGCCCTTGTGGATAGCCTCGACGCCGGTGACGGGGCCACCGTCCGATTCCTGGGTGACGTTCTGGACGACGGTATCGTAGTGGAAGTCAGCACCTGCGTTTTCGGCTCCATCGATGATCCGACGGCCGTACTCCCAGCGGTCGATAACGGCCAGTTCGCCGGGAATCGGAATCTCGAGGACGGTGTCTTCTTGCGGAATCTCGAAGCGGCCGTGATCGACGCCGGTATTCGTGAACGCGGGTTCGAGGTGGGACTTCGGAATCGACTCGGGGAACGCGTCGGCTCCCTTGAGCGCGTCGCCGCAGGCGATGTGGCCTGCTTCGTCCTCGGTCTTGCGTTCGAGGACGACGACGTCGTAGCCGTCGCGTGCGATTGTCGCCGCCGCATAGCAACCTGCAGTTCCGGCCCCGACGACGACTACGTCCGGCGAGTGGGTCGTGGTGTCGGGGGTCGACGCGGCAGCCGACTGTTCCTGTGTGCTCATACCAACACTGTGGACACCGTGGCAAGAAAACGTTTTATGGTCACTTCGTCCCCAGCTCGGGGTCAAAATGCGCGCCAGCGGCGGATTTTCCCGCTCCGTGACCGAACCGACCGGTTTCGATCGAAGACAGGTTCGCTCCCGCGAGTTTCGTCCCATCAACGAGGACAGAAGCGTAATAAAGAGTTTTAGTGCCGTTCTTCGTAGCTGCTCGTATGACTGACTACACGATCGAGTTCGTCGGCACGGGTGAGACGATCACCTGTTCGGACAAAGAGACCATTCTCAGCCGGTGTCTCGAAGAGGGAATCGCCCAGGAATACTCCTGTCGCGTCGGCATGTGTCTTGCCTGCTCGGCCGAGATCGTCGAGGGCGAGGTCACCCAGCCCGCCGCCCGCGGCCTCACCGAGGCGGAGGCGGAGTCGTACGCACTGACCTGTATGGCCCGCCCCCAGTCCGACCTCAAACTCGACCGCGGGGAGTATCCGCCGAGCATCGACGATGAACTCGGGGCGGGAGGCGCGGACGAGACGGCTGCAGCGGACGACTGAGGCGCATCGAACCGCACAGATCTGATTCTATCCGTGAGCGGTTTCGTCCGATCGTCTGCACTGATTCGAACGCTGATTCATCGAAGGTGAGTGGCAAACGTTACTACGGGTGAAGAGAGAAGCGGCGTGTATGCCCGCCTACGACCGGTCATCTGCAACGGGGTTTCGAGAAATCGATCGATGGCGCGGCGGCGTCGGCTGGATCGCGCACCCGGACGGGGAGCGGGCAAGCCACGCGCTCGCAGGCGATGACGGCGACGAGGTTTGGCTCGTCGATCCTGTCGACGCGCCCGGGATCGACGAGTTCGTCGCGGAGTTCGGCGAGGTCGCTGGCGTCGTCGTGCTCTCCAGCCATCACGCCAGAGACGCCGGCCCCATCGCGACGCGCCACGACGTCGCCGTCCACGTCCCGCAGTGGATGAATCGCATCGCAGCGCGCGTCGACGCCCCGATCGAGCGCGAGGAGCACGTTCTCGGCAGTCTCGGATTCGAAACCCGCCGTGTCGAACCGCTCTCGCTCTACCAGGGCGCGATTGCGTACCGCGACGCCGACGGAACGCTCGTCGTTCCGGACCTACTCTCGTCCGGGTCGGCCTACCCGGTCGGCGACGAACGCATCGGCGTCATGTTGGGTGCCAGGCTTCACCCGCCGCGAGAGCCGTTCGCTGCGCTCGAACCCGAGCGGATACTGTTCGGCCACGGCGAGGGCGTCTTCGAGGACGCGACCGAAGCGCTCGACGAGGCGCTTGCCGGCGCACGCAGGCGATTCCCGCGCGCATTTGTTCGTAATATCGGGACAAATCTCCGATTGTTTGTGGCTGCGATGAGAGACTAGCGCCGCACGGCGACGCCCAGAATCAGTTTCAGGCTCGTATCGACGACGTCTCGAGCGTGTCCGGTTTCTCGACCGCGCCAGACCGATCGGTCGTCCAGCCGGCCAATCGGTTCATCGCCGGCAGCCCTCCGCCATCAGTCCACGAAATCGATGTCGTCAGCGTCCATCTCGGGTTGGACCGGTTCGCCCTCACCGTCCGGCCGGCCGTAAATCTGGGGCGACTGGACGCCCGTCACGACGATCATCGTTCGCATGCTCCCCTCGAGCGTCTCGTCGATCGAGGTCCCCCAGATGATGCGCGCGTCGGGGTCGATCCGGTCGTAAATCTCCTCGACGACGCCTTCCGCCTCCTCGATCGACATATCGTTGCCGCCCGTCACGTTGACCAGCGCTGAACTCGCGCCGGAGATGTCGACGTCGAGCAGCGGCGAGCGGAGTGCGGTCTTGACGGAGTCTTCGGCCTTGGCCTCGGAGTCGGCTTCGCCGAGGCCGATCATCGCGACGCCGCCGCGTTCCATCACGGTCCGCACGTCGGCAAAGTCCAGGTTGACGAGGCCGGGTTTCGTGATGAGTTCGGTGATGCCCTTGACCGAGCGCATCAGGACTTCGTCGCTCACCTTGAACGCCTGGCGGACGGGAAGTTTGCCGACGGAGTCGAGCAGTCGGTCGTTCGGGACGACGATGACGGTATCTGACACGTCGCGGAGGCGCTCGAGTCCGGCTTCGGCGTTCGTCCGACGAACCTCGCCCTCCGCGGTGAACGGTGTGGTAACTGTCTCTTATACACATCTCTGATGGCGCGAG
>NZ_AOIO01000037.1 GCF_000337555.1 Natrialba asiatica DSM 12278 | reverse complement strand
ATGTCCTGTTGGCTCTCGAGGGCGGCCTCCTCGCCGACCTGCGGGAGCGAACCTGCACCGCGGCCGCCGGTCTTCTCCTCACCCATCAGGATCTTGGTGTCGGCCTCGATTTCGACGAGGTGTTGGACGTCCGTGTTGGCGGCGACGAGCTTCGCGCCGTGGATGCCCTCCTCGTGCATGCGATTGATGGTGTTGCCACCGGCACCGCCGCAGCCGACGACGGTAATATCCGTCTGAAGATCCTGCAGAACGTCTTCCAGTTCGTCGTCCGTCATCGTCCCCGTCTGTCTGCTCGCTGACTCGTCGACCGACTGACCGTCCACGGGAGCGTCGGCCGACTCCCCGTCCTCGGCCTCGTCGATGGCGTCGTCGATGAGTGAGTCCATTCTTGGCCCCTTCTAAACCATGGAGCATAATTACCTTTCCCCTACACGTCAGCCACCTGGCTGACATGTTACTCCTGTATTACCTGTCAGGTGTTTTTTGCGTGATGACTGGGGCCCGGAACCGAGTAAGATGTTCTTACTCCCGCTGTTCGAACCAGTCAGATCAAAAACCGGTCAGTCTGCTGGCTCCGCACGCGGTCCGGGCTGATCGGTTCACCATCGACCGAAACGGGGGACCCATTCGCGAGTTCACCGAACTTCGGCCCCTCCGGGACGCCGAGTTCGCGTGCGAGTTCGGGATCGAAGGCGGTTTTTTCGGCGACGACGGCGTCCGCTTCGATCGTGACCGTTTCGTAGGTCGATTCGAGGAGCGCTGCGAGATCCTCGATGATCGCGGTCCGCGCTGCGGTTTCGGGAACGGCGGCCCGCGATCCGACGCGGCTGCCGCCGTTGTCGGTGGTGAAGGCGACGGTTCGCTCCTCGATGGCGGCGCGGACGGCGTCGGGATCGATCCCTTCCGCGGTGTCGGTGAGGTCTCCCGGCAGGTCGACGACGGTGAACGACTCGGTATCCAGATCACCGAAGCGGATCCCGTCGTCGACGCGGCCGAGTTCGGATTCGACGGCGTCGACGAGTTCGAGCGAGCGGTCGCCGACTTCGCGGAGCCACGTTTCGCTGACGACGCGGTGGCCCGCGTCGGTCAGGGTCTTCTCGAGAACCGGCCACTCTCCGTCGAGGAGCGCGATGTCGGCGTCGCTGGCTGCGAACGCCGCGTCGAGCACGTCTCCGTGGGCCGTCGGGTGGCCCATCGCGTCGAGCGCCCAGTCGGGTGCCATGTGGCCCACCGCCCAGGGCGTCTCCCGGACGATTCGTTCGAACCGGGGCGCGTAGTGGTTGCCGCCGAAGCCGACGATCTGTTTTCGACGGTGGGGGGCGACGCCGCGGAGGGAGAGAATCGCGCGGGCGACGGCCCGTGCACCGGCGGGGTCGTCCCACTGCTCGTCGTCGCTGCCGAGTTCGGCGAACAGGGACGGACAGCCGACGTCGGTCGGGCCGTGGTGGGTGCACTCCATGCCGACTTCGTACGCGTCGGGAGCGAACTCGTCGAAGGCCCCGAGCAGTTCGGCGAGGGCGTTCGGGCAGGCTGCGGCGACGGCGTCGTCCTCGCCGCCGAACTCGGCCGGGCCGAAGTTACCCGTGAAGTGGCCGGTCAGCAACGCGCCGGTGTCGCCCGAGTGGCGCGAGGCGAAGACGAGCAGATCGGGGTCGCAGTCGAACGCTGCGGCGGGCCGTTCGAGTTCGATGTGCAACTGCTCGAAGGTGCGGAGTTCGACCCCGTCGGTGGTGTAGTAGGTCCCGCCGCCGTCATCGTCGGGGCGGCGTTCGTCTTGGTGGGTCTCCCAGGTTTCGAGTTCGCGCAGGTGGTCGCAGATGTGAACGGAGGCGCGGTCGGCGCGACTTTCGACGATTGCGAGGGTCGCGGTCGTGTCGCTGTCGGGGGCGGTGCCGGCGGTGGGGCTGGGAGCGGGGTTGCTGCCGCCATCGCCACCACTGTCGCTGTCGCTCATATCCGTTCTGCGAAGCGCTCGTCGTTAAGTCGCCCGCTTTCGCTTTTTCTTTCGTCCGCGACTCAGAGTGCGAGCAGGGCGATGAAGACGCCGTAGCCGGCGATGAGGAGGACGCCGTCGCGGCGCGTGAGCCGCCGGCCGTAGGCCATGAGCCCGACGACCATGACGGTGACGGCGATAAGGAAGGGGAACTCGAACCGGAGCGTTCCGGGCGCGATGTCGATGGGCGTGATGACGGCGACGATGCCGAGGACGGCGAGGATGTTGTAGATGTTCGAGCCGACGACGTTGCCGATGGCGAAGCCGGCTTCGTCGCGGATCGCACCGACGACGGAGGCGGCGAGTTCGGGAAGCGAGGTGCCGAGGGCGAGGACGGTGAGACCGATGAAGAGATCGGAGAAGCCGAGCGCGGACAGGAGGTCGGTGCCGCCGGAGACGAGCCAGCGCGAGCCGACGAGGAGCGCGAGCAGGCCGGCGAGGACGAGTGCGATGTCGCGGAGGCTGACGCCGCTTGCGGTGCTGGTGGTCGTGGCCGTTGTCTCCGTGGCATTCGTTGCATCCGACGTCTCGCGGCCGCTCCCGTCCGCAGCACTGGTGTCGTTCTCGGTCTCGCCGTCGGCGACACCGTCGGGAAGTTCGTCCATCGCGATCGGATCGTTCCCGGCGTTGTGCAGCAGGTAGCCGGTGAATCCGGCGAGTACGAGCAGGAAGACGATCCCTTCGATGCGGCCGAGCGTGCCGTCGAGGCCGAGACCGACCAGCAAGAGCGCGGCCAGTCCCATGACGGGGACGTGACGGCGCATGACCGTCTCTCCGACCGGCAGCGGACGGATGAGCGCCGAGACGCCGAGGACGAGCCCGATGTTGGCGATGTTCGAGCCGACGATCGCGCCGAGTCCGATGTCGGTCGAGACGTTCAGCGCGCCGATGGTCGACACGAAGAGTTCGGGTGCGGTGGTCGCGAACGCGATGACGGTGACGCCGACGGTCGCGGCCCGGAGCCCGATCCCCAGCGCGAGCCGGCTGGCTCCGGCGACGAGGAGTTCAGCGCCGACATAGAGGGCGACCACGCCGGCCGCGAGCAGGAGGATCGGCAGGAGGGTTTCGCCAGGCACGACCGGTGGTACTCACGAGGGGGGTATAAGCGATTCGAGACGGCGTAGCGGGACTCGCGTTCGTCTCACCCCGCTTCCGCTCGCCCGGCCGGTCCGAAGCCACACCCATTATACCCTCGCCGCGTCGAACCAGAGCCAGACATGGCTATGGACGTCTTCGGACTGCTCGGCAACCCCGTCGGACACTCGCTCTCGCCGCCGATGCACGAGGCCGCCTACGACGAACTCGGATTCGACGCCCGCTACGTCACCTTCGAACCCGAACCGGGCGACCTCGCCGCCGCGATCGACGGCGCAGCGGCGCTCGGAATCACGGGACTGAACGTGACCATCCCGTTCAAGCAGGACGCGCTCGAGTTCGTCGAGCCAGACGATCTGGCCGCGCGAATCGGGGCGGTCAACACGATCGACTTCGCGGATGCGTCGGCCGAGCAGCCGACCGGATACAACACCGACGCCGCGGGTGCGCTGCGCGCGCTCCGCGAACACGAGGTCACGATCGAAAACGCCGCCGTCGTCGTCGTCGGTGCCGGCGGTGCCGGCCGCGCGATCTCGTTCGCGCTCTCGGACGCGGGCGCGGACGTTGCGATCGCGAACCGCACCGAGTCGACGGCCCACGACCTCGCCGCCGACGTGCCGGGCGCGACCGGTCACGACCTCGCCGATGACACGCTCGACTCCCTCCTCGCGCAGGCCGACGTGCTGGTAAACGCCACCAGCGTCGGCATGGAAGACGATGCCACGCCGGTGCCGGCCGGTGCGCTCCACGGTGAACTCGTCGTGATGGATGCCGTTTACCGCCCGCTCGAGACGCGCCTACTTCGAGATGCCGCGGCGGTCGGTGCGCGGACGGTCGACGGGGCCTGGATGCTGCTCTATCAGGGCGTCGAGGCGTTCGAATTGTGGACCGGCCGCGATGCTCCGGTCGATGAGATGAACGGGGCGTTGCGATCGCGGTTGTAGCGCCGGCGCGGAGCGCAGTAAGTCGTGCGTTTCAGGGCCGTCGTATCAGACGAATTTAAGTGACAGAGACGACTATGTCGGGACAATGGCAATCCTCGAAAAGCTAAAGTCGTTGTTGGGTCTCGGCGACTCGAGTTCAGATCGCCGGGGGTCTCGGGAAGTTGGTGTGACGGTCGAACGGGAGCGGGCAGGCGACCAGCAAGGTGGGGTAGAAGACGATACTGGTGCCGAGAGTGCGCCAGCACCGTCGTCTGCATCGTCCGCGTCGTCCACGTCGTCTTCGTCGGCCGAGCAAGCGTCTGCGGCTGATGATGAGGCCGGCGATGCTGATACTGATACTGATCTCGGAACCGATACCGATGCTGACGCCGACGCTGACGAATCAGAACCGGCCGCAGCCGAAACGAGCGCTGCTGGGTCGACGGGGTCAGTAACCGAGACGCCGGACGAACCCGGCGAAGCGGCCGAACCCGCCGAGGCGACAGGCCCGACGGAGACGGATGCAGCGCCGACGGCGGACAAGACGCCCGATCTTTCGGAGCGAGCGGAGGGTGACGAGGAACCGACACAAGAGCCCGAGCAGGAGCAAGAACCCGAGGCCGACGAGGCAGCCGAACGGGAACGGGACGACGACCCCATCGAACAGGCCGAACCCGATGCCACCGCCGAACAGACCGATCCGGTCACGGATATCAAGGGTATCGGACCGGCCTACGCCGACCGACTCGCCGGTGCCGGCGTCGACACCATTCCCGAACTCGCCGACGCCGATGCAGCTGCACTCGCCGACGCGACGGATATCTCCGAAACGCGGATTCAGGGCTGGATCGACAGGGCTGAGGTCCGATAAATTTGGAAGTGCCGCACGCGGCTGCTGGCGAGGACCCGTCTTCGAACGCTCGCTTCTCGTCTTCCTGGCTCACGCTGGACCGCTGCACGAATCGCAACATGATTAGGGTACTGGCTCCTCTCGGCGGCTATGAGCGACCCGCGTGTCATCACCTCGCGTGCGGCCTTTCGAGATGTCGCCCGCGAGTCACTGCACTCGACGGATGGCGACGCTACGCCGACGACACGTGATCCGTGCGTTCGCGTGCCGGTCGAAGTCCGACTCACCGTTTCGGACCCGTTTCTTGCTTACCGCCGCGCACGTCTCTCGAGAGACGAGTTCAATGCAACCACCGAAGCGGGAGGCGGCCGGCCGAGAAGCGCCGTTCTCGAGACGACCGGCGGGCAGTCCGGGTGGGGATACTTCGGCATCGATCCGATTGATCGGATGACGGCCAGTGCCGAGGCGGTCACCTGGTCGGACGACGCCGACGGGAATTCGCCCGTCAGCACGCGCGAACCCGACTCTCCATCGCTCGCCGCACTCGAGTCCCTGCTTGCGGGAACGACCCTCGCTCGCGGCGACTGCGATGTTCCCGTCCCCTGCGGCGCAATCAGCTGGCTCTCCTACGACATCGCCCGCGAACTCGAAGCGCTGCCGAGCGCGGCCGACGACGACCGCGGACTGCCCCGGCTCGAAGTCGCAGTGTACGATCGGCTGGCGTCCTGGCAGGCCCCGACCGATGATGCGGTGACGCTCCGGATTACGGCGTGTCCGCTGATCGACAGCACCAGGGAGGGACGGGCGGAGACGAGTTCAGCTGCTGTCGCCGCTCGCGCGAACGAGCCCCGGTTCCGGTTCGGGCCGACCGAGGACGAACTCGGGGCCGCCTACGAGTACGGTCGCGAGCGCGCGCTCGACCTCGCAGACCGGATTCGGGAGGGTGATTCGGGGGTCGGAGCGCCGCCGGTCGAAACGCCCGCGGCGACCTTCGAGAGCGAGTGTGGCCGCGAGGCGTTCGCCGAGCGCGTCCGCCGGGCCAAAGCGGCCGTTCGGGACGGAGAGACCTTTCAGGCGAACATTTCCCAGCGGTTGGTCGCCCCCGCGGCGGTCCATCCCGTCGCGGCCTACGACGCCGTCCGCCGCGTGAATCCGGCTCCCTACTCCTGCTTGCTCGAGTTCGGCGCTGTCGATCTGGTGAGTGCGAGCCCGGAACTGCTGCTCGAATGCTCGGCGACTCGTGGACACCGTCCGCAAGCGCGCGACGGTGCTGTCGTCAGAACGGAACCCATCGCGGGCACGCGACCGCGAGGGGAGACGCCGGCCGCGGACGCCGAACTCGAGGCCGACCTTCGGCGGGACGAGAAGGAGCGCGCCGAACACGCAATGCTGGTCGATCTGGAGCGGAACGATCTGGGGAAAGTCTGTGAATACGGCTCCGTCGACGTGGCCGAGTACCGCCGGGTCGACCGCTACGCCGAGGTGATGCACCTCGTCTCGGAGGTGACCGGCAGTCTCCGGGAGGAGGTGGCGCTCGCCGACGCCATCGCCGCCGTGTTTCCGGGCGGCACGATTACGGGTGCGCCAAAGCCCCGGACCATGGAACTCATCGACGAACTCGAGGCGACCCGTCGCGGCCCGTACACGGGGAGCGTCGGTATCTTCGGGTTCGACGGCCGAGCGACGCTCAACATCGTGATTCGGACGCTGGTCCGTCACGAAAACGAGTTCCACCTTCGCGTCGGCGCGGGGATCGTTCACGATTCGGACCCCGACCGCGAGTACGACGAGACGCTCGCCAAGGCCCGCGCGCTGTTGAACGCGGTCGACGAGGCGCTGGGTGACCGGGCCGATATGGGACTCGACGCCGAGAGGGAGGGTTCCGATACGGCGGATACAAACGCAAACGCAAACGCGAACACGAACGTGAACGGCGGTGAGTCGCGTGACTGACCCGGTCCGGATCCTGGTCGTCGACAACTACGATTCGTTCGTCTACAACCTGGTCCAGTACGTCGGCGAGGCCGTTTCGACACCCCACGCGGCCGCAGCCCTCGACGCCGGCGAGGTGCTCGTCCGCCGCAACGACGCCCTCGATCTCGACACCGTTCGCGAACTCGATCCGACGGGAATCGTCGTCTCTCCCGGCCCGGGAACGCCACAGGAAGCCGGCGTTTCAGTGCCGCTGTTCGCCGAAACCGACTACCCGATTCTCGGGGTCTGTCTTGGACACCAGGCCCTCTGTGCGGCCCACGGGACGCCGGTCGGTCACGCACCGTCGGTCGTCCACGGCAAGCCGTCGACGATCGGCCACGACGGCGCGGGCGTGTTCGCCGGTCTCCCGGAACAGTTCCAGGTCGGGCGCTATCACTCCCTCGCCGTCGAGCGCGGCGCGCTGCCGGAGTCGCTCGTCGAAACCGCACGGACGACCGACGACCGGCGCATCTCGATGGCGGTCCGCCACCGCGAGAAGCCCCACTTCGGCGTGCAGTTCCATCCGGAGAGCATTCTGACGCGCCCGACAGCAGCAGAATCGATGACCGACCACGATCCTCACACCGACACCCCTGACGGCAATGAAATCGACGACGACATCACGCTTGCACTCGGCACACAGCTCATCGAAAACTTCTGTCGGCTCGCAGCCGACGCCTCGAACGCGGAGGCCCACCAATGACTGATCGACTCGAGCACCGGTATCACGTCGACGGTGAACTCGTCCCCGCGAGCGAGGCCGCCGTCAGCGTCGACGACCGCGGCTTTCGCTACGGCGACGCCGCTTTCGAGACGCTTCGCGCCTACGGCGGCACGGTCTTCGAGTGGGATCGCCACGTTGATCGCCTCGAACGGACTTGCGAGGCGCTCTCGCTCGACCACGGACTCTCGGCCGACGACCTTCACCGGCGCATCCGGGACACCCTCGAAGCAAACGAACTCGACGACGCCTACGTCCGCCTCTCGATCACACGGGGTGTCCAGCCCGGCAAATTGACGCCCCGGCCCGGCATCGATCCGACCGTCGTCGTCTCCGTCAGCCCGCTCCCCCGCGGCGGTCTCGATGGGCAGCCGGTCTGGGATAACCCGGCGACCGTTCGACGGGTCGAGACGCAGCGCATCCCCGACGACGCGCTTCCGTCGGGCGCAAAAACGCACAACTACCTGAACGGCATCCTCGCCCGAACCGAACTCGCCGCCGCCGATTCGCAGGCCGACGAGGCACTCATGTGCGACACCGACGGCTTCGTGGCCGAAGGCGCGACGAGCAACCTGTTTTTCGTCCGGGACGAGGTCCTCTATACCCCCTCGACCGAGGGGTCGGTCCTTCCGGGCATCACGCGCGAACTCGTCCTCGAACTGGCCGAGACGACCGACGTGCCGGTTCGAACGGGCGCGTACGAGTTCGAAACCGTCGCCGACGCCGACGAGGCGTTTCTCACGAACCGGACGTGGGAACTGCGCCCGATCGAGCGCCTCGACGGAACCGCGATCGGCGGCGGGCCGATCACGGCACAATTGTCTGGACTGTACGACGAACTCGTCGAGCGGACGTGTTATTCGCTGCCCGGTGGAAACGACTGGCTCTAAGGCGCGAGACCGCTCCCAGCAGCGGCTTGCTGAGTCGAAACGTTGACCACGCGGCGCTCAAAACTGCGTCTCGATGGGTATTGACGCCGAGCGGCGGATCGCAGCGCTTTCCGAGGTGCCGACGGACTCGACGCTGTTGTTTCGGGTTGCAGAACGGACGCCGGACCGGTCGACCGACTCCGCAAGCGACGGTCGTGCGAACGCGTCTGGGTCTGAGCAGGAGGCGATTCTCGTCGCAACCAGAGCCGAATCCGGCGAGCAACTCGAGGTCGCCTGCTGGCTCAACGTCTGCCAGCACTTTACGCACATCAAACTCGACAAAGGTTCCGGTGCGGCCATGCGCAACGGCGAACTCGTCTGTGAGAACCACGGGGCGTACTTCGAGGCTGACTCCGGGCTGTGTACGTACGGCCCCTGCGAGGGCGCGACGCTCGCTGCACTCGACGTGACGGTCGAGGATGAGGCCGTCTACCTGATCGACGACGACTACGAGTTCGTCGGCCGCGGCCCGGTCGAGACGGACGATGATCTCACGTCGACTTCGAACGTCGAGTTCTAACTAGGGCTTTCGGATCGCGGTGGGGTGGACGAGGTCGCGTTCCTGGTCGTACTCGATGAGGCCGGCGTCGACGAGCCGCGGCAGATGGTCGTGGTACAGGGAGATGTACGTTTCCGCGACTCGATCAGCCGAGAGCTCGGCCACTGCCGTGTCAGTTTCGCGGACGGCAACCTCCTCCGCCACGTCGGGCAGGGTCAGATCGTCCTCGTAGGTCGTCATCACCTCGAGAAACAGACGCCGTCGTTGGTTGGCGAGGAGATCGAACGCATCGTCGATGGCTGTCGGGTCCGTCAGGTCGTCGCGAGCCTCGAGCCAGTCGAGAGCCGCGAGGATGAACTCGGCACAGTCGACGGCTGAGTGAGAGGTTGCAGTCATGTGTGATAGTGGGTGGCTGTGAGTAGCGTGCAGTGGGTGTTCGTGCGTGGCCGTCTCCGCGGGCAGCCGCATGGGGCCCAATCTGTGCGGAATCTCGATGGAGTGTTTGAGACTATGTCCCCATTTCTCGTGTCCCCGCTAAATATTAGTGTCGAAGTGAGAGTGGATTTTTCTCGATTCCTTATCTATCGGCCCCCGTGAGTGTCTCGATCGCGGGCAGTGACGTGGTACAAGCCACAGACACTGTCCCTCGAGACGCTCAGTTACGGTGTCACGACTCGATCGTAAACGTCGGCTCCGTGACCGACTCGCTCTTACAGGAGGGACACCGAGACGGACGATTCACGAGGTCGTCGAAACCCTCGAAGCCGCAGTCTCGACACTGCGGGGGTGCAACGAGGAATTGTTCGTCCGTTGCATCGACCGACCGAGAAACGTGTTCGACGTGTCGAAGTACCGCCTCCGGCGTCAGTTCGAGTTGCACTGCGAGTTCACTTGGCGTCGCTGGCTCGGCACGAAGCGCGTCGGCGAGTCGCTGCCGGGTCGTTTCGTCGGCCTCTCGCATACGGACCGGTTCGCACCCGACTGTTATCGGTTTGGCGCTCTCCTCACAGTGGCCTCACTACTACTGGAAATAAGCATCACCGACGAATCGCCCGATAGAGCCGGGGTGTTTCATGAAAGGGTAAGTAACTTACATCCAGCAGATGAACACGCTCTCATGAAGGCCGTCGTCCTCGCGGGTGGCTATGCAACTCGCATGTGGCCGATCACGAAACATCGGCCCAAGATGTTCCTCCCGATCGGTGACTCGACCGTGATCGACCGAATCTTCGCTGAACTCGAAGCGGACGAACGAATCGACGAGGTGTTCGTGAGTACGAACGAGCGATTCGCCGCCGACTTCGAGGCACACCTCTCCGACAGCGAGTTCGACAAACCCCAACTATCGATCGAGGACACGACCGAGGAGGACGACAAATTCGGCGTCGTCGGCGCGCTGGCTCAGTTGATCGACCGCGAGAACGTCGACGACGACTTGCTGATCATCGCCGGCGACAACCTGATCAGTTTCGATATCGCCGACTTCCTCGATTACTTCCGCGAACAGGATGCACCGACGCTTGCCGCCTACGACGTCGGTTCGCGGGAAAAAGCCAAATCCTACGGACTGGTTGAACTCGAGGGCGAGCGCGTCGTCGACTTCCAGGAGAAGCCCGACGATCCGCGGAGTACGCTCGTCTCGATCGCCTGTTATGCGTTCCCGAAAGATTCGCTTTCCTTGCTCTCGACGTATCTCGAGGACGGGAATAATCCGGACGAGCCCGGCTGGTTCGTCCAGTGGCTCCAGAACCGCGAGTCGACGTACGCCTACACCTTCGAGGGTGCTTGGTTCGATATCGGGACGCCCGAGAGCTACCTCGACGCCGTCTCCTGGCACCTCGACGGTGAGTCGCTGATCGCCGATTCGGCGACGCTCGAAAACGTCACGATCGGTGACAACGTCCACGTGATGGGTGACGTAACGCTTGAAGGCACGACGGTCGACCACGCCGTTATCTTCCCGTCGGCGACGGTCCAGAACGGCGATATCCGTCGGTCGATTATCGACGAGGGGACGTACCTCGAAGATCTCGATCTGGCGGGCGCGCTCATCGGGGCCCACACGACGATTACGAACGGCTCGCCCTAGCGTTCAGTCTGCGTAGCACTCGTTTTCCCGGGTTCTGATGCAGGAAGTGGAAGCATGATCAGCAGTAAACATTTAATCGGGGTGAGCCCGTAGCATCAGCCATGCTTGATGCCCTTACTGGGAACGCGCCGCTGTTGCTCCTGTCGGTGGGTCTCGTCCTCATGCTGCTCGAGGCCCTCTCTCCCGGGGCACATCTCATCGTTATCGGTGTCGCACTGGTCGGTGCAGGGATGATCGGCGTCCTCTTCCCGGGGCCTCTGAACCTGTTCGTTCTGGCGGCACTGACGCTCGGCTTCGGGATCGTCGCTGCCTACATCTACAACGAGTTCGACTTCTACGGCGGGAAGGGGACGGCCCAGACGTCCGATTCCGATTCCCTGTCGGGCTCGACGGGCTACGTCACCGAAGCGGTCTCGACCCGTGGAGGGGAGGTAAAACTCGACGACGGTGGCTTTGCGCCGTACTACAGCGCCCGGACGACCAGCGGCATGATCGAGGAGGGCGAGGAAGTCATCGTCATCGATCCGGGTGGCGGCAACGTCCTGACGGTCGAATCGCTCGGATCGATCGGCGAGGACGAAATCGATCGGGCGCTCGCTACGGAGTCTACGGATGCCGAAAGCGAGGCGACCGAACCGGAGACGGTCGACGATGACGGTACCAACACGGAGACGACGACCGGCGCGTCGAGTTCCGATTTCGAGGGCGATGACAACGGCGATGAAGAGAGCAATGTGAACGCCGATACGGACACGCAGCCCCAGTCTCAGTCCCGATCATCGTCCGTCCTCAACGAATCCCTCTCCGAAACGGACCACTCCTGAAGTGAGTTCGGCTTCCTTAGGTAAATACGGGAACACTTTTCCCGTCACCGCCACAAGGGCCGACTATGGTTGTAGAACTGTTCCCCCTGCAGACCACCGGTGGTATTGCACTGTTCCTCGGTGCACTCGTCCTCGTCCTCGTCATCGCCGCACTCCTCAGTGCGATCGAGATCGTCAACGCGTACGAGAAACGAGCCCTCACCGTCTTCGGTGAGTACCGCAAGCTCCTCGACCCCGGTATCAACTTCGTTCCGCCGTTCGTCTCGAACACCTACCGGTTCGACATGCGAACGCAGACGCTCGACGTTCCTCGCCAGGAAGCCATCACCCGCGACAACTCGCCAGTCACGGCCGACGCCGTCGTCTACATCAAAGTGATGGACGCCAAGAAGGCCTTCCTCGAGGTCGACAACTATAAGAAGGCCGTCTCCAACCTCGCCCAGACTACCCTCCGTGCCGTCCTGGGCGACATGGAACTCGACGACACGCTCAACAAGCGCCAGGAGATCAACGCTCGCATCCGCCAGGAACTCGACGAACCCACCGACGAGTGGGGTATCCGCGTCGAGAGCGTCGAAGTCCGCGAGGTCAACCCCTCGAAGGACGTCCAGCGCGCGATGGAGCAACAGACCTCCGCCGAGCGTAAGCGCCGCGCCATGATCCTCGAAGCACAGGGTGAACGCCGCAGCGCCGTCGAGAAGGCCGAAGGTGACAAACAGAGCGAGATCATCCGCGCACAGGGTGAAAAGCAGAGCCAGATCCTCGAAGCGCAAGGTGACTCCATCTCGACCGTTCTGCGCGCTCGCTCGGCCGAATCCATGGGCGAACGCGCCGTCATCGACAAGGGAATGGACACGCTCGCCGATATCGGCCAGGGCGAGTCCACGACGTTCGTCCTCCCGCAGGAACTCTCCTCGATGCTCGGGCGCTACGGCAAACACCTCTCCGGCAGTGACGTCAAGGAAGACGGCACTGAACTCGAGAGCCTCGGATTCGACGAGGAGACTCGCGAACTGATCGGTCTCGACGACATCAGCGAGATTATCGGCGAGATCGATCAGGAGGCCGACATGGACGTCGAGGCGATGGAACAGGAAGCGCAGGCGATCAAAGAGGGCCAGGACCCTGCCAGCATCTCCGACCCCGACGATGTCATCGAAGAGATGGACCAGGAGTTCCAGGAAGGCCAGACCGACGGGGGCGCTCCCGTAAGCGAGAGCGACTCATCGGAGACCGATGATTCAGCGACGACTAACTGATAACTAATCGCCGAATCGCTCCCGTTTAACCCACAATCCACAACTCACAATTCACACAACCCGCGACAATCCGGACTGAACGCGGGAACCTGCATTGAGTGCCGCTCTGGGTGCAACCGTTTCAGAAACGAGACTGTCTTCACTTTCAATTCGAGCCAAGGGAGCGAAACCTGTTTTACGGTACAGGTCCTTTCGGACGATAGACACTCATGACATCGTCCGACGGGGTCGACGACGAGAAACGAGCCACCTTGCGCCGCTTTGCCGCCGTTGGTGCCGCTACCCCGCTTGCTGGCCTCTCCGAGACAGCGTCGGCTGAAACGGGCGATAACGACGCTCGCGACGCGATCACCGGCTACCTCTCGACGACACCCGGTGCACACTTTTCGAAGATCCGGGACGATCTCCAGCTCGGAACCGGCGAAACCCAACACCACCTGCGTCACCTGACGGACGCCGGAACGATCGAGCGCTACCGGGATGGCGACTACAAACGGTTCGTCCTCGCAAACCGGTTCGACGAGTTCGAAAAACACGCACTCGGCTACCTTCGCCGCGAGACTCCTCGCGGCATGCTCGTCGAACTCCTCTCGGACCCGGACGCGACCGGCGGCGACCTCGCGGACGCACTCGCCGTTTCCGCCCCGACGGTGAGCAAGTACGCGGGTGAACTCGAGGAGGCGGGGCTACTCTCTCGCGAGGGCGGCTATACGGTCGAGCGCCCGACGACGGTGCTCTTGCTCGTCGTGCGCCACGCGGACTCGTTCGGCGAGCGAGCGATGCGACTCGCGCGGAACGCGGATCGACATCTGGCCTACGACTCCGAGGGCGATACGCGCGAATTCTAATCGGCGCGTGTCGGCTCGAATCGAGTTCGCACTCGGTACTCGGTGTTCGGCACTCAGCGCTCAGCGGTCGAGTTCATCGAGTAGCGTCGACAATTCCGTCAGTGATTCGAGTTTGTAGGTCGCGTCGGCGGGACGGTCGAGTTCGCGATTGTGCTGGCGGCGAACGAACGCGGTCTCGAGGCCAGCAGCGGTGCCGGCGATGACGTCCTTCTCGAAGTCGCCGACGTAGAGGCCCCGTGGGTCGTCGTCGATGCCCAGTGTTGCGAGGGCATCTTCGATGTAGTAGGGATTTGGCTTTCGGCGGCGGTAGCCGTCGATGGTCGGGTCGCGCCCGCGGATGACATCGAACTCGAACTCGAAGTGGTCGGCGACGAACTCGGCGGTCTGATGGCGGTTGTTGGTGACGAGGCCGAGGGTCGTGCGTTCGGCGAGTTCGTCGAGAACGATAGTGTCGTCGTAGCGGCCCCGGTCGCCCGATCGAAGTCGGTCGTGGGTTCCGTCGGAGGCGTATCGTTCTGCGAGTGCCCAGAACCGGTCGGGGTCGATACCGAGTGTGGTGCAGTGCTCCGAGAGGTGGGTTGTATCGTGTCGTCGCAGCTCGCGGCGCTGGGCTGGTGACGGTATGGCGTCGAGTTCGGCGAGGGCGTCGTCGACGGCGTCGGCGTACACTTGGGGGCTAGTTCGCGGGCCCTCGAGAATGATACCGTCCATATCGAAGAGGATCGGGAGTGGCATTCGATAGTAACGAGATGGACGGAGAAGCGAATAAAGGCGGGGGAACGGCCGTCCCGTGGGCGATGAGAGTGAGACGTCTTAGAGACTGACCTTCCAGGTGGTGCTCGAGGAGTAGCCCCACTTCTCGATTTCGACGTCGCAGTTGCCCTCCTGCAGGGCGCTGATGTTCGAGCCGACCTCCTTTGCGGTCATGCCGAGTTCCTGTCCGATGAGCCGGGATTTGAAGTAGGTTTTCGTGGCTGCGTGCTCCCGGAAGTACTGCAGGATCTGGCGTTGTTTGCTCGTGAGGTCGGGGGCCATTGCGGTGCTCATACTACTCGTCACGGCTGTAATTCCCTTAGGGGGTTTGGTACGTGAAGTTAACCCGACGCCTGCTTGCGTTTTTACGGGGTAGTAATCGATCGATAATCGTCTCGAAAGGGGAAGTTGGTACGGCCAGTTAATACGTTCAGTGCGCTGACCCTCCGGCGTGGCTGACCATCAGGTTCGTGGGCTACTCTCGATCGTAGTGGGCAGTCAGAAACGGTCCGAACGCACAGGCGACGCCTTCCGCGAGTGCCTGCGTTCGGTTGGTGAGGCCGTCGGTAAGGATGCCGGCCGCTCCCTCTGTTTCGGCGACGCCGGTCGTATCAAGCAGGTCGTCCATCACCGGGCCGAGTTCGTCTCCGGACTCGAGGCGACTGGTCACGTTGTCGGGGAGGCGCAGTGACGGGCCGCTGCCGACGTCCGTGTCCGTGCCGTCCGTAACGGCTGCCCACATGATTAGCGAGAGGCTATCCGTGCCGTCAAACCGGGCGACGCCGCCTTCCAGTCCGACGCCGTAGTCGGGCATCTCGCCGTCCGGTTCGTCTGTCAGCGTCCGGTACGCACGACGAGCGCGGTTTCGGGCACCGGTAACCGTCTCCTCGACGGACCACGGCTGTTCGGGAACGCCGGAGTCGACCGAGACGGCCGTCACTGTCGGCTCGAACCGCTCGAGCGTCCGTTCGACGGCCCCGATTTTGACCGGATTCGTGCTGCCAATGGCGACGTTCATGGCCGGCAGTGGGGGCCGTTCGTACTTGGGTTGGCCGGTTCGGTTCGGCCGCTCGTTCTATTGTCATCTATCATCCCTGTTCGGACGAATTACGCGTTTTCGGGCGGTGTCGAGCGCAGATTCCGAAATCCTTAACCCGTGTGTCCCGGAACGAGGTAGGTAACGAATCCGTCCGGGCTTTTGCAATCGCCTGTCCGGGCAGTATTTGCCACCGTATGACAAACACATCATCAAACACGAGAGTACGGCGTAGCGAACAAGAGACGGCCGAACAGGAGACCGAGACCGAAGAGAGCGACCTGGTCTGCCCAGAATGTGCGGGCAACCTCGTCGTCGACGACGAACACGGCGAAACCGTCTGTGAGGACTGCGGGCTCGTCGTCGAGGAGGACTCCGTCGACCGCGGTCCCGAGTGGCGTGCCTTCGACGCCGCCGAGAAAAACGAGAAGTCCCGCGTGGGCGCACCCACGACGAACACGATGCACGACAAGGGGCTCTCGACGAACATCGACTGGCGCAACAAAGACGCCTACGGGAACTCGCTCGGCTCCCGTCAGCGCGAGAAGATGCAGCGCCTGCGCAAGTGGAACGAACGGTTCCGCACCCGCGACTCCAAGGAACGCAACCTCAAGCAGGCGCTGGGCGAAATCGACCGCATGGCCTCCGCAGTGGGGCTGCCGACGAACGTCCGCGAAACGGCCTCCGTCATCTACCGGCGCGCACTCGACGAAGACCTCCTTCCCGGCCGCTCGATCGAAGGCGTCTCGACCGCTTGCGTCTACGCCGCCGCCCGCCAGGCCGGCGTTCCCCGCTCGCTCGACGAAATCGCCGACGTCTCCCGCGTCGAGAAAAACGAAATCGCTCGCACCTACCGCTACGTCGTCCGCGAACTGGGACTCGAAGTCCAGCCCGCAGATCCCGAAAGCTACGTTCCGCGATTCGCGTCGGGACTCGACCTCTCCGACGAAGCCGAACACCGCGCTCGCGCACTCCTCCAGAACGCCAAAGAGAAGGGCGTCCACTCCGGCAAGTCCCCGGTCGGACTCGCCGCTGCAGCCGTCTACGCCGCTGCACTGCTGACCAACGAGAAGACCACGCAGGCCGCCGTCTCCGACGTTGCAGACATCTCCGAAGTGACCATTCGGAACCGCTATCACGAACTCCTCGAAGCCGAGGAAACGCTCGGACTGGCGTAATCGGTCTCGACTAGCGACGAGGACTATTCGTGCGTTGATGTCGCTTCGATCTCATCTTCCGTGACCCGGTCCCAGCACCGATTGCATTAGCGGCTTCCTCGCAAGACTCGCCGGACCGACACCGTTTTTCTCACGCTCGTCTACGTTCTCGGCATGGGTCTCGAGTTCGATTCGTTCACGCTCGCCGCGTCGACCACTGATCTCAGCGAGGAACCGGCCGCCCGCGAGTTCGCCGACGCGATCGAGTTCAGAATGGATCTGGCGAGCGAGCCGCTCGCCGCGCTCGAGGCGTACGACGAGCGGGTCGCGTCCACGCCCGATGCAATGCCGATTCTCGCCACGAACCGGGCCGCGTGGGAGGGCGGCGAGGCGGCGGACGACGGCCGACTCGAGACGCTGACCGCGGCGACCCGATTCGACGCCGTCGAGGCGATCGATATCGAACTCGAGTCGCTTCGGGCGGGTGCGACGTCGGCGACTGACGCCCGCGAAGCGGCACGAGAACGCGACGTGAGTGTCGTCGTCTCCGCCCACGACTTCGAGGCGACGCCGCTTGCCGTCGAGATGCGCGAGACGCTTACCGAGGCCTGCGAGTACGGCGACGTGGGAAAACTCGCCGTAACGGCTGCGGATCGCGAGGATGCGCTGGCGTTGCTCACGGTGACACACCAGCTTACCGCTGCCGGACACGACGTGGCAACGATGGCGATGGGCGAAGCCGGAAGCCACACTCGAGCCGTCGCCCCGGTCTATGGCTCGCGGATCGGCTATGCTCCGGTCGTCCCCGAGCGGGCGACGGCACCGGGCCAGTACGACCTCGAGACGCTCGCCGAACTCGTCGAACGACTGCAAGCGGTTCCTCCCTCGGCTGCGTGAACTGACTCGTTTCGCCGCTCGAGCGGGACGATCTGGCTGCAAGGATCTCCATCTCGACTAGAGAATCCCTTCTCATGGAACGTCTCTCGTGCGTGACTACCGAGACGAATCGGAATGTTAAGGGGCTGGCACTCCGAGGACTAGGTACGATGACTTGGCTTCGTGCGCTCGTTATAGGTGGGATCTCTCTTCTCGTCCCTGGAGCCGGCCATGCGTTGCTTCGGGACTGGCTCCGCGCGTTTGCTTTCGGCGGGCTGTTTATCGTTGCCGGACTGTTCTTCCTGCCGACAGCAGAAATCGCTGCGGCTGATTCGTTCGCCGATAGTATGACGATCGCGACCCAGGAAACCGAGCGGGTCACCCAGTTCCTCTTCTCGTTTATCGCGCTGTTTGCCGCGATCGACGCGACCTTCCGCGCGCTTGGATTTCCGCCCGGACGGAGCAGTGACGACGCGGACGGCCCGACCTGTCCAACCTGCGGTAAAGAACTCGACGAGGACCTGTCGTTCTGTCACTGGTGTACGACTCGACTCGAGTCGCCGCCCGCCAGTGAGGGCGAGACGGCAGGTGCCGTTAACGCGACGGACGAGTCTCGAAACCACTGAGTTGCCGACCGTCAAACGGCGACCAACAAGCGGAGAACGTCAAACGACGACCGCCGACTCGGTTACTTCTCGATGATGCTCTCTTCGACCGCCTCCCCAAAGTGGCGAGCGGTATCCTCGTAGTACAGGAGGAGTTCGTCGCCGGCGTCGAGTTCGGTCACCGCCGTCCGCCCGGTCGCCGTTGCAACCTTGATCGTCTCCGCGTTCTGGAGGAGCGTCTCGATCCGGTCGCCCTCGTCCGTCTCCAGGGCGACGCGGAACATCGGTCGCTGTTCGATCTTGACGCGGCCGACGATGGCCTCGCGCGTGTTTCCGTCCGTATCGACGATCTGGACCTCGTCGCCGCTCTGGAGTTCGGAGAGATACTTCGTGCCCCCGTCGGGCGTGCGAACGTAGGCGTGAACCGCCCCCGCATTGACCCGGAACGGGCGCGAGGCCACGTATGGTGAATCGGCCGTTTCGGCGTGGACGAAGACCAGCCCGCGGCTCATCGAGCCGACGAGCATCCCCTCGTCGTGTTCGAGCAGGCTGCCGGTGTCGACGCAGACCCGGTCTGCGCTGCCGATCTGCTCGACGTCGAGCACCTCGGCGAACTCGAGGTCGAGCGACTCGCGTTCGGCCTCGTCGCGGACCTCGACGGTTCGTCTGATGTCGTCCGGATCGTCCGAGTCGAGGAGGACGGCGTCGGAGCCGAGTTCGAGCGTTTCGAACGCGGTCTTTGCCTCCTCGGCGCTGGTCACGCCCGCGACGAGATCGGTTTCGTCGCCGATGCGGGCGATCAGGTTTTCGAGCGGGATGATCGTCCAGTCCTCGCCGATGACGATCGTGTACTCGCCTTCCTCGGCGGCCGTTTCGGCGAAGGCCTCGTACTCCGTATCGAGAATGCGGACGTACGCGCCGCGATCGAGATCGCCGTTGCGCCGGAGCGTCGAGAGATCGGCCGAGCCCGAGAAGTCGCTCGGGAGGTCGATCGTCGCGTCGCCCTCGCCGTTCTTGCCGACGATAATCGCGTCGGGGTCAGCCGCCGAACTCGCGGCGAGTTCAGCGTCGCCGTCCTCGTCGGTGTCGTCGGTCTCGGCGTCGTCGACCAGCGTCACGTCGCCATCGGTTCGGANGAGTTCAGCGTCGCCGTCCTCGTCGGTGTCGTCGGTCTCGGCGTCGTCGACCAGCGTCACGTCGCCATCGGTTCGGAATGCGGCGACATTGATATCGCCGAGTTCGCGCACGCGTTCGACGTCGTCCTCGTCGACCAGCACCCAGTCCGCGCCGGCCTCGAGCGCGGCGGTGATCCGCGCACGGCGGTCGTTCCAGTCGCCGACGGTGTCGTCGGCTTTGATCCAGACGGATCGTGTCATGACTCGACGGTCAGTGGGGACCGGCTTGAACGTGGCGGATCTGGCAGGCGATGACGACAGTACAACGCCCGCACGGCGATCGGTAGGTTCGCGTCGCTCGTCACAATTGTCATGATTATAGCAATAGTACTGATAGTAACGATAGTAACGATACTTTCTTAGAAGTGAATAATATCCGGTCGGTACTGCGTTTTTGTATGGGTCAGCGTCAGTTCAAACCCGAAGAAACGGCGGAGTCGGTCTCCGTCGAGCAGGCAGTGAGTCGCCTCGATGTCGACGCGCTCGGCGAGGTCGCCGGGTCTGCGTTCGACCATGCGGGAGAACTGGCCGCATTCGAGTTCGGTCACACCGCCGCCGTCCTCGGCGCGATTCGACTCGCGAGTCGGCGCAGTCGACACGCGACACTCGAATGTGAGCGGCTCGCGGCCGTGTTCGACGTCGACCCCGATTCGATTCGGGGAGCCGACGCGACGATTGCGAGCCATCTGACCCCACCCGCTGACGCCGCGGAGATTCGAACGCTCCGCCGGCACCTCATCGTGACGGAGGAACTGCTGACTGCGGTCCGGTCCGCGACGCAGCCCCGTCCGAACTGCCGCCCTGCACTCGCTGCTGCCGCGCCCTGGCTCCTCGGCCGGGCGGAGCAAGCGACCACGCGCCCCGACGACGCCGCGATCGGACTCGACGAACGAGCCCTTCGCGCCCACGCCGCCCGCATCCGACGCGATCTCGAGTTTGCTCGGCTCGGGACGAAACTCCACGCACTGGTCGTCGAAGATCGCTAAGCCGCCCGTCCGTTCTGTTTCGCCGCAGTTTCACTCCCCGTCGACTGCCGAGAGCTTGTGTTTGAACGCGCGGTAGGCGTTGTCTCCTTGCTCCGTGACCGAGACGACGCGACGGCGGCCGACCGACTCGATCGTGACGTATCCGTCCGCCACTAACGGGTCGAGAACGTGCGTATCGAGGACGCGAAACGCCCCCTTGTCCTCACCGGCTCGCTCCTCGGGCGATTGGCGATCGGCCATGAACGAGAGCCCGCGATCCCGCGCGAACTCGATGAGGTCTTTCTTCTTCGGCGGCGCGGTCCGATCCGCGTGGAACCCGTCCCACTCGCTCGGCTCGCGGAGAAAGCCGAGAACCGCGACCTGGTCGGGTGTCGGCGAGTCGACCGGATACGTCGGCAGCCGTTCGACCGCGGCGATGCCGGTCGAGGCCGGTTCCCGTTCGCCGTCGTGGGCGTAGGATTCGGGTTCGACGTAATACGCTCGCGCGTCGGTCGAGCCGTCCATACACGCGATCGTCGCCCCGATCGCGGCGATCGTTCCCGCACCGGAGACGTTCACGGCGACGTCGTCGTCCGGGTGCTTCGAGGCGATCGTCGTCACGGCCCCCAGCACGGCGTACACGTCCGTAAGATCGCACGCCCACGTCCGTACCTCGGGAACGATCGCGTCGAGTTCGTCGCGCAGGTCGTCGTGATAGGTCGCCTGGGAACTGTCCGTCGTCCGTCGGTGGGAGTCCTCGGCGACCTCGGCGTCCGCCGCTTGGGTTCGAGATTCATCGGCGTCCGCCGTCGGTTCGAGCAGATAGACCAGGTCGGCACGCTGGGTTCGGATCGGTTCACAGATCCGATCGTACTCGTACCCGAGCGGCACGATGTGAACTCGTTTCACCACGTCCATACGCTGAGGTGACGCGGCGTCGAAATAACACCTGCTGTCTCGGGATTTTCAGCGCCGTGACCGGTTCCGCTCTCCGGTGGCGGACGGCGAAACGTTGAGAACGGTCGCGTCCCTACGACGGATAGATGGCCGCCTACGATGCGATCTGCTTCGATCTCGATAGAACGCTTTGTGAGGCGACGCAGGACCCCGAGACCGTACTCGCGTCGGCGTTCGATCGTGCCGGCGTCGATCCGTTCTGTACGCCCGATGATCTCAGGGACGCGATTCCGGCGCTGCCGACGACCGGGACGGCTCGCGAGTTCTACGAGGCGCTGTTTACGGAAGTCGTGGATCGGACGGTGACGGATTCAGGAAAGGGGTCCGCACCCGGTCCCGGTCCCGGTCCCGATGCCGCGGAGCGACTCGCCGACTCGTATCTCGACATTCAGGACCCGACGGCCGTCCGGTTTCGCCCCGGTGCGAAGGCGGCCCTCGAACGCGCTCGCGAGCTGGGACACGTCGGGCTCATCACGAACGGTGGCCGGGAAACCCAGACGCAGAAACTGCGGGCCTTGGGCATCGAGGACGCCTTCGACGTTCGCGTCTTTACCGATCCGGACGCCGGGATCTTTCCCAAACCCGACGCGGCCCCCTTCGAACACGCCCTCTCGGCGCTCGAGGCGACGCCGGAAACGGCGATCCACGTCGGCGACTCGCTTCACGCCGACATCGGCGGTGCCAACGCGATGGGGCTCGATTCGGCCTGGATCGACATCGACAACCGGGAGCGCACGACGCAACGCGGCGACCGAACGACGCACGCACACCGGCCGACGTACGAACTCTCCTCGCTGGAGACGTTCGAAACGATCCTCTGAGGCCTTCGTGAGACGCCACCCCGGTTACGCTGTCTCTGATTCCAGAAGATCCGTGTGAACGACCGCCCGATACTGACTGTCGGTCGCATCCTGGAGGCGTTTGAGCAACGCCGCCGCATCGGCGAACGTCTCCGGGAGGTCGAAGGGGTCGTCCGCCTCGTCGTCGCGCTGCTTGCAGAGTTTCGTGAACGCGAGCAGCGTCTCGTCCGTTTCGGGAAGAACATAGACCGTGGCGATATCCGTCGTCACCTGCTCGCGCCAGTGATCGATCACGGACTCGGCTTCGCGCCGCGTCCGGCGCTTTTGCTCGACGAGTTCGGTCGCGTCGATGCCGGCGTCACCGAGTACGTCGTCGAAGACGTCCTGGAGTTCGTCGGTCTCTTCTTCGAGATACGGCGCGTCGGCTTCGGCCTCGATCAACTGGGCGAAGGCCGCTAGCTCGTCCCGCCTGACGGCGACGGGATAGACGAACTCGTGGGTGTCCTTCGGCAGCGTATAGGAGTTGCCTTCGGTCCCCTGTTCGCCGGGGCCCGACTGACCCAGCATCAACTCGAGTAGTCCCATACCTAAAACAGGTAGCGAGAGGCGAATAAGTGTTCCGCGGTCGGGTCGACGGCGTCGTCGTGGTCGCCGCGCGCGTTACCACTCGTCGCCGAGGGCCGCCTTCGCGCCGCCGAACTCGCTCGCAGTCGTCCACGTTCTGCCGCTAGCAGCGTGTTCGACCTCGTAGGCAGCGCCGCAGTTGCCACAGCGATACCCGTCCGGGGAGCGAACGGGCTTCGAGGCCCGGTGGCGCTGTGCCGTCCAGTCGCAGTCGGCGGCGAGACATCGCAGGACGTACCGCGGCTCGGTGAACGAGCGGCAGTGGCGGGGGGCGTCGAGTTCGGCCGCGCGCTCGCGAAACCGCGGACCGTGTCCCGATTCGCCGAAGCGGCGAAACTCCCAGGCGTGGACGAGTTCGTGTCTGACGATGCCGGCGAACTCGGGCCAGTCGTAGCGGTCGTAGGCGCGCCTGGCGAGGATAACGGTCGCGGTTTCGCGGTCGGCGTGCCAGCGACACGCGCCGGCGCGGCGTTTCGCCCGGGTGGAGACGGTCCATTCGAGCGCCGAGAGGTCGAGTTCGAAGTCGGCATCGGCGAGGACGTCGCGGGCGTGAATCCGCGCGCGTGCGATGATCTCGTCGTCGATCGTCAACCGGGAGCCCTCTCCTTCGGTCACGGGTACGCGGTGGCAAACGGACGGGGAGCGTGAAATTCTTCCGATCAACACGTCGAATCGCCCGGCCTCCGGAGCGTCTTTGGCCGCTCGCGACGACCGCACTCGCATGACCGACTCTAACTCCGATCCGGATCTCGACCTTCCGGAGCCCCGCAGTCCGGACCCGGACGAGTTCATCCCTGTCTCTTATACACA
>NZ_AOIO01000036.1 GCF_000337555.1 Natrialba asiatica DSM 12278 | reverse complement strand
GCAAGAGCGACGCGGCGACGACCGTGACGGCGCTGCTCGCCGCGCCCGCTCTCGAACTCGACTCCGCGTACGTCGTTTCGGCGGGCATCGCCGGCGGGCCGCCCGAGCGGGTCGCCCTCGGCTCCGTCGTGATCGCCGATTCGGTCGTCGACTGGGATCGAAAGCATCGCTGGGATCGGACCCAGACCGGCGCGTCCGACGGCGGCGATGCGCACGGGGATGTCGGTGCTGCCGTCGATACCGATCCCGCCGCCGGCCTCGACCTCCTCGCGTATCGCCCGCGCGATTACGTCCACCGCCTCGACACCGAACTCGTGGACGCGGCGCTCGAGGCCGCCGCCGACGCGACCCTCGACTCCGATCCGGCCGCTCGCGCCTACCAGGACGAGTACGAGTTCAGTGACGCGCCGATCGCGGGGCCCACCGTCGAGCGGGGGACGACCGTCTGCGGCGACGAGTTCTGGCACGGCCCGCGGTACGCCCGCGAGGTCGCGTGGCTCTGTGAGGCCTACGGCGTCGCGCCGTACCTGACGACCCAGATGGAGGACGCGGCGACGGCGACCGCGCTCGACCGGTTCGGCCTGCTCGATCGGTACCTGAGCGTTCGCGCGGTCGCGAACTACGACCGGCCGGCCCCCGGCGAGACCGTCGAAGAGAGCTTCGACGGCAACGCCGCCAGTCTCGACCTGGCGCGCGAGAACGCCGCCCGGGTCGGTCGTACGGTCGTGACTGAACTCGTGGCGAGCGATCCGCTCGGGGTCGGTACGGACAGCCTGAAAACTTAGACTTCGAGCGCCAGTCCGGCCTCGGTCAGGGCTTCCTCGGTCGAGAGGTCGTCGTGGACGACGCCGGAGACGGCGCGGGTGATGGCTTCGGGTTGCTCGTGCTGGAAGATCGATCGTCCCATCGAGACGCCCGAGCCGCCGGCGTCCATGACGCCGCGGACCATCTCGACCGTCTCGCGGTCGGTGCCCCGCGAGCCGCCGGCGATGACCACCGGCAGGCGCGTCGATTCGACGACGTGCTGGAAGCTCTCGGCGTCGCCGCTGTAGCCCGTCTTGACGAGGTCCGCACCGACTTCCTCGGCGAGCCGGACCGCGTGGCCGAGCGACTCCGCGTCCGTCGAGTCGACGCCCGGCCCGCGGGCGTAGGCCATTGCGAGCACCGGAATCCCGAACCGGTCCGCCGTCTCGGTAACCTCCGCGAGCTGGGTCATCTGGTCGGGTTCGTAGTTCGAGCCGACGTTGATGTGGAACGAAACGGCGTCGGCCCCGGCTTTGATCGCTTCTTCGACGGTGCCGGTCATGCGTTTGTCCTGCTCGTCCGGCCCGATCGTCGTCGAGCCGTTGAGGTGGACGATGTAGCCTTTCCCGTTCTTGTTCTCGTGGACGCGGGGGGCGATCCCCTTCTGCGTGAGCACCGCGTCGGCCCCGCCGCGGGTGACGCCGTCGATGGTCGATTCGATGTCTTTGAGTCCCTGGACGGCACCCATCGTGAGGCCGTGGTCCATCGGGATGATTACGTACGAGTCGTCTGTACCGATCCGGTTCAGTCGCGCGTCGAGTCCTGCTGTAGTCATTGCGAGTGTATAGCAAACTTGCGGTTATGGCTGTTCTGGTTCCGGTGCTTCTTCCCGTCCGCGGCGCGCACCCCGCTTGAGTTCGCGCGCCTTGGCCTCGAGTTCGGCCGCCGCGGGTGCATCGCCTGCGCCGTGGTCGGCTATGATGTCGACGAGCGCGCTGCCGACGATGACGCCGTCCGCGCCGGCGGCGACGATCTCGGCGGCGTGGTCGCCCTCGCTGACGCCGAATCCGACCGCCTTGGGTACGTCGTAGCCGGCGAGGCGAGTTAGGCTGTCGTGGGTCGCGTTCGAGACGTCCGCCCGCGCACCGGTGGTCCCGAGACGGGCCTGGACGTAGGCGAAGCCCGAGACCTGGGACATGATGCGATCGAGGCGCTCGCCCTCGGTCGTCGGCGCGACGATGAAGACGAGGTCGATATCGCGATCGTCACAGGCGTCCCGAAGCGGGCCGGCTTCCTCCGCGGGGAGGTCGGGGACGATGATGCCCGAGAGGCCGGCGTCGGCCGCGCGTTCGACGAACGGGCGGACGTCGGGCTTGTTCTGCGGCTTCGCCGCGCCAGCTTTCGAGGTGCGTGCCGCCTCGCTTGGCCCGTACTGTAGGATCATGTTGTAGTAGGTCATCACCAGCAGCGGGGCCTCGGTCGAGAGGTCGTCGACGAGGTCGAAGAACTGCGCGGGGGTCGTTCCGGCGGCTAACGCGCGGTTGATCGCGGCCTGAATGGTCGGTCCCTCGGCGGTCGGCTCCGAGAAGGGCAGTCCGAGTTCGATCAGGTCCGCGCCGCCGCGGTCGAGGGCTTCGACGTACGCTCTCGTGTCTTCGAGCGAGGGGTCGCCCGCGGTGATGTAGGTGATGAGCGCGGGGTGGTTCTCGCGGATGGCGGCCTCGATGTTGCTGTCCGTGGCCGCCAGTTGCTCGCCGCCGTCGGTTCGCAGTTCACGGGTCACTTCGTTCCCCGTTCGCTCGGACCGAGACGCTCGCGGCTCGCGGCTCATGCGTCGAACACCTCCACGTCCGGTGCGGCGTCGAGGTCGCGTTTCTCCGTCTCCTCGAGTACCGTCTCCAGATCCTTGTCGCCGCGGCCGGAGACGTTGACGACGACGAGGTCGCCGAGTTCCTCGTGGTTCGCCTCTACGCATCCGAGCGCGTGACTCGACTCGAGCGCCGGGATGATCCCTTCCAGATTCGAGAGGCGATGGAAGCCGTTGAGGGCGGCATCGTCGCCCACGCTCGTCGGCGTGACCCGGCCGGTCTCGACGAGCCGCGAGAGTTCGGGGCCGACGCCGGCGTAGTCCAGTCCCGCGCTCACGCTGTGGGACTCGACGATCTGCCCGTCGTCGGTCTGGAGGAGCTTCGTCAGCGCGCCGTGGAGGACGCCGTCGGTGCCGGTCGAGAGCGTCGCCGAGTTCGGCGCGACGCCCGCCGCTTCGTCGATGTCGAGGCTCGATCCGCCGGCTTCCACCGCGTAGAGGTCGACGGATTCGTCCGGCACGAACTCGTGGAACGCCCCCATCGTGTTCGACCCGCCGCCGGCGCAGGCGACGACGCTGTCGGGGAGTCGCCCCGCCTGCTCCCGGATCTGCTCGCGGGCCTCCGCGCCGATGACGGACTGGAAGTCCCGCACCAGTCGCGGGAACGGGTGCGGGCCGACGACGGAGCCGATGACGTAGTGGGTGTTCTCGACGGTGGTCGCCCAGTCCCGGAGCGTCTCGTTGATCGCCTCCTTCAGCGTCCCGCTGCCGGCCTCGACCGGGTTGACCGCCGCGCCGTTCATCCGCATCCGGTAGACGTTCGGGCGCTGGCGGTTCACGTCCGTCCGCCCCATGTAGATCTCGCAGGGCATGTCGAGGTGGGCGGCCGCCATCGCGGTCGCCGTGCCGTGCTGGCCCGCCCCCGTCTCGGCGATGATCCGCTCTTTGCCCATGTACTTCGCGAGCAGCACCTGCCCGAGCGCGTTGTTCAGCTTGTGTGCGCCCCCGTGGACGAGGTCCTCGCGCTTGAGGTAGATCTCGCGGTCGTAGCGCTCGCTGAGCCGGTCCGCGCGCTGGAGCGGCGTCGGCCGTCCGCCGAAGTCGCGCATGCGCTCGCTGAACTCGTCCATGAACCCGTCCTCGTTCTCGAGGACGTAGCGCTCGTAGGCGTCCTCGAGTTCTTGGAGGGCGGGCATCAGTGCCTCCGGTACGTACTGGCCGCCGTAGTCGCCGAACGTTCGCTCGCGGTCGGTTCGGTCGGCGGACGCGTCTGCGTGGTCTGATTCGGTGTTGCTCATGTCTGTGTCCGTGTCTTCGTTTCCGTCTCCGCCGTCGCTCGCACCAGCGCTCGCGTGTTTGCGGTAACGTCGGTGTCGCCGGCGTGGTCCATGATCGCGCTGCCGACGAGCAAGGCGTCGGCACCGGCCTCGCGCATCCGGCGAACGTCCGCCGGTCCCGAGATTCCGCTCTCGGCGATCAGGGTCACGTCGTCCGGCACGTGGGGAGCCACCGACTCGAACGTGTCGAGATCGACCTCGAGTTCGGCGAGATCGCGGTTGTTGATCCCGACGATCTCCGCGCCCGCCTCGAGTGCGGCTTCGAGTTCGGCCTCGTCGTGGACCTCGACGAGCGGCTGGAAGCCGCGGTCGCGGGCGGCGGTGACGAGTTCGTCGAGTTCAGCCTCGGGACGCGTCGCGTTCCGGCTGGCTCGCGAATCGGTCGGTTCGCGAACGCCGACGAATCGGGCGATCAGCAGGAGTAGATCGGCCTCGACGACGTCCATCCCGGCCTCGTCGAGCACGAAATCCTTCCGAAGGACCGGAACGTCGACGGCCTCGCGGACGCGGGTCAGCGCCTCGGCCGAGCCGCCGAAGTGGGTCGGCTCGGTGAGAACCGAAATCGCCGTCGCCCCGCCCTCGACCATCGCCGTGGCGAGTTCGACGGGGTCGTCCTCGCGAGTGCCATCGCTCGTCGGACTCGTCGGCTTTACCTCCGCGATTACCGGCACGCGACCGTCTCGTTCCGCTCGGTCGATCGCGTCGGTGAGCGACCGGGCATCGACCGCAAGAGGGTCGCACTCGGCAGTGTCGTCGCGCTCGCTGGCGGCTGTAAGGATGGACCGCACCGCCGGCGCGAGCTCCCTACCCTGAGTCATTATTGTACATCAACGTACTCTTTTGTACAAAAGCCTTGCGTCATCGGCGGTGCTCACGTTAGTGTGCGACCGGCGACTATTCAAGGCCGTGTCACCTACGGGCGCGTATGGAGGACGCTACGGACGCCGGTATTTACGCGCGCGAATCGTCGTATCTCGACCGGTACGTGCAACTCGGTGCCGCCAGCGGACGGGTGCTGAGCGTCTCCGTTCCCGACACGCCCGAGGCGAACGCCGAGGCCGACCACTCGGTTCTCGACCGCATCTTCGAGTACTTAGACGGCCTCGATCCCGTCGCGTTCGATGACGTCCAGGTCGCACTGACGGTCCCCACGGACCAGCGGGCGGTCCTCGAGCAGGTCCGCGAGATTCCCTACGGCGACCAGCTCGATGTCGAGACCCTCGCGCAGGTCACCGCGACGCTCGACGCCGACGACCAGTCCGACCACACGACCGTCCGAACGGCGCTCGCCGAGAACCCGGCTCCAATTTTGATCCCCGACCACCGCATCCGCGACGGCCCGAGCGCCCTTCCGCCGGCAGTCGAGCAGAAGTTACGGTCGCTCGAGGAGTTGTAACCCGGCTAGTCAGATCCCCGATCCGACACGCTCCGTCGCGTCGCCCATTCGAGCTCGAGTCCCTCGTGGACGACGAACTCGAGGGCGTTGATCAGGTAGTGTGCCACGACGACGACGAGCAGACTTCCGGTGGCGATAAACACCGCCGCGAGCACGAACCCGAGCGCGCCCGTGACGGCGACTCCGACCGATCCCTGCATTCCGTGGCCGAGCGCAAACGCAACCGATGAAACGACTGCGAGCAGCCACGGCGACGCGTCGAATCCGGTCGCGAAGACGCCGATCAGCGCGCCGCGAAAGAGCAACTCCTCGAACGCGGCGATGATCGGAAGCACGACCAGCAACAGCGTGAGCCAGCCGCCGGTCGAGTCGGGTGCCAGCATCGATCGGAGTTGCTCGTCGTGGTCGAACCCGACCCGCTCTGCGAACGCCGCCCCGAGTTCGTTCGCCGCGTAGAGGACGATCCCGGCTCCCGTCCCCACCGCCAGGCCGCTCGCGAGATACGCGAGGCTGAACTCGATCCCGAGCGCGTTCGCCGGAATCGCGGTGAAGAGGATCGCTCCGAGGAGAACGATCAGGAACAGTCCCTGCGAGGCGGCGACGTTCGCCAGGAGCAGTCCCGTCGAGAGGTCGTCGGGATCGAGTTCAGCGTGGCCGGGGCGTCCGTCGTCGGTGCGGATGGCCCGATCGTCTCGGGAACTCGACCCGTCGTCGCCCGTCGGCGGCTCCGCGTTCTCGAGCGTGTCCACCTTGCCATCGCCGTTGCTGTCGCCGTGGTCAGCCCCAGCCCGGTCGTGGCGGTCGTGGCGGGTACCTGCGTCCGACTCGTCGGTAGCAGGGGACGACCGCTCCCCGAACTCGTCCGCGTCGCCGTCGCGGGTCGCCCGCGGCGCGTCGAACGCTTCGAGTCCGTTGTCGGTTCCGGTGGTGTCGCCTGCAGGAGCATCGGCGTCGGAACTCGAAGAAAACGACGTCTGTGTCAGGTGAGAAAGAACGAGCAAGAGCACGAGGACGACGACGGTCAGCCCCGCAAACGCCGTCCACTGTGCCATTAGTCTCGTCCGTGCTTACTGCGGGCTCGGATTCGAGCCGCCGGCGGAGCCGACCGATTGTTGCTCGAACGCCGTGCCGGTGATCGACTTGAGACGGTCGAGCAGCGAGTCCTTTTCGGGTTCGCCCTCGAGGGCGACATCCAGGACTTCGCTGATGTTCGAACACGGCACGATGTCGATCATCTCCTCGTACTCGTCTTCGATCATCACGTCCTGTTCGTTCGCCGCGGGGATGATGACCGTGTTGCAGCCGGCTTTGGCGGCGGCTTCGATCTTGTGCGTGACGCCACCGACGGGGAGGACGTCCCCGCGGACCGACAGCGAGCCGGTCATCGCGATCGACTGATCGACCGGGATGTTTTCGAGCGCGGAGATGACGGCCGTCGCCACCGTGATGGAGGCGGAGTCGCCGTCGACGCCCTGCTGTCCGGCCTGGACGAACTGGATGTGGATATCTTTCTCCGAGAGGTCCACGTCGGAGAACTTCTTGATGATCGCGGAGACGTTCTGGACCGATTCCTCGGCCATCTCCTGAAGCTTCCCGGTGGCGATCACCTGTCCGCCGCCCTGTGCGGGCGCGATCTCGGCCATCACGGGAAGCATGATACCGGAGTCCTCTCCCATGACGGCGAGACCGTTGACGCGGCCCTCGACGCCGTCCTCGGTGACCTGCAGCTCGTAGTCTTTGCGCCGCTCGATGTAGTCGTCGGCGAGCTGTTGCTCGATCGAGCGCGAGCGGCCCTTGGCCTGTAGCACGTCATCGCGGGTGGTCAGGTCCCGATCCTCGGCGCGGGCGATGTCGCCTGCGACGCGAATCAGTCCGCCGAGACTGCGGAAGTGAAGCGTCAGGTGGTTCTTCCGGCCCGACCGACGCTTCGCCTCGAGGAGCAGTTCCTCGACGGCCTCGTGGGTGAAGTGGGGCAGGCGGCCGTCGCGTTCGACCTCCTGAGCGATGAAGCGGGCGTACTTGCGCCGCATCTCGGGCGTATCCTCGATGGTATCGTCCATGTACACTTCGTACCCGTACCCCTTGATCCGGTTTCGGAGTGCGGGGTGCATGTTCTCCATCGCGTCCAGGTTCCCGGCGGCGATCATGACGAAGTCACAGGGAACGGGCTCGGTCTGGACCATCGCGCCCGAGGAGCGCTCGGACTGGCCCGTGATCGAGAACTCGCCCTCCTGGATCGCCGTCATGAGCTTCTGCTGGGTGCGCACGTCGAGCGTGTTGATCTCGTCGACGAACAGCACGCCCTTGTTGGACTTGTGGATCGAGCCCGGTTCGACGCGGTCGTGAGACGGCGTCTCCATTCCACCGGACTGGAAGGGGTCGTGGCGCACGTCGCCGAGCAGCGCACCGGCGTGGGCACCGGTCGCGTCTTCGAACGGCGCGGTCCGCTTGTCGCCGTTGTTGACGATCATGTTCGGCACCATCGCGTCCGTGCCGCGACTGGTGTACCGGAAGATAAGCCAGATGATCCCCGCTGCGAGAATCCCAAGGAGGGGGCTGACGGGGCTGATGATCGCGTACCCGATGATGACTGCGATGATGATCCACATCAGGATCGAGCGCATCTGGTTGCGCTTTCGCGCTTCCTCTTTGTGCGCGTCGATGATCTGCTCACCTTTTCCGGCGGGAACGGTCCGCACCTTTGGCTCGTTCCCGTCGTCCGGGTTGTGATAGACCAGTACGTCCTGTAACTCCTCTTTCGGCAGGAGCTGACTCATCGCCTTCGCCAGCATCGACTTGCCGGTCCCCGGCGAGCCGATCATCATCACGTGACGGCGCTGTTTTGCCGCCTTGATGATGATGTCTCGCGCTTCGTCCTGTCCGATGACCTGATCGACGAGTCGATCCGGAACCTCGATATCTTCCGTCGAGTCGATTTTGAGGCCGCCCAGAAGGTCGTCTTCGGCGATCTCATCGTCTACCTCGACGCCCGGGTCGACCTCGACGGAACTGCCGAGATCGTCGACAGTTTCGATATCGTCGGCCTCGTCGCGTCGATTGCCGTCACCGGCAGTATCTTCGTCACCGTCGGTCGGCGACCGTTCTCCCTGACGCTCCGTGGACTGTGATTGCGACTGCGGCGTAGACTCCGGGTGAGACGGCGTCTGCGGCGAGCGCTCACGGTCGCGCCCATCCTGCACACGCTCGGACTCCCGTCCACGCTCACGCTCCTCGTCCTGTGCCTGCTCTTCGCGTGGCACAGTCCCAGAGGCGTCCTCGGGAGGGTCGTCAGCGTTCGTATCGTTGCTCATAGAACTCTGTTCGGTATCTGATTCGAAGGGATTGCCACTGATATACTTTCTCCATATGAAGAACCGCTAGTAGTGCCGAAAACGACAGTCCTGAGCTATGTACGCTCGTTTCTGATCCGCCTCCGAGTCTGGCCGTCATCCCGGAACGTGATGGGTACCCAACGGCTCCCGCCCGTTTTCGAGTCGTTTCACCGGTGTCGATATACACCCGCTCTCGGTCCGTCCAGTAGTTCTTCCACAGTGGCATAACTCGCCACGCTTAAGCGTACTGCCCGACCACTGTCCGACATGACACGGGGGTTCTATATCGGTCGATTCCAGCCCTTCCACAACGGCCACCACAACATGGTCGAACGAATCGCGGCGGACGTCGACGAACTCGTACTCGGCATCGGGAGTGCCGACCACTCACACACCGTTCGAAACCCGTTCACCGCCGGCGAACGGATCATGATGATCACCAAGTCCCTCGTCGACACCGACCTCGTGACCTACGCCGTCCCCATCGAGGATCTCGATCGGAACTCCGTCTGGGTGAGCCACGTCCAGAGCATGAGTCCGGACTTCGATGTCGCCTACTCGAACAATCCACTCGTCATCCAACTGTTCCGCGAGGCCGATATCGATATCCGCCAGTCGCCGATGTTCAACCGCGACGTACTCGAAGGCTCGGAAGTCCGCGAACGCATGATCAACGACGGCGACTGGGAAGCCCTCGTCCCCGAAGCTGTCGTCGAAGTCGTCAACGAGACCAACGGTCTCGAACGCATTCAAATGGTCAGCGATTCTGACTCGAACGGCGAATGATCACGCTCTCGTCCGACTTCGGCACCCCCTATCCGGCAGCGATGCGCGGTGTCCTCTCGCAGCGTACCGCGACTCGACTCGTCGATGTCGCCCACGACTTTCCGCGGCAGGACATCCGAGCAGCCGCCTTCTGGCTCCACGAGACGCTCCCGTACTTCCCGCCCGCCGTCCACCTCGTCGTCGTCGATCCCGGCGTCGGCACCGACCGAAACGCACTCGCCATCCGTGCGGGCGATCACGTCCTCGTCGGCCCCGACAATGGCGTCTTGCTCCCTGCTGCTCGCCGGCTTGCAGCAACGACCAGTGCTTCCGAGCCGACCATCGGCTCCGGGCTCGACGCATACATCATCGACGATGCACAGCTCGATCCGCCGGCCGTCGCCGGCCACCAGCAACCCACCGACTCGACCGGCCCGAGTTCACCACACACCACCTTCCACGGTCGAGACGTCTTCGCTCCCGCTGCCGGCGACATCCACGAGTTCGGTCTCGACCGACTCGATGCGCTCACCGAACTCGCGTTTCTCGAGCCAACGTCGACCGTCTCGCCGCTTACACTGCCGGACGCGACGGTCGCGGACGGCCGCGCAACCGGCGAGGTGCTGGTCGTCGACGACTTCGGAAACGCGATCACGAACGTTCCGGGTTCGTTCCTTGCGGACTGCGAACACGTGCGCGTAAACGGCGAGCGGGTGCCGGTCGCGACGACTTTCGGAGCCGTTCCCGTCGGGGAGCGACTTGCGACGGTCGGGAGCCACGGCTACGTCGAACTCGACGTGAACCAGGGACGCGGCGACGAGACGTTCGGTCTGATAGTTGGTGCATCAGTCACCCTCGAATCGGCGTGAAAAGCAGCCCCCGACGCGTTGTTAGCTCACGAGCGTCGCTCGATTCGGATCGATGACGATCTCCCCATCGTCGTAAATCGTAATCTCACATCGTGAGTAGCAAAACGAGACCGAGCCTGCTCGCTCGGCGACTGCGCACTGTCGCGTCGTCTCGCACCAGTCGACGACGAGTGCGTTCAGAGCGTCCGGATCGATGCTGTCCGCGAGTGGCTCGAGGGCGGCTGGGTCGACGCCATGAATCGACGAGACCGCGAGCGGAAGCGCCGTCGTTACCGGCTCGTACTCGCTTTCATCACACCACATGTGATAGGTCTCGCTCTCGGCGTCGTAGTAGACGGTTTGGTCAACCGCCTCGGCGACCGGCGTCAGTCGATCTGAAGAGGCCATGCCGGACATAACGATCGGTAGTCTCGAGTGTTAACACTTAACACTATTGGCCAGTCGGAGCCACCGACGCGGGACGGAAATCGGAGAAACGGGTGAGAGCGAGTTATTCAGCAGCGATGACGTCGTCGATTCTGACGATCATCGTCGCAGCCTCAGTCGCACTCTCGATCGCTTCGCGTTTGACATCTGCCGGATCGACGACGCCGAACTCGAGCGGGTCGTCGATGGTCACGTCTTCGCCATCGGTAATCAGGCCGGCACGACCCTCGGAGTCGTGAGCGGCGCGGAGGTCGACGAGTGCGTCGATCGGGTCCTGGCCGGTGTTCGCCGCGAGCGTGCGCGGGACGACATCGAGTGCGTCCGCGAAGGCGGTGACGGCGAGCTGTTTGCGGCCTTCGATACCGGCGGCTTCCTCGCGGATCTTGTTTGCGATGGCGATTTCGGTCGCGCCAGCGCCGGGAACGACTTCACCGGAGGCGAGTGCGGTCGCGGCGACGTCGAGTGCGTCACCGATCGCGCGCTCGAGTTCGTCGACGATGTGTTCGGTGCCGCCGCGGACGAAGACGGTGACGGCTTCGGCGGCCGCGCCGCCCTCGACGAACGCGAGGTCGTCGTCGCCGAAGTTTGCGGTGCGGATGCGGTCGGCTTTGCCGAAGTCGGCTTCCTCCAGGTCGTCGAGGGCGCCGACGCGGGTTGCGCCGGTGGCGGAGAGAATGTCCGCAGTGTCGCTGCTGCCGACGTTCTCGAAGACGAGGATGCCCTCGTTGGCGAGGAACGTGCTGACGCGGTCGTCGACGTCTTCGGTAGTGACGACGATGTCGGCGCCGCTCTCGGCGACGGTTTCGGCGTAGCCCTGGACTTCGCTTTCCTCGGCGTCGATGGCGGCGTTGAGCTGGTCGATCGAGTCGATGGCGTACTCGGCGTCGACGTCGCCGGTGCGGACGCCGAGTTCAACATCGAGGACGGCGATCGAGGCGTCCTCGATCTCGGTCGGCATGCCGTCGTGGGCGGGCTCCTCGTCGATGACGATGCCGGGGACGAGTTCCGTCGCGTTCGAGGAGGCACCGATCTGGGTGTGGACGGTGACGTTCTCGCGGGCGACGCCGTCGTCGGACTCGACGTGGCGGACGGCCTCGACGACGGTTTCGGCGAGGGATTCGGCGGTGAGACCGCCGGTTCCCTTGCCGGTCATGCTAGACTCGGCGACCTGCTTCAGAACCTCGTCGTCGACGGCGGCTTCGCTGATCTGTTCGTCGATGGCGTCGAGGGCGATTTCGGCGGCTTCGTGGTAGCCCTCGACGATGGTCGTCGCATGGACGTCCTGTTCGATGAGGTCTTCGGCCTCCCCGAGCAGGTTGCCAGCGATCACGCCCGCGGTCGTCGTGCCGTCGCCGACTTCCTCTTCTTGAGTCTCGGCGACTTCGACGATCATCTGAGCCGCGGGGTGTTCGATGTCCATCTCGTTCAGGATGGTCGCCCCGTCGTTGGTGATGACGACCTCGCCACCCGAGTCGACGAGCATCTTGTCCATGCCGCGGGGGCCGAGGGTCGTCCGTACCGACTCGGCGACCGCTTTGCCGGCCATGATGTTGGACGATTGGGCGTCCCGGCCCTGTGTTCGCTGACTATCCTCGCTCATAATGAACATAGGCTGTCCGCCCATGCGTCGCTGTTGTGCCATAGCTGAATCCTCACTAACTATGTCGTCAGCACTTCTATATAAGCGTTTCCCTCTCGCACCCACTCCGTCTTGCGATTCCCTGTATCGCGTGCCCGCGTGACCCGCGCAACGGCGAAGTCGGTAGCAAAATATGGATCGACTCGAAACGATGGGGTGGGATGCTGGAGCTGGAACACGGGTTTCGCGTCGTCGATAGCTATGCACGGCTCACGCCCGACCGACGCGAGCAGCCCCGCGGTCGATCGATCACTCCCGACCGACTCGAACGGGAGATGCACCAGGCGGGAATCACCAGATCGATCGCCTTCCCGCCGGCAACGCCGGAGACGAGCTACGTCGCTCCGAACAACGGCGTTGCCAGACGAAGCGTCGACCGCCCGTTCGTCGCGTTCGCTCGCATCAACGGCACCCGCCGCCCCGGTAGCACCGCAACGAACTGCCTCCACAACGCCGTCGCTCGCCGAAAAGAGTACCACACGACCCCCGAAGACGTCGAAAAATACGCCTACGACGACCGGTTTCACGGCTTCGTCCTCGACCCCCTCACCGACGACCTCCCCGGCGAGGACGTCCTCGACACTCTGGAGGCCGTCGGCCTTCCCCTGATCATCCGCGGCGGCACGGACGCGACGCCAGCCGAACTCGCGGAGATGATTCTTGGCCGCTCGTTCCCCGTTATCATCGCTCACTTCGGCGGGCATCCGTTGGATCGTTCAAAAATGCACGAGACGATCGATCTGCTCGCCGAGTTTGACGACTGCTACGTCGAGACGAGTTTCGTCAAGTACCGGGACCTCCTCGAGCGCGCTCTGCTCGAACATCCGGATCGAGTTCTCTTCGGCAGCGGCGCGCCCGCCTGCCATCCGAACGTCGCCGTCATGGAAATCCTCACGCTCGATGTCTCGGAGGACAAACTCTGGCGCGTCTTTTCGAAGAACGCCTGTCGCGTGATCGACGCGCTCGCACCGGATGCCTACGTGTAACTAGTTCGACGGCACCGGTTTTTACCGTCGTCCTCCGGTCTTCGCCCTCTGCTCCGTCTTCGCTCCGTTCCGGTGACTGTCCACTACCCGCCCTCCGTCCGGTCGTCCCGTCGTTACGATAATCCCCGAGTCGTTCTGTTGTCGCACTAACTCGACTCCTGCGAGGAGTGACGCCATTTATGGTCGTGCCTCAATACCCGCTACGTATGGACCACGGACGACCGTCCCGATCGCCAGCCCTGCACACGATGCGGTCACACCACTACGCAATCGATGGGATATAACCTCACCCAGCGCGTCGGCGACCGCCTCGCAATCCTCCGAATCTATTGCTATGGCCTCTGCATGGGCACCGCCGACGCCCTCCCCGGCGTCTCCGGTGGCACGATTGCCCTCCTACTCGGGTTCTACAGCCGCCTGATAACCGCCGTCACCGCCTTCACGCCCGGCCGCCTCCTCGACATCCTTCGCGGCTACGATCCCGACCACCGAACCCGGGCACGCGAAGCCCTCCTCGAACTCGATCTCCCGTTCTTGCTCCCGCTCGGCGTCGGCGTGATAACCGCCGTCGCGATTATCGGTAGCGCCGTCTCCGCGCTCGCAACCTCACACCCCCTCGCGCTCTTCGGATTCTTTATCGGCCTGATCGCCGCCTCAGCCGTCGTCCTCTTTCGAAGCCTTCCGTTCTCGACCACCGAACACGTCCTCGCCGCGGGCGCTGGCACCGGTCTCGCCTTACTCGTCGCCAGCAACGTCCTCCAGCTTCCTGGTCAGGGACCCATCCGAACCCTCTTCGCCGGCTCTCTCGCCGTCAGCGCCATGATCCTCCCCGGCGTTTCCGGCTCGCTCATCCTGATCCTCCTCGGACAGTACGTCTACCTAATGTCCGAATTAACCGCGTTCCTCGACGCGCTTCACGAACTCGTCTCGACGACGGGAACGCTCCAGGCGCTCGTCGCTCCGGGCACGACCGTGATCCTCTTCGTCGTCGGCGGCGTCGTCGGCCTCGTCACGATCGCCCGCGTCGTCCGCGCGGCGCTCGACCGACAACGAACGCTCACGATGTTGTTCCTCGTCGGCCTGATCGCCGGCTCCGTTCCCGCGCCGCTTCACGAAATCGGCGACGCGTACGCCTGGACACCCAACGTCGTTTTCCTGACCGTCGCGTGGGCGGCCCTCGGCGCACTCGCACTGTTCGTCCTCGACGAACTCGCTGGCGGGTTCGATCCCGAGTAAGAGACGAGCGGTACCGACTATCGATCGGAGTCTCGTGCCGACGGGATATCGACCGCCGACCGATAGCTACCGCCGGTCGTACACGCGAACAGCGCGGTCGTGTCTGACCGAGATCCCGTTCGGGTTCCGCTGAGCCGTTCGATCACCGTAACGGGCACGAGTTCCGTCCACAAATCCGCGGGCCGCGTTTTGAACCACGTCCGTTCCGTCCGATAGCCACCCCGTCGGCGTTGCCTCACCGGAGACGATTCGTCGCGCCCCGCTGAATCCGTCACGGAGCGCGCTGCCGACCGTCCGAGCGACGACCGTCGGTCGCGGGCCGTAGTTCTTCGCGAGCCGATAGGAGAGCGCCCGATAGGTCGTTCCCCAATCGAGTTCGGTCATCGTCCCGCCGTCGGCTCCGAGTTCGGTACGGACGGCCATCTCGTGTTGCCAGTTAGTATCGAATCCGAGTCCGCCGATCCGGTGGGCACAGTCTCGATCCCCGCCGGTTTCGAGGTACTCGTCGAAGCCGTCGAGTGCGTCGAGAACGGTTCGATCGAAGGCGACGTTGTCCCCGTTGATGAGCGTGATCGAGCGGCCGGCGATGGTTTTGGTGTGGGGTTGTGCGGGGCCGTCGATTGCGGCGGGGTGGCTGGGTTCGCTGGGCGTGCTGGGCGTGCTAGGGGAACTCGATGGAGTAGCTGCGCTGGCCGTGTCGGCTGTGGTGGGTGCGTCTTCGGTTGCCTCGTCGGGTGGCTGTATCGGTTCCCCCGCTGTAACCGCGGGGCCAGTTACTACATCCGTTCCATCCGTGCGTGCCTGCTCGATGGCCTGAAACCAGGTCGGTTCGACGGCGTAGCTGCCGTCGAGGAAGGCGATTACGTCGCCGGTGGCAACGCTGAAGCCGACGTTTCGGGAGACGTTTGCGTTCCGTTCGGAGATCTCGACGAGAACGTCGACATCGGGCCGGTCGCGGACGACGCCAGTCGTGCCGTCGGAGGAGGGACCGTTGACGACGATCACTTCGGTCGTCGCCGGCGTGTGCTCGGCGAGTGCATCGAGACAGGAGAGCAACTGCTCTCGGTCATTGAGCGTCGAGACGACTACCGAGAGCTCCATAGTATGTGGTAGAACACCCGGGGAGTAAAAATACGATGGGATTACTGTCAGCTATCGTCGCCCACTACCGAAGCCGCGTGTTCCAGTACGATACCGACGCTGCGTGATCCGTGATCGGATGCCCGCCAAGGGCGCTGTCGATCGACCGAAGCGATGAGGCGAGCCCGTTCGGAATCGCCCGGTAGAGGCCGTACGGAAGGAGGAAATCGTCTTCGACATCGACCAGCGTTAGATTCGTCTTTGCGAGTAGCGTACTTACCTCGCCCTTCGAGTACAGTCGCGAGCCCATCGGCAGCGCCCAGTTGTAGATACTCCGCGAGCTAAAGCGGTTGAACGTATCGAAAACGACCTGTTCGCTCGCTACCCGCCGCATCTCCCGCAAGAACGCCTCCGGATCGTCCGCGAGATGGAAAAAACGCATCGCGATGACGGTATCGAAGTGATCGTCCGGAAACGGTAGCCGCCCCGCATCGCCGCGGAGGAACTCGAGTGTCCCTGCGAGTTCAGCGCGCTGTGCTTTCGCTCGCCCTTGGTGCAACATCGCTGCCGAGATGTCGAGTCCGACGACGTCCGCGCCCTGCTCGGCCAACATAACCGTAAATCGCCCGGTACCACAGGCGATTTCGAGGATCGTACGGTCCTCGACGGGCATGATCGCCTCGAGGACTGCTTGCTTCTCCCGTCGGTCGATCAACTGTCCACCCTTGGAAAAGCGCTTGTCGTCGTACTCCTCGGCGACGTCGTCAGCCTGGTACCACTCCTGTCCTTTCACACTGGGCGAAACTACTGTAGTCGTGGGATAAAACGATACTGGACTCGTTCGCAAAATCCGACGGGTCCGGACGGCCGACCGAGTGCGAGCACGCGCGAACTTCCCGCGCGGTGCGCCATCGTGGACGGTCGGACCCGCCAGTACCACCGTTCAACGTGCGAATCATTTCCATGTATTAATACCACATTTGAACCCCTTATACAAACTTCATTGTTCCTATCCACATATAGGGAAGCTTTACCAGCACTGATTCCGGTCAGAATTGTATGAGCACGAGTACCGCAGAGGATGGCACTGTCGCAGCCGAGGAGGTCCTATCGGAGGACGAATACCGGGACCGTCTCCGCGACCTCCCCCCGAGCGCGAAATTGGTTGCAAAAGTCCTCGAAACCGATTCGCCGCTCTCGCAGGGACAACTCGCCGACGAATCGTTGCTTCCCGACCGCACCGTCCGCTACGCACTCAATCGCCTCGAGGACGTCGGCCTCGTGGGGTCGCGCTACAGCTTCCGGGACGCGCGCAAGCAGGTTTACTACCTCAAGAACTGACGCCGTCTCCGTTTTGGACCGCTTCGATACGCACATACAGCCCGCCGATGAGACGCACGTATGGACGTTGCTTCCTGCGCCGTTCCCGTCTCCACGCGGGCCCCGACCGGCGACACCACCGCCTATCTCATCGGCGACGACGCCGCGATCCTCGTCGATCCGGCTGCACAAACGTCCTCATTGGACGAACTCGTCGCCGACCGCTCCGTCGAGCACATCCTGGTCACCCATACTCATCCGGATCACGTCGGCGCCGTCGAGACCTATGCCGACACGACGGGTGCGGCGGTCTGGGCCAGACGCGGCCGCACCACCCGATTTCAGGAGGCGACGGGTTGCACGCCCGACCGCGAGTTCACTCCCGGAACCGAACTCTCGCTCGGCGACGGTGACGACGAGTTCGTCCGCATCCGTGACGCGCCGGGACACGCACCGGATCACGTCGCACTCGAGGTTGGAGACGGCGGCCCGATCGTCTGCGGTGACTGCGCCGTCCGCGAGGGCAGCGTCGTGGTCGGGGCACCGGAGGGTGACATGCGCGCGTACGTAACGACGTTGCGTCGACTCTGGGCGATGGACCCGCCAATACTGTATCCGGGTCACGGTCCGGTTATCGACGCGCCGCGGGAGACCCTCGAGCGTCTCCTCGCCCACCGCGCCCGGCGCGAACAGCGGGTCCTGACCGCCGTCGAGGGCGGTGCCGAAACGCTCGATGAGATCCTCGCGGCGGCCTACGAGAAGGACCTGTCCGGGGTTCGCGACCTCGCGCGAGCGACGGTCCGGGCACACCTCGACAAACTCGCCGTGGAGGGCCGCCTCGCGTGGGACGGTGCGGTCGCTCGCGCCCGCCGGAGCGACTGACTTTTCCGCCTCGCCGCGTAGCTGTAGGTGTGCCCTCGCTCGAAACCGAACTCGAACGCGCCCGCGAACTCTCCGTCGACGACCTGGCCGACGCCATCGAATCGATCGGCTTCGAGTGCACCCGCTGTGGGGCCTGCTGTACGAGCCACGGGGAGGACGAGCACACGGCGACGGTCTTTCCCGACGAAGTTCGCGAGTTACAGGGCGCCACCGCGTCGGACGATGGGGCTCCCGCTACCGGTTCTGACACCCCCGAATCGGACGCAACCGCCGAAGCGCGCGACTGGCGCGACGTCGCCCGGCCGATGCCCTACGGCCTCACCGAGGGCGAGGACGGACCGGAAGGCGAAACCTTCGAATGGGCGCTCCAGACCGGCGGCTGCGGCGACTGCGTCTTTTACGCGGAAGACGACGACGGCGTCGGGGCCTGCACCGCCCACGACGACCGCCCGCTGATCTGTCGAACCTACCCCTTCAGCGTCGCCCTCGACGGCACCAGCCAGCCGATGGGCGAGGCCGTCGACGAAGCCGGCGTCGTCCGCGCCCACGAGTGCGAGGGCCTCGGTCGCGACATCTCCCGCGAGGACGCCGAAGCACTCGCCGCCGCGCTCAAAGAACGCGCCGTTCGCGAACTCGAGGAGGCGATCGACGTTCGTGACGAGTACGCACCCGCCGATACGGGGGCGGGTGAGGTCGTCGTTCACGACTCCGAAGGTGCGAAACGGCCGGACGGAACGCGACTTTCCAACTAAGTGTCTGCGTGAGTGTACGGACCGGCGGTCAGTCCGTCTCAGGACACGAAACCGACAGAAAATTCACATACGTCTGTGACGTTTTGCTATGGACATCGCCTGGCAGGATATCAGACACGTCACGAAAGTCGACCCGGCAAAGCCGTTACCGGACGACCCCGGCGTCATCGCGGACACCGATCTCGTGATCGTCGGCGGGTCCGACGACGTGACCGAGACCAACACCCTCGCGGCGGTCCGAGCGATCGACGACATCGCTCCCGACCTCCCCATCTTTCAGGAACCCTACAGCGCCACGCAGGTCTCGACCGACACCATCGACGCCGTCGACTCCATCGCCGTCCCCGCCGTCTACAACGGCGACCGGGACAACTTCGTCGGCAAACACCTCGACCTCTTCACCGAGATCGCACGCAAACCCGACGAACTCGCGGGCAGTTCCGTCCCGCTCGTCGGCGACCTGGTCGCGTCGACCGGCGTCGACGCCGTCGCTGAACTCGCGACGAAACTCATCGGGGAGGGATACGTCGTGCAGCACCTGGATTCGGCGGCAGCGAGCGTTTCGGGCGTCGAAACCACGTACACGCCCGACCAGGTCGCGGGTGCAGCCCTCGCAACGGAGACGTTCTACGACTTTCCGATCTTCTACGTCGAGTACTCGGGTACCTACGGCGGCCCGAAAGACGTCACGGCAGCCGCGCGATACCTCGACGAAACGGTACTCCTCTACGGCGGCGGCATCGACACGCGCGAGAAAGCCACCGCGATTCTCGAGGCCGGCGCGGATGCGATCGTCGTCGGCGACTGCTTCCACGACGATCCGGACACCTACCGCGAAACGATCCCGCCTCGAGCGTGAGTCGTACGGAAGCGAAGGCTGCACTTGCCGCCGGCTCTTCGGAATTTGTTTCGGACCGGACAGCGCATCACTCTCCGGTAACGGTAACGTTAGAACGTGTCTTCGATAATCTCGCCGACTGCGAAGTTCGACTTGACCTCGGTGACCTCGATTTTGACGCGCTCACCGACGTCCGCACCGGGAACGATGATAACGTAACCGCGCTCGACGCGGGCGATCCCGTCACCCTGCTTGCCGATATCTTCGATTTCGACGTAGCGCGTTTCACCGACATCGACCGGTGGCTGTGGCTCCGAGGTGGCGGTCTGGGGCTGTGGCTGCGGTTGTGCCGCCGCCGATGCCTCGACCTCACCCTCCTCTCCCTCACGGGAGATGAGCGCGACACGGTAGACCTCCTCCGGATCGATGTCGCCGGTCTCAACTTCCTGACGTGGTACCTCGATGACGTATCGGTCCTCCTCTGCCGAAACCTCCGTACTGAACAGACACAGGAGTTTTTCAGATATTTCCACAGGTAGACCCTCAATTCCACCTCTGACGCTCATCCGTATTAGAACTACCGACCACGACCGAGAATTTTTCTCCACACGCCCGGTTTCGGCCAAACCGCCACGCGCTCCACTCGCGCACTCTCGCTCAATCCGCGTGCTCGAACGGGCGCGTCGTCACGAACTCGTCGAGTTCGATCGCCGTTTCGAGGCCGGCGTCCGTGACGGACTCGTAGGGGCGATTGACGACGATATCGCCCGCAGTCCGGTCGCCGACGCCGGGGATCGCGGTGAGTTCGTCCATCGAAGCGCCGTTGAGATCGAGCGGGTACGGAACGCCGGTCGCGGAGCGATAGCCGTGGTCGACGACGGCGACGTCGATCGTCCGCCCGAGTTCGCGTTCGCCGGGGATACCCACGAGCAGCGGATAGGTGCCGAGCTGGCGGCCGAAGGTCCTCCCGTCCTGGTGGTACTCGAGGTGGACGTCCGAGAGGACGGTTCCCGGCGGGACGACGCGTTCGAGCATCGGGTTGTCGATTTCTTCGCGGACCTGCTGTTTGTAGCGCTTGAAGAGCTTCTTGTGCTCGTTCGCGATTTCCGCTCCCGTATCGGACATATCGGTGCCGTCGAAGGACATGACCTGTCGGATGTTCACGCGCCGGAGCATGTAGCCCTCGTCGTAGACGCGCTGGAGGAACTCGCGGTTGTGTCGGTAGGTTTCCTCGCGTTCGCCCTTGAGCCCGTGGAGGAGGTTAATTCCGGGGAGGAGTTTGGGAAGTCGGCGCGGATGAGCGTCGCCGGTCGTTGCATCGACGGTCGGATCGTCCGACCCGCCCGGCCGCCAGCCCGCTTCTTCGTTGACGATGCGAACGGCTTCGAAGCACTCCTCGGCGGTGACGTTCAGGTTGTTTTCCTCCTGCACGACGGGATCGGCGGACTCTAGCCCGAACGCGGCCGTGTCCCCGGGCGTGTTGTGCTCGGCGATAATCCGAATCCCCTCACGGCTCTTCTCCGGCCAGTTGACGATCGTGATGGGATTCATGTTGTCCAGATGGAGCGTCTCGAGGTTCGGTGCGACCTCCCGGATGCCGCTGTAGAGTTGGCGGAGCGCGTCCGGGTTTGGCGCCTCGCCGTCGCCGCCGTAGGCGAGGATATCCGCCTGCCGACCGATTCGGAAGTGTTTCACGCCGTAGTCCGCGAGCGCATCGACCTCGCCGACGACGGTCGGCGGCGGGCGGAACGAGGGGTTTCCGTACAGCGGTTCGGTACAGAACGAGCACCGATACGCACAACCACGCGAGGTCTCGAGTTCGGCGATGAGGTACTCGGGGTGGTTGGGGTGTTGTTCCACAATGAAAGCGCCCGCTTGTGCCCACCGCGAGACCTCGTCGATGTCCCGCATTCGATTGTTGAAGCCCTCGAAGCCGCTTTCGACGAGGTCGTGGACGGCGGCCTCGACGTCGCCCTTGGCGACGAAATCGAAGTCCAGATCCTGCCGTTCGGTTTCGGTCGCGCCGGCGTTCTCGTCGCCGACGCCGAACTTGACCGGGCCGCCCATCAGACTCGTGCCGCTCGCCGTCCACGCGAGTTTCCGTACCTCGTCGGGTTCGGCGGGCGTGCCGCCGACGTACTTGCCGGGGACGGTCATCCCGCCCAGATAGATCATGAGATCGGCGTCGTCGACAGCGCGCCATCGATCGGGGTCGTCTCGCAGGCCGTCGATCGTGTGATACGTGATTTGCTCGCGCGGGACGCCCGCATCAACGAGCGCACCCGCCGTGTACCGGGGATACGTCGAAATGTACGGCGGCACTCCGAAGTGTGCGGGTTCGTCGACGTAGCCGTCGACGATCGTCACCGAGAGCGCGTCCGTCTCCGTCCCGGAGTCGGGACCAGAGCCGGAGCCGGAGCCAGTCATACCGACCGATAGCGCCTCGAACGACAAAACGGTGACTAACGCGAGACGACGAGGGTGCCCGACACGAACCACCGCAACCGCCGCGTTGATGGTCCTGGTCCCGGTACTGTCGTCCATGCCACCGACCGAAGAAATCGTCTGCACCGACGACGACTGCTTCCTCGACCTGTTCGAGAACCACTACACCTACGACGTTCCCGACGAGTTCGACACCTCCGAACTCTCGTGTCCCGTCTGCGGCGGTACCGACTGCCTCGAACCGGTCGAACTCTGAGCCACCGGTCTCCGTACAGCCCGCCGGAACTGCGCCAGCGAACTCGATCGACCATCGCGTCAGACGTTATTTTACCCAGCACCAAAATTAATAAGAACGTGGCTATCGTAGTTGTCCCATCGGCTATGTTACGCGCTCTCACCCAGGTCCCCGCCCAGCACAGCGCATCGGCTCCCACCTGCCGTGTCGGTTTCACAAGAGGTGATGCGGAGTGAACAAACCGTCCCTCGGCTCGTCGATTACACACGTGCTCTACCGTCAACTCGGCCGGGCAAGCGGTCGCATCCAGAACCAGCGCTCACTGCCCGTCGACCTCCTCGAAAACGACGACTCCTATCTCGTCGTCTTCGACGCTCCCGGTGCCGAAACGGACGACGTCCAGGTCCGGTACATGGACGGGACCGTCAAGATCAGCGTCGATCGTTTCCGCCCGTTCCGTGACCGCTACGAGATGCGATTTCCCGGCCGCGGAACCCACCTCAGCGGCACGGCCGACCTCCCGGCCGACGCCGTCGTCGACCCCAGCGCCGGAACCGCAACTCTCTCGGACACCGGCTCGCTTCGGATCGAAATTCCCAAAGCGAGTACGCTTCAGGAACCGGCCGCAGACGATATCGAACTCGACGATACTCGTCCTTCCGACGGCACGCCACCCGGCGAACTCGACGACACGCACAACACCACCACTGAAACGACAGCGACGACCACAACTGACGCCACACCGCCGCCGGCAGACGCCAATAGCAGCACAGACACAACGACAAACGCCGATCCCGACCCCGACCCCGACACGACCACCGCAACCGACTCACAATCCACCGACATCGACTCCACTCCCTCCAATGAACTCGCGCTCGAATGAACGACCTCAACTTCGAGTCGGTTGGTAGCACTCAGTGGCGTCCACGGCCACCACTCGCCTGCAGTCCTCCGTCCATTTCCGGGACCGCTGGAGAGTCAGGCTGGACTTACAGTAGTGACTGACGGCCGGCCACGGCGCGCCGACCACCCCGTTTCGGCTACTAATTTCGCGTGACGGCGGAGACCCGGAACCAGTCGCTGGTTCGCTTCCGGTTATGGACTCCCCGTGTCCAAAATGGAAAACCACGCCTCTAGTGAGGTGAGTGGCTGAAGAACGCCCGAATCAGTTTCGGCCACATGTCGGTTTTTGCTGATGGGCCCTGACGGATTCGAACCATCGACCACTCGGTATCTCACATGACCGCATGGATGCGATCGTGTTATGAGCCGAGCGCTCTAACCAGACTGAGCTAAGGGCCCGTTTTCCGTCTATGCAGAGAAAAACGTGGCCTGTAGTTAACCCTTACTCTCCATCTTGGTGTAGCGAACTGCCCTCGACAACTATGCGAGAGCAGACGATCACATTACCTCCATCTACAACGGACATGGGCAGCGACGGGCCTATGTGGTCGGCGACCGGATACTACTGCGTATGTCGGATCGTCGACTCACGCGGTTCCTGCGTTCGAAACTCCAGGCGGCAGGCGAGCAGTACGAACAGGCTCGGGGGTCGACCGATCGCCAACTCGAAGAAGCCCAGCAGGCCTATGAAGTGGCCAAAAACGCGCGCCAGCTCCCATCCGATGGCAAAGGCCGGACACAGATCGTCTGCCGACGGTATGCAGAACGCCGAGCAGCAATGCTCGACGACCAGTACCGCCCAGCGTGCTACGAAGCAGACCACCCGGACTGTGAAGGCTGTGTCGAGGATATCCGTGCGGGACGAATCGAGACGTGGTAGTCACACCTTCACGGCAGCGCTCACAACTATTGGACTGTCGCTACTGAACTCGACGCGGTATCGCTATTGTTCTGTTACGAATATTAAAACGAATTGGGGGAAATCAGGCCTAAACGGGATTCCTATTTTCTTTCTGAAATACAGAAAAATAGGCGAAATTGAGCTTCTGGCTATCGGACTGCTGAGTGTTAGTGTCAGTCTCGAACTCTTTCGGCCTGTCGTTTCTTCACGAAGGGGTCCCCATTCAATCTTGTCGACGCTCGAGGGCTCATAGATCAGCGCATCCTCGGCTCGACGCCCGTCGGTTGCGGGTTTGAGGTGCCGCGATCGCGACCGTAACTCGTTGTTCCGGTGGAGGATCTCAAGTTGTATTCATCGTCAAAACTCACTGATTCTAGATTATACGCGATTGTATCGATGTACGATATAAAAGTCCTGACGTGGAGTATTTCAAAACACGGTATCACGACAGACCATCCTGAAATCAGTTCCCTAGGGGATAGTAGCTCAGAAAGGGTATCAGATCTCCCCACAGTTATTGCTCATCTAATATTTATACCTTATCGGTAAATAATATATAGTAATGAGTATTGGCTATGATCATGTCGTTAGACAATGACGATATCCGAGATAGCCGAACCACGCCCAAACGACGGTCATTCCTTCGCACCGCTGCAGCGACTGGCATTGGAATATCCGCATTAGGATCAATTTTCACTGGACCAGTAGTTGCCCAGGATTATCATCCAAAGCAAGAGATCATCCATCAGGCGTCTTATTCTGACTCTTGCCCTCAGAGTATATCGGGTGAACTGGAATCTGGATTCACAATGTTTCATGCAGAAGCAGGCTGTGCAGCAGGCAACTGGAGAACACCAGTTCACGTAGATTGTGCTGCTGCAAGGGAGCAAAATAATGGCAATGGCTGCATTCAATGTAGGGAGATAACAGAATCAAAAGTTGAGCATACTTGGGACACCAGCGAAGGAGATCTGTACCGTGATTCAAATGATAACGCACTTGATGGATATATTGGTGCTTCACACGAAATGCATACCGATGAGAACGCATGGAGCTACGAGGATTATGCAGATATCGCAGTCGAATATACTGTCAGTAAACTCGCCGGTAGAATTCCTTTCAGTACTGAATTACGGGCAGGAAGTCAGGTAGTTAAAACTATGCAGAAAGACCTGTCCGATCACACTGACACAACGGATAGTATAGAAACCGAATTTGAATGGAGCGACATCCTGTCAATTCGTGATATAAATTATTGGACATTGGTTGAGGCAGTTATAGCGCCGGGAGATACGATGGAATTTAATGTGAACTCTACTGTTGACGATTGGCTGCTAGATCAATATTCATTAGAGACATCAGTGAATGTTACTGCTACAGCCCCTAGTGGGGATCCATGCGATGCGTTGAGTATGTCCGCTGAAGAGTTAGAAGAAAATGGGCTCAGAGTATACGACCGTGACGACATTGAAGAAAATCCAACCGGGTACGGATTCTCCCAGAATACGCTTGATAATATAGAAGGGAATTACATAATAAAGTCAAGTAATGTAGAGATCGAGACAGAGCAAGTGAATAACAACTAGCATAGTTCTTCTATTCAGTAGTAAATGTCGGCAGATTCGGACGCTACTGTTCACTTCCTTTGTCGTGGCAGTCCGAACACATCGGTATCGTAGGCCCGTATTCCGTTCGACGTATTTTGTTTTGCCACTCGCCGGTCACTGGGTCGCGAGTGTGGTGTTCGAAAATCAATCAAACCCGTCGTGTTTGAACGCTTCAGGGTCAAATGAATTGGCCTTCTCTTTCGTACTATCTTTGAGAAACCGTTTTTCTCGTAACTGTTCTAATTGCCATCAATCAAATCACGTAATCTCAGCTGAATATAGGATATAGTGACAGTGAGTACTAAAATAGTTTTTTGCAGATCTGAATAACAGAGTGCAGAATTCTGGAAAGATGGTGGATAACGGAAGAAGAGATGGTCTTCTGGGTTAACTACTCGCGCTCTCCAATCCCGCTTTCGCACTCCGAGCACGCCTACTCTCTCATGATGTACAAATTGTCGTATTAGTGGGGAACGGACTCTACCACGTCGGCTCATGTCCGAGAGGCGGTCCCCCGCTCTCTACAACCACCATCATCGCTATCGTTCCCATAATGGCCATTCGTCCCTAATCCATCCACAAAACTACTGACCTGCTCCCAGCCGGTTTTCTCGGTGGCACATCTCTATAGCGCTTCCGAGACGATCAGTGGCCGATATACCTACACTTAAAACTACGCCATCCGTCGGTATCCCCTGAGAACAGCCACTATCTTTACACCGAATTGGGCACACCGTGGAATCGCAGGGAATGCACATCCATCGGATCGATAACGATTGGACTCTCTAGGGAACAGATCCCTGTCATTCCGCAACTTAGAGATTCACCAAGCCCCAATACGTAGTTACTCTACTAATAGTGAGTAGTATCGGACTGGTCCCCGATGAATATCCTGTAAGAAAAGTGCTTACCGCTGAACGGTAGTTGAACTCTACCAGGTGATGTCCTCGATCGCGATATCGTAGCTGTCGATGTCTTCGGCGCCTCGAGGACCCATGTTTTCGAAGGACCACGAGTTGCCTGCAGCGAGATCGGTGGTGTTGTCGAGGTAGCTGTCGAACTGGTTCCCATCTGCATCGTAGATCCGCGCGGTGACTTGGACGTAGTTAGCCATCTCGTCGCTATTGTTCCCGACGAGTCCTTCGATCGTGATGTCGGTCATGAACTCACCCTCGTCGACGACAAGATCGTGTTCGGCGATTTCGAGGTCGTCATCGGACGCACCGCCCTCCCCACTCCCGTCTCCGCAGTTCCCCCCATCATTGTCGTCGCCGCTCTCGCACTCCGGGTCCTCGTTAGACCCACACTCTGCTGCGAGGGCCACGATACCCGATGCCCTGCTGCAATTATCTGTCACCTCTGCATTACTGTCGCGTTATTACTGATTTGAGTGTTTGTATTTCTCCACTTTAGATACTCCGTACTACGCGTATAATGTGCTATGTGCCTACCTGCGCCTGCCCACTCGCTACCAGTTGGGGCCACGACCACGACGGCAGCACGGCTCAAGAGCGAGTGAAAAGCGCGCGGAGGCTGAAAACACTCAGTCCCTACCCGGGTGCCCCGGCCTCCGTCGCGCCAAGACAACACATTCCGCGATGGATGGATGTGTGCGTGGGCGTCGATCGCCCGCATCTATAGTAACTAATTGCAACACAAATACATTTCGATTAGTGAAAGTCAGAACTAGAAGACTTATTACATAGCATCCAAAATCAACCTGCTACCCCTATCCGGGAGCATATTCCAGGACTCCAATTGGCACGATCACCGTGGTCGTGGCGATCGGGCCGCTGGGATGGCTGCCTGGTCACAAACAATTACAAACCATGACAAAGGAAACTACTTTCCGCGCAAAGGGACGCGCACTGTTCCTGACCGCGATGATGGTCCTCTCGGTTGTCGCAATGACTGCATCCTTCGCGGGTGCAGCTGCTGCGGCAAACGTGTCTGATGTCGAACAAGGACCTGTGGCTTACGAAGACGGGAACGGGAATGCACACCTCGAAGTCGTCTTCGCCGAGGCACACGGTCTCTCAAGCGGTGACGACATCGAAGTGCTGGATCGAGAAGGAAACGACATC
>NZ_AOIO01000035.1 GCF_000337555.1 Natrialba asiatica DSM 12278 | reverse complement strand
GGAACGCCCGGCTTCGGTGTCGCTGTCGCACTCGCCGCACTCCTCGGCGCTGCCATGCTGGCTCTGCGCAAGCAGAACTAAGCAGTAGCTAACTACCGGACTTCGTCCGGCCCTTGCCGCACTTCGATTTTTCTTTCGACCGCTACACGAACCAGCGACAGCTGTCGCGCTCGCAAACGGTTAGAAAAGAGATTACATCAGCCGCGAGACGTCCGTCAGCGAGTTTTGAATCTCGACCTCGAACTTGTAGCCAATCCGGTAGCTCGCGCCGGCGTCGAGATCGCCGCCAGAGAGTCGGCGGATCTCGCCATCACCCTACCGCATCTCATAGTCCTCGCCGCGCTCGAACTGGTTGCCGTCGCTGTCGTAGACCGTCTCCGAACCGTTGAGCAGCTGCGAGTTCACGAGGTCGTAATCTTCGCGATCGACGGAGATGTCAGTGCCATCCCGGTCGCGATTTCGCGTATCAACCCGATCGTTCGCCTTGAGCATCGTCTCACGGACATCGTCGTTCTACTCACGAGCCTCGGTCGGCGTTCCGGGGACGTGGTCGCCGGTCATCACGCAGACGCGCTTGGCGGGGTGGATCTCGATCGACGGGAGATCGTCGTTCTCCCCGATGGATCCTCGTCGCTCACGCCGACCATCCCCAGCCCTCGAGTGTCATCTGGCCGTTGACATCAGGGCGCTCGATCTCTTCGGAGTCGCCGGGGAGAGGTACGTTTTCGGCTCGCTCTTCACCGATATCCTCAGGACTGGTCGCGTATTCGACTTTATCGGCTTCCGCGTCGATATGCTGGTAGGCAGGTGCCTCGGAGATATGCTGATAACTAGCGTCTATCGAACTCCCAGAATAAGAACGCCGACTAATCAAACGGTAACACCTTTGTTAGCCGAAACTATCGTCGGATAGAGTTCACGAGAACCATCTGGTTGATCGGTTGAAAGAGAACGCGTATCCTTTAAAAACGCAGGATTACACCAATATACCGTAAGCCTAGGCCGGGATTTGAACCCGGGCTCTCGTCCTTACCAAGGACGCGCTTTACCGCTAAGCTACCCAGGCACGCATTTAGATGGAGTGGTGCCATGGGTTATATCCCTTTCCATCTACAGCAGCCGTGTCATGCGATTTCACTCCGGGAGTTCAAGTTCGATGGACCTATCGTTTGGAGTGCTAGCACCGTCACTGGTGGGCGCTGTCTTTCGGCACGAGACGAGGGTGGTCATTGGCCGAGTTCAGATGTCTTCAATTGAGAACGACGAGGAGAACGGGACTACGGATCCGTTGCAGATGGGACACAACCGGTCGAGTATTTTTCGTGGTTTTGATCGGTAGCGAGGTGATCGAGTTCAGCGAGATCGTCCGTGACTGGGGGGAAGGTCGGGAGCAAGGTGTCGGTGGGGAGGAGGGCGTCGGTGAGGGTGGTTGCGAGTTCGAGGGCGGAAGCGGAGGGGGATGTGTCGGCGGTGGCTGCGCCGGTTCGAATGGCGAGTTCGAGGATATCGCGTTCGAGGTTGGTATCGATTGAGTGGGGGGAGAGTGTTGTCTTCGGGGCGTTTGCGGACGTGGTGGGTTTTGAAGAGGTTGTTTCGGTGGTTGGGTTGGTGGCCGTGCTGGGTTGTGTGCTTGCTGTAGAGGTTGCGGGCGGGGTGTTGGTGAGCTCGGTGCGTCTGGTCTGGTCGCGCCCGAAGGCCTGCACGGTGTGGACGGCTTTGTCGGCGGCGTCGGTGCGGGCGAGCAAGGAAAAGCCGCGGGCGACGAGGATGTCTGCGGCGAGGATTGTGAGATCGTCGGTGTACTGCGATGGCGATTGCGATCGCGATTGCGGCTGAGATTGGAGATCTGACTGGGATTGAGACTGTGACTGTGGGTGGTGCTCTAGTCGAGACTGTGATTGTGTCTGGTTCTCTGGCTGTGACTGTACCTGGTGCGCTGACTGTGGTTGTGGCTGTGGCTGTGATTGGGACTTGGGCTGATTCGCGTGGGCGCTGTCTCCGCACCAGGAGTCTTCGTGCGCGAGTCCACGCGTGAGTCGGAGTCCCTCGTAGATAAGTTGGACGCCGGCGGCGTGGGTGAGGAGTGTGTCAGTGTCGAGTTCGGTGGACTCTATGGATCGGTCGGTGTTCCGGCGACGGGGGTGGTTCTGCTCTCGATTGTTCTTTGGAGTCGAATCGTCGAGGGGGCTAGAGAGTTCGGGTGTGTGTATCGTGGCGCTCTCGATGGTGAGGACACCTGGGAGCATCGAGGCGTCCTCCAGAACGGTATCGAGGAGCGAAGCCAATCGCGGTGGTTCCACATCCGCGACAGCGTCGACGGCAGTACGCCGACAGGAGTCGGCCTTGTCCATTAGCAGGATGTTACGAGGGCGGAGGCAAAGACCTTTGGAAACGCCGGATCGACTCCTGTCATGATCGACATTGACGATCCGGGCGCTGCTGACGGAGACGGTTCGCGGTCGGAGCCAGATTCGTCGAATCGGATAGTTACGATTACGCTCGATCGTCCCGATGCCCGAAACGCGTTGACGGTCGAGGGGCTCGATGCGCTGGCGACTGCGATCGAATCCGTCGGTTCGACTCCGGAATCAACTTCGACTTCACCTTCGCCTTCGCATTCGACTCCGATGACGGAAACGCCCTCTCGATCGGCCGACCGCGGGGAGTCGCCGTCGGTGGCAGACGCTCGATCGGTACCGACGGCACCCATTATCTACCTTCACGGCCGTGGCTCCGCCTTCTGTGCCGGTGCCGACCTCGACGCCGTGAGCGATCTCGACGGCGACCGCGACCGAGCACGCGAGTTCGCGCGACTGGGACAGCGCGTCGCTCGCGCCGTCGAGACCTCGCCGGCGATCGTCGTTGCGGGTATCGACGGACCGGCGATGGGCGGCGGTCTCGAACTCGCGCTCGCCTGCGACGTGCGCGTCGGGACGCCGGCCTCGACCTACGGGGAACCAGGGGTGACGTTCGGACTGTTCGGTGCCTGGGGTGGCACGGTCCGCCTTCCCGAACTCGTCGGCCGGGACGCTGCTCTCGAGTTCGCCCTGTCGGGTCGCACCATCGACGCTGAGGAGGCGCTGCGTCTGGGACTCATCTCTCGTCTCGAAGACGATCCGCGGACGGTTGCCGAGTCGATCGCTGACAACCCGGCTGACACGCTGGCGGCGTTGAAGCGTCGGGTTCGGGACGATAGCAAGCGGGACATACAGGAACGGCGCGAAGCCGAGGCGTTCGCTGAACTGGTTGCTAGCCACGCCGACGATATCGGGTCGGTGCTCGAGTAACGGCGTTGTCTGGTTGGTTGCGATCGACTGGGTCCGACCTAGCTACTGACTGCCACCTGTTGACTGCCGACCGATATGACGGCTCTTACTGGATCACCGAGCCGGATATTTGGCGGGCAACCGGGCAGTTGCGGCCGGTCAATGACGTGTTGGGACGAGTTCTTCGAAGAGGTCGGCTGTGGCGATGAGCCGGTCGAGTTCGTCTGCGAGGGGAGTCATCGGGTGAGCCAGTTCGTCGACGGGGAGTTACGTGAGCGGGTCCGGTGACGGCGGTGCCCGTCGCTTGTGCTCGCTGCGTTCGTACATCTCGCGGACGCGGTCGACCGTTTCGGGCGTTACGTCGAGTTCTCTGCAGGTTGCAGCGACGGAGAGCGGACCGTCGATGTGGGAGACGAGGATCGAATCGAGCGTCTCGTAGCTGATTCCCATCTCGCCCTCGTCGGTCTGGTTGGCCCACAGCTCCGCGGTTGCGGTCTTGGATGCGAGGTCTTCGGGAACGCCGACGTGGCGGGCGAGTTGGCGGACCTGTGCCTTGTAGAGGTTGCCGATCGGGTGGCAGTCGACTGCGCCGTCCCCGTACTTCGTGAAGTAGCCGACAGCAGCCTCGCTACGGTTGCCCGTTCCCAGCACGAGCCGGTTCTCGTGGTTCGCCACGAGATAGTTCAGCACGGCTCGAACGCGAGCGCGTGCGTTGCCGACCGCCTCGCGGTCGCCCTCGGCCTCGGGGTAGACCGTAAGCAGCGAGTCGATAAGCGGCTCGATTTCGATCACGTCGTATGTAACGTCGAGTTCTCGGGCGACTCGCTCGGCGTCGCTCATGTTCTCGTCACCGCTGACGGTCGCGGGTAACACGAGCGCATGGAGGCTGTCGGCTCCGAGTGCGTCGACTGCCAGATTGCCGGTCAGCGTGCTGTCAATGCCACCGGAGAGACCCAGGATAGCACCGTCGGCGTTTGCGGCTGCAATCTGCTCGCGGATGAAGGTCGTGATGTGTTCGCGGCGCTGGTCTAGCTCGGCCTCCGAGAAACGAGGGTCGATCATGGTCCACTGTATGAGTGCAGGTGTCTAATAGGCTGCCCACGCGGGCAAAACATGACCGGTCGGTCAATTTTGTGTGGTCCTCCGTTGTGGTAGCGCGAACTGTCGTGTGAGACGGGGTCCACGGACGGAAAACGATACTCGAGATCGGGGAGCGGAGGGCTTAAATTCGTACGACGGAATGTTTCGCTGCGGAGCGCGCGGTTGGTCCAGCGGTAGGACAACTGCCTCCCACGCAGTTAGCCCGGGTTCAATTCCCGGACCGCGCACTGATTTTCGTCTCCGATGTCCCCGCGTGCGAGCCGTTGCGTTGACGACGAGCGAGATCGATGGGAAGCCGCCGGTCGCGCATTCGAAAGCGGCTCGGATACGCCGTAAATAACTATTGGCTATATCGTCGCCGTGCGCGTATGCACGGGATCGACTACTGCGGCGACGGAACGAGCGACCGATGAACGGGCGCGAACCCGACCACAACGGCTGCGCCGGGGACGAATCCGGACGCCGACGATTCATGCAGGGGTGCGGAGCGGTTGCTGCGGTCGCCGCGGCCGGAATGGACGTGTCGACGGTCGCAGCGAACGCCGACGGAATGGCCGCGTTGCTCGAGGGGATGCCGAACAACTGGGGACGGTGGGGCGCGGACGATGAACTCGGGGCGCTCAACCTCCTCGACGAAACGCAGGCTGCGCGCGGCCTACAGGCGGCGACGTGCGGCGGGATGTCGAGCGTCGAGACGTTCACGTTGCAGGTACCGATGACCGGCGAAGTCGTCTTCGTCGACGAGGACGAGACGCCGACGACGGAGACCGGAGATCCAGCGTTTCCGGGCCGGACGCCGGCCCGGCGTGGAAACGTCGAGGACGAACGATCCTATCGCGAGGGCACGGCCGACGCCTATCCCGGCGGGATGAAAAGCAGCGACGATAGAGCCCTCACGGACTTCTTCATGCACGGGACGACCCACCTCGACTCGCTCGGCCACGCGTGGTACGGCGACCAAATATACAACGGCTTCGACGCGCTCGAGACCGCCGCGGCGAAGTCGTTCGACCGTCCGCTGGAGGGCCGAATCGACGGCGAGGTAACCGAAATTTCCGAGACGCGCGGCCACGCCAGAGCGGACATCAGCCCTGCAGCCGACGCCGGAATCAGCGGACGAGGCGTGTTGCTCGACGTCGGTCGACACCAGGGCGGCCCTGGAAATCGGCTGCCGTTGGGCACCGGGATCACGCTCGAGGATCTCCTGGCGACCGCCGACGAACAGGGAGTGGCGATTCGAGAGCGAGATATCCTTCTCGTCCGGACGGGTGCGATCCCCAGAGTTCGGGATCCAAACGCAACGTGGGATCCGACGAACGAACCCGGCCTCGAGTTCAGCGAAGCACTGGTTCGCTGGCTCCACGAGTTCGATATTCCGATGATCGGAGCGGACAACCTCGCCGTCGAGAAGGTGACCCAGGAGATCGACGGGCGGGAGTTCACGATTCCGCTTCACGGTGCGCTCCTTCGGAACCTCGGGTGTTATCTGAACGAGATCCTCTGGCTCGACGAACTCGCGGAGAGCTGTGCCGCGGACGGAACCTACGAGTTCCTGTTTACGGGCGCGCCCTTGCACGTCGAGCGGGCGACGGCGGCACCGATCAATCCGCTCGTTTTGAAGGGGTGTGAGGGAGCGAGCGGTAGCGGTTAGCGACGCTTCCGGTGGCGGTGGACGGTTCTAGGGTTTCCAGTTCAACTCGACCCGCACCGTCTCGTGGTTGCCGCGGAACATCGTCGATCGTTCGACCACGTCGATCGAAGTATCGATCGTCTCCGGTGGATTGAGCGTCACCGTTTTATTGCCGACTTCGATATCGAGTTGCTCGTCACCCGAGCGAAACTCCGCCGCCAGGTGTTCGAAGTACGTCGCGAGTTCGTCTCGCGAAAGGGACTCGTCCGTCGTCGTGCGTTGTGCCATGTGCGGGAGTGACCGGCCACATCGGAAAAGTATGGACAGCAAACGGGCGGCTAGTCCGTTGTTACCGTCGCCGCGAGGCGTGGCTTTTTGTCGTCTGCACGGTTAGTCGCGGGCGATGGCAGACGACGCGGACGCAGACGCGACTGGGGATGCCGCCGTCGGACTCGTCGCCCAGCGCGCTAACGAACGTGCGCGGGACCTCGCCGTGGCATTGCAGGACCGTCTTGCGGCTGACGAGACGGGCGGCCCCTCCGGCGACGCCACTGTCGTCGACGAACTGACCGCCGAGCATCTCGACCAGTCCGGCGTCCCAGTTGGCGCGATGGCGGACTGTGACCTCGTCGTGAGTATCGGCGGCGATGGAACGTTGTTGTACGTCGCTCGCGAGGTCGGAAACACGCCGATTCTCGGCATCAACCTCGGCGAAGTCGGCTTTCTCAACGCCGTCTCCCCCGACGATGCGCTCGCCGTCGTTCCCGCCGTCGTCGAACACCTTCGAAGCGACGACGGCCGCTCCACTCAACAGCGTGAACTCGTCCGGTTGCAAGCGACCGGGGGACGTGCGACGGAAGCGAGTACCCCGGGTGAGACGCCGACGGCTGGCCGCTGGACGCTCGATCCGGCGCTCAACGAGGTCGTCGTCCACGGGCCGCGGCGCGGTCACGGCGGCGGCGCGACGATCGACGTTCGAGTCGACGGCCGCCAGTACGTCGAGGGCCATGCAGACGGCGTGCTCGTCTCGACGCCAACCGGATCGAGCGCGTATAACCTGAGCGAGGGCGGTCCGCTGGTTCACCCGACGGCGAACTCGCTCGTCGTCACACAGATGGCCGCGGCTGCGGAGGAGAGCATGCCTCCGCTGGTCGTCGATGCCGAGACGGAGGTCACGCTCTCGGTGACGGACGCTGAGACTGCATACGTCATCAGCGACGGCCGTGATCGACAGCAGTTGGACCCGCCTGCGACGGTCACCGTTTCGGTCGCGCCCGAACCGGTTACGCTGGTCGGCCCGCAGGTCGAGTTCTTCGAGGCGCTCGAGAAGTTAGGATAGTGTCCTAATGTCGCGTCGCGTCTGGGTCGATCGTCGTCAGCGCTGTTCGACCAGTCGGGCGAGGTGTTCGGGCGGAACGGCACCGCTTGTCGCCGTTCCGTCGACGACGAACGTTGGGACCCCGGAGACGCCTCGGCGCTGTGCGCTGCGAAAGCGGTCCTCGAGTTCGCTTCGGAGGCCGTCGTCGTCGACTGCCGAACGGATTTCGTCGACGGGCAGATCGACGGATTCAGCGAGCGAAGCCAGGACGTCGGGAGAACCGATGTCGCGGGCGTCCTGCCAGAGAGCGGTATAGATCGCCTCGTCGAACGCGGCCCACCGGTCGGGATACTCCTGGGAGACGTACCACGAGGCCTGCTGGGCCGGCAGCGAGTCGACCTCGCCAGCAAATACCTGCGTCATTTCGACGCCGAACTCGTCTTGCAGTCGTTCGACGTTCTGCTTGGCTTGCTCGAAGTAGGCGTCGTCCTTGCCGTCGTCGACATCGTGATCGATCGAACCGTCCGGATTTCGTTTCCCGGAGCGGAGGTCGAACGGGTGCCACTCGACCGCGAGCGGTTCGTCGCGCGTTTCGCGGTACTGTGCGAGCGAGCGGGTGCCGAGATAGCAGAACGGACAGACGTAGTCTGCGTACAGTTCGATCCGGTCACCGGCGGAGTCGGCGGTCATCGCCGGCGGTAGGTGATCCGGACGGAAAAGCCGATGGAAGGGAGGACGCTTCCCGTTCACCCCGGTCTGGACGGCGTCTCTCGCGCTATTGGCGCACCTTGCTCTCCGTTTTTCGCACTTCTCTGTCTGCCGTCGCTACTCTTCGCTCGGCGGCTGGCCGTCGCCCTCGTCCGCGCCGCCTTCGTCCGTGTCTGTCGTCGCCGGCAGATTCGGGTCGCGGTACGGATTCCGCCCGTAGGCCGGTAACTCGTCTTCCAGTTGGGACTTCAACACGCGACGCAGCCGGTTCAGACTCGTCGTATCGAGGCCGTGCGTGGCGGCGAGGCGCTTGAACGTCGACTCCTCGGTAATGTCGTGGGCGCGATACTGGCCGAACAGTTCGTCCATTCGATCGGCCGAGAGGGCCTGGGCGTCGACGTCGTCGAGTCCGAAGTAGGCCCGCCGGTCGACGTCGACCACGTGGCGGATGACGACCAGCGCGACCTTCGGAATCGCGCGCTGGCTGCCGAACTCGGTGAGGTCGATTTCGTCCATGACGCCGAGCGCGAGGTCGCGCTGCCAGGGCGTCAGTTCCAGCGCGTTACAAAGCGCCTGGGTCGTCCGCAGGCGGTCCAAGTGGTGGGCGCGCTCGCTGTAGCCGGGCGTTGCGGCGTGTTGTTCGTCGTGGAGGCGGCGAACGCTCTCCGAGAGGTCCGCCTCGGGCGACTCCGCGCGTCCGATGACGGTCGCACTCGGCGTCACGACACCCCACTGGCGGACGGTCGTATCTCGCTTTGCGGCTGCACGGGAGAGCGTGCCAGCACCGGGGCGCGTCTCTAACGGCCGCTCACGGGGGCGGTCCGGGCGGGCGGTGACGGCTCTGGCCCGCTCGGGGACTGAACCGGGACCGGGGTCTGCACCGTCGTCTTGCATCGTCTGTCGCTCAGACAGGGAGACTGAAAAAGGCTCGCTCGTTTTCGCCGCGTTTCAGCTGCACTGACAGTTGATCCGACAGCTATGCGGTGCGATAGCAAACGCTCCGCGCGAACAGACTCAAGCGCCGAAAATCCCTTCGTATCTGTACCTTGTGACCAGAAGCACTTAAAGAACAATCGCAATCTCGATCGGCGCTTCCCCACTGGCTTTGAGAGACGATCACGCTCGACAAATCGAAACAACGAAAGAGAGCCGACGCAAGACGGCACGTCGGTGACCCGTCGTATCTATACCTTGTGACCAGAGGCACTTAAAGGACGAGAGGCAAAGACGACGGAGATACGCGACGCTACTCGACCGCCGCAAGCAACTCGTCGACGAACTCGTCCACCCGCGCCGCGTCGGGCCCCGCTCGAACGTGCACCGCGGGATCGAGTTCAGCCGGTGGAGTGGCGAACTCGCGGCCGACGGGGTCACCGATGTGGGCGTCGCCCTCCCCGCGACGTTTTCGCTCGAGTAACGTCCGCGCGAGGGCGATGCGCTCGCGCTCGAAGACGGCCGGCGCTTGATCGTCGAGGAACGTCTCGAACGCGAGCGCTGGCAGGTCGTGGTCGCCGCGCTCGCCGGTGGTTTGCAGGTGGCGAGCGGCCATTGCTGCCCGGCAGATGGTGAGGTTTCGTTTGACCGTCGGTTTCGTCTGCGTGGTACTGAACCGCTCGTCGTCGTCGGCGACGTACATCGTTCCCTCGCCCTTTCCTTCGCTCCGTCTCCGGCCCGCTTCGTCGCTCTCGCCCGCCCCATCGGCCGCTTCGACGACGTACCCGTCCGCCGTCTCCTCGATAATCGGGAAGAGTTCGTCGTCGGCGCGGACGAGGTGGTTGGAGACGTACTTGCGGTAGTTGCTCGTCGCAATCCCCCTGTAGGCGTGGTAGAGATCCATCGGATTGTAGGTTCGCTCGACGTACGACCGGAGGTCATCGAGAACGGCACGCTCGCACGCGAGCCGGTATCGGATCGGGCTCCGGAGCAGATCGATCGCCCCGTCGTTCGAGTTCACGAGCAGGCGCGCGAATTTTCGGACGTCCCAGCCCTGATAGTCATAGTCGATCTCGGCGGCGGCGCTGGTAGCATTACCGGCAACGGTTTCGCCACCGCGTCGCTCCTCGACGATCGTCTCCGGCGGCCCCTCGAGGTGTGCGTACCGACTGAGATCGCTCGGCGCAAAAACGAACCCGACATCGTAGTCGCTCGCCGAACTCGCGCCGCCCCAGGCGCGGCTACCCCGAGCGACCGCGACGATGATCGTCACGTCGCGGTCGCGCTCGATAGCTGCGAGATGGCTCTCGATGCGTTCGCGAACGGATGCCGGAACCGACGGCGGTGGAGACATCACACTACCACTGATAACGGCCACAAAGAAAGCGATGATCCGCGAGTCTCCGCTCGTATCTACACCTTGTGACCAGAAGCACTTAAAGAAACGTGGAGTGCGACGAGACTGCTGAACTCGTCTCGGATCGCCGCCCAGAGTACTACAACGGCTGGCTACCTGCCGAAATCGGACGAGTGAATCGGCGATAGCGCTTTCCTTCGGAAGCGCCTATCCGCGGTATGGACCCACACGTATCACTCCTCACGTTAGGCGTCTCGGACATGACGCGTGCTATCGCGTTCTACCGGGACGGATTGGGGCTTCCGATGCGCGAGCGGAAGGGCGACGGCCCCGCCTTTTTCCCGTTAGACGGGACGTGGATCGCGCTCTATCCGCGGGACGCCCTCGCCGAAGATGCGACGGTCTCTTCCGAGGGGGACGGATTTGCCGGCGTCACCATCGCGCACAACGTCGAAAATCGAGCGGCGGTCGATACGGTGCTTCGCGAGGCGGCGGACGCCGGCGCTCGTATCGTGAAACAGGCGCGGGAAGCCGACTGGGGCGGCTATTCGGGGTACTTCGCTGATCCCGACGATCACCTGTGGGAGGTGGCGTGGAACCCGGTTCTTGATATCGGTTGACCTGTGCGTCTCTCCCACTGGACGCTGTCGCCACGGCCACCGCTCCGGCGCACTCAAACGCACCGGTCAGGACCGCCGACTGCTAACGCGAGTTCGCCGCGCGGGCGATACGCACTCGCGCCGTACTCACGTCGTTTGATCTCGTCTCGCGGCGGGAACCCGAGTTCGAAGCGGTCGATCGAGAGCCACCGACCATCGAAACCACCTTTCGACGGCTGCGCGCTGAACTCGGTCCGTAATCGCGAGACGAGTGTGCACCATCGGTTCGAACGTAACTGCCCTCGTCCGAATCCGCACCGTATCCGTCCCGACTCGCACTCACATTCCCGTTCGATCACACCGATAGCTACACTCGCGCTTGCACTCCCGCTCAGAGACTCGCCCGCAGACAGAGAAATCCGGCACCCGCGTCAGCGAGGTCCGATACGCGTCGGAGTTCTCCCGTGCGAACTCGTCGGTCAACATCGGTTCGATGACCTCGAAACTGAATCCGGCCTCGAGGAGCGCCGGGAAATAGTGGCCGAACGGCTCCAGCAGAATTCCCAACGAAATCACTGTCACTGGGGGTGTAGAAGCTCGATTCATCGCGCAACGTCACGTCCGAGAACTATCTGGGAAGTAGGATACCGAGTCGAGAATCGAAGGCCGACGACCTCCCGTCGTATCTACACCTTGTGACCAGAGGCACTTAAAGAACGAACGCGACACTGGATTCGATCGGTGCTATACGGAACTGTATCCGGACGAATAGTCACACCGATCAACAGCGAAAAGCCGACGCGGCACAGCGCGTCGGTGACCCGTCGTATCTATACCTTGTGACCAGAAGCACTTAAAGAACGACGCGAGGATGCGAGAACGCGAGGACAGGAAGACGGGAGTTCCCTACCGGAGGACGTGAACGCCGGAATACTGGAGGGAACTGACCGTTCCGAAAGGCATAATCGCGCGCTCCCCTGAATGCGGGCAATGAGTCACCAGTTGCCGGACGTGCAGGCGACGTCGCCGGACGTCACCGTCGGCCTGAGTCAGGTCGGCGTCACCGGCGTCGAAAAGCTCGTCAAGATCGCTCGCGAGGACAAGCGCCCGATCGTCCTCACGGCCGAGTTCGAGGTCTTCGTCGACCTCCCCGCCTGGCGCAAGGGCGCGGACATGAGTCGCAACATGGAGGTCATCGACGAAATCCTGGAGGATGCCACCCGCGAGGAGGCCTATCAGGTCGAGGAAGTCTGCGGCGAGGCCGCAGAACGACTGCTCGAGAAACACGAGTACACGTCGAAAGCCGAAGTCTCGATGGAAGCCGAGTTCATGCGCCGCGAGCAGACGCCGGCGAGCGACCGCGAGACCCAACACACCGTCGATATCGTCGCCTCGGCGACGGCGACGGACGAGGGGACACGCGAGAAGATCGGCGCGACGGTGACGGGAATGACGGTCTGTCCGTGCTCGCAGGGGATGTCGGCCGCGCGCGCGAAGCAGACGCTCGAGGACCTGGGCGTCGAAGAGGAGACGATCACGGAGTTCCTGGAAGAGGTGCCACAGCCGGGTCACTCCCAACGCGGACACGCGACCCTCGCCGTCGAATCGGGCGGCGATCCCGCGGTCGACCTGAACGATGTCATCGACATCGCGCGGGACTCGATGAGCGCGCGGATCTATAACCTGGCCAAACGGCCGGACGAGGATCACATGACCTACGCGGCCCACGCGGACGCGAAGTTCGTCGAGGACTGCGTGCGCTCGATGGCCGAGGGCGTCGTCTCAGAGTTCAGCCATCTGCCGGACGATGCGGTTCTCACGATGAAACAGTCGAACGACGAATCGATCCACCAGCACAACGCGCACGCCGAGCGAGTCGTCGAGATGCAAACCCTGCGCGAGGAAGTCAACGGCTCCGAATAGGTCGGTTAGAACGTCAACGGCTCGGCGTCGTCCCACCGCGGGGCGAACTCGTCGTGGACGTTCGCCGCGAACTCGGGGTCTTTGAGGTCGATCATGCCGAACGCATCGCCGGAGGAAAGGGGGTTTGGAACCTGGATGCAGACTTCGGTGTCGTCGATGAGATTGAACGAACCGGTCACTTCTGCGCTCGTCCGGACATCGAAATCGTCCCGGGCTTGGAGCGTCGTTCGATAGCGCTCGCCGACGTTTTTCGAGAGTGCATCGACGAGCCGTCGCGTCATCAGTAGATCGACGGAGACGCCTCGATCGAGCGCGTCCTCGAGTTTCGCGAGCACGTTATCGCCGACGGTCTGGGCATCTCGTTCGGGGACGGGGTCCGCGGCGACCATGACGATGTGCCGGTCGGCGGCCGCGAGTCGCTCCATGAGGAGGTCGATCGTCTCCTCGGGACCGACGGCGGCGGTCCAGAACTGTTCCTCGACGGGATCGGCCGCGTCGAGTTCATCGGAGAGGTCGTCGACGATCGACTCGTATTGGTCCGCCTTTTCCGCGAGTTCGCGCTTCTTGTCGTCGAGTAGGCGGTCGAGTGCGGTCGACGGTTCGACCGCGACGTACTTCTTCGGCCGGCTCGCGGTTTGGGTTCGCACGAGGTTGTACTGCTCGATGCTGTTTAGTACGTCATAGATGCGCCCCATCGGTACGTCGCTGGCGCGTGACAACTCCTTGGCTGTTGTCGGTCCGGTGTTCAACAGCGCTCGATACGCTCGAGCTTCATACTCCGAAAGCCCGAGATCCCTGAGGCTGGCCATAGTCGGTGCAACCAACCGAAGAAACATAAACGCTGTGGTGGTTTGCTCGCAGGCCGAACACCCGCGTTTCAGTCCCGGACTTACTCGAGAACGGACTGGACGGCCTCGCTCAACTCCGCCGGAGTTTCGGCGGTGGCCGATTCGCGCTCCCCGAGTTCGACGCGAGCGGTGCCGGACGGGAGGCTATCATGGCTATCGGCGGCGGCCGCGCCGGGAACGACGACCTTCTCGTGGTCCGCGAGTCGGAGCGCGGCCCGATGCAGGTCTGAGCCGACGTCGTCGGCAATGGCGATCACGAGCGGCCCCTCCAGCAGTCGGGAAACGGCCGTCGCGTACTGGGCGATCTGGACGCCGAATCGGTCGCTCGCCCCGGCGAACGCTTCGAGCGTCTCCCGGGCGAACTCGCGATACTCGTTCTCGCCGGTGAGCGCCGCGAGTTCGAGGAGCGCGTCGGCGAGGGCGACATTCGAGTCGAGCGGGCGGAGTTGGCGTTCGAGCAGCCCCGCGCCGGCCGCCGGTCCGTCGACGAACGAATCTTCGTCGTGAAGGCGGTCGATCGTCGCGTCGGCGACTGCCCTCGCGGTCGAGAGGGCGGCGGGATCGAGCGCGCTCGCGGCCGTCGTTAGCGCCGACAGGGTTCGCGCCTGATTCGCGAGGAGCGGCGCGGCTGTGGCCACATCGACGGTTTCGGGGTGTGCGTGGGTGACGATACCTCGATCCGTGTCCGTCCCCTCGGCGATCAGGTCCGTCCGGAGCGTCGCGAGCGCGCGCTCTGCGTACCGACCGGCGCGCTCGTCGTCGGTGTAGGCGGCGTACGTGAGCAACCCCTCGATCGCGAGTGCGTTCGGCCCCGCGAGGACGACCTCGTCGACCGGCGGCTCGTCGGCCGCCTCGCGGTCGGTCGGATCGAGTCCGTGCGCCTCGGTTTCGCCGGGCGCTTGGCTGTTCGCGAAGGCGTCGACGTCGTCGTTCCAGAGCGTCGTCGTCAGGAACTCGACCGTTCGCGCGGCCGGCGTGCGATACTCGTCTTTGCCCGTGTGTAGGTAGGCGTTCGCGAACGCGCGCACGAGCGCGCCGTTCGAATCGAGGAGTTTCTCGTGCTGAAGGCCGGACCAATCCCGCTCCGTCGCAAAGCGATAAAACCCCCCGTCGTACTCGTCGAACAGGTTCGCGCTCACCGCGTCGAACGAGCGAAGCGCCATCTCCCGGTCGCGCTTGAGGCCGAACTCGAGCGCGTCGGGGAGCGGAAATTTCGGGTTGTCGCCCCAGCCGCCGGTGGTTTCGTCGTAAGTTTCCGTTAGCTGGCCGAGCATCGCCGACTCGACGTCGCTCGTGAGCGCGCCGGCGGGCGGGTTGTCCTCTCGGAGCGGCCGGGGGATGCGACCGGCACCGCTGCCTTTCGTGTCCCACATCGTCCGGACGCTGTCTAACACCTGGCGCATTCCGTCGGGACCGAGGTAGCCCGCGCCGGTCAGCACCGATCCGTCGGGCGCGAGAAAGACCGTCGAGGGGAAGCCACCCATGTTGTACCGATCACGAACGCGCGGGCGTCGGTCGATGTCGACGCGAACGGGGACGAAACTGTCGTTGACGTTCGCCGCGATTCGCGGCTCCGCGTAGGTCTCTGCGTCCATCTCGTGGCAGTGATCACACCACGTCGCGGTGAGCGAGAGCAGGACGGGTCGGTCCGCCGTCGCCGCCTCGTCGAAGGCGTCCTGGCCCCACTCGCGCCACTCGACGCGCGTTTCGTCGTCGCTTCCCATACCGATTCCCATACCGAAGGGTGGCCGGTGACGGGCGTAAGCCCTTCGTTGTCCCAAGACCCCTATCGAGTGCTGTTGTGAGAGTAAAGGGTTTTCATGCTTCGCCGGCTACATCGAGGTATGCTCCGGTGGATCTTCGCACTGTTGCTCATTCCGTTTCTCGACGCCGTGCTCCTCGCCGTCGTCGTTAGCCAGACGAGCTACATCGGCTGGATCGGTATGGTCCTCCTCGTCGTCCTCACGGGCCTCGTGGGGATGCTCCTCGTTCGCGCCGAGGGCCGACGAACGCTCCGAAAGATGCAACGCTCGCTGGCACGGGGTGAGCCCCCGACGAATCAACTGCTCGACGGTGGGCTCCTGATCGCTGCCGGCGCGTTCTTGCTCACGCCCGGGCTCGTCACGGACCTCATCGGATTCCTCATCGCGGTTCCGATCACCCGAATCCCGATCCGAGCGGCTCTCAAGCGATACGTGATCGTGCCCTACGCGGACAAAAAGACCGGCGGCCTTGCGAGCGGGTCCGTCTGGACGTTTGGCTTCCCGAACGGCGATCCGGAGGGCACAGCCGGCACCAGCACGAACGCCGACGCTGGCACGTACGATCTGGGTGCGGACGATTACACCGTCAACACCGGCACCGACGGCCAGGACTCCTACAGTATCGATCTCGGCGGCAGCGACGAGTCCACGGAGAACTCGGACGATGAGGAGGATGACAGCCGCTATGCGCGGTAGCGCATCCCAAGGGCCGAACGGAAAGAAACGCTTAAACATCCCACCGAGCAACTAACGAGTGCAGTCGCGGGCCAATAGCTCAATTAGGTTGAGCGCCACTCTGATAAGGTGGAGGCTCTCGGTTCAAATCCGAGTTGGCCCATCCTTTTGCGGCACATTACTCCACGAGCGACCGCGAGATAACCGTTCTCGGTCCGAGCCGTCCCGTGAGCGGAAGCGGTCACGGGAGTTCGAATTGCCGAAACTCATCCGCGGACGCCCAGGCCGCGACCCGAACGCGACAGCTGACCGATTTTCCCTACTCTGTCCACCGAGTGACTACATCATCCCGCCTCGATCCGAGTTCAACTCTCCGTCCGGGACCACGCTGCTTCACTGAGTGAACTCGCACAGAACAGCCCGATCGGATTACTGCCCGTTGGGCTATCAATCGCTGGGCAATCATGAACGAATACAGAGTGCTATTCATATACACCATGTATCTTGTATCTCAAAGAATATTATAATTCTCAGTGGAAGGCATTGATCATGCCGAGTATATCGGTAGAAAGACGCTACAATACGCTCTTACTACCGGAAGCGAAATAGACACAGTTCTCTTTACCGAAGAACACTCTAATAGGGCTATAATACCCAGTTTATCGCCATATCGGTCAAACAGTGTCCGATACTGTTGACTCAAATATATCTGAATTAGAGATATTCTGTATATGTCATACAGTGGTTATCGGTCCTCTTCTTTTTACGGCCACTAGTACTCTACAGTGGGCCCGCGAGACGCTTCAGGAAAGATTGCCGATCACGATCCCTTCCGCTCTGAGGACGACGCCGACGTCACCGTTATCGCGGTCGAAAACCTCCTCGTGGGACGTGATATCGTCGACACCGGCCCCGACCTTGAACCGATCCGTGTCGGGAAGCGAGCCGAGAACTCGCCGCTCCTCGGGCTGTAACTCGAAATCCTCGAGGAACACGGTGTTGGTTTCCGTCTGACAGCGAACGCGGACTGTCGCCGCGCGCGGCAGATCGTTTCGGACGATCAACGTCCCGGCGCTGAGTCCGATCGCTCGCTTGGCGGTCGCGATCAGCAGCGCCAGATCGGTCGTTCGAACTCGTGCCGCGAGCGAGTTCACCTCCGTCTGCAGAATGCCCGGAACGGCTGCCGGCTCCGGCGGGAAGGTCTCCGGATCGTGGCGGTAGAGGAGAAAGAGGGCCGCCAGTGCGAACACCACGAGGAGTCCGAGGAGGCTCAAACCCAGGAAGTGCCACGGAATCCCACCGCCGGAAGTCGCCGTGTTCGGCGAACCGTCCGATCCCGAATCAGTATCCCCATCAACTGACTGATTCCCCCCCGTTCCGTCGGTATCCGGGTCGCTACCGCTGACTTCGACGCCGACGCCGACGAGCGTGTCCGCGCGTTCGTCGTCGGTTTCAACCGCGAAGTCGTGTGCGCCGATCTCCGCCGGCGCATCGATCGTCGTCGAGACGGTCTCCGACTCCCACGGCTCGAGCGTCATCCGATCGACGTGGACGAGTTCACCGTCGAGGCTGAACTCGACGTACTGGTCGCCCGGTTCGGTGCCGGTGTTGTTGATATCGGCGGAAAGCGTCAGTTCTCGACTCGATTCGTTCGTGTAGTCGCCGGTCAGGTTTCGCGGCTCGTACCGCGAGGTTTTGGCGCGGACCATCGCGTTCCGCGTCGCTTCGTCGTCGTCGCTGAGAATCGCAACTTCGGTCAGGGGGACGTCCGACGAACGAGTTCGATAGGAGAAGCGTTCGGTCGTTCGTTCGCCAACCTCGAGCGAAACGTTCTTCTGGCCGCGGATGTGTCTGGTCGTCTGATCCGGATCGCCGGCTCCGCTATCGATACGCAGTCGAATTTCTTGCTCCCCAGCGATGTCGCCGGTATTTTCGATGCCGACCGTGGCAACGAGTGGTTGGGTTTCGTTGACGGGACCGTTGACATCGAGGATTTCGACGTCGAAACCGCTCCCGTTAATCCGTGGTCTGGTCGTATCGCCCGTTCCGGGTGTCTTCAATTCGGCATCGACCCGCGGCGCATCCCCCTGCTCCGTTTCGTAGGTAAACGTTTCCGTGACGGTCTCGTCACCGTTCAGTTCGACGGTTCGATTGTCGACCAGTTCGCCGTCGATGTAGAACTCGACCGGGTATTCCTTCGGTTCGTTCGGGATACGATCGGAGCGGTCGTACTCGATTTCGGCCTCGAGTTCGAGCGTCTCGCCCTCGTCCGGTCGGTTCCGGTCGGTAAACTGCGCCCGAACGTTCTCTTCGTGCGTCGCCTGGCCGATGACCTCCACGACGGCCCTGGCCGCGTCGTCAGGTTCGCCGTCAAGTCCGCTCCTGACAACTGCCTCGACCGACGGCGAATCCGCCTCGCTCGTCTCGTATGTGAACGTCTCGACCGCCTGTCCACCCGGCTCCATCGAGACCGGTTTCGTCGTGACGTGTGTGCCATCGATCCTGAACTCGATCAGGAATTCCTGTTCACCCTGCGGGTAATTCCCGTGACGGTTGATCTTGGCGGTGACATCGAGTTCGTCACCGGCGGCGGTGTTTCGCGTCCAGTCGGCAATAGTAACGGTGGCCTTCGATTCGTGGATCGTCACATCGGTGTCGTCCTCGTTACCGTCGTAGTCCACTTCCACGAAGGCTCGCGTCGCCTCGTGATCGTCGCGTTCGGTTTCGTATTCGAAGGTGTGGGTGGTCGACTCGCCACCGTCTAACTCGATGGACTCCGTGAGCGTTGCAAACGTTTCGTCGCCGTCCGTAAGCGTGAAGTCGACGTCCCTCGTCTCGGTTCCGTACTCCGTATTGGTGATCTCGACTGTCACCTCGAGGGTTTCGCCCTCGCCGGGGCTGTTCGTGTCGACGATTTCCGGGACGAAATTCGTCTCGTCGTAGGCGGTATACTCGACCGGATTACCATCGTCGGTTTTGACAGTCGTTTCACCTTCGACCGTCTGGACGATTCCGCCGTCGGTCACCTCGAGCGTATCGTTTAGCACCTCCCCGTCGGTGACCACCAGATCGGGATCGTTCTCGGCGACTCGAACCGTGTTGTTCCCGGCGACGATCGCATCCCCGGTTTCGGTTTCGACAGCGCCATCGACGACGACGAGTTCTTCGCCGCCCGCAGTGACGACCGGATCGGACGGCATCGACTCCGCAGCGCTCCCGGTCACGACGTGATCATCGGCGAATCGCACGACGACCGTGTCATCGTACTCACCGGCGTCGGAAGCGGACGTACTGAGACTCGCGGGCGCGGACGGGGCGAGTGAATCGGCGATGGGATCGGCGACCGCACCGGCGGCCATCCCACCGGTGAGCAAACCCGCAGTCCCGAGCGACAGGACCACGAGTACCACGACGAACAAGCGACTACCGCGCCGAACAGACCAGTGGCGACCTTCGGCGGTCGGATTCGTCGCAGAAGCAGTCGTCGGAGCGGTCGATCGACTACTCGTCTGGGTCGGTCGTTTCGTCCGACTCGTCGCCGCCGTTTCCGCCGACTCTCCGCCGGTAACCCTTTCCTTCCGTGACATAGTTTTCCAGTCTTCGTCGTCCCCGATCCAGGTCGAGACTCCCGTTGCCGACCAGTAGGAAATCCACTCATATCATATTGCCGGCCCATTCGAGGTGTGGCGGAGGGCCGACGGTCGGTTCACCCCCGGCCGTCACCCGAACGGCCGACGAATTTTTCACCCGTTGGTGTGACGAGTTCGTAACGATGCCACGATATCCTGGGGGGACAGCCGCCTGCAGCGACGGAGGCGACCGGGACTGTCTGAAGGCTGAATCGACGATCGGGTCGGGTGAGAAGGGAACCAAGGGTGAAACGGACGAGCGGAACGCCGGACGAACTCGTCGAACAGCCCTGGCTGCGCTCGGAACCGCTTCAGTCGGGCTGACGGCGGGCTGTCTAGGGACCATCAAACAGTTCGGCGGTAGCCGCGTCCCCGTCGATCCGACCGATCCCGGCGACGACCCGGAGGCGACACCGGGCGAGTTCTACTTTTTGCTCGAGGAGAACGATATTACCGTTGCCGACCTCTATCACGATACGGACGACAACGATCTGATCCTGTTCTACGAATCGGACGCAACGACTGCAACCGAGTCCGACGACGAGATTGCGATGATCTATCGCGTGTTCAGCGAGGGGCTGATCGATCGCGGGTCCGACGTAAACCATCTCTATACGGAAGTGACCGATCCCTTCGATGGACAAGTGGAGGGCTGGGCCGTCAACGCCCAGTGGGCCGAAGAGCATTTAGCGGGAGAGGCCTCGGACGTCGAACTCTGGAACGCAATCGCGCGGACGAAACAGTACGGAGACGAGGCCGAGACCGAGTCCGGGACCGGAGCGAACGAATCCGAGACGGCGACCGACGATGGGACGGCCGCTGACGGCGATACCAGCGATGGCACTGCAGACGGTGAAAACAGTACCGACGACACTGATACCAACACCGGCGAGACGGACCCGAACGAGTCAGACAGTACGGCGGGCTCCAGCAATGGAAACGGGAGCGATGAGTGACATGGCCGATGATCAATGCCACCCGGGCGGCTACTGTCACACGGGGACGACCTTACGCGTCCGTCGTCCCGCCGCGGGCGGGTGATCTCGCAGCCATGACGTTATTCGAACTCGAACGCAACGCGGATTTCGAACAACTTATTCGGCATCTCGAGGCGAGTTCAAATCCGGACATCCGTCGGCGGGCCGCCGAGATTCTCGGCAGTCTCGAGACGAGTGCCGACGACGATTCGGTCCAGGGGAACCCGCGCTCGCCGCGCGACGAGGTGATCGACGCGCTCGTCACGGCATCGCAGGACGACGAAAGCGACGAGGTTCGGGCCGCAGCCATCGACGCGCTGGACCAGTACGGCCAGGACGCGCTCGAAGAGTTCATCGGCGATCTCTCGGGACAGGATCTCGAAGACCTGGCCGAGTGGAAGAAAGCGAAGGTTCTGGCTCGCGGGCTGACCGCCGATCAGCCGGAGCTCCGGATGGCCGCCGCGACCGGCCTCGGTCGCATCGGCGAGGACAACGTCGTCAGCGCGTTGGTCGACCGGCTCACCGATCCCGACTCTCGCGTACGAACGCGCGTCGCCCGCGCCCTCGGGCGCATCGAATCCCCGGAGAGCGTCCCCGCCCTTTCCGACCGATTCCACGAGGACCAGTACTCCGTCCGCATCGAAATCGCGTACGCGCTGGCCGACATCGGCACCGACAACGCGCTCCGCGAACTCGTCGACGTGGCCGACGCCGAGGACGAAGTGCTCCGGCGCATCGCCGTCGACGCCCTCGGGCGTCTCGGCAGCGTCGAGGCGGTCGAAGTCCTCGCGAACGCCCTGAGCGACGACGCGGATACCGTTCGCCGAACCGCGATGTTCTCGCTCGTCCAACTCCTCTCTGAGGCACCCGCCAACGCGAGCCACCAGATCCGCGAGAAGATCGTCGGTGAACTCGAGGCGGCGGACGAAGACGAGGTCGTCGAGCCGCTGATCGAAATCCTGGATCGAAGTACGGAGACCGCCCAGCGGCGCAACGCAGCCTGGCTGCTCGGGCGCGTCGCGAACGATTCCTCGACGGCGGCCGCACAGGACGCCCTGATCGAGACCATGGCCGACGACGACGAAATGACCTCGAAGTTCGCCGCCACGAGTCTGTCGCTGCTCGACAGCGACGGGCTGGAACAGCGATTGCTCGAACTCGTCGAGGACGACCTTCGCGACGAGGAACTGCGGGTCAAGGCGCTGTTCGTCCTGGGGAAGATCGGCGGCGATACCTCTCGGAACCGTCTCTCGAGTTTCGTCGAGCGAACCGATAGCGATCGACTGCGCAAGCGAGGGTTCTCCGCGCTGTCGAAACTCGGCGGCGTCGGGACAGTCACTGGTGACCCAGCATGAGTAAGGGTGAACAGAAACTCGCGGACGTCACCGGCAAGTTCACGCAGGTCGTCCGCGAGGGACGCAAACTATCGGACACGAACTGGTCGAACGGCCGGCTCGTCCTCTCGAACAAGCGGCTGGTGATCGTCAGCAACAGCGGTAAAGAGACGATACCGCTCTCGAAGATCCAATCGATTCGCGGCCGGTACGACGTCAACCAGACCGTCGCGAAGGTCTCGGACTACATCAGCATCAACTACGGGCCGAACGTCTACCTCATCTCGATGGACGCGGTCAACGAGTTCGAACTGCAGATCCAGAAGGCGATTCTGGACGGCGAGATCGTGCTCGTGAAGCATCCGGCGGTGAAAGGTGGCGTGGTCCAGGATTCCTCGTGGCGGAAGGCCCGCGTGAAGATCAACGAGGGCGTCGCAAACTTCGCGATCGAAAGCGGCGAGTTCGTCCAGATCGAGGTCGACGACGTCGGGACGGTCGAGAGCGACGAACGCACGGTTCGATCACGGGAGCGGCCGGTGATCGAGGCCGAGCACACGGAGGACGGCTCGAGCGTGCAGACGTACCTTTCGGGCTCCAGCCAGAACTGCGCGATGTTGAAATCCGTCCTGGACCGCGGCGCGGAGAAAAACGCCTCACAGATCGATCTCTCCGGCAAGGAAGAGGAGGTGCTGATGGCGATCTACTCGGGCGTCTCGCCGTTCGAAGTGCCGGAGTTTCTGGATATCGATACGGACGAGGTCGAGGAAATCTACGAGCGCCTGATCGAGCTACAGGTGTTAGAGGAGGTCCGCGTGCGGCGCGAGGTAGCCTTGAAGCCGCGCGGACGCAATATCGCGAGCGAAGCGATGAACAACAAGTAACGGCGGACGACGCGTGGCGACTCCCCCACGGCTACTCACTTCCTCCTGGTCGACGCCGCCTCCGCTCGACGAAACCACCCGCATACGCGTATTCGATTACGAATCAGAACTCGCTCTCACGACCGACCCACGCTCCCGCGCGTACGTGCTAGACACCGATCAATCGCTCTTGAGATAGCTCACGTCTCGCTCTAATTCGTACCCTCGCGGCACGCCAACGTTCTCCAGGCATCCGTTACAGAGCGGCTTTGCATACGTCCGATTGTTCGACTTCCCGAGAATATTCGCATCGTCGAGTAACACGAGTTCATCACAGCGGCTACACTCGATCTTATCGCCGTCCACGATATTCATGCGCTGAACTCGTCGGACCGGAAAGATAAGTGTCCCGGCCGACGGGGACGGAGTTGATCCTCCACGAACGGATCGGCCACCAGATTTAATTATGTGATGTCTAATTCGGCCACCAAGTTTAAGATATCCACCTATCGGCAGTTAGAGTTAAGAGTGTCAAGTTTGGCAAGTAGACTTAATAACAGTCAGTCTGAATCAGCCTGTACTGCCCGGGACTCCCGGGTGTAACCAACTATGTTCGAAACAGACAACGACCACGACCGTGGTCAGGTGGGGATTGGTACCCTTATCGTGTTCATCGCGATGGTGCTGGTCGCTGCGATTGCCGCGGGCGTGCTAATCAATACGGCTGGCATGCTGCAGACCCAGGCAGAAGCTACCGGGGAGGAATCGACGGACCAAGTGAGCGATCGTCTCGAAATCGTGAGTGCGTCGGGTAACGTTTCCGACGCGAGTGATAACAATAACATCACTGAACTCAACTTCGTCATGGCGATGGCGGCCGGCTCCGATCCGATCGACTTGAACAAGACGACTGCGCAATTCATCGGCTCGGAGGGCGAAGAGACCTTCACGACCGATAACGGGAGCGGAGTCGAAATCAAAAACGTTCAGGGTGTTGACGGGGCGCCTGACGAAGCCGTGCTAACCGAAACGAGCGACCGCGTCGAAGTGATCGTTTCCCTTAACGAGGTATATAGCACGCTGGAAGAGGGCGATCAACTGTCGGTGATCTTCACGACGGACGCCGGTGCGACGACCGAGATGGAGATCCGCGTTCCGACCACGATTACTGACGAGGATAGCTCGGTGAAACTGTAACCATGTTCGATAACGAAACAACGGAGAGAGGTCAAGTTGGTATCGGGACGCTCATCGTGTTCATCGCGATGGTGCTGGTCGCTGCGATCGCTGCAGGCGTGCTGATCAACACGGCTGGCATGCTCCAGACGCAGGCCGAAGCGACGGGCGAAGAGAGTACGGACCTGGTTTCCGAACGCGTCGACATCACCAGCGAAGTCGGTATCGTTGAGGACACCGATTCTGACGATCCCACGAACATCACGTCCGTTAACCTGACGGTGACCGGTGCAGCCGGTTCCGACGAGATCGATCTCAACGAGACGATCATTCAAGCTGTCGGTCCGAACGGACAGGAAAACCTCGTCATGCCCAAGATAGACGATACTGATAGTACGTATCTCAACAGCACCGAGCCGGGCAACGCGACGAACCTGACCTCGGGACACTTCGCCGTGATCGACGACAACAACAACTACGTTGCATCCGATCAGGCCGTCCTCGGCGACGACGACAACGATTACACGATTATCCTCAATCCGGAGGTCGAACCGTTCGGAAGCACGGAGGAACCGTTCGGACAGGGTGACGAGTCGTCGCTCAGTATCGTTTCGCCATCCGGTGCAACCACCGAAGTCGAACTGCGCGCACCCGATCTCTTCACCGACAGCGGTGAAGCGGTCCGACTCTAAACCGGTCTCGCCGATCTACCGCTTTTTCCTGTTTTTTCAACACCGGTCTTGTAGCGTCTCCTGTCGGATCGCTCTTGCCCCAAGAGCGAGTTCATCGCCGAGTGATCGCTAGCGATGGCAAACGCGGCGGCGACCCGCTCCGTTCTCATCGCACGGCGAACTGGCCAGAGGGCTTTTAAGAATCTGAAACGTCACGATGACCTAATGGGGTTCAGTACGAGTGGCGCAGTGCTGGTGATACTGGTCGGATTTCTCCTGGCCGTAAGCGCCATCGTACCGACCGTCTTCAGCGTCGGTGCGGAAACCGGCGAGGCGTTTGCCGCCCAGAACGACCAGTTTCGCGAACGGCAGAATACGGCGGTCGCGATCGAGTCGTTCGAGTACACCGACGCGACAAACGAGACGGATGCGATCGTGAACGTCACCAACGAGGGCGCAACGTCACTCTCCGTCACGATGACGGACGTCGTAGTCAACGGGCAGTTCTATCCGACGCAGGGTGTTGACGAGGAAACGGCGGTTGTAGTGGGGGACGCGGAGCGCAATCAAAGTGACGTGTGGCTTCCTGGAACGCATCTCGAAATCGAAATCGTCGAGGATCGGACCGACGACGAGATCGGGCTTACCGGTAACGAGAGCGAAGATAGTGTCCGGATAACAACGAAACGCGGCGTCGCCGATTCGGCTGCGATCACGACTTAAGAGGACAGATGGAGGACGAATACTAAATGGCGAGCGTTTCAGCGACACACCTGATCATGTTCATCGGCAGTCTCGTGATCGCCTCGGCGGTCGCGGGAACCGTCGTTATGGAGGTCGGCGAGGTAAGCGACTCGATCGAAATGCGCGGGGGGACCGTTTCCGACGAGATTAAAACCGACATCGCGATCATCAGCGACGAGTCACAGCCGGACGCGATAGTCGAGAACGATACGACGAGCGACGGGTACAACGTGAGCGTCCTGGTAAAAAACGTCGGTACCAAGGATGTGCCGGCTGACCCGAGCGTCGTTGACGCGCTCGTCGATGGTACCTACTCGACGGTAACGGCGGTCGAACGAGTCGATGCCGACACCAATACCTGGAACCCGGGCGGCGTCGTCGAGGTTACGATTTCGACAGCCGACGTCCGCGGCGATACGGAAGTCGTCGTGCTCGTCAACGACGACGAAGACACGATTACGTTCTACTGGGAGGATAACGCATGACACTACTGCTATTCAGTGAACTCGGTGGCGGTGACGAACCGGACCCGGAAGACGAGGAGGACGATCTGCTCGGGAGCGACGACGGACTGATCGGTGACGACCTCGGCTTCGACGGCGACGACAGCGACGGCTCCGACGACACCGAACTCACCTATCGACTCGACGAAATCGAAAAGGAGGTGGACTCGCTCGGAAATCAGGTCGAGACAGTCCGCGGCGAAAACGAACAGATCAGCGAGTCGATCACGACCGTCGAGCAGAACGTCGACAAACTCGTCGAGATGTACGAAATCGTCACCCAGGGGATCAATCCCTTCGTCGGCGATCAGGAACTCGGCAACGCCTTCGAAACCGCCGCCGGCCAGGGCGGCGTGTTCGGCGGCGAAGACGACCCCGCCGACGATATCGACGACGACATCATCAACTCCGAGGCGGAAGACTTCCTCGACGATGACCTCGATGATGACCTCGACGACGACACTGACGACGAGTTCAGTGACGGCTTCGAGGGAGCCGACGAGGAGGGTGACGAAGACGAGTTCGGCGAGACGCTCGACGCGGAAGCGGACTTCGAGGATGACCTCGAACTCGACGCTGACGATGCGGAATTCGAATCGGAGTCGCCCGCCGACCTCGAGTCGGAGTCTGACACCGCGTCTGTCGTCGACGACAGCGATGAGGAGGAGGCGACATCCGAGGCTGCGTTTGATCCCGACGCGGAGGAAGCGGCGGACACGGACGGCACTGCTGGCGATACCGCTGTCGCCGAAGTCGACTCCGTTATCGAGGGCACCAACGGCGAGGTCGGCGACCTCCCCTACCTGGTTCGCCATCCTGCGAGAAACGATGCCGAACTCGCGACGCTCGAATGGGTGCAGTTCCTCGTGAACGCGGCCGGGATCACCGGGGCGGCGCGGACGATCGCCTACTACGAGTCGGTCGAGTGGATCTCGGAGCCGGTCGCAACGTACTTGCACGCGCTCTTAAACGGGTTTGGAGACGGTTCCGGCGACGATGGCGCTGCGCCGACGCCACCCGAGTTCGACGACTTGGAGCCGAAATCGGTGTTGAGTAACGCGGAACACAAACGCAGCCTCCAGTACATTGCGGGGATAGCGACGCCGGAGGCAACGCCGCCATCGGGTGAACTCGGGCGGGAAGAGTGAACTCGGTCTCCAGTTGCGACGTGTTGCTCTCGAGGGTTTTGCAGCCGTCATCGCACGCCAGCCAGAAGTTTTGTATGACGAGCAGCAGTAGGTGCGGTTACGACGGCAGTGCCAGTCCTCGGCCGTCATGGGCCGGTGAGTGGCGAGAGTTGTGCCAGACGGCCGCTCGATAGAGCGGAAACCGGATCACGCATATGGGTATTGCGGACAACACAGCGGCGATAAACGACCTCAGCAAGTCCGTCATTCAGGCGTACGACGAGATGGATCTCCCGGCGCGGCTGTACGTGCCCGGCGTCCTGCTGCCGGCATTCTTGTTCTTTCTCGCGACGATCGCTATCGCCGTCGTTCTCGACGCCTTTCTACTCGTCAAACTCCTGATTCCGGTCCTCGGCCTGCTCATCTTCTTCGCTGCGATCGGCTATCCCAGACTGGCCGTCGACCAGCGCCGCATCGAGATGGAAAACCGGTTTCACCTGTTCGTCATTCACATGACCATCCTGTCGACGACGAACATCGACCGGATGGAAGTCCTGCGCCAACTCGCACGCGAAGAGGAGTACGGTGAACTCGCGGACGAGATTCAACGCATCGTCGACCTCGTCGACGTCTGGCATCTGAGTCTCGGCGATGCGTGTCGCCGTCGAGCGAAAGCCGTGCCGAGCGAATCCGTCGCCGATCTGCTCGAACGGATGGCCTACACCCTCGGTGCCGGCCAGGAGCTCGGCGAGTTCCTCCACCAGGAACAGGACGTTCTCGTCGAGAAGTACTCGACGGTCTACAAGCAGTCCCTCGGGAATCTGGACGTGTTGAAGGACCTCTATCTCTCGTTGATCATCTCGATGACGTTCGCACTCGTGTTTGCGATCGTCCTACCGCTGTTGACCGGAAACGATCCGACGCTGACGACGGGGATCGTGATCGTCCTCTTCGTCTTCATCCAGATCGGTTTCTTCTTCGTTATTCGGGCCGTCGTGCCGGACGACCCGATCTGGTATCTGGAAGACGGCTATCGAACGACGACGAAGAAGCGACTACTCGGGTCAACCGTCATCGGACTCGGTTTGAGCGGCTTCCTCATCGTCGGCATGGTGTTGCTCTTCTTCGATTTCGTGCCCGGGGCGAGCGCGGTTCCGATCGATGCCTTGCCGTCGCTTCTGTACATGCCGATCGCGACGCTTCCACTTTTAATCCCCGGCGGGGTCTTCTGGTACGAAGAGCGACAGGCCTTCGAACGCGACCGAGCGTTTCCGAACTTCGTCCGGGCGCTGGGGACGAGTGAGAGCGCAAAACAGAGCACGACGACCGAGGTCCTTGCGACCCTTCGGACGAAGGACTTCGGACCGCTTACCGAGAATATCGACGATCTCTACCGACGACTGAACATGCGTTTGAGCACCGAGAAATCGTGGCGGTACTTCACCGGCGAGGCCAACACGTTCCTGATCCAGAAGTTCAGCGAGATGTATCTGATCGGTCGGGAGATGGGCGGTGGCCCGAAACGACTCGGTGAACTCATCAGTTCGAATATGAGCGAGATTATCAACCTGCGGGAGGAGCGAAAGCAGCAGACGACGACGCTGGTCGGTGTTATCTACGGAATTACGGCTGCCTCGGCGTTCGCGTTCTTCATGGGTCTCGAATTGGCACTCATGCTGTCGAGTTTCAACATCGACCTGGAGGGACAGGTCGCGGGCGGCTCACTTATCCATACCAACCAGTACGACGTTCCGATTCTTCGGTATCTGATCGTCCTCGTCTTGATTTTCAACGCGTTCATCTCATCACTCGTCCTCCGCGTCGCAGACGGCGGGCACTTTGGCAACTCCTACATTCACTTCGCGGCATTGCTCTGGATCGGTTCGATCACGGGGACGCTTACGGAACGACTGGTTGACGTGTTAATTTCCGTCGATCTCTGATCGAGACTGCGCTCCGTCGTCCACCGCCTGCTGCGGCCGAAAGACAGTTGGTTCCTCCACCGAAACGACGGCCGATACTGGGAGATGACGGACGACCACCTTCGATTTCCGACGGCAAATCGCGGTATCGCATCACTACAGAGCGGTCTCTTGCTCTTTGGATTCTCGATTCTGTTGTCCCTGTTTATGGGCTCAGTGATCTTCCTGAACGGCGGCTAACGCGCGATTGAGAGTCGAGAATAGACGCCACCTGAACCGGAGAGACACCGTATCGAAACCGCATCGGAACCTGACCCGAAACCGGCTATTTGACAGCGTCTCGCTCCACCATTACTCGAGTTCAGCGATGAACTCGCCGATCGTCGCTGACTCGTCTAGTCCGTTGTTTACGGCGGCCTTTCGAACCTGCGAGGGTGTGATCGCGGGTGAGAACTCGGATTTTGAGAGCAGTAACGATGCTGTTTGCATCGTGGGTGTTTTGCGCGCGACGTGCTGTGCATACCAGAGTACGAGGTTATCGAAGGTTCCGACGACGTCGTCCGACGCCGTTCGGTGGCGAACTGTATCGGTGCCGAACTGTGCAACGATATCGACTGCGAGTCGAGCGTCGCTTCGTTCGAGTTCAGCGGCGAGGATTGAGCGGGCGTGTTCGGGGCTGGGTGGGTGTTGTGGGTGGTGTTGCTGTGGTTGTGATGGGGGTTGTGATTGTGACTGTGGGTGTTGCTGTCGTTGTGGTTGTGGCTTTGTGTCGGGGTGGTGCTGGCCTGCGTCTTGGGTTTGGTTTTGCTGTTGCTCTTGCTCTCGGGCTGGCTGTGATGGCTGGGTTTGCGGTTGCCCCTGTGTGTGGGACTGTGAGTGCGTTTGGGTTTGGGTCTGCGGGCTGTCTTGGCGGGATGCTGGCGGAGACGAGTGTTCTGTGACGTCGGGTGGGGAGTGGTCTGCTGAGACGACGTAGCGGCTGTCGGAGACTTCGGCGACGTAGGGGCTGTCGGTAAAGTCGAGGTCTTCGGGGGAAAGCGCGCCGCCGCCTTTGGTTCCCGACGGTTGTTCGCCGGGGAGAACGGGCGGAACGTCTGCGTTTTCCTTCGGATCCGGTGTGCCACCCTCGTTACTATCTGTCATGGGACGATCGATACTGGGTGTACCACGTCAACGAAAAAGAAACCTTTGTTCGGGTTGAAACGTGTGAGAACGGAGTTCGGCGAGACGAGTTCAGCGGCGGTGATGAAAGGGATGTGACCGCGTGAGTGTCGTGAGTGTACTGTGACCGCGTGAGGGAGTGGTGAGCGAGTACAGGAGGGCAGAAGCAGGTGAGTAGGAGGGAGTCGGAACGTCCGGAGGCACGGGTTGTCCATTGGGCACGGAGCAGGGACAGCGCCTGTCTGGGGCACGTTGCGCTCGTCTCGGCTGTCTGATCGGCCACAATTACTTAATACGTAGGTTGTTATAGTTTCCTTGAATGACGACTTGGTGCCACCGTGAGCGGCGAGCCGATCGCCGAGTGCAATTCGGCGGCTGGCAGCAGGTGGCGATGAGAGCGCGGACGAACGACGCTAGCGGAACGGGTTCACCATGGTACTCTCGATAATCGGAAATATACTCGGAGACGGCGACGACCGCTCGGGCTCCGGGAACGGCAGTGATGACCTGGTCGGTGGTGACCTCGCTGGTAGTATGAGCGACGACGAGTTGATGCCCGGGACGCGAACGGACGAGAGCGTTAGCGGGAGCAGCGGTGGCAGTGGTGAGGGAGGCGGCGACGGTGACCTCTTTGACGACGGCGATCTCGGTGGCGGTGGCGAGGAGTTCCTCGACGACGAGTCGATGTCGCTCGACGAGATGGGCGAGGTGGGCGACATGGACGAGATGGGAGACATGGGCGGGATGGACGCCATGGACGGTGGTGGCGGTGGTGGTGTCTCGAGCGAGATCGAATCCCGTGTCGAGGAGATGGAAAACAACGTTGGTTCCCTGTCGTCGACGGTGAATACGGTTCAAAGCGAGAACGAGAAGATCAGCGAGTCGCTCGACGATATCGAGGAGAACATCCGCAAGTTGCTCGAGGTGTACGAGATGGTCACTCAGGGGGTAAACCCCTTCGTCGAGGGCGATTCGCTGGCGGATTCGATGACCGCCGGTCCCGGTGGCGGTGCCCCCGGAAGCGGGGACTTCGGCGGCGAAAGCCTTTTCGACAGTTCCGGCGACGAGGTGGAAGACGAGGCGATCGATGACGACATCGCGAGCGCCGAAGCCGACGAGTTCCTCGACGAGAGCATCATCGACGACGAGGACGGGACCGACTTCGAGGAAGACGGCGATCTGGAGGACGATCTGAGTATGGATTCGGAAGAAGACGACGATTCGGATTTGGACGGTGAGATGGGCGGCGACGAGGACCTCTCGTTCGACGAGTTGAAATCCGAGTACGAGTCGGGCGACGCAAACTGGGATGAGGAGGCTGGGGCCGGTGCGGAGACGGCTGATGAAGACAGTGATTCCTCGGCGCTTGAAATGGACGAGACCGAGTCCCAGATCGAACCTGAATCCGATCTCGAGACCGACGCCGACGACCTCGGATTCGACGAGGGAGAAGCGCCGACGGACACGGAAACGACGGAGTCTGCGGGTGACTCGACGACCGAGACCGCAGACGGCCTAGTCGAGGAGGCAGATGGCGCGTCTCAGAACGCGGCGGCCGACACCGTCGCTCCGTGGGACGACGGCGGCCGGCCGTATCTGGAGACGATTCCCTCCGAGTACGACACCGAGTTCGTCGTGATGGACTGGCTCGAGTATCTCGTCGATGAACTCGGCCTCAACGGCGCGGCCCGAACGCTCCGGTTTTACGACTCGATTCACTGGGTGAGCGGGTCGGTCGAATCACACCTCCAGACGGTGTTGAACGGGTTCGGTGGCGGGCCGGATATCGGCGACCCGGACCCACACTCCTCGCTCGGCGTCGATCACAAGCGCAGCCTGTGGTGGATCAGCCAGATTGCGACGCCGGAAAAGAAACGGCGGCCGTTCGACGCGTGGGTCGATGCGGAGGAAATTGCGGTCCAACAGGCGATGGCCGCCGCCGAGCAACACCAGCCCGAAGCGACGGAGACGGACGACGTGACGGAGGACGAACCTGTCGCGGTCGAAGAAGCACCGACCGACGCTCCACCAGCGGACGCAGAAGGGGGCACAACGGCTGCGGCCGCAGACGAGGAACTGGCGTTCGACGAGGAGACCGACGTGGCTCCCGGCGACAGCGACGAGACGGAAGTCGAACTCGAACTCGAAGTCGATGTCGATGGCGCTGTCGATGGCGACACCGCCACCGAAGCAACCGACGACGCCACTGCGGACGATAGCGACGATCTCGAACTCGAGTTCACCACGGACGAGCCGCTCGATCCGGGCACCGATCCGTTCGGTAAGGACGGAGACGGCGTCGATGACGAGGCGACGGAGTCCTTGACTGACGAACCGTCACACGACCGCGAGCGGTCGGACGAGTTCGAGCAGGGTGAACGCGCGGACGCGGCCGCCCTCGAGACCAACGATGCGCAGAAGATCTTCATCGAGGAGGCCGAGGAGTCCGCGTCGTCCGCGGAGACCGGCGGGGCCGAGACGTCTGCCGGCACCGAGTCGATGACCCACCCACCGTCGGACGGGCAGCGAACGGAACTCGCCGAGCCCGAGGTTACTGACGGCGGACAGATGATCTGGGTCGATTCCGACGTCGTGCTGTCGGCGTCCGGTGAGAGACTGCGTAACGCCCGCGGAAACGCCGGACGGATCGCTGACGCTGGCGGGCGAGCCGACCAGGCCCAACCCGCCAAGCCCCTCGTTTCCGACGAGCCGGCTGATCTCGATGGCTGGCAGGTAGAACGCATCAAACTCCTGCTCGCGCCGGAGGATCTCGAGCACGACCGGCCTCGGGATCGCGACCGTACGCACAGCCGCACCCGTGACGACCGCGTGTCCGACACCGAACGCACCACCGACGACCACACCCACCAGCAGTAAGGAGACGAGACGACGATGAGTCAGTTCAAAAATATCTTCTCACTCGGCTTAGACGACCGCGACCGACTGAACAAGGAACTCGGTGGCGGCATCCCGACCGGGAGTATCGTACTGATGGAAGGCGACTACGGTGCCGGCAAGAGCGCCATCTCGCAGCGGTTCACCTACGGGCTCTGCGAGACCGGCAAGTCGGTCACCTTTCTCTCGACCGAACTCGAGGTCAAAGGCTTCGTCGAGCAGATGGACTCGCTGAACTACAACGTGGAGGAACACCTCCTCTTCGAGAACTTGCTGTTCCTCCACGGTGACTTAGACAGCGGCGGCGTCCTCTCCTCGACGGAGGAAGAACAGACGCGCCAGGACCTATTGACCGATCTGATGGACGAGGACACCCTCTGGTCCGCGGACGTCATCATCATCGACACCTTCGACGCCATCCTGCGCAACGATCCGAAGTTCGAAGCGCTGGTCAGACAAAACGAGGAGCGACAGGCCGCCCTCGAGATCATCTCGTTCCTGCGAGACGTGATCTCCCAGGGCAAGATCGTCGTGCTGACCGTCGACCCCTCGACCGTCGGTGAGGAAGCGATCGGTCCGTTCCGATCCATCGCCGACGTCTTCATCGAACTCGAGATGATCGAGGTCGGCAACGACATCCGCCGGCAGCTGTTCATCAAGCGCTTTGCGGGCATGGGCGAACAGGTCGGCGACCGGATCGGGTACTCGGTTCGGTCGGGGACGGGAATCGTGATCGAGAACCGGAGTGTTGCCTAGAGGGTGACGGTCGCATGACCGAAATGGGAACGCCGAAGCCATCTGACGAGCTCCAGGAGTTAGCCGCTCGCCGCCCGCACCTCCGCGAGCACTTAAAGAAGTTCAGACAGATCACGGGCGAGTTCCCGCTGTTGATCGACGAGCCCTCCGCCGAGTACGAGACGTCACATCCGAACGTACTGTATCCGGTCGGTGGACCGATCTACAGCCATATCTACGGCGATGTCGGGACGAAGATGCAGTACTTCGCCGTCGAGCCGACCCTCTCGGAGGAAGAGCAATCGGTCTTTTCGACGGTCAAAGACTCGCTGCTTCGCCGAAGCGCGAGCAAGACGGCCCCCGAGAAAGACGCCGAGTACAGCGACCGGATCGAGGAACTCCTGACCGAGTCGACCCACATCAAGGGCGAGGCGGTCGAGAACATCGTCGAGCGGCTCAAGGTTCGCTTCCATCCCGGGATTCAGGAGGTCCCCCAGGAAACCTACGAGAACATCCGCTACCGACTGAATCGGGACATCGTCGGTCTGGGACCGCTCGAACCCGTCATGCGCGACCCGGCCAACGAGGACATTCACGTGAT